>JAFUAT010000003.1 GCA_017460625.1 Candidatus Saccharimonadota bacterium | reverse complement strand
CACTTCCCAATCCACCCCCTAAACGCATCATAATCATTATACATCGGAGCGTCTTCGTCTGAATCGGCCCTAAGCCATTTTATTACATCGCCCTTAGAAATCAATACTACGGACGGATAATATTTTACGTACTCGTACAGTGATGTCTTTTTCATTTCTTCAAACATCATTTTAAAAGCCTTAAAGTTATTCGAAGTAGCATAATCCCCCATAAATCCTTTCACTCTCTCCGCTGTTGTGCAACCACCTTGATCAATTACCAGCACGAATGATTTTTTATCACGAATCATTTCTTCGTAAGTCGCCGCGTCAATCTCGGTTAATGCGTCGTCACAGTCATTCTCGCACAGATACTCCACGTCCACGCTCATAGACACGTCGCTAAACCACCCAGCCGCGAGTCCAACAAAGAGTATCGTTCCACCAACTACTACAAAGAGCAAAACCACTAGCCAAAAAACTTGCCAACCTTTTGATAACCCCCGCCATCCAGATTTTTTCTTTGCACCCTTCATTTGCTACCTAGACCTTCGTCAAACCATCAAAATCAATCACATGCTGCGGTACTTTATAAAAATCATAAACTACTTCACCATTATCTAACACACGTTTAACTTCAACTTTATTTGCACCATCATAGAACCAATATCCGCCTACGTCATAAATTTTACTTCCATCCCAGCCAAGCGCCACTAGCATATTTTTAAGCATACCAGAGTATCCTCCACCGCCGCACATCAAAAATATCACCTTGTCCTTCGGAAAGAGCGCTTCCAAAATTGCCATTGACTCTTTATAGTTTGCCTTGTAAGTACCGTTTTCAGAAGTAAACAAAGTCTTCCCCGTATACGTATTTCCCACCGCCTCTGGAAGTCCCGTCACATTAACTAAATATGGCAAAGGCACCAATTCAAATCCATTTACAAAACCAGACAAATACGAATCCCCGCCAATTGCTTCGTAATTTCCTGGATCTTTCAACATTCTTACATCACGATAAACTGCATCACTTCGCCCAAGATATTCATCAATCGTAGATTCATTTACATTTTTATCTATTCCAAGCTCGCCACGTTGCCCTTCAGATAGTTCTGGCGTCGGCAAACTCTTTAGGTCCGAGTTAGAAAACGCATATCGGCCTAATAAAAACGAGCCAACAATCAGCAGCACACTTACAACAACAAGTGTCCAAATAGCTTTTTTCATAAAACCTCCACATTACCTCACTTTGATATTTTCATTATAACACAGGTTCATTTGGGCAAGTAGTCAAAATATCGTAAATTGCATTTTTCTCTGCATCCGTCACCCAAAGCGAATACTTGTATTTCACAGAAACCTGTCTTGCTACATATTGGCAACGGAATTTCTTATTTGGTGGTAACCAAGTAGCCGCATCGCCATCAGACTTCTTCCCATTTGCGCTAGCATCCACCGCTAAAAGATTCAACGGATCTGTCGCAATTTTATACCGCGTATCTGCATCCATATACTGTGCGCCTTTTTGCCACGCATCAGAGAGCGCCACCACATGGTCTATCTGTATTCCTTTAGAAATCTCATCTCTAGTTGAAAAAACTTTATGCTCACCCGTATAAGGCTCATCAAATTCACCAGAAAGTACCGTACATCCATCAAGTACCGCCGACTCACCGAACTCTCGACGGATAATCCTTTGCCTAAGGTTGCACCCATCAACCGTCGGCCAACCATTATAAAATTGTTCCCTAGTATAATTTGTTTTCGGAGCTCTACCTTTTACTTCTAGAAGCTCCAAAACATTTATCGCGAGCCCTTTGTCCTCTTTGTCGTATTCTAAATCTCCACTATTCTCATCACGAATCCCCGATTCCGCACCAGTATTTTCAACCCTAGTAAAAATCTGTTCGTAGCTCGCCGGATTTATTAGTAACCACGAGACCACCCCAATCGCCGCCACGCCCACAGCTATAAGTCTTCTCCACTTTAGAATCTTCATTAGACTAATTATACCACATTTTTCGCTCTCAGCACACTCTTGCATTTTTATCAAATCCGTGATATAATAATAGTAATAAGTAGGTTTTTGTGTCAAAATGAAAGAAATTTTTTCAGAAAAAACTGGAAGCATAGTTTTTATTATTTTAGCTCTGTTTTTTGCCAATTTTTCATTTTTACCCGAACCTGTATATGCTGAAGAAAATTTAAATCCTATTTCATCCGAAACAGATGACACAAAAATCTCCACCACCCCAGAGCAGGAACCAGGACAAAAACCAGAAGAGGCCGAACAGCCAAGCGAAAAACCAGGTGAGCATTGGGATGGTAGCATCGAAGAACCTGACAATACCACTATTAACGAACCATCTATCCCAGATGAACCAATCGTAGAAATCGTCGAAGTAAAAACATATACCGCTACTCCAGTAGCCCCAGTAGCCCCAGCGAGTACAACAAACACTGAAAGACAAGAAACCGTCTCAGAAGACACTGAAAATCCTGAGAAAACCCCAGAAGCCCTAGAAACTTCAGAAACCCTAGAAACCCCAGAAACTCCCGAAGCTCCCGAAGAACCAGAAATAGAATTGCCAAAAACATCTACCGTAAAAAAAGACAATTCCCGCAAAATCCACCTTATGGCCATCGTAGCGACTGGCATTACCGTATTTTCATCCATCGGTATTACGTCGGGCATCGAGCTTGTTAAATTAACTCGTAAAGAGAAAAAGCTCGCAAAAGATTCTAATCCTTTAAAAGATTAACCAATCACACTCCTGATGTTCCTTCAAAAGATTTACCAGCTATTATCTCAAATATTTACTGGCTTTCATCCAATTTTTCGCTGGAATTAATCTTCATATTTAGTTTTTGCCCGTGCAAAGCATTCTCGTTATATTCATTCACTAGATTATTGTATTTCTCCACCAAGGAATTAATTTCATTATACAGCGTGTTAAGCGCTGACTGCTCACCAAGAAGCCCCACTCGCTCACTGTTAAATACCGCCGTAGAAGAAAAACAGTTCAAAGTCCCAGCACATTCATTAAACTTCTTCACGTCTTCATTTAGTTTTTCTACTCGCGCCGTATAATCCGCCGTTTTTGAGTTGATCGTTTCTTCGAGTTTTTCTACTTCCGTCAAAAGCTCACTCATTTTTTTCTGAATTTTCCGAAATACCGCGATGTACCCATCATAAAAATCCACAATCAAATCCTGATTTTCAAAAATCTCTCCGTAATGTTTTTCTAGCTCATCAGGTAAATCCTTTATCTCCGTCCCAACTCTTACATAAATTTCCTCGTTTTTTTGTTCATCTGGATACTCATCTATTTCGCTCCCCAGTACATCCTGGTTTTCTTCATAGATAGGCATCAAAATTTCGTTCCACTTCTTTTTATCACTATCCCCCATCCTCTTATAAACCGCGTGAAGAAGCTCATGCGCCGCCGTCAGCTCACGAATCCCTGGCAGCTCATCATCGACAATATTATAGATATAAATTTTCTCATCTCTGTAGCACCCCAAAATCGCCGATTCATTCTCTATTTCTCTACATTCCTGATTAAACTCCGCCTTCTCTTTTAACTCCGGCAAAGACGCATTAAAAATTCTTACACCAGTTCCAGTTAAACTAAGCTTATCCCGTATTTCTTCCATTTCTGCAGTTGGCCGATACCCCATCCCCGCAAAAACATCTCTAATCACGCCGTAATTTGTCACAATAAAAGCCGTAATGACCAAAATTAACACACTAATACCCGCAAAAACAATTAAATTGCGCCGTTCAGACCAATTATTAAGGGTATCTTTCTTCTTCGTCTTTTTGACATTTTTCTTCGTCATAATTCTATTATACCCCCTACAAAAAGAAAACACCACCAAATTTCAAAACGATAATCTCCCCTGTAAAACCCCAAAAAAGCTTGCGTTTTTCTAGAAAGTGTGCTATAATATAATTATAGGTTAGTTACAAATCAGTTCTTTTAAAAAAAAGGGGGTGACTTCATGAAAATTAGAACAAACGAAGGAATTTTTATCCAAAAATTCGACGCGTCCTTTATCGAACGCAATTTAAGTGCTCCGGAAAGCATCACTAATGCGCTAGAATATTACAAAATCAGGAGCGCCTCAGATCAATTTAGCTTCGGATCAATCATCACAGACCCTGAAGCGATTAAATGGCTCGAAGACCAAGATTGGCTAGCAGACTATAACAAATACAGGTCTCTACCAATCAGTTCAATCGAGCAGATTATCAAACAGTGGTCTACCAATCTCTACGAAGCACGGCAAAAATTCAATGCCGAGTCTTTCGCGTTTCAAGAAAACGACACGGAGTTCGAAGAGAATGAAAAATGTGCTCGTCACGTTTTGTATTCTCTTCACGTGCTACTCGGGCATTTGCTCGGCAGTTACGAAATACGCACACCAAAAGACGCTACGGAAGCAACAGACACAACAGAAGGGACAGAAGAATCAGAAGCAGCAGCAGAAACAATAAGTCCAATCAAAAGATTCTTCGAAAAACTATTTAACTAACCTTTCATGCTTTTAAATCAATCGATCAGACATTAAATTTAAATTCCACTACATCACCATCTTGCATGACATAGGTTTTTCCTTCAGTCCGAAGCTTTCCGGCCGCTTTCACCGCCTGCTCAGAACCAAGCTCTTTTAAATCATCAAAATTACAAATCGACGCGGCGATAAATCCTCTTTCGAAATCCGTGTGGATAGTACCCGCTGCCTCAGGGGCCGTAGAGCCTTTCTTAATAGTCCAAGCCCGACATTCTTTCTTCCCGGCGGTCAAAAACGATTGTAGTCCAAGCGTATCATATGCCGCTTTGATTAGTTCCTCCAGTGCGTCTCTTTCAACTCCATATGATTTCAAAAATTCTTTTCTTTCGTCTCGATTCATCCCCGCCATTTCTTCTTCCAACTTTGCATTCACAAAAATTGCTTTTGACAGAGCCACCATCTCCTTTAACTTAGCCTGCAAATTCGTATCAGTGAGTCCGTTTTCATCCACGTTAAACATATAAATCACTGGCTTATCGGTAAGGAATGGCACATTTTCATCAGAAGGGTCTTTTTTCCTCTTAGCTGCGATCTTTGCCTTAGTTTCTTCATCTGCAAGCGAAAGTTCTAGATTAATAATATCTATATCGTCCTTTGCTTGCGCCAAGATATCCGTCTCGGTTTTCTGGTCCGCTCGCACAATGTCGTCATTTATAAACGCTCTAACCACATGGCAAATCGCCTGGCATTCACGAATATGAGCTAAAAACTTATTACCAAGTCCTTCCCCTTTCGATGCTCCAGCCACCAACCCCGCAATATCTACAAATTCTACGGTTGCCGGCACCTTCTTATCAGTTTCGTACATCTTAGAAAGAAAGTCCAATCTCTCGTCCGGCACAGGAACGATTCCGACATTCGGTTCAATCGTAGCAAATGGATAATTGGCGGCCAAAGCCCCAGCATTTGTCAAAGCATTAAAAAGCGTCGATTTTCCCACATTCGGCAATCCAACAATTCCTATCTTTAAATTCATAACCAACCTGTGATAACTGTTATTATAGATATAATTATATCATTTTTTAATAATATAATAAAGATACACAAAAAGGAAATCTATATGACGAAGAAAGGTAAGCAAGAGACTAGTTAATACAAAAAAGAAAGCCCCGGACCTACGTAGTCCAGCGTTGTCTGACGGACTTTCAATAACATTGTCTCATAAAAAAGAAGTTCTCACGCTCGGCACATACTGCGCCCTGCAAGAACTTCGATAACTATATTATAGCATCTGGTGTGATATAATAATAGATATGAAAAGTGGGAACTATGCGTTTATTGATGGAAATAATTTATATCTTGGCTCAAAAGCGCAAGGTATAGAACTAGACTATGGTAAGTTGCGCAAGTATTTACGGACTAAATTTGATGTAGAAAAAGCTTTTCTATTTATTGGATATGACCCACATAATACAACGTTATATTCTGCCTTACAGACCTATGGGTATGTGTTGGTTTTTAAGCCAACAGTAGTTTTTGAAGATGAAGATGGGAATCGTACCATGAAGGGCAATGTTGATGCAGAACTTGTATTACACGCCGCAGCGATTGAATATGATAATTATAGTCAGGCAGTAATCGTAACTTCTGATGGTGATTTTGCTTGTCTAATGCGATATTTAAGCGATAATGATAAATTAAAGAAAATAATAACGCCAACCGAAAGATTTTCGAAGTTGCTGAAGCCTTTTGTTGGCAATATATTGCCTTTAAAAACAATAAAGAGCCAGATAAAAAAATGACCGGAATTCGCGGTCGGTACAAGAACCTTAGGCTAGTCCGGTCATGGTGATATACTTATTATAGCTTATTTTTTGCAAAAAAACAAGACCTTTTGAAATGTTTTTCCACTTCGGTTTTGATAGTCGGATCTTAATTGAAAATACCTACGCATCTAGCACCACAAACTCATCAAGTTTAAAATCCCCGTTCACACTAGCCGCAGCAAGCAGTGGTTCAAATTTCTTAAACCCTGGCCGCATTTTGAAAAACACTTCCACAGCCAGTTTCATCTTATCAAGTTTTTTCTTATCTATCGCAGCAAGTCCGCCACCACGCACCATACTTTTTCTAGTTTTCACTTCTGTAAAATATATCTTCTCTCCTTTAAGGGATACAATATCAATTTCACAAATTTTAGTTTTAAAGTTTCTAGAAATAATTTTGTGTCCATTTTCTACCAAATATTCACACACTACCGTTTCTCCCCTATTTCCTACAAGTGTTGTATTTTTTACAACATTATTCTCAGATAAATCATCATTAGACATCTCGCTGCCAAACCCCACCATACTTTTAATGGGCTCAAAACTTTTGCGATGTTCCGGGCAGGGCCCCAATCGAACAATCGCATCCCTATGAAAAGCTGTTCCGTACCCCATATGTTTTTCAAACCCATATCCGGGGTATTTCGAACCCACTTCTATCATGTATTTATCCCGCGCCACCTTCGCAATAATCGACGCCGCTGATACTTCTTTAATCAAATCATCCGCCTTTACCACGGTAGTAACATATTTAGAAAGTGCAGTGTCTTTCAAAAAATTCACTTTTCCGTCAATCACTATCTGAGAAAATGGCGTGTGAAGTTTCTGAACCGACTTCACAGCTCTTTTCGTTGCAAGAACTAAAGCCTGACTTATCCCCACTTCATCTATTTCCCTAGCTTCCACCCAACCAAGCCCAGTTCCATGAGCTTCCTTCAAAATAATCGCGCTAAGCTCCTCGCGTTTCTTAGCCGGCAACTTCTTTGAATCTTTCAACTGAGAAATCCATTCTGGTCTACTATTTTCAGAAAAATCTGGCAAAATTACCGCTCCAACAACAAGCGGACCCGCTAGAGGTCCGCGTCCAACTTCATCGATTCCCAGAATCACAAACTATGCTTCCGGCTTAACTTCTTCAGCTGGTTTCTCAGTTTCAGCTGGCTTCTCTTCAGCTTCAGTTGTGCTTTCAACTTTTTCTTCCTTTACTTCAGTAGCTTCACCTGCATCAGCAGCTTCACTATTGTCAGCAGCTTCAGGAGCTTCTTCCTTAACTTCAACATTATTTACAGCAACACGATCAAAATCCTTACCAGCGAGCCTTGCAGATTTACCACTTCTTGCTCTTAAGTAAGACAAGTTATTGCGACGAACCTTGCTTCTCTTAGTAATCTCAACTTTTTCGATAAGTGGAGAATGGAGTAGGAAAGATTTCTCTACACCAACACCAGATGCAATTTTTCTGACAACGATCCGTGCAGTGTGAGATTCCTTACGATCAACTCTAATCACTACGCCTTCAAATACCTGAAAACGAAACTTATCACCTTCCTTAATCTTTTGAGTAACCTTTACTGTGTCACCAGAACGAACATCAGGAATAGCTTTCTTCTTCTGAGCGTCACCAATTTGTTTTAGAATAGAAAAACTCATATTATACCTTTATTTATTACAATTACATTTAATTATACCACAGTATAACTATCTTTTCAAGGCTAATTTAATTCTTTCTTCAGTTGACAAACTTTTATCTACATTTTCTAACGCCGATGTAGCTTCTTTCAAAGAAAACCCAAGCGCAATCAATGCGTCTAAAGCCTCGTCTGCTTCCGTACTTATAGAATTATCCACCCGAGTTTCAGACGCACCATATCTAGACGGCGCCCCCACCTTATCAGACAAATCTACTATCACTCTTTCTGCACTCTTTTTCCCCACACCCGACGCCTTAGATACAAACGCTACGTCAGCATTTGCGATCGCATTTCTTACTTCTTCTACATCAGAAAGCGACAAAATCGCCATTCCCGCCTTTGGACCAATTCCTTGTACAGAAATCAAAAGTTCAAATAACTTCTTTGCAGTAAGAGAAGAAAATCCATATAGTTCCTCGGCATTTTCCCTTACTGCATGATAAGTAAAAAACTTTTTAACTTCCCCGAGCTTAGTATTATCAAAATCTGGCCCCGTCACCATCATCTCATATCCCACCCCATTTACATCTACAATCAGCGACTGTCCAAACTTTTCATCAATTGTCCCTTTTACGTGTGAAATCATAAATATATTATATCATATAGTTTCGCCCCCTATTGTTAGAGAATTTATATTCATCATTTTTGCCAGTTCTATAAAGATACGCACATGTAATCGCAGCCGCAAGTGCATCTGCTGCATCGTCTGGCTTTGGTTTTTCTTTTAACCCCAAAGTCACCCGCACCATTTCCTGCATCTGGCTTTTAGTTGCCGCACCATATCCGGTCAAAGCCTTTTTAATTTCATTCGGCGAATATTCATAAACCGGCAGCCCGTTTTGTTCCGCTGTAAGTAGCACCACTCCACGCGCCTCCGCTACTGCTATCCCAGTCGTAATATTTTTAGAAAAAAACAATTTCTCCACCGCTACAACTTCTGGTTTGGTCTGTTCAAGAACTTCAAGCAAAGAATCGTATAATTCTTTTAGTCTAAACGGCATCGGCGCATCAACTTTTGTTGTCACCGCACCAAAATCCAGCACTTCAAACTGATTTAATCCACTAGTATTTATCAAACCGAACCCACAAATCCCAATTCCAGGATCGATCCCTAAAATTCTCATTTTACAAACCTAATCAAAGTTTCCCTTAAATCTTTCATCGGTATCACAAACTTATCTTTTACAGTAGCCGGTCCAATTGCATGAGAAAATCCCAATTTCTTCGCTTCCGCAATCCTTTGGTCTGCCCGAAAAGCTGAGCGAATCTCACCGCCTAGCCCCACTTCACCAAATACCACATACTCTTCACCTAGTTTTCTACCAGCCACTGCCGAAGCAATCGCAATCACCACCGCCAAATCCGCCGCCGCATCAGTAAGTTTCATCCCCCCTACCACATTTACAAAAATATCTTTATCTGACAATTTCAATTTTGTCCTTCTCTCGAGCACGGCGATTAATAAATTCAAACGATTTAAATCAAAACCACTAACGGTCCGCTTAGGATAACCATAGTTGGTCTTCGTTGCAAGCGCTTGAATTTCTACTAAAATCGGCCGATTTCCATTTAAAGTCGCAAGTATCACCGAACCATCGGTATTTGTCCTTTCAGCAAGTAAAGCCGCCGAAGGATTTTCAACTTCAATTAGTCCAGAATCTATCATCTCAAAAATCGCTACTTCGTTCGTCGAGCCAAACCTATTTTTTACCGCTCTCACTGTTTTAAATCCGCCATATCTGTCACCTTCAAAATTCAAAACCACATCCACCAAGTGTTCCAAAACTTTAGGCCCAGCAAGAGTCCCTTCCTTAGTTACATGCCCCACTATTACCACCGCAGTATCCGTAGCCTTTGCCGCTCGAATTATTAAATTACCACAATTTGTTACTTGCGAAACTGTACCAGGTGCACTAGAAATTTCAGCTAGCGCCAAAGTCTGAATCGAATCCACAATCACAAGATCAAATTCTCCAGTTTCAATTGTCTTAGCAATATCGTTTCCAGAAGTAGAAGCCGCAAAATTAAGTCTATCCGAATTCGCACCAAGCCGCTCCGCACGAAGTTTCACCTGCCCAGCGCTCTCCTCACCAGATATATATAATACATCATGTCCTTCCGCAATTTTAGCGCAAATCTGCATTAAAAGCGTGGATTTACCAATACCGGGTTGTCCCGCTAAAAGCGAAACACTCCCCATCAGTATTCCCCCACCAAGTACTATGTCTAGCTCAGAGAAGCCAGTTAAAAGTCTCGCCTTTGTATCAGACGGCACAACAGTTTTTAATTTTACAAAATCAAGTTTTTTTCCACTAACTTCCGCCTTCGAAATTGCGGATTTTCTATTGTCTCCATCTTGAATTGCCTGCTCCATCAAAGAATTCCAATTCCCACAATTTGAGCACTGCCCCACCCACTTATTATAACTTGCCCCACACTGTTGGCAAACAAAACACGTTTTATTTTTCATTATTACTATTATATCATGGAATTAAAGGTGTTTTAAAGTTAGCACTCCAGGGCGCAATCCCTTTTATTCCGTCCACTAATACCTTGGTGCAAGCTCATGTTGATACACAGTCTGTATGGTATCAGTTTCTGCCGCCCCCGCCATATATTCAGACCAAATCGGAATCGACGCATCATAATCAAATACTTCTGCAGCAATACCATCTGGAGTTGGAACATCTAGAGACGCCGACCCACCAGTCGTTCTTCCAAGTCGAATTCTATCAGTCACTACCAGACCAAATATCTTTAGCGGATTTTCCCTTCTAGAATCACATCTAAGAGTATCTGGATTAAAATCAACTCTACCTTTTTGTTCATCAGTCAATTCCCGTGTCAAAGAATACATCCCAAAGCATTGATTTTTTTCTAATCCTTCATCTTCATCGTCAATCAATTTTGGATCCCTATCAGAGTCTTCAGTGGCACAAGTGTCAACAAAACCATTGTCGTGAGTAATAATAATCGCATCCACTTCCTTTACTTTGCAATTGATCTTTACGGTTCTAGCATAGATTATCAACTTTGGTACATCACCAGGCATACTATATCCACTATCATGATACTTTATATCTTCTTCAATCGTAACCGTATCAGCCTTAATGAGATACGTGGTACTAGGTGGAATATTATCGCTCTGCGAATCTCTTTTAATATCGCCTATCTGTACACCGCCAGTATCAACGCACCTAATCGTTCTTCCAGAGGCGCTCTTTATACTACTGCCAACCGAATTAGGATAGTTCAGTCCGCCAATACCACCACCGCATGCGACTCTAGTAGTACCACTACCAAGCCAATAATTAATCAACTCATCCCGATTACTATATCTATTTAATAACCCATTTTCTATCCCGGAATTACCATAAGTTCCATTATTAGCAAACGTCAACGGAGAAACACTAGACATATTAAAGCCATTTCTGCCTGCTTCTCTTTTTCCATCTTTGAAACTCATTGCCGCCCCAGAAGCCATTGAGCCCGTAGTTCCACTTTTAATAATCAAACCTTCTTCGACCCACGATGCGAAACTATTATTATTAGCTCCAAACAGATCAAATTTACCTGGAATGTCATCGATATATTTATGTAAAACATTTCTTTTATTTGCCACGAATAAATCTACGTTTCCGCCTGAATACATATCTCCACCCCAAACCTGCATAAACGGTTTCTTCGCGATTACCCTACAGCTCGGTTCAGAAAATATCCAGCTCCAGTTAAAATCCTTCTTATAAATATTTGTATCGTCGCCACTCGAAAACGGCGTCATTGCAGCTACAATACACATATAATGCCCAGCTTGCGCATCAAATGCATTATAGTCTCTTGTATCGCGAACATTACCCTCGCTGTCCTTAAGTTCCTTAGAAATCTCCTTGGAACCACTTACAGATTCTTCCTTATCATACCCCCATCTACCTAACTCAATACATTGCTTGGCCCCACCTTCGGCACAGCCTAAATCGAACACATCTTCCATTACATTACCATTGGCATCATACATTTCACCAGAATCATCAAACACCTTATCTTCAACGCTGCCTCTCCCATCAGATACATAGGCAAATAGTTTTGCTTTAACACCAGGAGCCACCGTGGAATATGTAGCCTCAGTTATAGCATTGTCTTTTGATAAAATGTTAATTGTTACATTTGAAACTACGTAGTTAGTCCCAGAGAATAGTGGAACATCAGTATCTTGCATCTCGGCGGTAATTTCAGTAAAGAAATTATACGGTACCTTCACATACGCGCTAGATGCCACTGAACCTTTTTGAAAAGTACCATTAGGCAATAGGTGCGTAGTCGTATCCGAGTATGTTTCAGTTACAACATTACCATCATCATCTACTACATTATTTCCATTTTCATCTTTTTTATTCCTTGTACCAGTACAAGTCCACCTCTCGCAGGAGTAGCCATCAGTCACGGCCACCTTAGATGCATCTCCGTCTGTCCAAATTTGATCATGATACTCCTTGCCTACATCTCCACCACCTACATCGTATTTATCTGTTATTTCTACATCATCAATCATATCTACACCCTCTCTTGAATAGATAGAGGATTCACCAATCCCATCTAGAAAGCTCCCGGCATTCGTAGAGGCATGATACTCAAATGAAGTAGGCCACGTCGGATTAGTAGAATACATTAATTCCACAAGTTTATTCTTGTCTGCGTAACAAGTCGACTTGCCATGATTTATGTGTTCACCAAGCACGACGCCATTAATTTTATAAGCTTCATCATGTTTGGCTCTTTCTTGCCCCGGCCAATAGCACATCACCCACTTAATCTCATCACCAGGCATTGCATAAGTAGTATTAAGTTCTATATTCGCAGTTCCATTATTGTATCCTGGCCTTGGCGCCTGTCTCCATCCAGAATATCCACCTTCAAGACGTTCATTTTTTACCACCGCGAGTACATAAGCATAACCACGCATATTCGGATCCCAAGCTTCACAATTATCCCCCTGGACCGCAATAGCCTTAGGCGGCTCCGCACAAAACCACGATAGATTGCTCTGTGCATTCCAACCCATCTTGAGTTCTACAGGAAACTTCGCCTGGTAATCTAAATATTTTGCATGCGCTTCTTCCCAACTCACTAATGTACCTGGTCCACTACCGGTATTATTAGACCCGCCCCCCACATTTGCATACATCATTCTACCGCCAAAATTGACAGAACGAAATACGCCACCGCCAATTGCAGTTAGCCCCACTTGGTCACCAGCTACATAGCCTCTACTTGGACTATCAGCGTAAGCTACCATTCCATACCTATAATATCCACCACCATTAGTTTTGCAGCTTACAATATGTCCAGACGCCGCCATCGTCCCAGGAACACCCGTAATTGCAATGTTATCACTATCTGCCTTATAGTAGCGCCATTCTGCTCCGTACCGAGTACAGATCGTGCCTTTCAGACTCCCGTCCGGTTTGACACAGGGCACGCCCCCCATATTTCCACCACTACCTTCGTTTGCACCAGCAAAAGCTTCAGGCGAAGGAACAAAGAAAGTCAGCGAAGACACTAGCGCCATTGTAAAGAGTGCTGTTTTAGATATCTTGGTTATAAGACTCCTATTTTTATTCATCGCCATTTTCTCCTCCTAGCCCCATTGGCTCAGTTATAAATGATTCGTCAATCTCGTCTTCATCAGTTATACCATCAGTTCCAAACTGCTGATTATAAAATGCCCAATATTTATCGTCATACTCTTGTACTTTAGCATCATCTTTTTTCAAATAATAAATTTTATGCATCATATTATAATAACTAAATTTAAAATCATCTTCCACATCATCTTCGTTAACTTTAAGAGCAGTTTCAAGCGCCAAATCATATTGTTCATTTTCTACATAAAGTTGCGCTTTAAGCATTACCAATCTAGCCCATAAATTAGTACCAGTATATCTCTGAATCTGTTTATCAACATACGCGTAAGCTTCATCTGGGGTCATTTTAAACGTTTCCGTCAACGTTTCATTCACATCTTCGTCTAATTCTACATCAGTATACTCCATTATCACCGGCTCTGTTATCTCTGTTGTCTCTCCCATTTCATTCTTATTTCGATTCAAAATCGCGACCGTAGTCAAAACCACAATCACCGCCACAATTACTGCAACAGCAATACCAAATAGCAACCATACTTTAAAGCTAACCTTGCTATCCTTGCTCATGTTTAAATTCTAGCATAACCAAAATCAAAAGTCAAAATAAGCACCCACAAAAATCGAACAACTAGACACAAACTTCACTCAACATCCGAGCTTTTTTCTCAGCCACTCGTCCGCTGGTCCAGCCGTCATCAAAATCACCAAATACCCATCATCCCGATATTTACAAATTCTATCAAACAACTTGTCATTAAGTTCCGCTTCCTCGGCTATCTCAGCATTATTAAGCCCGTTAATAAAATCAAGGGGTTTTAGAATTGGCAAATCTGGATTTTCTCGCGTAAGATATGTTGGTAACCAAAAAACTTTTTCTGCACCTATAAATGTGTCGTAATACAAATCTTGCACTTCGTGTTGACGAGTATTTTGATGCGGCTGATATACTACCACTACACCTTTTTTTCCATCAATATCCATTTGATCAAGCGCCACATCCATTGTTGCTTTAATTTCTTCTGGATGATGAGCATAATCACTATACATTCCGTCCGCCAGCTTTTCAAATCTTCGTCCTACACCCGGAAATTCATTTAAGGCTTTTATAATTTCATTGTCAGAAATCTCTATTTTTTCATTCTCTATAATTCTTTTTACAGCAGCAAACGCCATTCCAGCATCTTTTCGTCTTACTTCGCCAGCCAATTTAAACTTCTCAGTCATATCATCGTTATCAAATATTACATTTTCACTTTGTTCTTCAAATTGCAAAAACGCCTGCTTGTATTCTTCCGGAGTTTTATAAATATCTGGATGATCATAGCTAACCGAAGTAATTACCGCAAGCCATGGATGGAATTTCAAAAAATTCCGATCGTATTCATCCGCTTCATAAATGAAATATTTGTCCGCTTTATCAAACGAACCCGACGGCGCAAATCCAAGAGTCGTTCCAACCACGTAAGCCGCTGGAAGACCAAGTTTTTTGCATGCCCAAATAATCATAGAAGTGGTAGTGGTTTTGCCGTGTGTTCCTGCTACAGCCACCATCTTTAGCCCTAATTTCTGCACCAAAAATTCCGTCAAATTATCTCGCTTCGAAATTCTAATCCCCGCTTTTTTTGCAACCAAAATTTCCGGAGCTGTTTCAGGAAGCGCCGAAGTATGGACAAACCATTCCACGCCTTCACTAATTTTCGATTCTAAAAATTTTCCATCTTGTTCACCAACAGAAATATCAATCCCTGCGCCTACAAGCTCATCATAAATCGCACCCTTATTTAAATCCGAACCACAAACTTGAATTCCCGCTTTTACTGCCATCAAAGCAAGTGGTCCCATTCCCGTTCCCGAGATTCCAGAAATATAAATTTTCATTGTATTCTCTCCAACTCCCGACTTCCGTCGTCATTATATTTTATATTAATAATTGTCCTTTCTTCTGGTAAAATATTTTTTACACTATCTGACCATTCTACCACAACAACATTATCTGGATTTTCTAAATTTTCTCTCAAATCTTCCATCATTAAACCAGGATCTTTAAGACGATAAAAATCATAATGCACTAACGTTTTTCCGTTATCACATGCATAAGATTTTGAAATGGTATAGCTTGGACTGGTGATTGGCTCCTTAACACCAAGCTTAGTACCAAGGCCCCTTACAAAAGTAGTTTTTCCTACGCCTACGTCACCAATCAACTCTATAATCCTTGCATCAAAAAACGATGCTCCAATCTTAATCATCTCTTGTTCAGAATTAATTTTCATTATATAATATATTATATCATGAAATTATATCTAGATACGTCAAACACTGTTACGATTCTGAAATTAGATAACAAAAAATACGAACAAGATTTCGGCTATGACACAGCAGAAAAAATATTAGAATTTATTCATAATAAACTGCAAGAAAACGACCAAGATTGGCATGATATTTCTGAAATTGAATTTATGTCTGGACCTGGTTCATTCACTGGCCTTCGAATCGGCGCCGCCATTGTAAACACTCTAGCACGCGATTTAAATGTTCCACTTTTTGACCACCAAGGAAAACAACACAAACAAATCATTCCAAATTATGGCAAAGGCGCCAATATCTCTAGCCCCAGAAAATAATTCGAAAATATTAGTTAAGCTCTAAGAACAATATTATTCTTGATTGTTGCTGCGTCGTACTTGTCTCAAAATCACGGACACAATTACCATCACTACAACAATTAAAGCACCCATCACCGAGGCTTGCGTAACTACCGACGCCAAAATCATTTTGCTTCTATCTGGCGTATAAGTTAAACTTTCCCCAAGTGGCGCCACATAGGATGGATTTTCCGGATTATAAGCAACCGTAGTGCCAAGATCATTATCACTTTCGTTTTCTGCCAAAATTGTATTTGTCACATTTAGAAGCATATTAGAAAATGCCATTCTAATTGCCGATTCTGCACTATCTCTATCTGCATGGAAAATTCGAATAATCGAACCTGCTCCTTTATCCAGTTTTACGCCAGAATATGCTAAATTTTCATCGCCAACCGCAGTGTAAATTTCACCGTTTTCCTGAATCTTAAATCGACCCGTAGTTACACCGTGAACGCCACCCATATCAAGTACGATTTTGTCGTTTACGTATACCCAAGTATCATCGTCTGCCGAAATCGTAAAGGTTTCTTTTCCTTCGCCCATTACTTCAAAAGGTACACCTAAATTAAACGTAAACAAATGATTATTGCCATCACCATTCACGCTTTCTCCCGGTATCTCAATTGAATTTAAAGGATAGAAATTGTCATTCTCATATGAAAAACTCGCAGTCGCTCCATCGTACCGAAGGTCTATCGTAGAAGCATAACTCTTACTTTTTCCATCAACCGCGCTAAACCACCTAGCGAATCCATCGCCCGCCATCCCGCGGTCAGATATCAGACTTCCACCTTTCGCAATCGGCAAATAATCAGCATTCAGTTCTGCTTCTGTCAAACCAGTTTCGAGTGCTTTATTGTAATAACCACACTCACTCCACTCAAATTGTCTAGCTTCAACTAATGAATTGAGCGCTGGATTGTACAAGTCTACACACTCATCCATCACCTGATCATAATACAAAATCGGAATTGTTACCGAAGATTCATCAGTCACATCCGCATTTGCCAGAATCGCATCCACTTGATTACGATTCATTTCCACTGATAATTCCCCCACTGTGTTGGAAAGTCCAACCATTGTACCAATCACCGCCACGAGCGCAAGGACTGCTACACTAGTAATAATTACTATATTTTTTTTCATACCCCCATTATAGCATAAAAATATTATTTAATAATGGAGTCAATGATTCCATATTCTTTAGCTTCTTCCGCACTCATCCAATTATCTCTATCCATATCTTTCTCAACCTGCGCCAAACTCTTTCCAGTATTCTTTGCAAAAATTTCTGCAAGCCGTTTCTTCAAAAATATACCTTCTTTTAACATTATTTCCTGATCGGTAATTTTACCTTCGGTTCCAGAAGATGGTTGATGAATCATAATTCTTGCATTAGGGAGAGCGTATCTTTTCCCTTTTGCACCAGAAGAGAGCAGCATTGCTCCCATCGAAGCTTGAAGCCCAATTCCAATCGTTTCTACATCTGGTTCAATATAGTTCATTGTATCAATAATCGCCAGACCGTCATACACGCTGCCGCCAGGAGAATTAATATATAGTTTGATCGGCTTCTTTGGGTCTTCGTGCGCAAGATACAAAAGTTGTGCCACCACCAAATTTGCCGTATGCGAATTTACATCTTCACCAAGAAATACAATCCTATCATTTAAAAGTCGTGAATAAATGTCGTAGGCTCTTTCACCTTTATTAGTTTCTTCTACAACAGTAGGTACTAAATAATCCTTCATAATTACTCCTTTACCAATTTAATTTTATTTCTAACCAATTTCAAAGTAGGAATGTCACCTTTAGCCAATTTCCCCGCAATAATATCTTCAGAAAGTAGCGATTCTACTTCGTCCTCGATTTTACGTCTAAGCGGTCTTGCGCCATTCTTCGCATCATAACCTTTTTCAATCAGATAATTCTTTGCCGCCGGTTCAATTTTAATACCGATACCTTTTGTCGCAAGTCGTTTTCTTAAATCATCGATCAAATTGTCAAAAATCTTTTCAATATTTTTACGAGTCAAAGCATGAAATACAAGTACAGAATCCAACCGGTTAATTAGTTCTGGTCGCATCGCTTTCTTAAGCGCCTTCATAGCGTAAGATTTATTCTCTTCATATTCTTCCGCTAAAGCCTTTTTATCTTTTGGCGTTTTTGCCGTAAAGCCAAGCTCACTTTCTCGGTACATTTCATTAGAACCAAGATTAGAAGTCAAAATCACTATTGTATTATTAAATTTAATCTTATTTCCTTGCCCATCCGTCAAAACTCCATCTTCCAAAATTTGTAGCAACATATTAAATACATCTGGATGAGCTTTTTCAATTTCATCAAACAACACCACAGAATATGGTTTTCGCCTTACCGCCTCGGTAAGCTTGCCACCATCATCATAGCCAATATAGCCAGCCGGCGCACCAACTAATCTTGATACATTGTGTTTTTCGCCAAATTCGCTCATATCAATCTTGATTAATGCATTCTCTCCGCCAAAAACTTCTCTTGCTATCACTCTTGCGAGTTCGGTTTTACCTACACCGGTTGGGCCCATAAATATAAACGAGCCAATTGGGCGTCTTGAATCTGCAATTCCGCTTCTTCCACGTCGAATCGCTTTTGCTACTGCCTCTACTGCTTCATCTTGTCCTACGATAGATTCCTTGATATGTGTTTCAAGGTCAAGTAGCATCTTCATTTCCGAACCATGTACTTTTGATACTGGGATTCCAGTCTTTAAGGACACAGCTGTTGCCAAATTCTCTTCCGTAAGAACTGGCGCCTTGTCCAGATTTTTCTTGCCTTTTTCCATCTTTTTTATTTCATCTTCAATCCTGGACAGCTGCGTTTTTAGAATTGCCGCTTTTTCATAATTTTCTGCTTCAGCTGCTTCAGTAACTTTTTCTTCAAGAGTAGTTTTTTCAATTTTCAATTTCTTATATTTTCCACCACCTTTTTTATCGGCTGCAACTTTCGCAATCGCCGATGCTTCATCAATTACATCAATTACCTTGTCCGGCATGAATCTATCATTTATATATCTCTCCGACATAGTAATTGCTGTTTCGATCATCTCATCAGGAATCACCACCGAATGATGATTCTCATAATGTTTTTTGATTCCTTTCACAATTCTAAACGTCACAGCCTTACTTGGTTCTTCCACCATTACAGTCTGGAAACGTCGAGAAAGCGCCTTATCCTTTTCAATTGATTTTCGATATTCATCAAGTGTTGTCGCGCCAATAAGATGCAAGGAATTTCTAGCTAGCATCGGTTTTAAGATGTTTGCTGCGTCCATTGAGCCTTCTGAATTTCCCGCCCCACAAAGCAAATGTATTTCATCAATAAACAATAAAATCGATTCATTCCCGACCGCTTCGTCAATAATTCCTTTAATTCTTTCTTCGAATTCTCCACGAAATTTCGTCCCTGCTACTACAGAAGACAAATCAACCTGATAAATCTGTTTTCCAACCAAATTGCCTGGCACATTTTTTTCAGCAATTCTCGTGGCAAGTCCTTCTACGATTGCAGTCTTACCAACCCCAGCTTCACCAATCAAAACCGGATTAGACTTAGTCCTACGACTAAGTACTGTTACGATTCTTTCAATCTCGTTTTCTCGTCCAATAACTGTGTCGAGTTTTCCCGCCTGTGCTTCTTCCGTCAAGTTCTTTCCGTATTTTTTCAAAAATTTTAGATTCAAATCTTTTACATATTTAGCTTTTTCTGCTTTAATTTTTTCGTTTTCTGTTTGCTTAGCAACTAGATCTTCTATCTCATCCATCAACTCATCTATATCTACTTTTTGGCCAGTTAACGTAAGTGCCGCCCTAGAATTTGGCTGAGAAATCAATGCATACAAAAGATGTTCTGTACCAATTACCGACAAACCTTCATCATTTACAAACCCTTGCGCCATCCGAAGTGTCAAAACTACAGCTTCCGATAACGACATCATTGCCATATCAGAGCCAGGTACTTCTACCGCGGTTTTATTCATAGACTTTTCGAGCTCATCAAGTGTCACTCCTTCCCGTCTTAACATCTCTGCTCCTGTAGAAGTGTCAATCGCCATTATTCCCATCAAAAGATGCTCGGTTCCCATATAACCGTTATTATATCTTTTACTATAAAAATCCGCCTTTTGAAGCGCAAATCTTGCGTTTTCAGACAGATGATTCATTATTTCCGAAAATTCACCATTCATACCCCCAATTATAGCACATATAATTAGCACTTGCAACCATAGAGTGCTAAAAACCGCACACGACGTTATTTGCGTGAACCCAGCCTTCTACCGTACCGCCATCCAGATATTCGCCATCTGTTCTAGCTACTCTCATTACTCCACCCTTTTCAATGTAGGTAGCAAAAGGATCAGTAATCATATATTCTTGGTCAGTCGGACCAAAATCATTGTTTTTTACGTATTTTACGATTTCCTGCAACAAATCTGGTGATAAAATATATTTGCTAATACTAGTAAGTCCAGTCACTTGCTCTGGAGTCGGTTTTTCAGTAATTTTTACTACTTTTTCATCTTTAATAGTTAAAGCTCCACCGTTAAGTAGCGCTTCATATGGATGGTCAATCGCAAAGAGAGCCGATTCTGAAGGATCTTTCACTGCTTCGAGTAACGCTTCGGTAGAAGTTTTCCCACCAGGATTCCATACAAAATCATCACCCATAAACACCAAAACAGGTTCGTTTATATCATATTCTTCTACTGCCATTGCAACCGGCACAGCCGTACCATATTTTGCCGAAGGATCTTGCGCAATATAATGGATTCTTACATCATCTGGCAATGTTTTTGCTTTTTCTAGCTTATCTTCCTTACCGCGCTCATGTAAATACAGGTTTAGTGCCAGATTGTCTCGATAAAACGCTCTTACTTGACACGGCTCTACATTCGAAACAATCATATATATATCTTTTACACCAGCAGCAATCAATTCCTGCACGGAATAATCCACCAGAGGGCGATTCCCAACAGGAAGCATAGATTTTTCAATAATCTTAGTAATAGGCAGCCGCCGAGTCCCCCATCCAGCAACTGGGATAATAGCTTTCGAAATTTTCATATCGGTATTATATCACGGAATTTAAAACTCTTCAATAAATTCCATTTTTCTTCTAACATAGAATCTATTTACAATGTAGACTACTATGAACGTTGCTACAGCTACAATTACAAGAGTTCTAACCGCATCAAAGTTCGATTCCTCGTTATTCGAAGCGGCATCCGCCACAACCCCGCTAGATTCCTTCGAAACAGCACCAGCTTTTGGACGATACATTAATCCGTTTGCAGTGGTATTGCCCATTGCATCTACTACCACGAATCTCTTTGTGCCATCTTCATTTTGATTCACCGAAATAATCCCATTCGCTTCACCATCTGCCCATGTTACAGTAAAACCATGTTCACCACTACCAAGCGATTGCGAAAATGCATTACTAAGCACAATCGAAGTAGTTTCACCTTCGCTTACGGTATAATATTCGGATGGTACCTCTTCGGAGTCAATTGTGAGCTTCTGGAAATTCTGGAAGTTCGCAGAACTTCTAACTACCACTCTTTCACCAACCCCAAATACTTCACCAGAATTTAGAACTGGATAAATTCTGGACCAAACCGCCATGATTTTAAGATCAAGCTCGCCATCAATCGCAACAACTAGTTCGTCGCCACCTTTAGCTCTCATATCTTCCTTATCTGCCCATCTCCAACCAAGGAATATATAGCCTTCTCTTGTTGGTTCTTTAGTTGAAACGATAAACGTACAACTGCCCATGGTAGTTTCACACTTTTGAGCATCCGGTAAGTTTTCTGTTCCTTCTTCCGCAGTATAAGTAAGTGTAAAGTTGTAAATCGGATTCCATTTAGCAAGTAAAATTGTGTTTGTTTCTGTTACCACAATCTCATTTCCAGCCATATAAGATTCCTCACCTCTCATCCAGCCATCAAATACTGCGCTCTTCTTACTAGGAGTAACCCCAGTAATGATAAATTTACAAGCACCACTTGCACTCTTACAAGCTTGAATCTCTGGCGCACCAGAACCACCATTGATATCATACATGAGTGTATAAGTCTTTATTTCCGCCCAAGCAGCGAATAATGTCAATGTCTCGTCAGTCGAAGTACTTTTTACGCTAGACCCTGGAGCATAAATTTTAGACTCATCACCATTTATCGTCCAACCTTTAAATTCATAACCTTCCTTTGTAGGAATATTTGCTGCGATTACAAAATCACAAGTTCCAAAGTACGACTGGCAAAGTTGTGTAGCTGGCGCACCAGCACCACCATTTACGTTATAACGGAGCGCATAATTTTCTAACTTAGCAATTTTCGCGATTAATTTAATTTCATTTTTCTCTACATCCAGTTTGATTTCATCTTCAGCTTTCAGATATTCACCTAATTTTTCATTCTCAAATTCATACCAACCAAGAAAATCACCTTTTTTACTTGTATTTTCATCAAGTTCATACTCAATCACTTTAAAAGAATATTCCACTTCTTCACCGGTATAAGTCTGCATCTCGACCGGCTCTGCGTCAGATTCATCACTTAAATAATATTTCACAGTGTATGTATACTCAGTTGGAAGTTCTGTCGTGTCTATTGTATCTGTAGTTTCATCACTGGCATCAATCGTATTATCTATATCAACGTCATCGGATTCATCATCCACGTCTGCATCTGGTTCTGTAGCATCAGGTTCCGCACCAGGAACTACCATTCCCACGTCGCCACCACTAGGTGATGTAACATCCGTCTCTGCATTTGACAAACCTTGAAAAACAAAAACGCCTACTACAATTAGCACCGCTCCAGCAATAGATAATAATTTCCCAAATATCCCCTTGTTATTTTTCATTAGTATAACCTTTCTTACCAACCATTATAATGGTTATTCTTTTGTAAGTCAATATTAAATTAAACAAAAATCAATTATTTATAAACCAAAATGTTCGTCCGACAAAGCATCAGCACCAAAAGGATTTTGATAATCGTTTAAAGCCTTAAGTTCTACCTGCAAATTCTTAATATATTCATCCAAAACTTCCTGTGTCAAAGCTCCTGATTTATCAAATGCGTATTCACCTTCCTCATTTTCTTCTTCCGTTTCTACTTCGTCTGCATCCGGCAAATATCCTGGTCGTGATCGGTCTAGATATATATCACCAGAATAATGATATACTGCAAGCGAAACACTCGTAAGTGCTAGTGAAATTATAACCGAAATTGACGCCATAACAATCAGCTTCTTGCCACCATTATTAGTAGAATGAACTCGTTCAATTTTACTCGGCTCGTTCTTACTTGACTCCATTTTTTAGTTCCTCTACCAATTTTACTTGCGTCTCCGCCATCTCTTTAAGCCGCTGCGCATCATGATTAACGATTTCCCGTTTTTCTCTTGCTACAACTAATTTTTCATAAAACTTTTCTGGCTCAGTTTTACAATTCGTATTAACTAGATCTTCTAACGCTTGTTGATAGGTAATATAATTATTCACAAACCGCGTCCTTCTAGCCGCAAAATTTGTCTGGTTGTCAAGAAGCTTAGTATTTGAAATGTTATTTTCTACTAACCGCACATTCAGCGGTGTCATAAAGCTCGTCAGAATCGTTTCATAATACCGACCAAGATATACTCTGGCCCGCGAATCAGTCCGCTGCAGAGATTTTACGCTATCCTTCATTGCGTCGCAATGATCCACAATCGTACTTCTTTGTTCCGTCGTTATTAAAGGTTTTTCTTCTTCATCTGCATAAACATACGAAACATTCACAATCAAGAAACCCCCAAAAATACAAGCAAACACCAGATAGCCTAATATTTTTTTGCATTTCATACCACCATTATATCACAGATTATTACAGCGAAATTATTGTTGACCAACCGTCGCTTCACTAATTGACGAATAGTTATCGGCGTTCGTTAGCATATCTTTGATGAGCAAATAACTCTCAACCCACCAGCTCATTTCGTCTTCTGAAACTTCCGGCACGCCTGTTGGACCTTGATAATAGTAGTTATAATAATCGTCATACCAAATCAAACGTCCAGCCGCCGCTCGCTCGTATCGCGGTACTCTCACTACCGTACCAAGTGGATTGCTATTTTTATTTTGCTTTGCAAAATCTGGCACATAACGATTCTCCGTGCTCTTTGTAGAACCCCAAATCAAAACTTCTGCCGAGTCATCATCTACATAATTATAATTTACGTTAGAAAGACCAGAAATAATTTTAATTTTCAAACCCCAATCTTTCAATGTAATGTACTCATCATCAACTTCGTCAGTCGTAGTGGTTACACTCGCAATTTGATTTTCAAGATTTTCTACAGTCTTATTTTGTTGGACCATCGCCACCACACCAAAAGCCACTCCGCCAATCGCAAGAAGAATCAATGCTGCAAAAGCAAACATCATTTTCTTTTGCTTGGATTCCAAGCTCGTAAGTTTTACTTGAACTTTCGGATCATCAGTCTTTTCTGCCTTCGACGAATTCTTTTTGCTAAAAATTACTTTTTTCTGCATTTCACCGTCTTTATCTGTAGTCAAAGTATCATTCGCTTCAGCTTTTATTGGTTGTTTTGCTTCATCCGGAGAAACTTTACTCACATCTTGACGCATCGGTGTAACTTCCACTGTCATTACACCATCATCCATCGGCATTGCAGTCTTGTCTTCTGCGCGTATTTCAGTAGCTTTTTCATTTACAGGCGTTTCTACATCTCCTTCATCATCGAGCATTTCTTCAGTGTCATCCTCTGGTTCTACTACTTCTGTCTCTGCCTGGATAGTCTCTGCATCTTTTTCTCTGTCATCCGGAAACTCCTCATCTACGCTTTTCATTGCCCAAACCAAAGGATCAGCCCCAGCTGCTTTCAGCTTGGCTTTTTCTTTATCCTCTTCGGTAGGCATCGGCCTAGCATACTTATTTCTACGCATCAACTGCTCCGCTTATGTTTAGACCATTATAGCACAAAAAAAGACATTTTCTAAAAAATAAAAATGTTTTTGTTAATTCTTCTTTAACATAACAGTAAAAGCCTCTGGCGGAATATCGATTTTTCCAAATCTCTTCATCCTAGCTTTACCACGTTTTTGTTTTTCAAGAAGTTTAGCTTTTCGATCTCTGTCACCAGTATGTATTTTAACTAGCACATCTTTTCTATAAGCGCCAATCGTCTCCCGCGCAATAATCCTAGCGCCTACTGCCGCTTGAAGCGCTACTTCAAAATTCTGTCTCGGAATCACTTCTTTTAATTTCTTTGTTACCTCACGCCCAATCGCATCAGCTTCAGATTTATGCGCCATTACCGACAAAGCATCCATTTTTTGCCCCGCTACTAAAAAGTCAATTCTTACCAAATCCTCTGGTTTATAACCATTCAATTCATAATTAAATGAAGCATATCCACTAGTAACCGATTTTAATTGATCATAAAAATCCGTTAATAAGTTCGCCATTGGTGCCTCAAAATCTATCACCGCTCTTTCTTCAATATAACTTAAATTTGTTTGTAAACCACGTTTTTCATTAATCAGATTTAATACATTCCCAATCATCTCTCGCGGTACGATTATTTCACCTTTTACCCAAGGCTCTCGAATCTCCGCAACTCCTGTCATGTCTGGAAGTTCCGACGCTGATTTAATTTCGATTTCTTCACCATTATTTAAAAGTACTTCATAGTTTGTAGATGGATTAGTAATAATAAGATCAAGTCCAAACTCGCGTTCCAACCGCTCTTTTATAATATCCATATGAAGAAGTCCCAAAAAACCAATTCTAAGGCCAAACCCAAGAACTGGTGAATTTTCTGGCGCATATTGAAGTGCCGAGTCCGACAAACTTAATTTTTCTATGGCTTCTTTTAATTCCTTATATTGATCATTAGAAACTGGAAAAAATCCAGCATATACAAACGGTAAAACGTTTTTATATCCTGGCAAAGGTTCAAATACTTTGCCATGAGCATCAAATATTTTATGTTTTTCTTTATCTATTGTTAGACCCTTCGCAAGCGTCACCGTATCACCGACTTTTGCTTCTCTTGTAGTTTTTAGATTCGTCACAATATAGCCAATTTCACCAGACTTTAAAGATTCTCTCGGGGTCATCTTTGGAGTTAATACCCCTACTTCAAGCGCCAACCCTTTTGTCTCTGTCGCCATCATCAAAATCTCCGAATTCTTCAAAATCTCCCCTTCAAATACACGTATATATAATACCACCCCACGATAGTCATCAAAATACGAATCAAATATTAAGGCCCTAGTAGAAACAAAACCGGCGTATGACGTGCTTAAAAATTCAAGTCCCGATGAGAAAGACACCGGTTCTGTTTCTATCACCGCATCCAGTATTTTATCAACATTTTCTCCAGTTTTCCCCGAAACTTTGATGATATCATCTTCAGAGCAACCCAGAAGATTCACGATCTGTGCTGAAACTCCAGGAACGTCCGCCGCCGGTAAATCAATTTTATTTATTACTGGAATTATATTCAAATCCTGTTCCAAAGCCAAATAAACATTTGCAAGCGTCTGCGCCTGAATCCCCTGCGTTGCATCTACTACTAAAACCGCCATTTCGACCGCTTGCAAACTTCTCGATACTTCATACGAAAAGTCAACATGACCTGGCGTATCAATCAAATTTAAAGTATATCCTTTCCAATTCATGGTTACCGGAGCAAGTTTAATCGTAATCCCCTTTTCACGTTCCAGTTCCATTGAATCAAGCAGCTGAGTTTTCATCTCACGCTTAGAAACCGTTCCGGTGATTTCCATCATCCGATCCGCGATGGTTGATTTACCATGATCAATATGCGCAATAATGCAAAAATTTCGTATTTTATTCATTTATTAGAGTCCAATCATAGAAAGGCTGAGTTTTCCATGATCAATTGCGACCAAACGAACTTTTACTTTGTCGCCTTCATGTAATATTTCAGTTACAGATTTTAGCCTCTTACCTTCCACGATTTGCGAAATATGTAACATTCCATCTATTCCTGGAAGAATATTCACAAAAGCACCGAAATCTTTAATAGAAACTACTGTACCATTGTAAACTTTTCCTACTTCTGGCTCTTCAGTTAAACTTTTCACCCACGAAAGAGCCTTTTTAATCGACTCAGCATCGTTTCCAGAAATTGTTACAAGTCCATCTTCGGCAATATCTACTCCAGCACCAGTTTCGGATGTGATTTTATTAATCATTTCACCACCCTTGCCAATTACGGCGCCAATTTTATCCTTAGAGATTTTAATTTTCTCAATTCTTGGTGCATATTCAGAAATATTCTTTCTAGGTTCCGGAATTACTTCAAGCAAATGTTTCAAAATAAACATTCGACCTTCATGACTTTGCTTAATTGCCTTTTCCAAAATTTCTACTGGAAGACCATGCACCTTCATATCCATTTGAAGAGCTGTAATACCTTCCGTCGTACCCGTTACCTTAAAGTCCATATCGCCAGCAAAATCTTCCGCATCCATTAAATCAGTTAAAACGTAAGCTTTGTCAATATCCGATGCTTCAATCGGTTGTCCTTTTGGTACATCCACCATAAGCCCCATCGCAACACCAGAAACTGGGCGCTTCAAAGGCACACCAGCATCCATGAGAGCCATACAAGACGAACAAGTTGCCGCCATGGAAGTTGAACCGTTTTGAGACATAATCTCGGTCACGCTTCTAATTGCATAAGGGAAATCTTCTTCTGACGGCAATACCGGCAAAAGCGCTCTTTCGGCCAGATATCCATGACCAATCTCACGACGTCCAGGAGAACCAAGCCTACCAGGCTCGCCTACAGTATAAGATGGCGCATTATAATGATGCATGTAGCGTCTCTTGCCATCAGTTACTTCCATCGTATCCACATCTTGTGAATAAGAAAGCGGGGCGAGCGTCACAATGTTCATTGCTTGAGTTACGCCACGAGTAAACAGCGAAGAACCGTGCACTCTTGGCAAAATCCCCACCTGCGAAGACAAAGGTCTCACTTCTGTCAACTTTCGCCCATCCGGACGCACGCCTTCTTCCAAAATTCCCCGACGTACTTCTTTGTGCACCGCTAATTCAAATGCCTGATCGTAAACATCGCGCAAATTTTCATCATACCATTTTACTTTTTCATTGTCAGTTTCACCCTGACCTTTTGAAAGAGCAAATTCATCATGCATAGCGTATTTCATATCATCCAAAAGATGCGCTCGCTCCATCACATTTCCACGAATCTTTGAGCCAAATTTACCATCAGTCCATTTTTCTACTTCTTTGATTACTTCTTCAGAAGGAAGCACTAGTTCATATTCTTGCTCAGGCGCATTTACTTGTTTGGCCAGCTGTCTTTGTAAATCTAGCACCGGTTGAACATTTTCCACTGCCCAATGCATCGCTTCGATAATGGTATCTTCTGGCACTTCCTTTGCACCGGCCTCTACCATCACTACTTTGCCATCTTTACAAGCCACTACCAAGTCAAGTGGAGATTGTTCTCTCTCGGATGGACTAAGAAAACCTTTAAACTCTCCCCCGATTCGACCGATTCTAATTCCAGCTACTGGACCATCAAACGGTACACCAGCATTCATAAGAGCACTTGATGCCGCAATCATCGCTACGCAATCTGGTCGAAAATTCGGGTCCATCGAAAGCACCGTACAAACCACTTGAATCTCCTGACGATATCCTTTTGGAAAAAGCGGACGAATCGGGCGATCAATCAAACGCCCTACTAACACTGCTTCATCTGCAGGCTTGCCTTCTCTCTTGATAAACCTAGAAGCCGAAATCTTACCCGCAGCATAAAACTTTTCTTCGTAGTCAATCGAAAGTGGGAAAAAGTCCTGCACCACTGGTTTTGTACCAACCACCACCGAACCAAGCACCACTGTGTCACCATAAGTCACCAAGACCGAAGATGTTGTCCTAAAACCAACTCTGTTAACTTCTAGAGTTAATTTACGCCCAAGCCAGTCACAGGAAACCTGTACCGTTTTCTTACCGTTTGGGTTTATTATTTCCATAAAAATCCTTTCCTATTAGGGAAAACCTCAGAGATCAGCAGTCTAAATCATCTCAAAGCCTAGACAGCTCATCTCTGCCGTCTTCCCCTGTTAAGTGTTATATCTCCATTATACCACATTTTCCAATGACCGAACAACACTTTAAGGGCTATTGTTAAAGGAAAATATTGACAGATTAACTTAAGTGTGATATAATTAGAGATGTTGGTTATAAACCTAGCAAATTAATATCAGGGGGTGACGAAATTGTCAACAGAAACATTTAGCAGTATCGTAGAGGTAGATTTAGAAAATACCGACAACGATATAGATTTTGAGACATTTGGTGCCGCATATGATTCATACGTCGCCGAGTGTAGCGCAGCTTTGCGTCTTACTCTGGCACGTATTGAGAATTTATGTGAATCAATCGAACGCCAAGGGATAAGAAACCCTTTCGACCGAATTGAAAGCCGCATAAAGACCTTCAAAAGCGTCAAAGGAAAATGCTTCAAAAAAGGCTATTCGTTTGATACGGAAGGCCTTCACCGCATCGGTGATATTGCTGGCATCCGAATCATCACTAAATATATCGATGAAATCGATATGGTGAAGGAGCTAATCAGCAAAACACCGGGTATTAATATAGTCAAAGAAAAAGACTATGTCAAAAACCCAAAAACAAACGGGTATCAAAGTCTTCACTTGGATTGTCAAGTCGAGATCCATGACCCGTTCACAGGTTCAAAACTGATTCCTGTAGAAATACAAGTCAGAAGCAAGTCCATGAATTTGTGGGCGACGCTAGAACATGATCTGAAATACAAAAACCCAAACCCGTCTCCAGAAGTCGAGGAGAAATTCCGCAATATCGGCAAAATATTACGGGCCTTCGACGAGGAGGCGATCGCCTTGCGTGACTACAACGAAGTCGTCGTAGAAAACAACGAATCGACAAACATAGATTCAATCGCCACTATTGTGGCACAGACAATTTCATAATTAGAACCCCAGCATCCGCTGGGGTTTTTCCATCTTAATTTTTTTCTTGTTTCAGACTCTTTTTAAATACTATTTTCTCAGCATCTTTAACGTCTAAATCTCCAATTTTCAGTCGTCGAAGTTCTAAGCAGTATGCCCCAGTTCCCAGTTTTGTTCCAATATCTTCCGCCAGACTTCGAATATACGTTCCCGACGACACATGACACAAAATCTTTAGCTCCGGATAATTATAGTCTAACACCGAGATATCGTAAATTTTCACCCTCCTAGCCGGCATTTCAAATTCTTTCCCTTTTCTTGCTAATTTATACGCTCTTTCCCCATTAATCTTGATCGCCGAAAATCTCGGTGGTGTCTGTTCTATCTCCCCTACAAAATCACGAAGAACAGATTCAATAAAATCCAACCTAGGGTGATTCGGAGAATAAGATCGAATCTCTCCCTCCGGATCCCCTGTAGATGACACATACCCAAGTTTAATAGTTGCTTCATAAACTTTATCGAGTTTCAAAAATTCCCCAGATTTTTTTGTCATTTTCCCTGTCAGCAAAATCAAAAGCCCCGTCGCAAACGGATCCAAAGTCCCAGCATGTCCAACTTTTACCTTATGCCCGAACTTCTGTTTTAAAAGCCATCTTATTTTTGCCACCACCCCAAAAGAAGAAATCCCCGCTGGCTTATCTACTAAAATTATCCTGTCTTCAGAATCATTCACCCCTTGATTATATCATAAATCTGTGATATAATAGACATACTATGATAACAAAAGAGAATAAGAACAAAGCTATTGCCAGCGTTGCTCGTAACAAGGCAGACGTTGGTTCTCCTGAAGTTCAAGTGGCTATTCTTACCGCTCGTATCAAAGAAGTTACTGAGCATGTTAAGAATAATAAACATGACTTTATGGCTAAACGCGGTCTCATCCAAATGGTAGGTAAACGCAAAAAATTACTAAAGTACCTAGAAGAGACCAACTTCGAGCTATACAAGAAAACTGTTGCCAAGCTTGGCCTTCGAAAATAGTATAAAAAATATTTTTCTGAGCATTTTGATAAGCCTAAAAGCGAAGTCAACCGCGAAGAAAAATATTTTTATGCTATAATTAAGGTATGTTAATCAAAAATTCTAATTTAATGAATCTGCCTATTTTAAGTATGCAAGATTCTGGTAGAATCGGTACCTTATCTAAATCTATCATCGACCCAGATTCGCTCAAAATCATTGCCTTTATGACTTACGGTGCAGTCGGTCCAGATGGCGGCAATATCTTAGATGCCCGTTCCATTCGCGAATATTCTAATTATGGCGTTGTCATCGATTCCCGCGACGAGCTAATCAGCAAATCCGACGTCGTCAAAATAGAAAAAGTAATTGATCTAAATTTCGAGATTAATGGCTTAAAGGTAGAAACCAAAAAGGGGTCCAAACTCGGTCGCGTTATAGATTATACCGTTACAGACGACAATTTGTCTTTACAACAAATCATCGTCAAACGCCCCGTTGTCAAAAGCTTTTTGGATCCAGAGCTTACTATACCGCGCTCTGAAATTGTCGAAGTTACAGATTATAAAATCATCGTTCGCGATGAAGAAAAAGTTATCAAAGAACGCGCACTTAAAGAAGATTTTATCCCAAATTTTGTTAATCCATTTCGGAAGACTCAAGAACCATCTCCCGCGAAAGCTCAAACGGAAAACCCTGCCGACATAGATACGAAATAAGCTTCTCATCGTCTGGGTATTTCGAACGCTTCTTTAAAATAACTTTTTTAATTTCACTTACATCATCCCTATCAGAGTCCACCAAAACTTGTTCAATTATTTCTTTCGAAATACCTTTTTTAAAAAGCTCCATTTTTAGCCTTTTAGAAGAAACTCCTTTTTTAAAAAACCGGTTCCCTATGTACCACTTGGCAAACCGATAATCATCTAGATAGTTCTTTTTTTCGAGTTTTTCAATGATTATTTTTAAAAAACTATTGTCTAACTTTTTTTCAAAAATTTTCTTACTTAGGTAATCTGATGTTTCCCTTACGCTTCGTGGCCTCATGAGTACCCATTCCAAGGTCCTTTGATACAGTTTTCCAAACTCCGAAGCTTTCGTTAGTTCCACCAGTTCTTCTTCTGTAATTATACGGCCTTTTTTGATTTTCAAATCCACCACTTGCGCCACGTCCAGAGAAAACGCAAAATCATCATTCACAAAAACATTCACCCTATCTGGATTTTTTACCCCCTGTTTCAAATCTGTAATTTTCAAAATTTCCGAATCATCACTGCTCTTAGATGATTTCTCATCAATTTTATCGGATAATTTATAAATTTCCATTATCTTTAAACCATTTCTGGATTGAGATATAAGTCGCATCATCTTCTGCCACCGGCGGCTTACCAAACTCTTTTCGGAAACTGTCCGTCTCGGCTAGAGGGACCCATCTTACTTGCGATACCTCCCCATCGTCAAACTTAAAGTTTTCTTCTCGTCCAGTCCAATCTACCAGATAAATCAAATTTACCATATTCTTTCGGTTTCTCCTTAGGGCTACCACCTCGAGCTTATCCACGGATATTTCCACCCCAATCTCCTCCATAGCCTCACGTACTGCCGCTTCACCAAAAGATTCACCAAAATTTACATGTCCGCCTGCTGACACATCCCATTTACCCGGAAAATTTCTAATTCCCATTGCTCTCTGCTGCCACAAAAGTTCTATTTCGCCTGCTTGATTTTTGCGATAAAGATAAATCACCGCACCACCTACAATTTCATCTTCGCCAGCTTCAGGATTATCCAATTCTGCCGAGCGCCATTTACCGGGAATCGGTTCGCCGTTATTGTAAAATAATTGCCATTTTTCATTTTTGTGCATAAAATCTCCTCCTAATAAATCTAATCCTAAAAACGTCTAGGCTCCAGCTTTTTCCCGCACCTGAGCTTCGATTTCTTTCATTAGCTCCGGTTTTTCCGCAAACAATCTTTTCACGGCTTCGCGTCCTTGCCCAATCGTTTCACCATTATATTTAAAGAATGCGCCAGCCTTTTCTAGTACTCCATATTCCACGCCAAGATCTAACACATCACCAGTTTTAGAAATCCCTTCATTGTACATAATATCAAATTCAGCCGTTCTAAATGGCGCTGCAATCTTATTTTTAACAACCTTAATCTTGGTACGGTTACCAGCAACATTATCACCGTCTTTAATTTGTCCAATTCTGCGAATATCCACCCTTACGGAAGCATAAAATTTCAGCGCATTGCCGCCAGTCGTAGTCTCTGGATTACCAAACATCACGCCAATCTTCATCCGGATCTGGTTAATAAATATCACCGTCGCCCGAGATTTAGAAATAATCCCTGTAAGCTTACGCATTGCCTGACTCATAAGCCTAGCCTGAAGCCCCATCTGTGCATCACCCATATCGCCATCAATTTCTGCCTGTGGCACAAGAGCAGCTACAGAATCCACCACAATAAGGTCAACTGCATTTGAGCGCACCAAAGTTTCACAAATCTCCAAAGCCTGCTCGCCATTATCCGGCTGAGAAATCAGCAAATTACCCGTATCAACACCGATTTTCTTAGCATAAGCAGGATCTAGAGCATGCTCTGCATCGATAAACGCCGCTTGCCCACCTTGCTTCTGAATCTCCGCAATTGCATGAAGCGCCAAAGTCGTCTTACCAGAAGATTCGGGCCCATATATTTCAATAATTCTTCCCTTTGGCCAACCACCACCAAGCGCCAAATCTAGAGCTAACGATCCAGAAGGCAGCAACTGCACATCCATTTTTGGTGTCTCACCAAGTTTCATAATAGAACCATCACCAAACTGCTTCGTAATCTGCGCAATCGCCAGCTTTAAAGCCTCACTTTTGCCATCATCAGACTTAGTAGTATTTTTGTCCGCACCCTTATCCGCATCTTTTTTTGCCATATTTTACCTCGTTTTATAGTTAATATTATTGTAGCATAAAACTACTCAACAGGAAATAGGCGTTGACTTTTACAGCTGTGTATGGTAGGATAAAACTATGGTTGTTTTACTTCTGCTTTTTAGCAGAAGTAATTTTTAGCTTAATAGTTACCTTCATTTCTTCCAGTTCTATTTGCATACAACCTCCTTTCTCCTCCCACGTTTATTTTAAACTACGCCCGCACCTATTTCCTGCCACCCCTTATAGCATAGCAAAAATTAAAAATCAACCCCCCACCCCACGCTTATGCTTTCTTAAAGAAAGCATCGAGCAAATGTTCAAACAAACAAGTAATCGTAAGTGGTCCCACCCCACCAACTATCGGCGTAATCGCTACTAAATCTGTACGGTCTCGTACTTTTTTAGAAACATCCCCCACGAGAACACCGTTTTCACTCGCCGTACCAGCATCCACTACTACAGCACCACTTTTTACGTATTCATCAAGAATCAAACCGGCAGAACCAGTTGCGCTTATGATTATATCAAAATCCTTAAGTTTTGTCAAGTCCGAGCCTCTATGAAACATTTCTACTGGCATTTTAGAGTCGAAAAACATTTTAAATAGTGGCGCACCCACTAATTTTCCTCTCCCTACAATCGCAGTCTTTTTCCCAGCAAGCTCTATCCCATAACCAGTAAGCAGCCACCAAATCGCTGTTGCTGTTGCTGAGTCAAATACCCCATCAGAAGATAACCCATCCACGTCCTTCTCCGGCGCAATCAGATCGGTCAGCTCATCCGTCTTCTCTTTTTCAATTATTGGAAGTTGCAAAATTATCCCATCAACTGTATCATCAGTATTCGCTAGCAAAATCTTCTCTCTGATATCTTCAGAAGACTTTGCCTTAAAATCTTCCACTAATACTCCGATATCTTCACCATAAGCCATCTTTAATTTCACATATTTCACAATCACCGGATTATCCGAATCTCGAATAATCAGTAATTTTGGACGTCGAGCGCCAGTCCCAATTTGTTGTATTAAAGTGGCTTGCCGCTCTTTAATAAAACCAGCCAGCTCTTTTCCATTCAGAATCTTCATATAATCTCCAGAAATCTAGTTTTATCTCTGCGCTCCACGATTTTTTGTATTAATAATCTCCACTGGCTCCTGCTCAAGCCAATAACCAAATTTATCATAAATTGTGCTAGTAATCATCGCTCTTGCCCGCGCCAAGTTCGCATAAGTTCCTGCCGATTCATTAATAAGGACAAGCGGTGCTTTCGGATTCACCCGCATACCATACAATAATTGCCCCTTAAAACCACACTGCTCAATAAACCATGCCGAATTAATTTTATTTCCATCACGCCCTCTATGTACCGGATATCCTTTTTCTTCAGCTTTCTCCGACTCAATTGGATCAAGATAAACATTTTTAAAAAACGAACCGCTCGAAGCTTTTTCTCTCGGATCTGGTAATTTATCCGCCCTAAGCGCCGAAACAATTCCCCGCATCCCTTTTGGTGAAAAATCCGTTGCCCCGTAATCTTCAATGTATTTCTCCACCGAATTATAAAACGGTCGCGTCATTTGACCTTTTTTCAACTCCAAAGTCACCGAAATGATAAAAAAACGTCCTTTCATCATTGTATTCATAATACTTTTACGATAAGCGAATTGCATATCTTTTTTTTCAAGCGTAATAAAAGAATGCGTTGCCGTATCGTAGGCTCTTGCCGATTTAAATACTCCCGAAATATCCTGACCATAAGCTCCAATGTTTTGCACCGGCGCCGCACCAACTAAACCCGGAATTCGTGAAAGTGCTTCAATCCCAGTGTAACCTTTTTCACACGCGTATTCTACAATAGTATCCCAATTTTCTCCAGCCATAATTGTGAAAGTGCCGTTATTATCGTTAAACCCTCTCAACCGGTTTAACAAAATCACTCCATCAAGTCCCTCGTCCCGTCCAATCGTGTTCGCACCACCACCGATTATATATGTAGGATACCAATAAGCACTCGCAAAATTATAAGCCTCCGGAATATCGTTTTCCGATTCAATTTCAAGAACATGTCTAGCTGTCCCACCAATTCGCATGGTAGTAAGACTAGAAATAAAAACATTTTCATACGATTTCATATCTTATATTATAACACAAAAAGCATGAAAAACGCGCCCGCAATGCTAGCTCGGGCGCGTTTAGCTAAAGGAACATTAATCGTGAAACTCATCTACTATTTCTACTAAACCATCTCTTTCCCCTAACATATAGAATCCAGAAGTTAACCCTGAGGTATCAACATAGAAGTAACCATCCTTAGTAGGCTCAACTGGCAGCGCCATAGAAGATGATTTATCGATCGAAAAAGTCTTACTATTCGCTATCATCCTTATCTCGTTATATTGCGTACCTTCATACCAAACATATAAGTATTCTTCGCCATACTTGAGATTACGTACATCTTCGACCGCCGTACCATCCATATTGAGTAGTTCCATACCGCTCACCCCATTCTTCCTACCAAAAGTAATCCGACTATGATCATCCATAGGTGAAAAGAAATTTATTTTTTCCGCCATTACGGTATAGCCATAGAAAAAGGCATTCGACATTTCAATTGTGTCGATAAAAGAAGAACAGTATATCCGTATTTTTTCGCCTTTCTTGATTTGGAATACCGGGAAATCTCCCGCTGTACTCATTGCATCAGCAGCGCCTGTAAGCATGTCAAGTTCTCCAGCATAATCATTTAACCAGAGATAAGTCATGCCTTCCGGCGAAGGTACATCATACTGCCAGCCAACATTGTATTTTATCACAACATCTCCCGGCAATTCCCATCCAAGTTCATAAAAATTACCATCCCTCTCTACTACAAAGCATTTGTTGATGCCTGAATAATATTGTATCCAATCCTCGTCAACCTTATACACTTCATATTCGTCGTAGTCTTCCACCGGTTCTTCTTGGATGGTCTCTCTAGATGGTTCCTCCTTAAGCTCTTCTTCCTTAGGCTCCTGAACAGGTTCTTCCTTTCTTGTTGCGATAGCAGGAGCCTTCGTCTCCTCTTTCGATTCCGGTATAGGCTCAACTATGGACTTGGTTGCTTGGGTATCCTCAATTTCTTTCTTATTCCTATCTCTCATAACCAGTACAACAGTCGTCGCCATCAGGGCAACCACAAGACTTATCAAGATGATAATTACATGATCTTTCTTCATTTTTCCCACCTCCTGAAATAGATTAGTTCCTTTAGCTTATAAAACTACCAGTGTTGTCAAAAACACTCTATACCACTATTATATCACACTTATGCCAAAAAGTCAATAGCCACCCCTGTCGAAATCGGCCTATACTACTCTAGATTCCAGCTCCGTTATTAAACCCACGTCCACTATTATTATCGCCAGAGTTATTCACTTTTCTTATTGGCTGCTGTATATTTTCTGCTCCATATCTATTTCCTTGGGGCTGTTGGGTAGGCAACGGATTAGGGTTAATAGGTTGTTGCGACGTAGGGCCGCTTGGCTGAGGAGCAGGTTCTCGCCCAGCACCGCCCACAGCTTGGGTAGTGGCCAAACTTCCAGCAGCTCTCTCTAGAGTGTCAGCAGCACGTATGAGCGCATCATTCGCCTGTTGCTGTTGCGTCCCAAATGACGGGTGCGAAGCTTTATACCTTTCAGCATACTTTGCCAAAGTATCGTTATCCACTGTGCTCCAATCAATAGTCTTCCCCTCTGTTTTTGCTTGACTAGCCGCCATCAATATGTTGGCTTTGCCAGTATCAGAAAGAATACCAGAGCGTATCGTTGGATCATTACTATTGAGCATATTATCAGCGATTTCGGCATCCATAGCCCCATTTTTGAATGCACGCTTCAAAGTCGAACCACCCTGTGTTGCCCTATCCTTATCCTGAGTCATCATATCATTATATTTAGAATGCATATCTATATTGCCACGCTTTGCCTCCCCAGAACCATCATTATAATAACCACCATTCATCATCATTTGGTATACATCAGAAGCCTTACTGGCTACCGAGCCAGCCAATGAAGTATTGTCCATAAAATTGGAACGTATAGCGTTAAACATATCTTCTTTACTACCGTCGTCAACAAAACCCGACCCATCGTCTTTAAAGAATTTATTTTTCGCAATAGAATCGGCAATTTCTTTAGCCCCGCCAGAACCATACCTACTATAAATCACATTATGGAGAGCGTTCATCCTGTCATAATCCTTCTCATTGCCAGCTTCTTCAGCTAATCCAATCAACTGGCTAAGTGATTTATCTCCATACTCCTTATTTAATAATATCTCTGAAGATGCCAAATCCTCTCTGTTTAGTCTCTTCTTAGTCTCATGTGCACGTGCTAGTTTCCTTGTCTCGTCCTTAGTTAATTCACGTTGATCTTTTAGGGCGGTTAGCTTCTTAATGGTTTTATCTGAGAGTTCAGATTGTCTCCTCCTCAAAGTCTCAGCCTGCGCATTCTTGAATCCCTCCGTATTTTGCGCTATCTTCATACCACCTTGTACCATCGCTCGCCCACCATTCTTGATGGTACCACCCATCGCTGTAAGCGCACCACCTATCTTTCCAAGCGCAGAAAGCGCATTCTTAAGCAGTATTGGTATTAAGAAAAATCCAAGATACGGCAAAACCATCACGACCGCAATTGCATACCATTCCATTTCCGAACCTTGAGCCATTACTCTAAGCATATAGCTAATTCCACTCATCGCCCCACAAATTGGAAATATGATAATAGCTGCTTTAAATAAATCCCACCACTTCTTAAACAAATTCTGGGTATTAGGTAAGATAAAAGCAGCAAACGCAAGCGGTGACAAGACTACACACATCACAACGATTATCTCTCTTGCACCAAGCATCAAGAAAAGTACCATCACGGCAATTAGTATAATTACCGAAAGCACAATCACGGCTATTACAACAGCGACAGCCGCCTCAGCCCCCAATGTTGCAGCCGTAATCCCAGCACCAATTGCAGCGCTGCCACCCCCTCCAGCTGCCGCAAAAAGCCCAGTCACTGCACCACCAATAAATGACGCATCCCCAACACTATTCTTACCCAAAGCATTACCAAACGCACCAAACATATCCCTAAGACCAGCTCCAACTATATTTGACGCATCTATAGCAAGCTGACAGATATAATAACTCAAATTAATAACTACTGCCATCACAATTAGTCTAGGTAGCATCTTCTTAATACCATAATTATCAATCCCATATCCAGTCAGTTGCGAAATCACAACCACAATTAAGAACAAAATCATCAAAACATTTGCTACGTTTCGTATATTTTGCCAAACATTATATATATCACTACCGCTGTATAATTCCGTATCGACCGACAACCAATTTTGTGTCTTATTGTCAATCCACGATGCAGTGTATTCCATATTATTCATCGTCGGACAAAGCACCCATTGCATTGAGCCTATTGCTTGCAAATCATTACAATCTACCATATCTTCTGTCGAGAGTATAGCTTGATTTGCGGGAGTATTTGGAAGAAACGGATTCGTAGAAATCCCACCAGTTCCACCAGCTCCACCGCCACTATTAGAGCCATTAGTATTAGAAGTAGCCGAGGTTGGAAAAGTGGTAACACTAGGATCTTTCATGTTTCCAGTCAATGCATCAAACGAACATTTTTTGCCCATCGTACCATCATCATTGAAACAATCCACCAGACCACTTACATTCTTTTGTGCTTTCGCATAACAAGTTTTAAATTCAGTCCCATCATAGTACCTAATTTGTTTATATCCGTTCTTAGTCGTATTATACGAAATCTCATCACTAGTCCAATTACACTGAATATCTGCATTATAGAAGTTCAACAAATATCCCTGTGAAATCGCAAATTGCTCTTCTTTTGTAAAGATTGGTTTTGTGCCGTACTCGGTACCAGTCAGAAGTAGCGTCCCTTTTCTAATTGCGTCTTCGTCATACTTTAAAGTATATTTTTTAGAAATAATACCATAATCATCCACATTTAATTGTGCACCAGCCTCTGTGCCATAGCCATTTAAAGTAAATGTGGCACCACTACGCTTAACTTGTGCAGCATTACTAACTACACTATCCAGTATCCTCTTTTTTAAATCATCCCAACTATCACCCTTATTAAATTTAAACTTACCTTTACCGTCATCGCCACATCCACCATACCCGCCCTTTCCGACCGCACAGTCTATCGTTATTGTGCCCTTGCCACTACTAATTTGAAGCTGTGTTTTATTACCCTTCTCAATCTTTGCCTTATCCGAAGTAATATTTCCATTCTCGTCCAACTCAACGCAAATTTTCTGCGACTGCGTAGTTACGGTAGCAGAACCCTTTCCACCACTATATGTAAACGAAATACATTCACCGGAAGCACCACCCTCACCCGTGTATCCCATCTCCGTAAGAAAAGTATCGATATCCGCAGCACTAGATTTACTATTTGGCAGTGAAATGTCTCTAGAATCCGCCGCGTCTTTTACGGTTTCTTGACAGCTGTTCCCCTTTACAAAAGAATCTGCCCCCCCACCATAATAATTCTGAAATGTTGAAGTCGTCACTGGCGACTTGAGCATTTTAGAATTATAACAATCGACCAATTCAGAAGCTAAAACTTTATTTTCAAGATCCGATACCGCCATCACATCTTTAATCACTGCAACAGAAACAATAAAAATCCCAACAGCAGCAACAAACAAGCCAAAAATTATTCTATTTCTAGTCGTCTTTTTCATCGCCCACCTCCAAGCTCATCATCTATAGAAAAACAGTTATCAATCAACATATCAACCGCTTCATCGACTAATCCACTACGGACTTCCGCTTCTTCATTATTGACATATTCAGAATACGCTCTGTTAGCCGCTTCTGCATTTCTCTCGATACAAACATCATCAATAGCTCCGTTCACAAAACAACCTAGCCCATCATAATCCGAATATAATTTTAGTCCTGCTTTAGCATTATTAATAAGAGACATCGCATATTGTCTCCCAGAAGGATAAATCGAAGTAAGAATCGTATTATATCTATTTTCTACCTGCTTGCCGGCTTCTTCAAGTCCAACACTAGCATATAATTTCATCAATTCTTCGTCATCATATTCAATTATTGTCGAATTTTTGCTTATAAAATCCATTAATTCGTTTTGATATTCCACCGCAGAAAGTACCGGACTCTTTTGCCCTGCCTTTTCACTCGCCATAAATTTATTATAAAAATTATCCCACAATCCTTTTAACGTTTCCATATATTCTTTATCTTCATCAAAATACGCATCCACTACTGTATAATCCGCATCCTCATCATAATTTCCAATTGCTGCAGTATTTTCACTTCCATTTAAAAGATAGTTCGCATAAATTAAAAATTGATTATAACCAAAATCCGCACTACCACCACCATTTCCACCACTACGATTCATAGACATCACACCAAAAATCACAGCCACAATCAAAAGCACTACCGCCAAAATCCCACCAATAATCAAACCTTTTTTTGGCTTTTTATCAAGTGACATACCAGAATTAATCTGAATATCCGGCGGAGTAACTATCGGAGCGTTCGGACGCGATCCAGTTCCAGCAGAACCAATCGGTCCAACAGAACCAGTAGGCGCATTCCCGCCACTATAAATTCCACCATTAGCTAACGGATCCATAAAACCATTATATCATAAGCACAATCATTTTTTTAAAAAACAAAAATCCCACCAAACACCCACATAACCAAACACCCACATAGAGACCACAAAAAAACGAACCCCGTTTTGAAGCGGGGTTCGTTATCATCTGAGTCCTTGTGCTAGAAGCGGCCAATAAACTTAGAATTTCTTCCGGCTAGCAACTGCATAACCAACCAAAGTGGTAAGACCACCGGCAGAAAGAGCACCCATTACAATGCCTTCAGGACCAGTAGATACAATTGTAGAAGGAGTACCAGTTACAACTGTTGTAGGAGTTGTAGGAGTGGTAGGAGTGGTAGGAGTTGTAGGAGTAGTCTTATTCTCACAAGTACCACCAGTTTTAGTCACCATTACAGACGCATCATCTTTAGTTACTTTAGAAGCAACTGTAGAAGAAGCCCAGTTAACAAGTTGGTTGTTACCACAAGCAAGGGATTTATCTACAACCTTCGCAGTAAAGCGAACGTAAGCGTTGCCCTTAGAATTGTAGCTACCAATGTTAAGACCAGAAGTTGTAACAGTATTTTCTGGCAAAAGTTTACCATTTTGATAGTTAGAGTTGTATAGATATGTAGAGTTTGCTACATATTCAAGGTTGTTTGGTAAAATATCGCGAATCATCACGTCTTTTACAGTATCACCAAGTAGGTTTTCGTATTCAATTTGAAATTCTACTTCGTCACCAACCTTAGCATTTACACTTTCAGTAAATGCAGCGCCAGAACCTTTCACACGAACGGTTTTAGCAAGCTTAGCAGTTACAGAACTATGAACCTTTACCTGGATAGTTGCCTCGCCATCATATTCATAACAGCCAGGAATTTCACCATTCATAGTCTTAAAACCAATTTTTACATTGTCATTAATTACATTGTCAGCCAAAGCAAAAGTACCTTGAGTGTTAGTATATTTTGCAGAGCCTGGTACATATTCAATATAAAAATCCTCATTAGATTTGAGAGTTACTTCATCCCAATAACGAGTTGGATTAGCATTTGAAGAGTTCAAATAACCAATCACAGTTTGTTCTTTACCAACTACAGTAGGCAAAGAAAAGTTCACAGAAACATCCTTAGCCACAGCTTTTGTACCCTGTGGGTTGTTGTTGTGAACATAAAGACGGATAGTGTAAACTTGACCGTCAGTTACGTTAATTTCGTTTGCATTATAAACACTAGCGTTACCATTAGTAAGTTTAGCGCCAACGAAGTTACGTTCATCACCGATTTTACCATCAGTAATGGAGTTAAAGGTAATTTTGTTACCCATTTTACCAGCATTAATCTGTGAAATAGTGTAAGCATTGCGACCGTTATTAGAATCGCCCCACGCATTCACTACAGCTGGATACATCGATACACCGGCCACGATAGCCGCAGCGGATACCGAAAGTATAGATTTAGTAAATTTATTCATGTTGTCCTTTCAGAAATAATAAATTTAATATTAAATAGAGCTTTGAATCAAAACAGAAAAACTCTTAAATTTGCTAGCCGAATTGTTAAAATCCATCTAGTTTCACAACCGAATCATCTCAAACTTCAAATCTTGGGTAGGGCTCGGCAGCTAAAAGCTGCCGAGCAAATAAAGTACTTAGACTATCGTCTAAAATCGCTTCTAAGAAGCCCCACCGTTTTTTGCCTATATATGATTAATCCGAGGGTTCGTCCCAATGAACTCCCGGAGAATCATTGCTTACAGAACTGTCACTAACGTTTGTTGGTGCATCAATACCACCATAACCAGTGCCATTTTCAGCATTTGAGTGTACCGTTGTGTCAGCAGGTGCCTGCGATGTAGGAGTATTCGGATCACCAGCTTCTCTTGATTTGTTAGCATCTTCGAGATCCTTTATCACATCAGTATATTCCTGATATGTTAAATCGTTTGAATTGCCAATTTTATCCTTACTGGAATACTGACTACCTTTTCCGGTATTCGTGTCCTCTCCAGGACCAGTGACATCATTTGGAAGTACTTGCGACCCTTGCGTTTTATCCTTATTGTAAGGATCTTGCTTAGGTTTGTTCTTATCACCAGGATCACTTCCACCAGTAGTACTACTTCCACCACCGTTATTCGTATTGGTAGTTGTAGTTTGCTGCTGCGTCTGTTGTGTCTGCGTCTGCTGCGCCTGCGTCTTCTTTGTAGTGCTACCGCCGCCATTATTTGGATTCGGCCTTGATCTTATATTCATAGTCTTAGCCACATTTGTAGGCTGGTAGCCACAATCGATTCTGTACATGATTTCCTTGGTCGTAGTTTCCTTAATAGTAGGTTTATAAACTATAAACCATCCATCATGATTTGTGGTATCCATGACGATTATGTCAGGGATATTATCCACAGTGTACGGGTTCATATACATCTGGTCTGTTAGGCCAGATTTCACATATCGTATTTCGATTTCTGCAGAATCCAGCATGGCTTCAAATGCATCAAGTGTATTATAGTAATACTCTTGATCAGCAATGAATTTCTCTTTTGCCATATTCATTGTTGCATCCCATTCATGGTCGCATTCATCGTAAAAGACTCCGAGATACCGAGTCCCCATGATGGAGTCAAACCATGCCATACTTGTAGTGCCAAGTGCCGGATCTTCCCGACGCCTAGCTTTGAAGTCGGCGTTGATTGCTTCTGCATCGGCTGCAGATATAATGTCTGAAACTTTGATAGAAGCATTTGGGCTTTTTCCTTTTATAGCTTCCTTCACCTTTTCAAGTGAAAGATTCTCATAAATCGGGTTTGGCCCAAAGTTATAGTCGTTTTTGGCGTCTCCATCGTTCTGGAGTTCAGAATTATAGAAATGCCATTCGTACTCCACAGTTTGTTCTTCAGAAGTTTTAGCTTCAGAAACAACTTCTTCTGTTGTTACTTCTTCAGATTCTTCTGTCACTTCTTCAGTTGTAGCATTAGCAGATTCCTGCTTTATCTGCTCCATCTGCATGTTTAGCTCTTCTTGCGTCTCGGCTGTCTCACTCTTTTCTGAGTCAAAAACAGCATTAGTTTCGATTGGATTGACGATAGATACGATTATTGTCAATACCGCCAGAATGGAGGCCGTAATTATAGCAATCCATCCCAAAATCTTATGTAGCTTATGCTTCGCAAGTTGCTTCATTAAATTCACCCCCTTCTTCGTCGTCATACTCTTCATCTTCATCGTCATCACAAAATTCTTCTATCTCTTCCATTTCTGCTCTAAACCATAGAGCAGAAGCAATATAGATTCCAACGGAAACTATAAACAGTGCCGTCGGAAGAGCCGCAATAATTAGCCCTACAATTGGCCTTGGCCATAGCGTATCGATACATCTTACAGCTGCAGCTTTACCAACTAAACTGAGTAAAAATGACATTACGGTAAATGCCAGCACTTCGATTGCCGAAGAACCGTTTTTTGCAAACCAAAATATCAAATATCCCATAAAAGCAAGTACTACTGCAGCCAGCACCATTGCTACCGCAATTGGCACTATAGATGAAAACAGGTTAACAAGTAACCCGGCACCACCAATAGCAATCATCGTAGTAATAGTCCGAAACTTCGACTCCTCAAATCTTGAAGAGATGTAAAAAGATAGAGCAGCAATTACTACTCCATAAATGATTGAAAAAACAACATTCAATACGTTCATTTTTCTACCTCCGTAGTGAAAATCTGGGAGCGCTCACGCCCCCGTGTTTAAAAGTAACATTGGGACGTTGGAACATCATATATAGGCAACAGGTTTCATTTGAAACCTGAGATGATTCGGTTGTTAAGGGCCTTCTCGTTTTGATAAACTTTACCCAAAACTCAGACTACTTTCATTATAGCACACATAAGCAATTTTGTCAATATATATATAATACTTTTCCGCTTATGGCAATAATATTTTAAAGCAGGAAAAACCCCGGCTGTGTAGCCGGGGCTAGAGTAACTTATTTAATGTACTTTTTGATTTCGTCCTTTGTAAGGACGTGATCAATCCTTCCGTCTTTGTAATATACCCAAACGGGCATCCAACGGGAAGAAAGCATTTGTACTGCCCATATATCGGATATCAAATGATACCCACAATCGTCGAAATCGTAATAGCAATAAGCCTTACCAGGTCCGTCCGGATGCATAAACGCATCCATCACTGATACGGGCTGAACTACAGGCTGAACTGCGGGTACAGGTTCCTGCTTCGGTTCCGGCTTCTTCGGTTCCGGCTTTGCAGGCTCCTGTTTCTTCGGTTCCTGTTTTACGGGTTCCTGTTTCGGCTTCGGCTCCTTTTTTGCGGGTTCCTGTTTTGCAGGCTCCTGCTTCTTAGGCTTTACTGCTTCCTTTGCAGGCTCCTCTTCAGCATTGTTAACCGCCTCATCGAGTTCTTTTTCAAACTCTTCCTCGTCAGAAAGTTGTCTTCTTGCTTCCCGACGATATTCAGCGATCTTTTTTAACAGTTCCTCGCGTGCTTTTTTCTTTGCCATTTTCTTTTCCCCCTTTCGTATGTAGAAAAAACGGCCGTTTTTAAGTTACTATCTTCATTATATCACACTTTACTCAAAATGTCAATGGTTACACCATTATTTAAGTATCAAACCAAGTTTTCCCTGTATTGAAATTTTTAAATTTCTGTTGTATAATCAAATTACCTTTACAATTTGGTGGGATTAGCTCAGATGGTTAGAGCGTCTGATTGTGGTCCAGAAGGTCGTCGGTTCGATCCCGATATCCCACCCCAGTGCGAGTGTAGTACAGCGGTTAGTATACAAGTTTTCCAAACTTGGGATGAGGGTTCGACTCCCTCCACTCGCACCATTTTTTTACAAAAAGCATCAAAAAAAACAGGAGTCTTTGTACCAATCGACTCCCTCCACTCGCACCATTTTTTTGCTATTTTTTTGCCGCCATCATTGCTCGCTTAGTTGCTACCGAGCTACTATCGTTCTTATCTATACCACCACTCAAATCTTTATTCATCAAATCACTCGCCGCATCATAAGTTTTCGCCTTCTGAATTTGATTTTTACTATCATTTATGATTTTTGAATCCTTATAGCCCCTAACAACTTGACGATTTCTATCAATATTTACCCTCACTCGATAACTCTCGGTTGAAGCTGCACCAATTCCGGCACCATTTTGCACTTTCGCATAAGCTGAAGAGTGAAAAACGTCTTCTTTTTTGTCTTTCATCATATATTTGAGAAACGGATTTTTTTGAATCATTTCACCTCCTTGATTCATCGTTAAATCAAACTACTTCGGAAGTAGCAAAAACGCCACCGTACCTGCCGCTGCACCAAGTATTATGGTCAAAATCACCGCAATAATTAGCCCTGCCTTTGAGTCCTTTTCCGGTTTTGCAATAATTCTTGCCGGATCAGAAATCTCTTTTTCTGGTACTACTACTGGTTTCTTCGGTGCCACACTTCTAGAAAGTGGTCGCTTAACAATTTTATCCGTATTTATGAATCGTGCTTTTGGTTCATAATCTTCAATCACACCATATTTAGGAGTTGATGTCCGTTCTCTCCTAGTGCTAGTCGGTTTAATAGCCGGCCTTTTTGCTGGCGCAGTGACCTTAGGCGCAGCAACCTTAGAAGTAGCAACCTTAGAAGTAGCGGCCTTAGAAGTAGCGGCCTTAGAAGTAGCGGCCTTAGAAGTAGCAACCTTAGGCGCACTTTTAACAGCCCTAGGCCTAACTGGCACGGCAACCTTAGGCTTCACCGAACCATCAGCCTTTCCACTTACCGGCACAAAATCAATGTAGCGTTTGTTCATAAAATCTTATTTGCTTACTCTCTTTGCTGTTTCAATTATATCAGTAAATTGTTCAAGTATCAAGCTCGCACCGCCAATTAAAAGTCCACTTATTCCAGGCACGGTCAAATACGCGCCCGCATTAGTCGGCTTTACGCTTCCACCAAATAGCACTGGCACCGCATCCGCCGTTTTTGCCCCGTATATCTCCTTCAAATTCTGACGTATCATTTCCACTACTTCAGCGATTTCATCAGGTGTTGCCGGTTTAGCATCTTTTGTCGAAGAAATTGCCCAAACTGGCTCATAGGCAACTATCACTTTATCAATATCTTCAGCGCTCACTTCAGAAAGTCCGCCAACCAATTGATCATGAATCACATCCTTCGTTTCCCCAAATGCTCTTTCACTTTCAATTTCGCCAATACATAAAATCGGTGTAATTTTATTCCTAATACAAGCTGCTACCTTCTTCGCAATCATCTTATCATCTTCATGAAAAATATAACGTCTTTCAGAATGACCAATAATACAATAATTCACTAGCCCATTCAGTTCTGCAAAAGATATTTCCCCAGTATAAGCACCAAAATCATTATAAAAAGCATTCTGCGCTGCAAGTTTTATCTTCGTACGATCAAGTTGTAAAGATAAAGGCTGAAGACATAGAGCCGTAGGAGCTACTACCACTTCCACATCTCTATAATTAGGGATTTTTTTCTGCAATTTATGCAAATAAATCGACGCTTCCCCCACATTAAAGTTTAATTTCCAATTACCCACAATATAACTTTTCATAATACCAGTATAACATATATTTGCATCTTTTATATGTTGTCTCACAGCGAAAAAGTGCAAATATATGCTATACTTATACTATGAAAAAAGTACTTGCATTCGACATAGATCAAACATTAAACGTAGCAAAAACCCCAATCCCAGACGAAATCGCTGATTTATTAAAGAATCTGCTTCACTACTTCGAAATATGCCCGATTTCTGGCCAAAAGTTCGATCAATTCCTCATTCAAATTGTTAATAGATTAGACAACCCTACACCAGAAGAACTAAGTCACTTACATTTATTCGTAGCCCAAGGCACACAATACTACCGTTTTAATATCGAAAAAAACGATTGGGAATTAGTTTATAGCTTCCCATTAACTGATGAGCAAGTTACCAAAATCAGCGAGACCATTGAAAAATCCGCAAAAGAACTAGGTTTCTGGGAAGAAGACAAATTAGCTCCAGGCGACGAAATCATCGAAAATCGCCTATCCCAAGTCACTTTCTCTGCTCTAGGGCAAAAAGCATCCACAGAAGACAAATATAAATGGGACCCAGACTGCAAAAAACGTGAAAAAATCGTCGCAAAATGCAAAGAATACGCTCCCGAATTCGACTACGAAATTGGCGGCACCACATCAATTAACGCCATTACTCCAGGTATGAATAAAGAATTTGGCATGACCCATCTCCTAGAAGAACTAAAAGTAGAAAAGAAAGACATTCTTTACTTCGGAGATATGACTCAACCTGGTGGCAACGATTACCCAGTAGTTCAAATGGGAATTGACACCATCACCGTAAGAAGCCACGAAGACACCGCCTTTGCCTTGAAAGGCATTCTAAACGTAATAAAGTAGAACTAGCTAATTTACTTGCCTAAAAAGGCTGAAAATCTGAAAAAATAGTGATGGAAAGCCGGTACTGAAATACCGGAAGGCTTCCATCAAATTATTTTTTCAGATTTTCACCTCAGCAAGCAAATTAGCTAGTTCTACCTTAGCACTTTACAATTCTCCATCAGCCTTTCAGACAAAGCCACCTTCGCATACTCGGTATTTGCATTATCACCATGCCAAGCCTCAAGTACCGGGTTCTGCAGAGCTCTAGAAAACGAAAATGATACCGGCCAAGCAAATGGTCCATGAGAAATAATCGCAGCTAAATTATCAGTGGCCTGCTCCGGTGTCTGCCCACCAGACAAAAACACTACCCCAGCTAAATCAACCGGCACATATTCATTTAAGAATCTAGCCGTTGCTCGTCCAACTTCTTCAGGGGTAGTTCCACTTTTTACGCTATTCCCAGAATAATCTTTCCCTGCCATTATCATATTTACTTTCAAAATACAGGCCTTCAGATTTACTCCGTGTCTCTTTAGTTCCTTAAACAATTTATCAAGCACCCTTCCAGTCGTTCTTGCACATTGTTCGATAGAATGGTTCCCATTATACATTACTTCTGGCTCCACGATTGGCACTAATCCAGCCGACTGACAAGCTGCTGCGTACTCCGCCAAAATCCGACAATTTTCATCGATTGCAGCCGTAGTAGGAGTAAGCACTCTTCCTTCATTATTAATCCTAATTTCAAATGCTGCCCGCCATTTTGCAAATCTAAGCCCCATCTGATAATACTCACGAAGTCTCGCCGGTAAATCACGAAGCCCATCCGTATATGTTTCTTCCGGCAAAGCATCCGGAAAATCCGTCAATTGTTTCAAACCTTCATCCACTTTTATACCCGGAACAATCCCTCGACTTATCAAAAATTCCGGCACACTTTGTCCATCATCCATCATATCCCTTGCCGTCTCATCAAACAAAATCACGCCATTTAAAAACTTATCAATCTCCGGTGTAGTCAAAAGAATATTTCGATAATCATGGCGATTTTCAAAATTATCAGCAATTCCTAATGTCTCAAATTTCTTTCGAATCGAACCACCAGATTCATCCGCCGCCAAAATTCCTTTGCCCGGCATCATAAGAGTTGCCGCAATTAGTTCCAAATTACTCTCGGACGTAGAAGTTGCGATATTCTCAAGTTCGTCAATTCCAAGTGTTGAATCAAGCGTTGCATTTTCAACATTAATTCTCGCCATCTTTAATGAATATTCTACCGTTTTGCCAAGAATAAACCCACCAAGAATCGTCGCGGCAACAATCGAATACGCCGAAAGATGCGTCAAACGATCAATCCGACTAACCGCAATATTTTCAGAACAATCCATATAGCTCAATTTCTTTTCAGAAATATACACAATCTTATTTTCTGAATAATTTTCCAAATGCCCCCGACCTTCTTCCAAAAATACCAAATCAGCCTTCTTAATCAGCCCCGCCAAATTCTCCACTGCCAAATCTTTTAAGTACAGCACCAGCTTTGTTCTCTTGGAATAATCAAGATACGCAATTATCTTATCAATTACGGACGGAGTTAAACACGCTGATCTATCCACAAATAAATAATCAACTTTTTCAGTCGGCGTAGTAAAGGCAGTTTTTTGTTCTTCACTTGGAGCAATATAAGAAACTCCAGTATTCGAAGTCAAAATATAACGATACATAGAAGTTGGTCCACTATTCACTGGCCCATTTTCATCAAAATGAAAATTCGTATCCGAGATATCACACGAAAGCCCCATTTTTTGCAAAACTTCAAGCGTAATCGCCGCACCACCAAAGCTACTCATCCGATTGAAATAATGGTGCTCCGAAGCATCGAAACTAAAATCAATCCATTCCGTGCCAGATTTATCCTGTTCAAATTTTTCTTTTCTAGAATCAAGATTTAGATAAACATCCTTTAGAACGTTGCCCACTACCAATATATGCATAAGCTTATTATAGCACATATTAGAAAAACAATCATAATTTTATGATATAATTATTTTTATAAAAACTAAAAGGAGTTAAAATGGCAGATTTTAATAAAGTTTTAAACCCTGGCGATTATGAAAAGGGCGAACTAAACGTAGTTATCGAAATTCCAACCGGTTCCAATCATAAAATCGAATGGGACAGAGAACGCGCTTGTTTCATGCTAGACAGAGTCGAGCCAATTGCTTTTGCAAAACCATGTAACTATGGTTTTATTCCACAAACCCTAGATGAAGATGGAGACGAGCTCGATGTGCTTATGATTACCGATCAGCCTCTTACCACTGGTATCTGGATGAAAGGTCGTATTCTAGGCGTCATGAAATTTGTAGACGATGGTGAAGTAGACGACAAAATTATCTGTGTTCCAGATGACGATCGCAACAATGGCGACAAATATCAAAAACTAGAAGATTTGCCAAAGCGGACATTGGAGCAAATCGAGTTCCACTTTAATCATTACAAAGATCTAAAGAAACCAGGCACAACAAAAGTAAAAGCCTTTGAAGACGCCGCTTCCGCGAAAAAAGTAATTAAAGACGCTATTGCTCGCTACGAAGAAGCTCATCCAGAAGTAAAATTCGCAAAAGAAGCTAAAAACTTCGCAGACAACATCAAAAGCAAACTAGAAGAACTCTAAATCTATTTTAAAATTCAAAAAAGAAGAACTCTAATTAAAACTAGAGTTCTTCTATTTTTACTCTAATCTGTTCGGTTGTGTCTCTGTCGCGAACCGTCACCGAATTATCCTCCAAAGTATCAAAATCAATCACGACACATTTTGGCGTACCAATTTCGTCCTGTTTTCGATATCTTTTTCCGATATTCCCAGAATCATCCCACGTTACATTACTATACTTTTCACGAAGCAGTACGTATACTTCACGCGCTTTTTCAACCAGCTCAATCTTATTCTTTAACAGTGGCGACACACAGAACTTATAAGGCGCCAAGTTTTCCGGCATTTTCAAAACAATTCTCTTATCATCTCCCACCATATCTTCTGTATACGCATTGGAAAGTACTGCTAGAAATAGCCTTTCCACGCCTATCGATGGCTCAATCACGTGTGGAACAAACGTCTCACCTGTGACTTTATCGCGATAATCCATACTCTTTCCGGATTCCCTTGCAATATTGTTAAGATCAAAATCAGTCCTATATGCTAGCCCCATCAATTCTTCAGTTCCATTAGGATAATCAAACATATAATCAATCGTTCGTTTAGAATAGTGTGCTCTATCTTCTGGTGCGACTTCAAGTTCGTGAATCAAAGATGCATCAAGCCCCATTTTTTCATTCAAAAACTCATGAAAAATCCCACGCATTTTTTCGAAATTTTCTTCCCACGTATCTGGTTTTACAAAATATTCGATTTCCATTTGCGAACATTCCCTATCTCGCAAAATAAAATCACGTGGCGAAATCTCATTTCTAAATGCTTTTCCTTGCTGCGCAATTCCAAAAGGCAAAGATGGGTAAAATGTATCCACTACATTTCTATAATTCGTAAATATCCCTTGCGCAGTTTCTGGCCGTAGATACGCAATAGATTTTTCCGCCAAATCGCCCGCGTCATCTGGAAGTACCGCTCCGACATGCGTAGAAAACATCATATTAAATTTACGAATCGGCCCCCAATTTTCTTTTCCACAAACCGGACATTTTACATGTAAATCCAAAAATTCTTCTGTAGAAACAGATTCATTAATTCCATCCGCAATTTTATCCGCTCGAAACCGCGATTTACATTCCTTGCATTCCACCAAAGGATCCGCAAATGTCGCAGTATGTCCAGATGCTACCCAAGTTTTTGGATTCATCAAAATCGCTGCATCTACTCCATACATATCTTCGCGAGATTCCACGAAAAATTCCCACCATTCATCCATAATTTTTTTCTTTAAAATCACCCCTAGCGGACCATAATCCCATGTTCCAGCAAAACCACCATATACATCAGACCCCGGAAATACAAATCCACGTCTTTTACATAAACTCACAACATCTTCTATTTTACTCATATATATATTATATCATATTCCTACCAAAGAAACTTCGAGCCTAAGACCACTAAAAGACTCCTATTTTTAGATTACAAACGTTCTTGCAATATTTAATATTTCCGGTACATAATCCGACACGTTTTTTATCCGAACCACCACACCAAGTTCCGTTGACCAAAGAAGTCTTAGAATTTTTATAGTGTCCGCATCAATCGGTCCATCAGGATGCACCTTCAAAACCTTTTCAAACGAATCCCAAACATATAAACAAGAAGCATCTAATTTCTCTCCTTCACCATCAGTATATAGATTTATTTGCTCACCCATAGATTTTGCTAAATTTATTAAAAACCAAGATTCTATAAGTCCAGGATTTAGACCAGCATCAAGTCCAGCAAGACAACTGTTTAAAATCTCAAAATGCGCTGCCGTATCCACATTCTCAGCCACCCGATTTATTTTTTTAAGAAACTCAGACGCAAGTTCAAGTCGTCCCAAATCTTTCAAAATTCCTTGGTAAAATTTAAGCATCCTAGCACCAGTCATTGTCGCCATCTCACTCTTTCCAAAATGCAAATTTACTTCCACCAAGCAAAACATTTCCATTCCGCCCGCCAACTTTGATTTTTCCTTTCTAACCCCTTTTGCGATAGCAGAAACTTTTCCAACTGGCGTAATCAGATTAATAATTCTATCTGTTTCACCATAATTTGTCCGTCTGAGCACTAGCGCCCGCGTTTTTAAATCCTTCGGTGCATTTTCTATCATTTTTTATCCGTGCATCTATCAATTATTTCGGCTACGTCTTCAGGTTTCATCATATTTTTATTAAGCGTCGCTACCACATTATATTCAGAAAGATCATAAGATGAAAAATCTTTCTCACTCACAATCACAATTGGTATATTCATCGTATCCGGATACGAAGCCAGCTCATTCAAAAACGTAAACCCATCCGGTCCGGTCAAAAAAACATCCATAAAAACCATTTCAGGAACTTCCGTTTCTAATACTTTTACTGCTTCAATTGCGTTGTTAAACAGTTGTCCGGTTTTATTTTTCTTCTTTATAATTCTAAGCAAACATTTGCCAATAACCGCGTCGTCGTCTAAGACCAAAATCATAAAATCCCCCAAATGGACTTTTGTCTTGAAATTGGTAATTTCAACACAAAACTAGTTCCATCAATATGTCGCACCGCTCTAATCTCCGCATTCATAAACCTAGAAAATCGCGAAGCAATATAAAGTCCCACCGCAGAAGAACCAGGCCTCATCACAATATCGCTCGGTTCCCTAATCAGATTTTCCCTCATTTCCTTCCAAACATCCACAGGAAGAGCTGGCCCAAAGTCTCTTACTTCCACCGCGACACTTCTATTCGATTCCTTCACTTTTAATTCTGCCTTCGTATCCACACTCGCATAATGTGTCGCGTCCAAAAGAAAATTGTAAATCACACTCTTTAAAAGTTCTTTATTTGCAATCACCAACCGATGCCGGTTAGAATATTTCACTGTCATTTCGCAAGTTTTATTTCCAAACATTCGTGAAAGCTCCATCAAACAATCATCACATACCGCCCTCACCGCCACCGGTTCCAAACGATACTCACGTTCATTAAGACGCCCAATCCTAGAAAGGTCATCCACTTGTCGCATTGCCCGCTCAGCCACATTTACCATCTCAGCTCGAATTCTCTCATCATCATCGCCGTTCCCATCAAAACCAAGCGCCAACTGTCTTAGCTCTAAAAGCGGCCGTTTCAGCTCACGAGAAACTACACTCGCTCCATCTACCTCCATCATATAATATATATTATACACCAAAAGACAGAGATTACACCAGATTAAATGCAGTCAAAACTAAGCGTTAAACTTAATTGTCGAAAGCAGAGTATTATAATCTTCTTCAAATAGCACCGAATCAGTTTGAATAATCGCAGTCTTATCGCGAATCTTAAATATCACGATATAACCATTAAATTCAGTCCCAGGAATTATGCCGGTATAACGGTTTGCATTTATATCTCCATTTTGCCCAATTGTCACCGCTTCCAGTCGAAGTTTCGGCTCATCACCTTCTAGCTCTCCCTGGTATCTTGCCGCCACGTCATCAAACGCCGTGTTTAGTATTTTAACTCTAAGCGCATCAAGCGTTTCGTTACTTACTACGTTTACTTCTACAGGATTCAAATACGCCTCAAAATCTCCGCCCTTTGAAGCATCAGCTGCTATATAGACGCTCCAAGTCTTCGGGTATTCAAAGGTAAGTCCGCCATAATCTTCCGGACCAGCAAAAGTCTGATACGGATATTTTTCACGCACAGCAAAATCATTCTCAAGTTTCTTAGTGTTCTCATCAACGGCCACTGTTACCGCCGCTGCAATCTGTCCATCAACATTTGTTCGTGCATCATCATACTGCACAAACATCCAAATAAACAAACCGATAAATGTCACCGAAATAAGCGACAATGCAATAATTGCAATCGTCTTAATCAAAGGCTTATAATCCTTTTTTGGCTCTGGAATCGCTGCAGCCGCCTGCATAATCATCGGCACACCAGTAACTGGATTTTGTTGTACTTCAGGCATAGGCTGTGCTGGTTGCACTGGTTGCATCGGCTGACTCATATCAGCACCTTGTGGCGAAGTAATTGGCTGCGTAAAAGCAGCGGTAAGTGGCTGGCCTGGCTGACCGTTCGGCTGCGCCGAAGGCGTAGGACCAGAAGAAATTGGTTGTCTATTATCCATAATCACATTATATCACAAATTACGATTTAGTAAAATCTTTGTCAAGTATTTCTATCTCATTTTTGAGATTTTTCAAGTCTTTTTCAATCTCCTCGGACAATTTCAAAGCATCTTTATAATTGTCTACCGCATTTTCGAGTTTAAAACCATCAGAATAAAACCACTCCACTTTTTCATCCAATTCTTTTATTTTTTCGTTTAAACTTTTTTCTGTCATTTCTTCCTTTCATTAATCTTATTTATCTTCGCTTCCGCGTCCCAATCAAATGTTGTAATTTTTACAACACTACCTTCTTTCAATTCTCCGCCAATAATTGCATATCCTTGTTTTAAAACATTTTCTGGATTAAGCGTTTCAATCATTCGTTTTTTCTGTGCAAGCTCGCTACTAAGCATCCTTATTTCCGCATTAATTTTGTCACGAATTCGCTCCACTTTTTCCAAAATCTTTTCGCTTTTTCTATCCTTCGTCAAGAGTTCCGCCACATTTGATGGTGTCGAACCCCGTTTGTCTGCAGCAAGGTCGGAAAGCGTCTCATCAATCTCATGCCCAATCCCCGTAATCACCGGAATTCTCGACGCTGCAATTGCTCGTACCAATTCCTCATCATTAAAACAAGCTAGATCATCTTTACTACCACCGCCACGAATCAACGCAATCACTTCTACATCGCCACGTTCATTAAAATATTTCAGAGCCCGAACCATTTGTTCTGGAGCGTCCAAACCCTGCACCTGAGTGTGAGCCACATACACCTTTATTCCACCCCATCTAGCATTAATAATCTTAATAAAATCCGCATATCCCGCCGCTTGAGTAGAAGAAATCACCCCGATTTTTGTTAAATCTTCCGGGATACTACGTTTCTTTGCTGGATCAAATAGCCCCTCGTCCGCTAGTTTTTTCTTTAGTATCTCAAAAGCCTTTTTTAAAGACCCTTCTCCTACTGGCGAATATTTAGATACCGTCACCGACAGTTTACCCCATTTAGTGACTTTTGGCACGCCTCTTATTATAACTTTCATCCCATCTTCAAGTGGAGTCTTTAGTGACCATAACGTCATAAAACAAGGTACGCTCGTCTCATCATCCTTTATATTGAAAAACACCCATTTACCCTGGTTTACTTTAAACTCACTCACTTCCCCCACAATCGTCACACTAGAATACGCGTATTCAATGGTCTGATTTAAAAACGCCAAAAAATCCGTCGGAGTTAAATAATCTCCATTAAAATTATTATTCATCCTTTTTCCTTATTGCCTGTTGATATGGCCACCATCCAGTTGCAATTGTAAATATTAGAGATAGTGCCCTTGCCATTACCACTGTAATTAGCGAAATTGCCACCGCTTCTTCGGTTCCACCAAGCAGTATCCCCATCACGCCCGCCATACCAAGCTCATACGGCCCATAAGGCACAATCCCATCAAACACCGAGCCAATCGCTTCTCCCACCATAATCACTGGCAAAATCTCTGGCCGCCCCATCGCCGATGCTACAATCCAATATACTCCAATCTCGCATAAACTATAAATAAACCCCCACATTGTAGGTTTAAAAAGCGATTTCTTATCTTTTTTAACAATCACCACGCAATCATGAATACTAGAAAAATAATCTTGAATTTTCTCTTTCCTAAACAAGCTCCTCTTGTGTCCAAATGTCACCGTTCTCGTCAAAAAACTAATAAATTTTCCCACAATCGTCGCAAACCAAGCAATCCGTTTTTTGCTACTTGCCACATAAATTACTAAACCAAGTATCATAAACACTCCCATATTCATGAGCAGCGACACCCAAATAATCCAAGTTGCTTCTTCCGGTATAGAACCAAGTGCCAGAAGTATCAAAATCGCAATGAGAGCCTGCACGTAATTTACTACCGTCGTCACCGCAAATCTAAATATATACAAGAAACTTGCCTGTCCAGCATTTACTCCAAACGGCCGCAAACGATAAGTTAGATATGCTAGTCCGCCCAAACTCCCTGCTGGCACCGCCCGATTTACAAAATTAAGCTCAGTAGAAATCAGCATCTTGTCCTTTTTGCTAAAAATCATCCTGTATTTATTTTCAAGATACGAGAAAAAAATCTGTCCGCAAGAATAGTACATAAACAGTTGCTCTGGCACTAGGAGCAAAATTACAAAAATATTAGCATGGTTTAGATTTTCAAAGGTTTCAACAAATCCATCCCAGTTTTGATAAATCACATATCCAACCAAACCCAAAGTAAGCACTGAAATTACAGCGCGCCATGGGAATTTAAAGCCTTTTTTACGTTTAGTCATAACAAAATTATACCACAAAAAATAGCCCCGTTTCGGGGCTATCGTTTTACTTATCTAACTTCCACGCGTACTCTTGGCAATGATTTACCAGAAAAATGGCTTTTCTTAGTTTTTACAAATGTAACTACTCCATCCTTTGCAGCATGAATAGTAAAATTACGTGACATATAAGTACCAGGACCAGCAATCTTCGTGGAGCCAGTTTGACGTACAATCACTTCGCCGTTTTTAACTTTCTGACCACCAAAGCGCTTCACGCCAAGACGCTGACCAGGATTGTTATGTATATTTTTGGCGGTTCCGCCAGCTTTCACATGTGACATCTTATTTTTTCCTTAATATTATTATATCTCTCGCAACAACCTGACCTTCTCTATGATAAAGAAGCCCCTCGCGCGATCTATTATCTACATTATACCCCATATTTGAGATTTCGTCAATAATAAGTAATCTAGAATATTTTCCATTAGTCTGAAGCCAAGCCGGAGCGGCAATTACTACGGGCGTACCAGATTTTATTTGAGCCCCTAAATTTTTCAAAAATCCTAGTATTATTTCTGTACAAATCTGTTTCTGTTCTTTTAATTTCATTTCCGTCGGCGGATTAGACATCGGCACGCCAAGATATCCTTCGCATGCCACCGCATCTATTGATTCCTGCCATTGAAAAGAAGTAGCATCACCCTGCGATAGCAAAAAAGTACTTTTAGAATCACTCAGCCATTCCAAATTCTTTTTACTATACTCTATCATCCTTTCACTAACATCAGTCCCGTAAGCACGGTACCCCATTAGCATCGCTTCCTGTAGAACCACCCCTGTTCCACAAAACGGGTCCAGCACTGCAGCTCCCTTTTTCAAGGGTCCACATAAGTTTATCAAGATCTGCGCCAATTTCGGTGGCAACATTCCAACTTTTGCATCTCTAGATGGTCTTGCTTGGTCTCTCCGGCTATAGGCATCTATATCCTGCACACCAATCACTCTGTACCAATCATTATCCAGTTTAATCAGCTCGACTTTTTTCGGGTTTTTTCCACTCAACCCATTATGAAGCGATGTCGCCGTAGAAAGTGTCGCTCCTTTTCCCGTCACAATCCTTACCGACCTTCCATGCCGAGTTAGAATCTTCTTTAATTTCATTGCTTCAAGGTTGACGGTTTTAAAAGTCGCACCATGCGTATAATCACTTATCCCAAAAGTGATTTTTCCATCCGCCAACCCCGCCAAAAAATCCAGCACCGGCTCGCTAATTTTCTCTGCCAATTTCAAAGACCCACCAAGCCGTCTAATGTCCGGCAAATCATCCGCATCAAACACCGCAATCTGTGAAGTCACTTTTTTGACTTCACGAAAAAGCGCATCCAGTTCCGCTATTGATATTTCACTTTGTCGCCCAAGTACCGCTAGATACATCTTATTTCACAATTACAAATTTATTTTTACCTTTTTTAATAATGGCCGTCTGATTAATCGCGATTTCTTCCGTCACTTTTGTTCCATTTACAGATACAGCACCTTGAGAAATAAACTCCCTTGCTTTTTTCTTTGACTCAGCCAGTCCAGAATTAACCAAAATATCAACCATCGCCGTCCCCTTAGCCACCACTGGCAAATACGCTGCAAATTCCGTCAGTTCATCTTCCGAAAACTCACTAAAATCCGTTTCTCGATTAAACAAAGTCCCACACAAATTTTCTATTGCTTCCGCATTTCCCGCTCCGTGTACCACCTGAGTCGCACCACGCGCCAAAGCTTTTTGTGCTATTCGCTCTTCTGGATGTTCCCGATGTTTTTCTAAAATACTCTCAATTTCTTCTGGGGCAAGCAAAGTGTAAATCTTCAAAAGGTGCTGGGCGCTTTCATCCGGCTGATTTAGCCAAAACTGGTAAAAGTCAAAAATCGAAGTGTAGTTTCCCGAACCATTATCCGAGCTAGCTAACCATACCGCATTTCCTTCCGACTTGCCAAATTTCCTTCCCGTCACCGGATCAATAATTAGCGGCGTACTCCAAACATCCGCATCCGCGTTTTCAAGTCTCTTGATTAAGTGTATTCCCGATGTGCAGTTACCATACTGATCCGCCCCACAAAGTTGCAAACTCACTCCGTGTTCCTGGTAAAGATGTAAAAAGTCGTATCCCTGAATCAAAGTATAAGAAAATTCAGCATAAGAAATCCCAGATCCACCATCGCCAATCCGATTCTGTACGAATTGTCTATCAAGCAGCTGCGTCATCGAAAAATTCTTACCAATTTCTCTCAAAAATTCCAAAAACCCAATCTTAGAAAACCAATCTAGATTGTCTACCATTGTAATTTTAGAGTGACTAGACGATGCCGTTTCGAGACCGTCCGAAGTAACAGCATTTTTAATCACTCTCTCAACTTGCTCTCGGATACACTCTTTGTTGTGCTCTACTTCTTCAAGTGGTTTTAAATCTCGTTCTCCATTTTCCTTCGGATCACCAATCTGCCCTGTCGCACCGCCAACCAGAAGTACCGGTTCATACCCATGACGAACAAAACATGCACACATCATCAGTGCCGCCAAATTTCCAATCGTCAAAGAGTCCGCCGAAGGGTCCGCCCCCCAGTAGAACTTTTTAGACTCTCTTGTATCTAAATCTGTCGGCTCCTTAATGGTAGTCTCTGCCTTAAAGCCTCGATAAATTAATTCCTCGGATAATTTCATAATCCCATTATACCACAGATAGGCATAGTTTATGTTACAATAAGATTATGAAGATTTTATGGACAGATGGTAGCGCCGACCCAAACCCTGGCCCAGGTGGCTGGGCAGTTATCGAACAAATTGGTGACGATCTTAGACCCGTCCGCATCGGTAGCGAAAAGGATTCCACCAACATCCGCATGGAAGGCATCGCTTTGATAAACGCCATCGAATACGCAAGCGATGAAGAATGTGAAATCCATACCGATTCCGAATTCTGGATTAATGTTGTCACCAAGTGGGCCCCTTCCTGGAAAAGAAACAATTGGACCAAAAAATCCGGCCCCATCAAAAATCTCGACATCGTCCAAAAACTCTACGACTTATATTATAGAAGTGACACCAAGCTCATCTGGACCCGCGGCCACGTCGGCACAAAAGGAAACGAACTTGCCGACACTTGGGCAAGTCGCGCCCGCCGCGGCCACAAGCTCACCCAGCAATAACACTAGAAATAGGTATTACAAATTTCTTTTCACCAAGCGGCATCATTTTGTCATAAAGACAAATCAACCCGCCAACACCAACCTTTGAATCAACATTATCAAGCATCTGAAAATTCTTCAACATCTCAGGCTTAGGGTTGGATGTCTTTTTAATCTCAAAAGGATACAAAACAAGGTCTCTTTCAATGAGTAAATCTATTTCTTCAGTCTCTTTATTCCGAATATAAGTAAAATTCGTTTGTAACCCATTATTCCGGTATCCCTTAACTAGCTCCGATATTACATAAGCTTCAAGAAAACTCCCGGCATATTCACTAGATTGTAGCCCAAACACCGTTTCAAAACCAGCAAGAAAACAAGCCAATCCGGAATCCATAAAGATAATTTCCGGCATATGCGTCAAACGTTTTAATTTCTTCGTATAAAAAGGCTCCAGCAAAACGATAATACCTGAAGTAATCAGTATAGAAACCCAGGTTTTAATCGTCACAGAAGAAACGCCAATCTCCGCGGCTATATCAGAATAATTGAGTGGCTTACCATTACGAAGAGCAATGTCCTTCATAAATCGACGAAAATCTTCCAGACTCCCTACATTTTTAACCTGGCGTACATCCCGCTGAATATATGTATTTATATACGAGTCAAAGAAATCATTCCGCGATATTTCCGGGGTATTATATAATTCAGGCATTCCACCGACAAAAATACGTTCAAAAACTTCATCAGTAAGAATCGGCGATGATTCTTTTATTTGTGATGGATCAAAAACCGCAGTTTTGTCCAAGAGTCGCGACAGCTCCCGATATGTAAAACTATTCATCTCTACAATGCCAGCTCTTCCAGCAAGCGATTCACTAACCCCTTCCATCAAATTAAAAGCTTGCGAGCCCGAAAGCCAATATTGACTTTTTTCATTAGATGCGTCCACTCGCATTTTGATATAAGGTAAAAGCTCCGGCGCATATTGCACTTCGTCTATAAAAAGCGGGGCCTTATAGGTATTCAAAAAGAACTGCGGATTTTCTTTAGCTTCAGTGCGAAGCGTCTCATCGTCCAAAGAAATTTTTGTCATATTTTTTGGCATCATTGATTCAAGCAACGTAGTCTTGCCAACCTGCCGTGGCCCAGTAACCACTAGCACCTTAAAGGTATCTGAAATTTGCCTAATTCTCTGTTCTATTTCTCTCTTGTACATATCCCATATTATACTCTAGCACTTTAAATTAGTCAAGCCAAGACTTTAAAAAAGTCAGCTCTCAGCTTTAAAAAAGTCAGGCCCAGACTTTAAATTAGTCAATCCGCACTCCAACTAACCAGTAATCCGATTTATAATATACATCATAGGGCAAAGCCCCAGTTTCAAGGAAGACACTGGCATAGCCAATCTTGCCAAAAAACTGCAAAAAAGGTGGAGGTCAGGAACACCCATTTCACAAATGGCAATTACAGATATTCTGCAAGTTGTTCCTTGCCTGTTGTAGATTGTTAGCTGTTTTGTATGTAGTCCAAGTTATATTCTGCTATCATTACAGTTTCATAGCCTCATAATTTCGTAGTTGTGCTTCCTCCCAGCACGTTAAAGTAGAAATAAGCTTGTTTCTGCTTTCTCCCCCGTCTATAGTGGGAACTACAACAATGGCTCGCCGAACAATGTCGGCTCGAACGGGAACTGGTGGTCTTCTACCGCAAACAATAGTACGAATCGTTACAACATGAACTACAACTCCGGTAGCTTATATTCCGGCAACAACAACAATCGGAACAACGGGAACTCGGTACGGTGTATCCGTGCTAGCTAGTAGGCATTTCTTGCTTGCTCTGAGAGCTCCGGCTCTCTCCGCATTCCACCTTTAAAGAAAGGGTAGGCAAAACCTACCCTTTATCATTTTTCATATTGCATCCAAAAACTTTTCGGTAAACCCACTTCTTCACATAAAGATGACAAAAACTTATGATGTTTCATGTATTTCATGTGCCCAATATAAGACACCACCGTCTCAATGGAACCCTCCCCATTCGCAAAATCACGAAACGCCTTTCTCGCGTTTTTCTTCAGTCTTTTGCCTGGATGAATTACCGTAGGATATATCACCGCCCCAAGAAACGCCGTCCCCCTTTCCGCTGGCTGAACACTTCTTTTATCTGGATGAAGCGTCAATCCTAACCGCTTCAAAAATCTCTCGATAGCAGCAATATCATCAATCGCTTTCTTTTTCATACTTTCCGGCACAATAAAATAAAAATCATCCACATACCTTCCGTAGTATTTCCATCCCAACGACCGTGTTACATACTTATCAAGTTGATCCAAATAAATATTGGAAAGAAGTTGCGAGGTCAAGTTTCCAATCACTATCCCTATACCTGGTAACTGAAAAATCAGACTTTTCGTCCTTGGTAGTTCCCGCCAGTCCTGTGGCCATCCTTTCTTCTTCGCCCCTTTCACCGGATCATCAAATATTATTTCATGTAAACAAAACTTCGCTAACTCATATGTTATTCCATAGCAGCCCTTGAACTGCTGGTTTAATCCCCAAACCGCCCGCTTGTACAAAAGTTGTCGATTAATACTCATAAAATACCCCCTAATATCTAGTTTTATTACCCACACCCGTTCATTATACTCCTTTTGAGCTTCCACAATCTGCTCTTGCAACCTTAACACCCCAAGAGAAGTCCCTTTCCCCTCTCTACAGGAATAAGAATCAAAGATAAATTGTTTATCCCACCAATCATATATCAACATATATATCCAGTGATGCACCACCCTATCCCTAAAAGCCGCCGCAAAAATCTCTCTGATTACCGGGTTAAAAATAATATGTGCCGTCCCCCTCGACGGATAATATTTTTTATCTTTAATGGCTTCCATCAAACTATATAGATGAATAAAATCAAAAACTTCAAATTTATGCTCATCAAAGGTCCCCCTCTTTCCACCACGTCTAGCATAAAGATATGAGATGTATAACTCATACATCAACCTGTGCCAATAATTCTCCAACCATTTTTTATCATCACTATCTTCATTTTTTGCAGTTAGCTTCATTCTTTTCTTTCTCTTTCTTTTTTAATGTCGCATCATATTTATTAATCAATGCACTAATCTCTCGTTGTATTCTCGCCGCTTGACTTCCCGCCCTGATACAAAACAATACATCCCAAAGTTGCAAATCCATCATCATCCCAATTCTATCGCAAATTTTATCCACCGTAATCTGCATTTTGAGAAGCAACTCACGCTCATTCATAGCTTCACGTACCATCATAATATATTCGTCCTTTAGCTCCAACACCAACCCAACAATTTCGTTTCCCAGTGCTACACGGTATTCAGGAACCGTATTCTTAATTTTATGAATCAACAATGTTCTTAATTCGATTATCGGTTTATGTAAACTCGGATGAAGTACCCTAGAATAAACTAACGCATTAGCTTCGTCGCGTGTTACTTTCTGTTGCTTCATCATTGTATCAATTTCGTCCTTAGTAAACTCTTGTGGTAGTTTGAAATACGCTATCTCATCTCCACTTTTTGTTTCTACACGCTCGATATTAATACCCTTAAGCGCTGCCGTAAACTTATTTAGCCCCTTGATACCCGCAAGACCAGTCCTAAATTTAACTTGAGAATTATCCGTATCAGGTTTAAGTACTGGTGTTCTACCAATCCGTGGTCCAATTTCAGAAACATACACCACTGCCGAATTGCCGCCCATAATATAGTAGTTCTTGTCGTCAAAAATACCACCACGGCCATTCTCATCAAGTTTCCCATCCGACGCAAGAAACAGTACTAAATACTGCTTATTCTTCTTCTCTATCTCAAAGACAAGTTTCTTTCGTTTTTCATAAGCACTATAGTTTGCTTTCTTTTCAGCATCTGTCCGACCACGCCCCCGCGAAATACGTTTTTCATTAACTGCGTCTCGTACAGCACTCTTACTTAGATTTTTTGGTATATTTTTATCATTATCTGTCATAGTAATATCTTCAAAATTTAAATGGTTTTTCGCCGCGGCTTACGAGCCGCGGCTTTTTGCTCGGGTGGAGGAACGGAGAGAGCCGGAGCTCTCAGAGCAAGCAAGAAATGCCTACTAGCTAGTACGGATACACCGTACCGAGTACCCGAGGCCCCGATAGTCGTAGCTGCCGGAATATAAGCTACCGGAGTAGTAGTACATGTTGTAACGACTCGTACTATTGCCTGCGGTAGAAGACCACCAGTACCCGTACGAGCCGACATCGTACGGCGAGCCATTGTTGTAGTACCCACTATAGACGGGGGAGAAAGCAGAAACGTAGGTAGTAGAACCACTTGATGAACCAATAGTACCCTGCTCTGCGTTAGTTGGTAATCTCCAGCCAGCAGGGCAGACACTCTGAGAGGCTTCAGTAGTAACATT
>JAFUAT010000002.1 GCA_017460625.1 Candidatus Saccharimonadota bacterium | reverse complement strand
GTAGCACATTCTAGATGCCAACCAGGGTAACCAGGTCGCCCCAAAAAGTCCCAGCGCATTGCGTGCTTCTCACCCGGCTGAATAAACTTCCAAACAGCAAAATCCGAAACGTTTTTCTTCTCATCAGAAAATCCAACTCTAGCCCCCGCCTTCAAACCTTCTAGATCAAGCCTTGCGAAATCCGCATATTCAGGAAACAGAGATGTATCAAAATAAACACCGTCACGAGTTTCGTAAGTATAGCCGTTTTTTGTCATAAGTTTAACCGCTTCCATGTCTTCCATGATATAATCGGTTGCCCTAGCAATTACGTCAGCCGGCAAAAATTCCATCTTTTTGTAGTTATCTAAATACACTTTTGCATAAAAATCGGCAATCTCGAATGGCGTTTTTCCTTCCCTTGCTGCCCCCTTTTCCAGTTTGTCTTCGCCATCATCAGCGTCAGAAGTGAGATGTCCGACATCCGTCAAATTCAAAACCCTTTTTACTCTAAAACCATTAAGCTTTAGGCATCGAACTAGCAAATCCCAGTACGCATAGGCAGCATAATTTCCAATGTGTGGAAAATTATAAACCGTTGGCCCGCAAGTATAAATCTTGACTTCATCAGAAAGAGGTTTAAAATTTTCAACTTTGCGGGTCAATGTATTATAAAGTTTCATTTACAATCCTTTTTAAAGTAGCGACTAGTTTATCGCATTTTTCATGCCCAATTCCATGCGCGCCAGGAGTTTTAAAAGCCAAAATGTTTGAATTAGCTTTCAAAAGTCCAGGGATATTATATCCAGCAATAATCTTGTCTGCGGCACCATATATAATAGTAGTTGGTTCGACTAATTTCTCTAAAATATCATAATTCGTGCGATTAGAAACGATTTGCATTAATTCATTATTAAACGCTTTTTGGTCTTTATAAATCGGATTCTTTACGACCATCAGCGCTTTAAATCCATCCATGCTTGGTTCAAATTTAGGCGACTCAAAATCTTTCTTAGTATAAACTGGCGGCGAAATCAAAATTAGCTCCCGAATTTTGTTTTTATGTTGAGAAGCGTAGCGCGCAGAAATCAAACATCCCATCGAATGTCCAACTAATACAATCGGCGTGTCAATGTCGAGCGCTTCAATCGAATTATCAAGCGCTTCAAGCTGGTCTTTAAAATCATAATTTAGATTTTCATCATCTGTCAAAGATTTTCCAGAACCTAGCAAATCGAAAGTCACAAACCTAACCGCGTCCAGTTTATGCTCTTCACGTAGTCTTTCAATTGGTCGAACCCATCGGCTTGAGTCATCAGCAATTCCATGGATAAAAATTACAGTCAGAACTGGTTTATCAGCCGCTACCTTGTCGTAGGTTTTAGCAAGAGTAAGAGTACTAGCTTTCTTTGTCATTAGTGTTCCTTTCTTTAGAATAATTATCGAGAAGCTCTGGTACGATTCTAACCAAATCTTTAACTACTTCCTCGTAGCTCGTGTCGTAAGTTCTAAATCCAGCAGCATAAGGGTGTCCGCCGCCACCAAAATACTCCGCCAACGTGTCAGCGACCGCCGCATCATTAGAGCAACGTATCTTGCCTGTCACCTTACCGTCAGGATAAGTTTTAATTGCGATAGCCACCTTTACGCCCTCCACCATCCGCAGCTCTTCCAAAATCAAGACATTTGGATTATATTCATCAGAATACTTTTCGATATCTTCCCACGGAATTAGAACCGTTGCAAGCTCTCCGTCAAGATAAAATTCCGAGCGCTGAATTAACTCAGCCTTATATTCAAAAATCCTTTGCGATTTTTTCATGTACTCACGACGTTTTTCTTCTAACTTTCCGATCTCGGCTCCACACTTAGATAGTTCCGCCATCACTTCGAATGTGTGTGGTGAAACAGACAAGCTAGTTAGTCCCAAAGTATCTGACATAATCCCTTGTATCAATGCTTCAGCCGCAGGTTTACTTATCTCGATTTCGTTGGCACTCGCAATGTCAAAAATCAGTTCCGTTGCGGCAGGACGTGGCTCGATGATGCTTTCGTGCGGAAAATCCAAATCATCAGCAGTCTCGTGATGGTCAATCACAAAAACAGGCGCAGAATATAATCTATTACGGATTGCCGAGTCGTCAGTCAATTTAGAAAGTAGTACACTCGCGGCGGTATCCACGATAATATATCCGTCTGCTCGGTAATCAAATTCATTACTTACTCTCGACCAATCATCGAAATAATGTAGATATTTTGGGATATCAACCGGACAATACAAAGAAACATCAATACCATCAAGCAAATAATCCAAAGAAATTGCGCTACCTAAAGAATCACCGTCAGGATTTTCCGCTTGAATCGCACAAATAGATTTTTTATCTCTTAAAAACTCCGCAAAATTACTATACATATAGAATTATTATATCACAATGTGATAAAATTATAGTATGAGTGTTCTTCACGCAGACAAAAAATTTGAACGATTTGAAGACGTTACGCCCGAACTTCTTAAAAAAGAAAAGGTCAAATTACTTTTGTGCGATTTAGATAATACTCTGCGCCTTCATTCAGAAAAAGAACCAGCCGACGAATTAGCCGACTGGGTTGAAGATTGCCGCGACGCCGGCGTCAAAATTATTATTATTTCAAATAACGGTCGCAAAAAAATGATGCAAAAATTCTGCGAACCGCTTGGCATCGAATGTGTTTGGTGGGCCAAAAAACCAATCTCAACCAAGCTTACCGCCGCAATGGAGAATTATAACGTTAAACCCGAAGACACCGTAATGCTAGGAGACAAATGGTCAACCGATGTTCTAGCTGCTAAATTTGCCAAAGTCCGAGCCTGGAAAGTCGAACACCGCAAGGATATTGTATGAACGGACCAACTGTTTTAACGCTCATCCGGATTATTCTAGTCGCGCCACTGATGATTTTGATTTTTATGAACAATTTACCAGCTGAAATTCTGACGATTGCCTGTTTTGCTATTGCTTCGATTACTGATTTTATTGATGGCCGTTGGGCTAGAAAATCCAAACAAGTTACCGATCTAGGCGCATTTCTAGACCCACTCGCCGATAAAATGCTAATCAACCTTACTTTCCTAGCTTTAGTCACTATGAACCTAGTACCACTTTGGATGTTCGCCGTGATTCTAATCCGTGATTTTGCCGTAGACGGAATGCGAATGATGGTAGCAAAAAATGGCACAGTAGTTTCGGCATCAATTTTTGGCAAACTAAAAACCACAGTTCAAATGATTACCGTCATTTTAATACTTTTGAACCGCATTTTAAATCTATCGCCGCTTCAAGTTGTAAACACTATATTATTATATATAGTAGTATTTTTGACTGTTTTATCTGGAGCAATCTATTTATTTAATGGCCAAAAACAGCTAAAATAATTGCAAGTAGCACGGTACCAGTAAAGACCGTAGAGTCTACTCTGTCTAGAAAACCACCGTGCCCCTCGCTTCCACCTACAAACAACTCAATAAATCTAAAGAATTTATTTTTAATAATGATTTCGTTTGAATCTTTTACCTTAAACTTACGCTTTAAGAAGCTTTCAAACAAATCACCACACAGCGCTAGTACTCCACAAAGTAGAAACATCCAGTCCGTATCGAAACTACCCTGCACTCCCATTTTGATGCCAACAAGAAGAACCGAAGTCAGAAGTCCCAAAAACGTTCCTTCCCAAGTTTTATTTTTTGAAACATGCGGAAACGGTCGTGACTTCTTAAAAATTTTACCACCAAAAAGCCTTCCAAATAAATACGCAAAAATATCATACCCACAGACACCGAGAATAATATACCAAAAATGATTTAAATCAATTCTAACCACAAAAATCGTACCGCAAACCAAAAACAAAATCTCAAAAAATGCTAAAAGAAAATTTAAAGTCGCATGTTTCTTTTTGAAAAAAGACAAAAGCTCAATTAGCGCCATTGACGTAAAGAAGCCAAAGATAATTTTGAAAGGAATTGAGTCAAAGGTATAAAGTCCAACTAACGCCACGGTGAACATTGAAATCGTTATAATGGTTCTAACCTTAAAATTCCTATCCATATTTTTATTATACTACAAAATGAAGTCCAAGTGGTATAAAGATGCTATAATAATATATATGCTGGAGTTCATCTATAACAAAATCAGGAGTGGTATGAGAAAGCTCGATGTTCGTATCGAACGAGATAAATACGGTTACATCGAAAAGCTCCCAAAGGAACTTAAATATTTTGACGGCAGTATGTACGAGGCAATTTTGGTTTCAGCCAAACGCTACCCAAGCCGTACCGCTCTGGAATATTTCAAAATGGAAATCTCTTACAAAGAACTCATTAAAAAGATCAACAAAACTGCCAGCGCTCTTAAAGCTATCGGCATAAACAAAGGCGACAAAGTCACAATTTGTATGCCAAACACCCCAGAAGCCGTCTACATGTTTTATGCTGTTAATGAGATTGGCGCCATCGCCAACATGGTTCACCCACTTTCATCCGAAAAAGAAATCGAGGATTGTTTAATTCAGTCAGACTCAAAAGCAATGCTTTGCATCGACATCGCCTACCCCAGAGTAGAAAACATCATCAAAAATACTTCCGTGGAACATTTAATAGTAGTTTCCCCTACTCGCTCCATGGATTTTTTGGTAAGATTTATTTTTAAACTAACCAAAGGTCGCAAAAATCACATCAAACGTTCTCAAAAAGTTATGACTTGGGATAGATTTCTGTTTCAAAGTTATAAATATACCGACGACCCGCACGTACATCTCTCGCCAAATGCTCCAGCTGTTATTCTCTATTCTGGCGGCACGACCGGCAAGCCAAAAGGCGTAGTACTTACCAGTATGAATTTTAACGCC
>JAFUAT010000014.1 GCA_017460625.1 Candidatus Saccharimonadota bacterium | reverse complement strand
GAACTCATTAAAAAGATCAACAAAACTGCCAGCGCTCTTAAAGCTATCGGCATAAACAAAGGCGACAAAGTCACAATTTGTATGCCAAACACCCCAGAAGCCGTCTACATGTTTTATGCCGTTAATGAGATTGGCGCCATCGCCAACATGGTCCATCCACTTTCATCCGAAAAAGAAATCGAGGATTGTTTGATTCAGTCAGACTCAAAAGCAATGCTTTGCATCGATATTGCCTACCCTAGAGTAGAAAACATCATCAAAAATACTTCCGTGGAACATTTAATAGTAGTTTCCCCTACTCGTTCCAAGGATTTTTTGGTAAGATTCGTTCTTAAACTAACCAAAGGTCGCAAAAATCACATCAAACGTTCTCAAAAAGTTATGACTTGGGATAGATTTCTGTTTCAAAGTTACAAATATACCGACGACCCGCATGTACATCTCTCGCCAAATGCTCCAGCTGTTATTCTCTATTCTGGCGGCACGACCGGCAAGCCAAAAGGCGTAGTACTTACCAGTATGAATTTTAACGCCCAGGCGCTCGGTGCGAAATATCTCGTGCCAGAACTCTTAAAGCCAAAATACTCAATGCTTTGTTTTTTACCAAATTTCCATGCTTTTGGTATGGGCGTCTGCATGCATATTCCTTTGTACTGTGGCATGAGAATGGTATTAATCCCACAATTCAACGGCAAAAAGTTGAGAGGATACATTAAAAATTATCGTATCAATATTTTGGTAGGTGTGCCAACAGTGTTTGAATACATGATGAAAATCAAATTTGGCTCAAACGAGCTAAAACGTATTAAAGGTGTAGTCTCAGGTGGTGACATTGTTTCAAATACTTTGAAGGAAAACTTCAACAAATTTTTAAGCGAGCATGGCTCAAAAGCCATCATCCAAAATGGCTACGGCCTAACCGAGGCAGCCGGCGGTATGATTTTCTCCGCAGCTTCTGTAGCGAACTTACCCGGAGCAATTGGTTTTCCATTGCCAGATAGCGAAGCTCTGATTATTAATCCTCGCACTAAGAAACCAGTTAGTATTGGAGAAGATGGTGAGATTGTCGTTCGTGGTCTTACTATCATGAAAGAATATCTAAATAATCCTGGAGAAACCGAAAAGACATTTCTTACAATTAGTAACAAAAAATATCTCCGCACCGGCGATATTGGTTACATGGATGAACGCGGAGTCGTCTATTTCAAAACCCGCTTAAAGCGCATGATTATATCAAACGGTTATAATATTTACCCGACCAATGTCGAAGCCGCCACGCTTAAATCTGACCAAGTAGATACTTGCGTTTGTATCGGGGCACCAGATAAAGTTCGAGGAGAAATCGTCAAAGTCTATATCGTACTAAAACCAGGCGCTAGCCAACATACCGTTAGAAAAGAGCTCAGCAAAATTTACAAGAAATATCTCGCAAAATATGAAACCCCGCGTGCCCTAGAGTTTATTTCAGAACTCCCAAAGACCAAACTCGGCAAAGTCGATTTCATGGCTCTAAAAACAAAGAATTGAAGTAAGATAATTATAGATTAGTTCTGTTTTCTAATGCCGCCGAGAGCGTGATTTGGTCAGCATACGACAAATCAATACCAAGTGGCAATCCTCGTGCCAGTCTAGTCAGCTTCAAATTGGGATTTTGCTCATGGAGCATCTTTTCTAGAAGAAGCGCAGTAGATTCACCTTCAACAGATGGGTTTGTTGCGATAATTACTTCCTTTACATTGTCGTCATTTACGCGCTTAATCAGCTCGCCAATATGTAATTGTTCTGGAGTGATCCCATCAATCGGGGAAATTGCGCCACCAAGCACATGATATGTGCCCTTAAAGGCATTAGTTTGTTCTATCGCGTAAATATCTAGCGGCTCTTCAACTACTACTACGGTAGTCCTGTCGCGTTTCGGGTCTGCATATAATGGCGACACTTCCTCGTCCGCATCAATCAGTGCAAAAGTAACTGGGCAAAGCTTCACCTTCTTATGTAGATTATTTAAAGCTACAGAAATATTCTCAGAAATTTTATCACTAGACTTGAAAAGATAATATGCATATCTTTCAGCAGTTCTAGACCCAACACCAGGAAGCATGCCTAGCGCATCAATCACGTCGTTAAGGGCTTTGGGTAGCATCGAAATTAGAGTCCTAATCCAGATAAGCCACCCATCAAAGGTTTCATTTTGTCAGTTGCGATTTCTTGTGCTTTTGAGAAGCCATCACGCATACAGTTTTCAATCCAGCGCTCAAGCTCGTGAATATCGTCTAAATCAACCTTTTCTGGATCAATCGTCACTTTTTTGACTTTGAGCTCACCAGTAATCTGAACAACGACGGCGCCATCGCCGGCTTCCACTTCCACGATTTCATTTTTAAGCTCCTTTTGAGCCTTTCTTAGCTGATTGATCATCTTCATTTGATCAAAGGTCTGTCCCATTTGAATTCTCCTTTACTGTATATAGATATATTATATCAGATTTTTCTTTCATTGGCGATGTAATGATACGCGAGAGCGCATAAGACTCGCTATCAAGCTGAGATTGCAATACTGCCACACTAGGCAAATCAACATTCTCTTTAGAATCAACTACCTTTATGGATGTAGAATCCTCAAGGATTTTATAAAAATCATAGTTATTTTCTACGATCAAAGTCTCATCAGAAAGATTTTTATGGACAATATCAAGGCTGTAATCAAACTGGCTAGCCACTTTAGAATTGTAGTGATAACCATAAATATACTGCAAAAGCCCAGGAATAATAATTAAAGCAAAGAGAATTGTAAGTGGCAAAAGCGCAGCAATTCTGGCATATGGGTTCTCCGGGAACAATCCATACCATTTCTCTAGTAAATATTTAAGTCCGTGTGCAGTAAGAATAGATAAAGGCAGAATCAAAAACACCGCTGCACTAGGATTTAGACCAGTAATAATAATCATGAAAACAATCAGAAGTGATGCAATTGAATTGCGGGACGCAAAGAAACCTTTCGTAGTAGAAAATAAACCAACCAGCGCCAAAGCCAGTACGGGCAGTCCAATTAGCGGTGCTAAGAAAATAGTATTACTCTCACCAAACCATTGAAATACTGGCTTTAGACCGGCGATTAAATTGGAAAAGAAATTCTGTGGTTCGAAGCTAGATGAAAGCAGAAGTTCTTTTATGATTTCCGGACGATTAATCGCGTTTACAACAAGTGCAACCGCGCCAGCCATTATAATGACGCCAGTAATAACAAGCGGCAGCTTTGGTAAACTTTTCAGTACAAAGCGAAGATGCGGTTGTACTAAGACAAACACAATACAAAATGCCGCAAAGTACAACATGTAAGGCGTGAAAATAGCAAGCGCTAGAGCAATTGCAAACAAAAACGAATACATCGGCTTTGGACGTTTCTCACCTTGAATTTTTGAACCTAGCCACAAAAGAAGTGTCGGCCAAAATACTAACATAATCAGCGGTGTACCAGAACCAGCCAAAAACAAAAACGGCGTCGAAAGCACCACAAGACACGACGCTAGAAGCGATACATTGTTTTTAAACCAACGATTTAAAAGTAGTATCAGAAAAACACCAAGAAGAAGTCCAATTATAATACTCGGCAATTTAATCGTGTATGCCGACAATCCAAAAATCATAATGGAGATTTTTTGAAGGACTTTATATGGTAAATCCACCAAACTCCCATTAAAAGGAGCGTCAATAGAAAGATGATAAGAAGAAGTTGCCGACTCCATTTCTGTCTCAGACAGACCATCTTGAGCAAATAGTGGCAGAGTAAACATTAATGCCACAAACGCCGCCATCAAAACAACATACCCAATCACAAATCTATGGCGGTAGAGAAAAAGTTTAGAGATAGTTATCTTCTTCACTTTTTTATTATACTATTCTTCACGAGTTTTATCAAGCGACATAAATCTGAGTAGTTCTGGATGGAAGTAAAGTTCAATCTTCCCTACTTCTCCATGACGGTGTTTTGCGATGATTAGTTCGGTAATATGTGTTTCTTCGTAATTATCATCATTTTGTTTATAATAATCCGGGCGGTGCAAAAACATTACAAGGTCAGCATCCTGCTCGATAGAACCAGATTCACGAAGGTCAGAAAGTAACGGTCGTGGATTTTCTCGCCCTGTCACGCTACGCGATAGCTGTGCCAAAGCAACCACCGGAATAGAAAGTTCACGAGCCAGAATTTTAAGACCACGAGAAATCTCCGTCACTTCTTGCACGCGGTTGCCCGCATAGCGGTCTGACCCAGCGATAAGCTGCAAATAGTCCACAATTACCACGCCTATATCATGATCATGCATGGCCCGTCTAGCTTTATTTCTAAGCTCAGTAATGGTCATAGAGCTAGTATCATCAATATAAATTGGTATTTCGTCCATTTCCGCCATTGCTTCGCCAATCTTAGAAAACTCATCGTCAGAAAGATTTCCCGTCCGAATCTTCCAGTTATCAACGCCAGAAACATCCGAAATCATCCTATCTACAATCTCATTCGCAGCCATCTCCATTGAAAAGAACAAAACGCCTTTATTATTAATGCTAGCAATATTATAGGCCAAATTCTGCGCAAAAGTAGTTTTACCCATCGCCGGGCGCGCACCAATAATCACAAGATCACCCTTTTGAAGTCCAGCGGTCTTTTTATCTACATCGCGAAATCCAGTCTTAAGCCCACGGAGAGCGCCTTTGTTTTTATGTAAATCTTCAATTCTATCAAACGCATCACTAAGAAGAGCGTCCATAGTCTGATACTCGCTTCTGATTACCTTATCAGAAACTTCAAAAAGCTCCTGCTCAGCCTTCCCCACCAGCTCGCCGATTTCTGCATCACTCTCATAGGCTTTGTTGGCGATTTCAGTTCCAGCTTTAATTAGGCGCCTTTTAGTAGCTGCTTTCCTTACGATTTCGGCATAGGCTTTCGCGTGAGAAGCTACCGGCACAAAATTAGACAGTTCGGTCAAATACACCGCACCACCAACTTCCTTCAATTTTTTGAGAGATTTAAGCTCGTCAGTCAGTGTTAAAAGATCAATCGGGCGATGATTGTCATACAAATTTGCCATTGCTTCATAAATCTTGGCATGACGCTCATCATAAAAATCCGTTTTTCTTACGACTGTAATCACTTCTGGCAGGACATTTTCATCCACCATAATCGCGCCAAGCAGTGATTTCTCGGCTGTAATATCTTGTGGCGGCACTCTGCCACCATCTCTAGAACGGGCTACCTCCTCCATATTCTTGTACCTCACCTCCCATTATATCAGATATTTTTGTTTTTAGATTACTGTTTTTCGGATTTTCATCTCCAAGCGACACTTTCATTCCGGCGATGTCACTCATTAAACTTATATTATTTGGTTTTCCCAAAATCACTTTTGCAAACGATTTATTCGGTGTAATAAATAGTGTGCCATTTTTTACTTCATGCCCCACACCCTTAAGTTGTGCAAAGATAATATCATTTACTTCGCGTACTTCTTCTAAAAATGTCTCCCAATCAAAAGCAGAGTTGCTCGAATTATTAGAAGTAGTTTTAATTGTAGAAGAGGCTACTTGTTTAGGTGGTTCCTCGCGAGCTTTGACTGCTGTTTTTGGAGATATGTTTAAAGACGTTTTTAAGACTGGTCGAGTCGGCGAAATAGAAGCATTGTCACCCGCTAATATATATAACAGTCTCGCATCGGCAAACGGAGCCTTTACTTCGGGCAATTTTCCTAGCAAACGAATCCCATCAGTAGTCGGAGACTCGATTATTTCCCGAATCATTTCTTCAGCAATAATTTCGGCCTTAACCCCAGCAGAAAATAACTCACGAAGTAGCTCTGTAATTTTAGCAGTATCACCATTCTCATGACTCTTGATTAAATCACGGATTTTTTCGTCGTGCGGCAAGCCCATGATTTTTTCAACAGTATCTTTGGAAATCAAATCGCCGCTAGCAGTAGAAATTTGGTCAAGAAGTGACAAAGAATCCCGAAAAGAACCACCACCGCGTTTAACAATCAACTTGAGCGCATCAGGCTCAATTTGGAATTTTTCTAAATCGGAAATTTTCTGAAGATGATTAAAAATTATATCTGCATCAACCAGCCCAAAATTATAACTCTGCGCTCTAGAAAGAATCGTCACTGGTACTTTTTGCGGATCAGTTGTTGCCATGATAAACACCACATGTTCTGGCGGCTCTTCCAAGGTCTTAAGCAACGCGTTAAAAGCCTCTTTTGTAAGCATATGTACTTCATCTATAATATATACTTTATATTTACCTAGAGACGGCCTTATGGCGGCCTTTTCACGAATTTCTCTTATGTCGTCAATTCCACGATTGGATGCGCCATCAATTTCAACGATATCTACATATTCATCTTCAAGTTCGTAATTGAATCCGTTGATCTCGTGAGCAAAAATTCTAGCGACCGAAGTTTTTCCAGTACCGCGCGGGCCAGTAAAAAGATACGCGTGTGAAATCTTTTTTTGCTCCAATGCATTTTTAAGTGGGCCAGTCACCTGTTCTTGGCCAACTACATCTTCCAGCTTAAGCGGACGGTACCGTCGATACAAACTCTTCATAGCACCATTTTACCACAATCTTACCAAGATAGCGGATTTTAAACAAATCTATAAAGCGGCTTCGACTGCTGCCCAAGCTGCATCATCATTTTTAGCTGGTACAACAATAGAAACTTGAGAGCCATTTCGAAGGTGGAAATAAGTTACCGATGCGTAAAGGATTTGATATTCCCTACCACCGACTTCTACAAAGTATTTATCATCGTGCTGGACAAGTGTGCCAATCACGGTTTTTCTTTCAACTGGGCCGATTTGCTTGTATAGGAATTTACCATCATCTGTAATAGTTAGTTTCAAGATGTCACCTTCAACGAGTTTGGACTTAGATGCATAGTTTGCAGGAACTGGATAATTCCTGCCGTCTGGGCCAATCATAATCTGACCATCAAAGATACCTTCAATAATTTTTCCTTCAGGACTAGAGACTACAGAATCACGCGGAGCAGTAATAGTCTCGCCATCTCCAATAATAGAAACAAGTAGTTCCTTAGCTGCTGATAAATTCGTCTCAGCATCAGTTAAGAGCCCCCGAAGTCGTTTTATTTGTTTTTCTGATATTTCAGACATCACCTCGCATCCTGTCTATACTATATTACTACCATATTATACCTTTTTGACTTCAAAGTCAAGAATAAAACACCTTTGAATGAGCCAAAGTTTTCCACCACCTAAACAGAGAAAATGCAAAAACTGTTGTAAAATTTACATTTATTTCTTTTCCCAAAGCCCAGTATGCATCTTGCCATCATAAATCATCGAAGGAATACCCTTAACACGGAGCTGCTTCTCGACTATCTGCCGGTTTTCGGACATTTTGTCTGTGGTCTCAGGATAGTAAGCTATTTCTCGAATCTGCTTAATGCCATCTGTATCAATATTCTCCGCTTCAAGCCAAGCCTCAAGTTTAAGAATTGCCTCTTCGCGAGTGTAGTAATTGTTAAACATTTCCTGATAATAAAGTCCATCGTGATTCTTCGCCGTAAAGATGTGATCGATTATTTTTACCGCGAGCCCAGAACGTACCTGCTCTGCCGCAAGCATATATCGCACCACGATTTCAGAATTAGCGAATTTATATTCATCCTCAGCGGTCTGAATTGCAAATGGCACCATATGAACATCGTATTCGTCAAAGAACCCAGCTTCCTTTTGATTACGATAAGAAACCATGCATACCGAGCATCCAGGATCAAAGATGTCAATCGCGACGGTTTTGCCTGCGTCGATTCCTGGATTTACATTTACATAATTAAAATTATATTCGTCAGTGTTGTAGGTTTTAAACTTGTCTGGGATAGCTTCAAAAATTTCACCCCATTCAGTAAACCACCTGCCAAAGGCTTCAGCAGGATTCTTTGGTTCGGATTCGTCGATCGAACACACTTCTGCTCCAAGCGAGCAAGCCGAAGGCTTCGTCACATTACAACTTCCAAGTGCCCAGAGCGCGAGCAAAGATTTAATTGCAGTAAGTAGCGCCCAAATTGTAATTATTACGATAACCACCGAAACAACCTCGATAATCGCAGAAAGTGGCTTCACCCATTTAGGGTGCTTCACTATTACGCGAGAAAGCAAGGTGTTTTTAACGTCGTCTTTAAAGCCAGTCTCGCACTTTTGAAGGCGCACCTTTTTCCAGAGACACCCCCATGCTTTTTTCATGGCCTTTAGGTAATTTTTACCAACTTTTGGTTTAAAAATTGAAATTGCAGCGACAAAGACGCCAATAATCGCCAAGATAATAAATGCAGCTATACACACCATAATAAAACCATTTTAGCATAAAAATAACGTTTATGGAAAATTTAAACGATTTTTACCATTACTTTTTTAACTTTTTCGATATCTTCTGGCTTATTATGAAGCCCTAGCGAAAATCTCACAAGTGGTGGATAATCATTCACGTGGCTTAGATAGTAATGAACGCAAAAATATCCGGTTCTAGCCATAATATTCTCGCGTGATAGTGCCTCGCCGAGCAAATGCGAATCAATCCCGTCCACATAAAATGACATAGTTGGGTTTGACTCGCTGTTTATGAGATGTACCTTATTAGAACCATTCAAAAATTCAAATAGCTCGCGAGAATTATCCTCTAGATTCTTCCAATCTTTTTTAGAAAGACCATTAATCCAATCAATCGCCGCACCTAGCCCTACAATCTCACCCCAAGCCTGAAGACCAGATTCAAATCTAGTATAACGGTGTTCTTTGTTTTCTGCCGACAGCTGATAAGAAGACTCATTTACATCATCTACCATTCCGCCGCCTAGCCAAAACGGCTTCAAATAATTACCAAGTTCATCTTTCCAAACAATCACACCAAGAGACGGCGCGTACATTTTGTGTGCAGAAAAACAAATTGCATCCACATCTACGCCTTTTAGAATATCTGCAGAGTGTGCCATCGCCTGCGCCGCATCAATAATTAAAATCCCACCAGCCTTATGCACGGCTTTAGAAAGCTCATTAATATTCAGAAGTTTCCTACCATCAAAGTTAGATGCTGAATTTACGACTACGATTGCCTTCTCAAAATCATAATCAGAAAGTTCAATCGACCCATCTTCGTTTCTTTTCATTACTTCGCGTGGTAAACCTGTTCTCTTTGAAAAAGCAAGCGACGCAAGAAACGGCGAATTGTGTTCGATCTCGCTGGTCATGATTTTTTTGAACTTAGTTTCGTCAATTTGTGACAAAATCAAATTTATCCCATAAGTCGTATTAAGCGTAAAAGAAGTAGTATATTTTCTACCAGACAGTTTTAGGAATTTTAAAACTTTTTCCCTGGTCTCTTCAACTAGGCCATCGGTAATTTTCCCCCACTCGTACTTAACGCGTTCGCCGCAAGAATTATGCCGAGTATAATAACCTTCTATAGCGTCTATCACAGGGCGTGGTCTAAGTGATTGGCAAGCCGCGTCAAGATAAACATCCGCCTCACCTAAATAATCAAAATCGTTCATATATATTATTATAGCATGAAAAATCACCCTTTCGGGTGATTCTCCAAACAATTCAACTGACCATGCTATTACTTTTAAGCGAGTTCTACAGTTGCGCCTGCTTCTTCGAGAGCTTTCTTCATGCTCTCAGCTTCGTCCTTAGCAACTTTCTCTTTCACAGTTGCAGGAGCGCCATCTACGATAGCTTTTGCTTCGCCTAGACCTAGGCCAGTAGCTTCCTTAACAGCCTTGATCACAGCGATCTTTTGTGCGCCAGCGTCTTTCAAAACAACGTCATATTCAGACTTGCCTTCATCAGCGGCAGCATCACCACCAGCAGCAGGGCCAGCGGCTACGGCAACAGCAGCTGCAGCTGGCTCGATGCCGTATTCATCTTTAAGAGTGTTTTTAAGTTCATTTACTTCAAGAACGGTCAAATTGACTAGTTCTTCAGCTAGTTTCTTGATATCAGTAGCCATAATTATTCCTTTCTAAATATATATTATATATGGTCGTTAATTTGCATGTGCTTCAAGCCCGGAAACAATACCAGAAATTCCACCAGCAAGCGCAGAGACGCTGTCTGTAACTGGTGAAAGAAGTTGCGCCACCACCTGAGCAATGAGCTCGTTCTTGGTTGGCATTGCAGCTAGAGTCTTGATATCGTCTTCTGAAAGACTATTACCTAGGTCGTTAAAACCACCAGCAAGAGAAAGTGCGCTATGAGTCTTAGCAAATTCTGCCAAAACTTTAGCTGGGGCAACTTCGTCGCTATCAGACACAGCATAAAGCAACTGGCCAGTAAGACCAGTAGTATCTGTATCTTTATAAACGGCGATTTGGCCCATCGCAACTCTCACTAAACGGTTTTTTACAATCTTGATTTTTACGCCAGATTCACGAGCGGCTTTACGAAGTTCTTGTAATTCCGCTACAGTTAAACCTTGATATTTAGCATAAACAGTAGTTTTTGCGCCCCCTAGAAGCTCAGTCAAATCAGCAACCAATGTGTTCTTTTTATCTTTTGAAATTGCCATAAAAAGTTCCTTTGGGTATTAATTTGTATAAAAATAGTCAGCGAATTGTTAATTTTGCGTCACCAAACAAATATAAGAAATATCCTCGGTGGCATAATTAAGTTTTCACCGCCACTGTCTTTGGTAACTATCTCTATTATATCACACTTTACATGTCGTGTCTAGTAGTCAAAAATTGAACCAGAGCACCAACGGCGGAAAATGCCAAAATGAGTGGCCAGTATAATTCTTCCCCGTTCAAATCGCCATTGAGTGTTAAAATCGCGAGCGTCAATGCGTACCCACCAGCCACCGATGTCGCAATAATCGATGCCGGTTTCATCATCATTACTGCAAAACCAGCTAGTACTGCACCGATAATCCCACCAATCACCATGGTCTGGATATCTGTGCCGAAGTACTGTGCAGTAATCATCAGACATAGCCCCATGCAGGCCCCACCCACGCATAATTTTTCTATCGAAAAGCCCATTAAACCTACAAGAAGCCCCCCACCAATCGGTAGTAAATTCTGCCACAAATCACTCGACGCGATTTCTGCTACTGCACCGTTAATAATAGGCATCAAATATCCTGTCAAAATATATCCGAGCAAAAACCACACCACGAAAAACGCGATTTTTTTAATCTTGTAACCGAGAAACATCAGTGCGAGCCCAGCTCCACCGACGAGCCACATTTGCCATTCTTCGTACCCTGACAAATTTAAAGCAAATTTTTTAGTTTCTTCAACAATATTATTCATAAACTTATTGTAACACAAAAAAATAACCCAGTTAAAACTATTAAAGAAAAACCGGGTTATTTATGTCTAAAAACTAGTTATAAAGGTTTTCAATTTGGATTGAAGGGCCCATGGAAGTCGTAATAAATACACTTTTAACATAAGTACCTTTAAGCGAAGCAGGCTTCTGAGATTTCAAAGAATCAAAGAAAGCTTCAGCGTTCTCAAGCAACTTTTCCGCGCCAAAGGAGCATTTGCCAAGACCGATATGGACGATAGCTTGCTTATCTACACGGTATTCCACTTTACCGGCTTTTGCTTCTTTTACGGCCTTTTCTACGTCCATAGTCACAGTACCAGCCTTTGGATTAGGCATCAAACCTTTAGGGCCAAGCGTACGAGCATACTTACCAAGTTTTGGCATATATTGTGGTGTAGAAATCAGAATATCGAATTCGATTTCGCCCTTGTCAAGACGTTTCAAAAATTCCTCGTCTTCAGCAATATCAGCGCCAGCTGCCTTAGCGGCCTTTGCTACGTCAAGCGGAGCAAACACAGCTACGCGCACATTTTTACCATTACCATTTGGTAATACCAAAGTGGTACGGATGTTCTGATCAGCCTGTCTAGGATCTACCCCAAGGCGAACGTGAGCTTCGACTGAAGCGTCAAATTTAACTGGGCTAGTCTTGGTGGCAAGCTCCACCGCTTCCTTTAAAGTGTAAATTTTGTTCTTTTCGATCAATTTGTAAGCTTCCTGGTATTTCTTGCCACGGCGTTCCAATTTAGGACGAGTCACAGGCTTTGCACCTTTTGGCTTTGCAGTATCGGCGGCATCACTAGCAGCGCGTTCTTTTTTACGCTCTTGGCGAGCCTCTTCGGCTTTTACTTCTTCAATGTGTTTTTTAGACTTCTTACCAGATTTTGCAAAAATCTCTTCTTTTGCTTCTTCAGTAGTTTCTACTGTTTCAGCGGTTTCTGTAGTCTCTTCAGGAGTCTCTACAGTATCAAGTTTTTTGGCATCTTCTTCAGCCATTTTTTTCCTTTCTGTGGTACAAACGGTCGAACCTCCCACAATTAATTATATCTACTCTAATTATAACATATAAATCAAAAAAATAAAAGAGGGAGCAGCTTTTTGCCGCTCCCGTTAATAAATTATTGGGGCTAAACTTCTACCCCTCTTGCCCGAAGTTGGAAGATGAAGTCATTAACCCTAGATTTTAAGGTCTTAAAGGTGCAGTTTGTAACTGCCTTTTCGAGTTCATAGACCCGGCAGTCCAACGAACCTTGACTCCGCCAACGTTTGACTTGTTTTCTTGCATCATCCTCTTTGACGATTTCAAGAAGCTCATTTTTGGGATATTCCCGAAGTACAGATTTTGAGACGATATCAAGCGGTTTGATTCCTACCTTGCGTTTCATCTCGATTAGATAGCTGTACTGGCTTGGCAAAGTTCTGTAATTTTCGGCATTTGATTGCCAAATCAAGATTGCCTTTACCTCTAGAGCATCCAAACGTTGCTGTTCCTTTTTCTCCTTTGTCAGGAAAAGTTCTTGTGTCATACAGTCACCCCCTTTGATTGCCGCGACACATACTTCGGCATTATCTTTTAATTATATCACACTTTTTGCTCCAGGTCAATAGTTGACAGAGAATATATTATAGAGTATAATAATAGTGTTACGCAAAATGCTTCTAAATATTACTTTAAACAAGGATTATTAAAAGTGGCAGATAAAAAAGTTATTGGCAATCTCAAGCTTCGTATTCCTGGTGGCAAGGCTACAGCTGGTCCTCCAGTTGGTAGCACACTTGGTCAGTGGGGTCTAAACATGATGGATTTTATCAATCCGTTCAACGAAGCAACCAAAGATTTCATGGGTAAGAACGTTATCGTTCATATCAAAGTTTATGATGATCGCAGCTTTGACTGGGTTTGTCTTGGCCAACCAGTAGACGATTTGATTCGCGAAACTATCAAGATTCAAAAGGGCTCTGGTAAGCCAAACGTAGACAAAGTCGGCAAAATTACTCGTGCTCAGCTCGAAGAAATCGCCAACAAAAAAATGGAGCAACTAAACGCAGTTGACTTAGAAGGTGCCGTCAAAGTCGTCGCCGGCACCGCTCGCTCCATGGGCGTCGAAGTCGAATAATCATTCAGTCCGAAGATTGACGAGCAACTTTAAAAAGCTTCCGTACGCTATTCCCCGGCTAAAAAACCGAGAAAATAGTGATGGAAAGCCGGTACTGAAATACCGGAAGGCTTCCATCAAATTATTTTCGAGATTTTTTACCGTAGCGTGCGGAAGCTTTTTTAAAAGTTGTCTAGTTAGTTATTCAGTTGCTTAACTTGCAATGCATCAAGCTCGACTGGCGTCTCACGTCCAAACATCGATACCATAACTTTGAGTTTGCCCTTAGCTGCATCAATTTCAGAAACAGTCCCGTCAAATCCTTTAAATGGCCCATCAGTAATGGAAACAACCTCGCCAATTTCGTATTTAACGGAAAACTTTGGATCTTCCACGCCCATACGTTTCTTAATTTTTGCAATTTCCTTTTCCGAAACTGGAGTTGGCTGCGTGCCTGTGCCGATAAACCCTGTTACACCAGGAGTGTTGCGGATAATGTACCAAGTACCATCCGAAAGTTTCATGTTTACGAGCACATAACCCTGGAGAATCTTGCGGTCTACAACTTTTCTTTTGCCGTTTTTGATTTCAATTTGTTTTTCCTTTGGCACAATCGCCTCAAAAATTTTGTTTGCCATTTCGGCGCTCCCGACACGCTGGTTGATCGAATCAGCCACCTTGTCTTCATAACCACTATAGGTGGAAATCGCGTACCACGCTCTAGTGTCATCATATCTGTTTACTGCCATAGATTCTCCTTATTTTATAATTAAACTAAATAGCCATGTAAAGAACATATCAAGCAAGGAAATAATTAGTACAAATAGTGCTGTATAGACTAGCACTGCAAGTACCATTTTCCAGGTGGCCTTGCGATTCGGCCATCTTACTTGCCGAATTTCCCGCCAAGAATCACGCAGATATCTACCGAGTGCTACAAATGGACGGAAAAGAATAAAAACTTTTTTCTGACCAGCATTTTCCGCTTTTTTTGCCTTTTTCTTTTCGGCTTTCTCTGCGGCTCTTGCCGATTTCTCGGTCTTTTTGTCTTTTATCACTACTTTCTTTCTAGTGATAGGCGGCTCTTTGATGCGATCCGCTGGTTCTTCGTCGCGCGGGGCATCACTTGCCTTTATCCGAGTGATCTTTGCCATTTATCTCCTTTGTTTAAAAAAAGTCTGATACCAGACTTGTCAATATTATACTACGCTTCAACCAGAAAATCAATATAATTTTTGAGATTCTATTCCGGCAACAAATAATCTAAATAATCATTTAGCATCCTAGTGCCAGAAACAACTGGCAGAAATTCTACCAGTTGTTTTTGAATTAACACTTCAAGGTCAAAACCATTTTGCCAGGCGCTAGCCGCTTCTTCCATCCGGTGATATAGCTCAGCCGCTTCTTCTGCATCACTAGCACCATACACATTTAGATAACTATTCATCGAACCATCAGCTACACCACCATCATGCGTAGAAATCAGCAAATTCAAATTCGCCACGTCCTTTTCCCAAGAAGTCCCGCAAGCTTCAAGTCCTACAATCGGCACATTTATTGCCACATTCGACCCCACCGAGAGCGCATAGGCCAGTTCTTCATCATAATCAGCAATATAATGGACATGTGTCTTTAAATAATCATCTGATTCAACCACCGACAAAACTTCCGACAAAATCTTTGCCATTCTCTCGTCGCCAGTATGGACTCTCCCGGCCAAAATATAATGAGCATTAAACGGCTCTAGCACTTCCCTGAGTCTAACTGGGTCAGAAAAAGGCAAATTCGGTCGTTTATAATCCACGAATCTGCGTTTAAAATCAAATACAATATCGTTTGTTTCGAGCTTCAAAATTTCCCCGTTTTGGTCTGGTCTATGAGCTAAGACATCATTTAGAATTCTTCGCCCGATTTCTTTTAGACCGAGAATTTCACTAGATGAAAGCGCCTTTAATTTTTCCGAATAATTTGCAGTCGGAAGATCGTATTCATCCAAAATCTCATCGTCATGATAATGTTTCATGATTTCAGGCAAAATCCATTTCTCCATATCGATTCCGTTGGTGATAGCCTTAAATTTTACCCGTTCGCCAGCGATGTCACGGTAATTTGCAACTCTTGCGTGGAGTTTTGAGACCCCGCTTCTTAGTTCCGCAATTTCGATAGTTACACTAGAAAGTCTGATTTTTCCATCGATAAATTTATCTTTTAGCCATTTACGGACTGGCTTTGATTTTAGATTTGGAAAAACAAACCTTTCAAACTGTTCCAAACTAAATTCAGCCTCGGCTGCTTGGACCAAAGTGTGATTCGTATAGAGTGTGTGCTTTCTGGTATATACCACCGCTTCATAAAAATCCATTCCGTTTGATGCGAGCTCATCGAGTCTTACCAGCGCCGCAAAAAACGTCGCCACTTCATTTAGCTGCATAATTGCAGGTTTAAGTCCTAAAAGTTTTAGCGCCTGATATCCGCCGAACCCTAGACACACTTCCTGATAAAGTCGGTGGTCAGACCCAGAAAGTCCAGAATACAATTCACCAAAATTCGGCTCAGTGATAGCGAGAATCCGGGTTGATTTAAACTGTTTTTCGACCACTTCAAGCCTACACAAATTTCCGCAACATTTCACAAATACCTCATCAACTAGCCGGAACCCAAAATCCAGGTAATTCACCTGCCGATGGAGATCTACAATTTTTCCATCCTGCCAAACTTGGTGTGCTTCTGATGGGTAAAACGGCGTAATAAGCACAAACGGCACATCTACCTGCTCTGCCACGCGCCTAGTATCGGCAGCGAGAATCCCAAGCCCCCCGCCACCACGAATGCCGTTTTCTTGGTCATAAAGTTCCAAAGTCCAATAAGTATAAGGCCGTTCCGGCGATAGTTTGTGGTTAAAAACCCTTCTATCAATCGCAGTTTCAAAAATGTCTGTATCTTCAATATTTTCTAACGGATGATAAAAATACCCATCGTTTTCATCGTTCATGCTTATGATTATATCATAAATCTCTAATACCAGAAAGATTTTGGCAACTGATCTGCGATTCTACGGTGAAACTCGTAGTCAAAGCCTTCGAGTTTTTCTGGAGTTTTGTCGCCAAAATAACGATTGCGAATGTACTTAGCGCTCATTGGCTCACCCGGAATCAGCTTATATTTTTTGCGAATATTAAGTCCCCGTTTATATCCTTCTGGTGGTAAAACTGCCATTGGTAAAAAATCACAGTTCATCTCTGGGTCTTGAAACAGTCGAAGCGCCAGAACTGACATTGTTGGAATAATTGGCTCTTTTTCTTCATAAACGGCCCTTGACTTAAAAACGGTCTGCTGTCTAGTGGCGGATGGTGCTACGAATATCACCCCGCCATTTTTGACAGTTTCGTGTGATAGCTCGGTGTACATATCTTTAAACTCGTGTTTTAAACGATTTCCAGCTTCGTACAAAAAACTTCCCTTTTTTAGATTCATCTTTTCCCAGGTCGACGGGGTAATCGTAGGTGTTATAATAATGCCAAGCATTTTAATTTTGTCATAAAACGGTGCCAAAGCTTCGTACCACGGCAAATTCACTGGAAAAAGCATGGTAGAATCACCCATTACATCAACTTTCATGAGCATTATCCGCCCAATTTCACCTAGCGACGGATGGTTGAAGCCAACCACTAGACCATTTTTGGCATCCTTCGGAAAACCTTTATATTCTCCTGGAGCGATTCTAGAGAGTACCTTTACGAGCTTTTTACGAGCATTTTTGGAATGTTTTTCGTAATCATTCTTAGGCCCGGTCGAAGCGATAAAATATTCTACGACCGCTTTGCAAGCTTTACCAACTGGCACCATTTCCTTTCGCAAATTCTCAGCTCCAAGCGTCCGAAGTAGAGAATAATTCTCATAAATAATCTTGCGATTAATCTCTCCAGCCGACAATGTTTCGAGCTGCTCTTTAGTAAAGGTCTTTTTTCTAGCCATAACTAAATTATAGCATTTTTTCAAAAAATATGGTAAAATATAAGAAACCAGAAACGCTGGGGTGTCGCCAAGTGGTAAGGCAACGGGTTCTGGTCCCGTCATTCGTGGGTTCGAGTCCTACCACCCCAGCCATAAGGGTCGCTTAACGTCCAAAAGAAGCGTTTTAAATGGTTCTCTCGGTGTTAATTCGACTAAATTACCAGAAACTCGTAGGTTCGATAGTAGAAAACCGACGAGTCTTTTTTTATCTTCCGTTTCAGCTTGTTCGAAAATCTGATCCGCTCTCTCAAAGACATCTAACAGAGTTCCGACCGTATCATAGTAGTTCGAGTCGGCACCGTCTAGTTTCTTTTCTTTTTGTTCGATTTCGGCAAGTTCCGCTTTGTAGCGCTTATTATTTTCGTTATAAAGGTCTAGAGTAATACTCTTGTCCATTAAGGCATCGTAGGCGTTCCTTTGACGCTCTTGTAGCTTCTTCCTGCGTCTTACAAGCTCTTTTCTTTCTGCATTATAGAAATCCGTTTTCTGGTTGTGCAGTTCAGCGAGCTCTTGGCGAAGTTCTTCTATTTTTTCGTCAGGTAGCTTCAATTGCCTAAGCACTTCGCGGATAGCTTCATCGATAACCTCCTCCTTAATACATACAATCTTCTCATGTTTATGTTTGGCGTTAGTACAGTGATAATACTTGAAGTGACTAACTTTGCCTGATTTGTAGCGTTTTGTCTTGAAATCTGGAGTATAAGTACAACCGCAGTCCGCGCAAAGGATTAAGCCTCGATAAGGCGCGTCTGTTGAGCCGTCCAATCTTCGTCTCATAACTCTGTGTCCATCTAGCATATCCTGAACTGCGTCAAATAGATCGGTATCTATTAAATGTTCGTAGTTATGCGGATAATAATCGCCAGTTTTTCGATCTAAAATGTAGCCTATATAGAATCTGTTGCGAAGCCAGCATTGTACGTTGCTAGATGCGATTCTAAGCCCATATTTGCGGTTAATATATTTAGTGAGTGTCTTAACCGAATAGCTCCCACTTGCGTAGAGCCGAAAAGCTTGTTTTACGATCGTGGCGTTAGGCTCGAGTGGAACAACGGTCTTAATCTTCGGTTTTAATTGAATAACCTTATGCTCATACCCAAAAGGTGCGCTCCATGGAAGCTCGCCGCGGTCTAGTTTGGTATATTTCGTATTGACGCCGTCTTCTTTGATGCGGTTCAGGTATTCCTGAGCGACGAACATCTTTACGTTCCAGTTAGTCAAGATGGCCGCTCGGCTATCTTTGCTAAGCTCTATATTCTCATCGACGCAGTGAATATGCTTGTCGTATTTCTGCATTAACTCATCGATAAGTACAGCATCGCGAAAGTTCCTGGAAATACGATCGGCACGAAAGGCGATTAGATCTGTGATTTCTTCGTGATCGCGAAAATACTCTATCATTTCATTAAAACGCTTACGTTCCTTGTATTGTCCGCCAGTTTCGCCAACTTTGTATTCTTTGACAATATTTAAACCTTGCCTTGTGGCATAGTCTCGCATTTTCGGGAGCTGGATTTCGTCAAGTGATAAGCCTTCCTTTTCCTGTCTAGTAGTGGAGACGCGTGCGAATAGAATTGCATTCCGTTTTATTGGCGTCTCTTCTGTAAAACTTTCAGGAAAGCGTCTGGATGGCGCCATGGCGCGTGAAGTGTTATTGAACCGATATCTTGGTTCGCTCATGTTATGTACAATCATACTCTAAACCTTAAATAAGTCTAGTTGCGATTCAATGGAATCGGTGATTTTAGGATATTGTTTTGATTCCGTAAGATTCTAGGTCTATTGGTTCAAACTCTTCGATTGCTCTTGAAATAACGTCAAATGCAGAGTTTCTATGCTTAGTGAAAACTATATTGTCGATTATCTTGGTGATTCTCGACCATTGCGTTGGCGTAGCTTGAATTAAGTTCCTAATCTCGCGGCAGCCAGTGTCCTTTATAAGTTCATGAATGGCTAACGCAATCAGCTTTTGATTTGGCTTAGTTTCGGGATTGTTGATGTTTAAGTCTTTAATAAACTCTTCGGGTGCGGTCGCTACTGCTTCGGAAAGTCCGAGGTTAGTCTCAGCAATGCGGCCGAACTCGTATCGAAGAATCTTGCGTGCGAGCTCTATGTTAAAGAGTTCATTAAAACAGATTTTGTCTGAATCCTCGCCGACTTTCGCCAATATTGCCTTTATGGCGCGACGCGAATTGTATCTAGTTTCGATTCTTACGACCTCGAACGGTCTGTGTTGTTCGAACAAATCTAACAGAGATAGCTGACAGTAGTTGTCGTTTTCAATTAGCGTCTTCTCGGAAACTCTACTACGCTCTAGCTCTTTCTTCTTGTTATAGATAGCAATTCCGTTAGAATTATTGAAAAAGTGTAGCGTCTCGCCGTAGTTCTTATATGTTCTTGTGTCGCTTTGCCTGCGAGTAGTAATGTTTACTTTTGCCAGTTCGCTAATAATCTCAGAAGCGGTCGTATAATTCGTTAAGACTACGTTCTTCCCGAAGTGGACGCGCAACGCTCTAGCAGTTTCTATATCTGTTTTTTGGGTAATAACGCCCATATCGCTCAGCTTTTTAGCTAGTTTTGATACTACGCTAGAAAAGTCACTATCTTTTAGCTCATCAAAATTATTGCCAAACAGGAGTTTTGGCGCTGAAAATTCTACTAGTAGATCAATTACGGTTCCGCCAGCTCTGATTGCTTTAATAAGCTTTAGTCTTGGCAAATAGCGCCCCAGTTTCTTATCTTCGCGGCTCGGATTTAGGTGGCAGCAAATTACTTTGCCGCCACCAAAATTATAGAATGGAGATTCGAATAGTCCTCTAGCATTTGGCGTGAATTTGTTGTATATCTCTTCTGCTAATCTGAACTGAGTCGAATTCAGACTGAGAACTATCGTGTCGATCATTCATTAGACTTTCATACTTTGCGACGACAGCCTCAGTAATCTTGTTTGCTATTGTCGGTTTGACGGGATAGTAGAGTCCGCGTTTAATGCCACGGTTATCGGGTTTTGTCGGATACGACAAATAATAACCGCCGCTGCGGTTAAGCATCAGGGCGATGCTATCGCAGTAAATCGTGCCGTAGAGTAGAAACGTTGCGAACGCTAGTATTCCGGTACTATGATCGTGGACTGGCGTTAGTTGAATCTCATCGATTAGTTTCATCTCGTCACCGCCTCCAGCTTTGGCAAATCGTTTTTTACCATAAATTTGTTGCATATAAAACTCCTTTTATTCTTGTGGAGCTCGAACGGCTGTAGCTTACGAAAGAATTTCTTTGAAAATTCTGCTCGCTCACGTTCATTCTTTATGGTCTCAAGGCTTCTTTTAAGCGCTCTCGCTTCGTATATTTCTATATTCATGCTTTAGTCTCTCAATTCTTTCTCGACGTTTATTCTTCTCGTCGACTTCTATTAGGAGCTCAACAAAATAGAGCAAAGGGTTATTCTTTGCAGTATTCTTTGTTAGCTCGTCTAAGTTTGCCCAGGCTTCTGCTCGGGGTTGAATATAGGCGCCAGCAACGTCTGGCTCCGGTACTAGTCGGTCTTTTGAAAGGTTTCCCATTTCATTTTTTACCTCCTCATTCTTTGGGGTGGATACAAATAAAAAGCGGCGACGCTCTAACGCAATCACCGCAATTATTCAATCGTTATATAAACATTTTACTATATTTTTCAGATAAGCACAAGGGGGATAGTTGTAGTCTTAGATTCGACTTGCAAAATATCCATAATACGGTTAAATACGACAAATCTAATTTGGAGTATTTATGACTAAGGACGAAAAGCTTATTTCGGCTGTTAAGCTCGTGAATGAAGCAATAATGGCCGAAACAAGACGACTCGAAAAAATAGCTTCAGGTAATGAACAGGATCCGATTCTAATTGAGGGCGAGACCGAAGCCAACTATTATTGTCAGCTCATGGTAGACCCAAGCGTTGTGGCGAAGATTATGCTCCGTTATAATTATCCGACGTGTAGAGTTTTAGAGCAGGACGCTTCAGACGATATGTGGGAAGAACTTGGTCGTGAATTTGGCCTTAAAACGGTATGCTTGGTGGATTTATGACGAATAACGATAAGACATACCTTGCCGGCATTAGGACCACCCAAATCGCACGTAAGTGCCCGAAATGCAGAAAATACTATGTAGGATATCCTGCGTTATCGCGCAAAGATAATGAGACAGAGATTTGTCCGGAGTGTGGAGTAAGGGAAGCTATTTTATGCTATTTGCGAAATCGTAAGCCTGTTTGACTAGCTTCATTATTATCTCGATGTCATCAGTATTATAGATGTCGACCCTATAGTCTCCTTGGCCCCAATGTCCGAGATTAGAGATGTCATTGGTGATACTGTCAGGATCGTCGAGCGTTCCTTTCTTCATATTGAGCACCAATTTAATGCATTGCTTATAGAGAATTAAATAACAGAAGCTCTTTTCTCTTGAATTTTGAAAATTGATACACTGTTTCTTTGGGACAATACTTGTATTATCTAATGCCGATATCTGGCGTTTCAATTCGCCGTACAGTATCTTTATGTCATCAGGCTTACTTTCTAGGTGATATTCTTCGGTAAATGATTCAGCCGACTTCGGCTTTCTCGACTTATGCTCGCTTGATACTGCAGTCTCTATTTGATCGTTAAGAAAAGGGTTTTCGTGACTTTCTTTTACTATCGTAATCTCGGCATCATCCAGGGTCATTGCACACTTTTCGAAAATGCTTAATGCTTTTTCTGGGGTGACGTTAAAAAACTCGCGACCCTTTCGTATGCGCATGCTAGGATTAACTAAATCAATAAGGTCATGTATTTGCTTTTCTGCCTCGTTATATTTCTCGGTCTTCATCACTGCGTAAATATCAAAAGGCAGTGGAACGGCAGTATTATCAAGCTCTTTAGAGCGGACATTAACAGGCCTGGAACTCTTTCCTATTTTTACCCAATCATCCCTAAAACTAGGGTTCGTTAGAATGTATACATATCCGCTCATACTTTAATAGATATAATTATATCATAATTTGTATTTTTCACAACGATTACAGGCTAGCCGGGCTTGCTCTTTGACTCGACCAATGGCCTTGTGGAAAACTATGCGTTTCGTGATATAGCTGGGGCGCCATAACACCTTAGAATTGGCCTTTTCGTGATATAATAGATAGTAGATATTTAGGTGTAATTTAAGGAGTTAATGAATGAATAACAAAAAGGAGTCTGAGCGCGCAGAGCTACACCGCGCGATCTGGAATATCGCGAACGATCTTCGTGGTGCTGTTGATGGTTGGGATTTCAAACAGTACGTGCTTGGAATGCTTTTTTATCGCTACATTTCCGAGAATCTGACCAACTACATCAATAAAGGCGAGTGGGATGCCGGCAATAAAGATTTTGACTACGCTAAGCTCTCTGACGAAGAGGCTGGCCAAGCTCGCCCAGAGCTCATTACGACTAAGGGTTTCTTTATCCTGCCGTCTCAGCTATTCTGTAATGTTCGCGCCAAGGCTCCTTATGACGAGAACTTAAATGAGACTCTCGAAAAGACTCTTAATGCTATTGAAGACTCCGCAAAAGGCACCGAGAACGAAGACGACATGAAGGGCCTCTTCGACGACTTTGATGTCAACAGCAATAAGCTCGGCGCTACGGTCGCAAAGCGCAATGAGCATATCATTCAGCTCATGGATGGCGTTGGGGATATGAAGCTTGGTGATTATCAGGATAATACGATTGACGCATTCGGCGATGCTTATGAATATTTGATGGCTATGTATGCGTCAAATGCCGGTAAATCTGGTGGTGAATTCTTTACCCCACAAGAGGTTTCGGAACTCCTAACAAAGATTGCAACTCATGGCAAAAAGGAGATTAATAAGGTTTATGACCCAGCTTGTGGCTCCGGCTCACTTCTCCTAAAATCCGCTAAAATTCTTGGTAAAGACAATGTTCGTAACGGTTTCTTTGGTCAAGAAATTAATATCACGACTTATAACCTTTGCCGCATCAATATGTTCTTACACGATATTGATCCGGATAAATTCGATATCGCGCTTGGTGATACGCTTAAAGATCCTGCGCATTGGGATGAAGAACCATTCGAGGCTATCGTCTCTAATCCGCCATACTCCATTCACTGGGAAGGCTCTGAAAATCCAGTTCTTATTAATGATCCACGCTTCTCACCAGCCGGCGTACTTGCTCCGTCTAGTAAAGCCGACCTCGCTTTCGTAATGCATTCACTTTCTTGGCTTGCTTCTAACGGTACGGCCGCTATAGTTTGTTTCCCGGGCGTCTTTTATCGTGGCGGTGCCGAGAAGAAGATTCGTAAATACTTGGTAGATAATAACTTTATCGACTGTGTTATTCAGCTGCCTGATAATCTATTCTTTGGCACGTCTATTGCTACCTGCATTCTCGTAATGAAGAAGAATAAAGCCGATAATAAAGTTCTATTCATTGATGCTTCTAAGAACTGCGTAAAAGTTACGAACAATAACAAACTTCGCGATGCCGACATCGATAAGATTGTAGAAGAATACGCATCGCGCGAAGAAATTGAACACGTTACTCATCTTGCGACATATGAGGAAATTGAAGCGCAAGACTTTAATCTATCGGTCTCTACCTACGTTGAGCAAGAAGATACTCGCGAGAAGATCGATGTTAAAGTATTAAACGAAGATATCTCGAAGATAGTCGAAAAAGAAAATAAGCTTCGATCCGAGATTGATAAGATAATCGCAGAAATCGAGGGCTAGAATGAGTAGACTTGATGACTTAATTAAAGAAAAATGCCCAAACGGAGTTAAATATGAGTGCGTCGGTTCCATAGCGGATGTCGGAACCGGCAGTAGTAATGGAAATGAAGCTATTGATAATGGAGAATATCCTTTTTTCGTACGGTCCCAAACAGTTAAGGCTAAAAATGATTATGAATATGATGAAGAAGCGATAATCATTCCGGGGGAAGGCGGTATTGGCGATATTTATCATTATATTAATGGCAAATATGCGTTACATCAAAGGGTGTATCGAATTCATTTTAAAGACGATAGAATCAATACTCGTTTTATGTATTATTGTTTTTCTGCGTTTTTTAAGCGTTTTATTCTCAAAAAAGCTGTTAGTGCTACAGTCACTTCTATACGCAAACCAATGATCGAAAAATTTGAAGTTCCGGTTCCGCCATTAGAAGTTCAAAACGAAATTGTCCAGATTTTGGACAATTTCGCGGAGCTTACAGCGGAGCTTACAGCGGAACTTGGCAACCGCAAAAAGCAATATGAATACTATCGCGATTTACTTCTCAACTTTGACAAAAATGAGCAGAGAGAGAGAGGCGTAAGATGGGTTTCTATAGAGGATATTTGCGAAATTTCGAGAGGCTTTGTTATGTCTAAAGACTTCATTAGAGACAATGCTGGTGAATACCCGGTCTATTCGTCTCAGACCGAAAATAACGGCATGCTTGGCTGTATAAATACGTATAAATACGACGGAGATTATTTGACTTGGACGACAGACGGTGCAAACGCCGGTACTGTTTTTAGACGGTCTGGCAAGTTCAGCGTAACAAATGTTTGCGGATTACTAAAAGTCAAAGATTCGACTGTTAGTAATGATTATCTTTATTATATTCTTTCTAATACAGCCAAGAATTACGTAAATAGTGGTATGGGTAATCCAAAATTAATGAGCAATGTAATGGCTAGAATTAAGGTTCCAATACCAGATAGCAAAGAGCAGCAAAGAATAGTTGACGTTTTGGATAGATTTGATAAGCTCACATCCGATATTTCCGAAGGTCTTCCAGCTGAAATTGAAGCGCGCGAAAAACAATACGCTTATTATCGTGATAAGCTTTTAACTTTTGAGGAGGCTAAATGAGTAGATTCAATATCGTCGTTGAGAGTAGTGAGGCTACAGTGGTAGCTGAATATACTCCGTCTCCAAGGAAAGCTGATTCGTATCAAAGCGAGGCGGAACTCGAGAAAGAACTTATCCATAATCTTGAGGAGCAAGGCTACGAATATATCAAGATTGGCTCCGAGGCCGATCTTATCGGAAATCTTAGAGCTCAAATCGAGAAGTTAAATGACTTCACATTTAGCCAAGGCGAATGGTTCCGTTTCTTTAACGAATATATCGCCCGTCCTGGTGATTCTATCGAAGACAAAACTAATCGCGTCCAGGTAGATAATGTTTGCAGCTTCCGCCTAGATAATGGTTCTACTAAGAACATTAAGATTATCGACAAGAAGAATATCCATAATAATTCACTCCAGGTTATCAATCAGTATGTCGAGGAGTCTGGAGCGCGCGACGTGCGCTATGACGTCACAATACTGGTAAATGGTCTACCTATGGTCCACACCGAGCTTAAACGCCGCGGAGTGGCCTTAAAAGAGGCATTTAATCAGATCAAGCGCTACGATCGTGATTCGTTCTGGGCCGGTTCTGGCTTATATAACTACGTTCAGGTATTCGTAATCTCAAACGGTACCGAAACCAAGTATTATTCCAATACTACGCGTAGTTCGCACATCAAGGAGCTATCCGGTGAAGGTCGCAAGAAAAGCAAGCGCACCAGTAATAGTTTTGAGTTTACGTCTTATTGGGCTGATGGTAATAACAAGATTATTCCTGACCTAATAGATTTTACAAAAACATTCTTCAGCAAGCATACGCTTCTTAATATTTTGACTCGTTATTGCGTCTTTGATTCCGACCAGAAACTACTAGTAATGCGTCCATATCAGATTGTCGCTACAGAGCGTATTTTGAATCGTATCGAGATTTCTACTAACTATAAGACTCTCGGCTCGACTGATGCTGGCGGTTATATTTGGCACACGACTGGTTCTGGTAAGACTTTGACTAGCTTCAAGACCGCACTTCTTGCAACTCAGCTTCCTTATATCGATAAGGTTTTGTTTGTCGTAGATCGCAAGGATCTAGATTATCAGACGATGAAAGAATATGACCGCTTCGAGAAAGGCGCGGCCAATGGTAACAACAACACCCATATTCTGCAGTGTCAGCTCGAGAATAAAGACCCTAAGACCGGCGCTACCCGTGATTATAAGATTATCGTCACTACCATTCAGAAGCTTAGCGTATTCATTAAGAAGAATCCTCAACACGAAGTTTATAACAAGCATTGCGTGATTATCTTTGATGAATGCCATCGCTCACAATTCGGCGACATGCATATGGATATCACCAAGCATTTCAAGAATTACAATCTCTTCGGCTTTACAGGCACTCCTATCTTCGCCGAGAATGCCGGTTCCAACTCAAACCCACAACTCAGAACAACCGAGCAAGCTTTTGGTGATAAGTTGCATACCTATACTATCGTTGACGCCATTAACGACAAGAACGTGTTACCGTTCCGTATTGATTATCTTCAGATGATGCATTCCAAGGAAGGTATTACAGACGCCGATATTCCAGCTATTGATCGTGAGCGTGCAATGATGGATCCTCGTCGTATTACCGAAGTTACTAAGTATGTTCTCGACCACTTTGACCAAAAGACCAAGCGTAGTTTTTACTACGATTACCGTAAGGTTGCGAATATTTCTGAAAGTATTCTGCATCGCGGCGCCGAAGAAAAGATTACGACTAAGCTAAACGGCTTCAACTCTATCTTTGCGACATCATCTATTGATATGGCAAAGCTTTATTACAACGAGTTTAAGAAACAGCTCGCCGAGAGCGGAAGAAAACTCAAGATCGCTACCATATTCAGCTTTGCGGCCAATGAAGATTTAGACGATACTAGCGGCTTTATGGGTGATGAAGATGTAGATACTTCTACGCTCGACCAGTCTTCGCGCGACTTCTTGGATTCCGCTATCGCTGATTACAATAAGATGTTCAGCGTAGATTACGATACTTCTTCTGATAAGTTCCAGAACTATTACAAAGACGTCTCAATGCGTATGAAGAACCGCGAGCTAGATCTTCTTATCGTCGTCAATATGTTCTTGACCGGTTTTGATGCTACGACTCTTAATACTTTGTGGGTGGATAAAGATTTGAAGATGCACGGGCTTATTCAGGCATTTTCTCGCACGAACCGTATTTTGAATTCAATTAAGACCTACGGTAACATTATTTGTTTCCGTAATCTTCAAGATAAGGTAGACGACGCAGTTGCTTTGTTCGGCGACAAAGAAGCTAGTGGTATTGTGCTTCTGAAGACCTTTGGTGAATACTTTAATGGCTACGACGAATCTGACGGCAAGCACGTTGATGGTTATACCGACTTAATCAATAAGCTTAGTGAAAACTATCCAGTGGGAGAGCGTCCAATTGGTGAAGAAAACCAAAAAGAGTTCATTAAGCTATTTGGTAAGATTTTGCGTCTTCGCAATATCTTGCAGTCATTTGACGAGTTTGCTGAGCAAGATATCTTAACTCCGCGCGATTTGCAGGACTATCAATCCGTTTATCTTAATCTTCGTGACGAGTTACGTCCAGAGACTCCCGATAAAGAAGTTATCAACGATGATCTCGTGTTTGAAGTTGAACTTATCCGCCAGACCGAGGTTAACGTTGATTATATCCTCGCTCTTGTTGTTAAATATCACGACAGCCACTGTGAGAATAAGGAAATCCTTGTAGATATCGACAAGGCCGTTAGTTCCAGCCTCGAGCTTCGCAGTAAGAAAGAGCTTATTCACGAATTTATTAGAACCTACACTAATACGGGCGAAGAGATTCGTGATACATGGCAGAAGTTTGTTAATGTCGAGCGCGAAAAAGAACTTAACTCTATTATTGAAGAAGAAAATCTTAACTCTGACGAGACTAAGAGGCTTATACTGAACGCATTCCGCGACGGCGTTATGAAGACGTCCGGAACCGATGTTGACCGTATTATGCCAAAAATGAGTCGTTTTGGTACCGCTGGCGCCCAACGAAACGAAAAGAGGAACGGCATTATCGCCAAGCTCGTGTCGTTCTTTGATAAGTATTTCGGCGCATACTAGAATATCTTTCGCCGTCTCGCGTCAAGAAAAAATCCCACCCCTGTTTCTTGCACAATAACTTTCAAAACCCGATTGTGTTCAAGTGGATGCTATCTATTGACGAATTGACAGAATGTTTTGTTAGAATCGTTGCCGTAATGGTTGATATCTTCTGGTTCGGCCCAGAGCGAAAGCTTGTGGACACGCCATTTGCCAATGAAGAACATCTGAACTATCGCGTCATTCACGTCGCGGTTGTTTAGCGCGCGTGGAATGTATGCGAGGGAAAAGTAGTACCATTTGTCGTCTTCGGCGTCTAACCGGACAAAAACGCGCTTACCGCGCCCCAAAAGGCGCACATCGAAGCGCTGTGCTAGCGTTTCCAGGGAATAGGTTTTTAATTCATGGATCGCGTCGCGTACGGGCGACTCTGTCAACTCCATACGTTCAAACTTATCGTAATCGCGCGAATTGAATTTGCCGTTGTGTTCGAGCATGAAACTTTCAAGCTGCCGAGCGGTGACTGGTATTGGTTTGCCGGGTTTAGTTTTCTTAAAGAAGCGTTTCTGATTCATAATAGTAGTAAATCCTTTAAGGGGTGCGTCCGGGGTGCTGGGCGATATATCTCCATTGTAATGCTTAAGCTTAAATTGTCAATATAACATTTGTCTTGACATATTAACAATTGTCGTGATATGATGAAGATATGGAAAAATTTGATAATGCCGCATTCGGCAATAAAATCGAAAAACTAATGCAAAAGAACGGTCTCCTGCAAAAGGAATTGGCCGGTACTGTTGGGATTGACCCAGCATCTCTTTCGCGCATTATCGCAGGCGAGAAGAAGCCTAGCGCAGAGCTTGTTGCTAACCTAGCAACCGCACTTCACGTTACTTCGGATTACTTGCTTGATATTGAGAATGACGGTGAATTCAACCTAGGCAAGGAGATTCGTGTCCTTGCCCGTAATAAAGACAAGTTAACTCCGGAGGATAAAAGAGAAATTATCGAATTATTAGTAGATCTATAATCTTTTATAATTGCTGACTAGATGAAATTTGACTTAGGTGACGGTAGATACAGGGAGATAGAAGACAGAGCAAACGCAATTATTTTAGATCTTGATTCGATTTTACCTCCTTACAACTTGGAGAAAATCGCCGAGAAACTGGGCATTAAAGTTATCAAACTTTCTAGCCTGCCAGTAGAAAAACGTAAGCCATTCGGCAGGTATTTCCTTTGTGAAGAAAACGACGCATTTGTAGCAATTGACGAAAATTGCAAAAAGGTTATCGTGGACGACATAACTCGTCCGCCAGCCAGAGTCTACTTCACGATAGCTCACGAGATTGGCCATGTCGTCTTAGGTCATTTGGAACACAGCGAATTGGCAGAATTTGAAGCAAACATTTTCGCACGATGTCTCGTGGCGCCATACGGTATAATAAGGAACTTCAGTGAAAATGAGTTCGATGTTGAATTCCTGAGCGAACGCTTGGGTATATCAGCTAAAGCCGCCATGCATTGCCGAGGTAGATCGCTCGCGCGTCTGTGGTGGCACGATGATGATATTCCCGAAAGCACGCAAGAATTATCCGACAGATACTTAAATATAAGAAAGGGGGTGGTATGTGACTGATTACATCGATCAACAAAAAAGCGCACTTATGATTAAGGCTTAATTATCACATAAGTACGCTGAGAAGAGATACGTTGCATATCTTACTCTTTTTGATTGTAACATATTCTCCTCTCTTGAGCAAGCATAAGCGCTTGTGCCGTATCTATTAAACGTTAAACAGGAGACAGTTTATGTCTAGAATCAGAAGAAAGAAGCTAATCATTAATGATGGCTTCAATCCAGAACTTGCCGAGGGTGCTAGATTTGAAGGTATATTCCAATTTCCAGCCATTGAACCGCTGAGAGAAATTGCCTACCCGAAGTATCTCGTTCCATTCTCGGAAAGAAACAAAATTACTAACCCGGCTGAAGCGTTTGTGGTCTTTTATGAACACGACGATAAATTCGCCGATATTATCAGAAACCCTGATGTTTATATTGACGATTTAAGACGCTTTGCCGGCGTAATCTCGCCAGACAATTCGCTTTATCGAGATATACCGCTGGCCGTTCAAATTGCCAACATCTATCGCAATAGATTAATTGGTAGTTTCTTGCAGAGAAATGGCATTCCAGTAGTCGCTAATCTACGTTGGGGCGACGAACGCACCTATAGCAAAGAATTATTCGGCGAAGCGATTGCATTCTCGTCCGTGCCAAAACATAGCGTCGTAGCTGTAGGATGTTATGGCTGCATTCGTGGTGAGGAGAATAAGAAGTACTTTATTGATGGCTTTCTTGCTATGCTGGGCGAGCTTGGGCCGGAAGCTGTGATTATCTATG
>JAFUAT010000013.1 GCA_017460625.1 Candidatus Saccharimonadota bacterium | reverse complement strand
ATATATCTCCCCACACTTCCAAAACGCTTATGCTTGGTGTTTTCGAACTTATGTAATATACTTATGTTAATTGCGGTGCAGAGTTCTGCGCCTTTCTCCAGTAAGAGGGGGTAGCCCCTCATATTTTATGCGCAGATTCTGCACTACAAGTGATACTTGCCGAACGGCAACACTTCGGGTGGAGAAAGAAAAGTATGTACCTTAAATGCAAAAGGAACAACCGGTCGCAGAAGACCGAAAAGAAGCCGTCAAAAATCTAGTGCAATTACTTTGCGCATTAGACGACATAGACGATTCGCCAGAGCGCGAGTCCAACAAAGAGAAAGGAGTGTGCGACGACGGAGTAGTTGTCGTGTTCTAAAGCTATGAATAGAGCGCTAATCAATGCGAGTAGCGGCATAGTCCAGAAGCCATTACGCTACGTACTTTACGTGCGTAAATCTTCCGAAGATGCCGAAGCCCAGGCTAAATCATTACCAGACCAAATCGCAGATTGCAAAGAATATGCGAATAATCATGGTTTGCTTCTAGTTGGCGAACCGATCCAAGAATCTAAATCCGCGAAGAAATCCGGCAATCGTCCGCTTTTCTCGCAGATGTTAAAAGATATCGAGAAAGGCAAATACGACGCCATTCTCGCATGGCACCCAGACCGCTTATCACGCAACTCACTCGAGGCCGGAATGGTTGTCGATATGGTTGATAACGGCGTCATCAAAGACTTACGTTTCCCGACTTTCGAATTCCACAACGATTCGAGCGGCAAGCTGACACTAAACATGCTCTTTGCGCTTTCAAAACAATACTCAGAACATTTGTCCGAAAGCGTGCAACGCGGCGTCGATTCTAACCTTGAACAAGGCAAATCTGGCGGTATGCCGAAGTGGGGCTATATTAGAGACGACGTGTCCGGTTATTACAAGCCAGACAAGAACTTCAAGATGATTCAGAAAGGTTGGCAAATGATTCTTAACGGCGCGTCACAAATGGAAGTCTACCGCTACTGGAAGATGAACAACGTGGAGCGCTCTACGAAATTATCGCGCCGAAACAAACACGTCAGGAGCTACGGCGTCTGCGAAAGTACCGCAAACCGCATCTTCCACGATCCGTTCTATTACGGAATCTTGGAGCAAGGTCGCAATTATGTAGACCTACGCGTTGTCACACCAAACTTCAAGCCAATGGTAACCGAAGAAGAATTCGACCAGGTCCAGAAAATGTTCAGAAAAGACCGTGGCTCGATCCAATCTTCCTGCTATGAAAACCAGAAAGCCACGCATGGCAAATACTTCTTGCCGTTCCGTCACCTTATCAAATGCTCGGTATGCGGCCACTATATGATTCCGGCCAGGAACCGCGGACATTCCGGCACGTATTACCTCAATTATCGATGCCACAACAAAGCCTGTACGCGTCCAAATAACAACGTACGCATGCATGTCATCATGGACCAACTCTACGAAGAGTTTGGCCGTATCAGCCAGAAATACGATTTTACAAGCTTTGTCGACGATATGAGCGAATACGCAAATAAAAAGATGCAGGAGCTCACTGTCGAGAAACACGAGCTCTTGGGCCAGAAAACACAGAAACAAAGGAAGATTGATGACTTAGCGGAAAAGTACGCAGAACTGGACAAAGAGTCGCCAAAAGCCGTCAAAGACAAGCTCAAAAAGGACATGGCGGATTTACAAAATGATGTTGTAAATATCGACGAAAGAATCAAGCAAATTGAAGCCAAAATCAAGAATCCTGAAAAATTGCGCTTGGGCCTAGAAAAGTTTTCGAACTCGCTAAATTCGCTAATTAACAGGTTAGAAAAAGGAGATCTCGTCGAAAAGGACATTTTGGTGCGGAATATGGTTTCGAACCTCGAAATTGATGCACAAAAAAGGGTGATTTACAGATATAAATCACCATTTAATTTCATCATCGAACCTGAGTTTTCCACAGGTTCCCCTGTTGGTGATCCGGGAGGGACTCGAACCCTCGACACCAAGCTTAAGAGGCTCGTGCTCTAACCAGCTGAGCTACCGGACCAAATTTATAATCTACTCGCCACAATATGCGACTCATCTTTAGCGCCAGAGGCTCGTGCCGTCATGATTTAAGCCAGCTGAGCTACCGGACCAAACAACAAAACAGTCTCAAAAGACCTAACATAATTATAGCACAAAAACAGTTTTTTGAAAAGCCCATATTTAGTCCAGTAAAACCCAAAAAATCAAAATACCAAGAAGAAACAAAATCTCCTATTTCAGCATACTAAAAACAAAGTCCACAGGTGACAAAGCGCCATCACTAGATGCGGCATCACGAGACAAAGCGTCATCACTAGATAAGCCATCGCTAGATAATCCACCACCGGACAAAGCGCCATCACCAGATGCTCTGTCATCCATCATAGAAAGCACAAATCGTTTTACTTCTGGTCTCGATTCCAGCTCGTGTTGGATAATCTCCTTCTGAAGCTCTGGAAAAGCTCTCCCAGGCGTTAACGCTCTATGACAAGTAGGACAAAGCTTAACCAAATTGTCTACCACATCAACCACTTTTGAATCGTTCGCATAAGCAATAACATGGTTTATTTCAGAATAAAATCGATTATTACGTGGCATCAAAAACGTTCTGTCTTCCGTACTATATTTATGTCCACACCCGACACACACATCTTCAAATGTTTCCCTAGCATAAGAAACAATTTTCTGGTTTCGAATGTCAAAAGTATTTTCTGGGTTTTTCTCAAGTTCCCTGCTAGTAAACTCCAATTCAGCTCTTAACTCGTCAATCTCATGCTCAGTCAAATTACGCCCAAGAATCGACTGTCTGTAGACCACCAGTCTGTCTTCAAATCCATTGAATTTTCTTACATCACCAAGAAGTGGCAAATTCCGTCGCAAAATCTCCGTTTTGTATTCGTTTAAATTATTTCTTAAAATGACCTTGTCATAATACCATTTTAAATTTATACGTATTTGTGTATTACGAAGATTAGTCCCTGCGACGAACTGCGGTTGCAATTCTCTAAAATTAAGGTTCAATCGAGACAACAACTCATCCGACGAAAGCAAAATCTTAAATAAATTGTCAATATACCTAGGTGTCGCATTTTTTACGTCCACCGCATAAAGGCACCTATTAAAATCCACACTCCCACGTAGCGTAAACAGCGCCGTAGCTATTTCAACATCAAGATCAAAAGACCCTGAAAGTTCAGATATTTTTGGCAAAATCGCAACATAAACCTGATTTAAAAAATCATCAAGTGATAAATGTCGATCATTAACAATAAAAGCGCCCACCGCCATTGAGTCAAGTCGGCTAAATTCCAAATGATATTTGTTGGTTAATCTTCTCGCGGTATCAAAATATGTGCTGTCATCAAAAGGAATGTTATCAGCATACCGACTCGTAGCCTTACGATATCTAGATTCGACCATAAACCCATCTTCATGAACGCTAGTATTAAAAAATATAGCAAGCAACGTTTCTAGAGAAGCATTACTTATTACTTGTTCTACATTCATTATTGACTCCTTTCAGTCTTTTATTTGCTATATCAAAATATTCTTTTTCAAGTTCTACACCAATAAAATTCCTAGATAATTGCAATGCAGAAACACCAGTAGAGCCACTCCCCATAAAAGGATCAAAAATCAAATCTCCCGGATTCGAATGTATCGATATAATTTTTGACATTAATTTCAGACTTTTTTGAGTAGGATGCCCAACTCTTTCATGCCCAGATACCGTTGAAGTGTGAAATTCAGCTCTTAAATATTTTAAATCCTCCGGCACATTAAAAACCCACTTCCCTTTCGAACTTACTGCCCATATTGCGAATTCAGTATCCTGGACATATCGTCGTTTTATATTTCTAGGCATAGGATTATCCTTAATCCACTTAATAACATCTTTAACAACCAATCCATTCTTTTCCATTTCTGTGATAATGGGTGTCAGATTTCTATACGAATTAAACACAATAAAACTACCACCAGGATTAAGTAGCTGCGCCGCCTTAGGAATCCACGAAATCAAATCAAATCCTTTGTCCCACTCTCCAAAGTCAACTCCAATCCTATCAGCAGAGCTCATCGTAGCAAAATTATTTTTCTTTGAAATATTATAAGGCGGATCAGTTATAACATGATCAACATAAATACCGTCCTTTATCATTTTATCAAGAACACTATATGCATCATCATTATATATTTTAAACATTCCTATTCCTAGTCTGTTTTATAATTGATTCACCTATCGCTTTTCCAAGAAGCGGCGGAACTGCATTGCCTATTTGTTTACAAACAAAAGTTTTTGAACCAAGAAACCTAAATGAATCCGGAAAACTCTGAATTCTAGCAGCTTCTCGGGGAGTAATTGCTCTATCTAGCTCCGGATGACTATTTGTTCCATTAGACGGCGTATCGAAACGTGTATCAATAGTTGGACTCTGCGTATCCCATTTTAACCTACCCCATGTAGTCTTAAATTTTTGCTTCCCAATCAGTTCGTCCGGCAAATTTTCCTTACCAGATTCTGCTGGAATCATAGAAAGCTTCTCAAGCGCCACCTTGGAATGGTTTGTCGCCTTATGGTTATACAATTTTTTACAATCACCCCTAAGCATCTTTTGATAATCAGACTGAGCTTCCGTAATATAGTCGGACTCATCTGCACCCTCCCCAGACTCCAAATATGCTAAATCTGAAATCGCATCTCTAACCGTCGTTTTATCCTTCTCAGAAACGCTTGGTTTTGGAAGCAGAATATCTCCAATTCTACTCGCAATTATTATAGTACGCTGGCGTTGTTGCGGCACGCCAAAATCACTCGCCGTCAAAATTCCCCATTTAGCATCATATCCAAGCTTTTTAATTTCGCTAAGTATCTCATTTAAAAACCATCCATTTGTGCTAGTTGACATTGCCTTGACATTTTCTATCACAAAAACATCGGGCTTTACTTGCTTTACAACATCAAGATACTGTCTAAATAAAAAATTCCGTGGATCTTTCAAACCCAACTTTTTACCTTTATTGCTAAAACCCTGACACGGCGGCCCACCAACAATCATATTAACCTTTAAACGTTTTGCATTTTCAACAATCTCTTTTTTAATTAGGGGGTCGCAAATATCCCCATAAATAACTTCTGCATTTGGAAAATTCAAAGCAAAGGTTTCTGTTGCTTCCTTCATAAAATCGGTCGCTTCTACAGTCTCAATTCCCGGAACCTGATCAAGCCCTAATGACAATCCGCCCGCACCAGCGAACAAATCCAAAACCCTATATCTGATTTTGCTCCCCGACACTCTACCTCCAAATTCTGAACCTATATTACTTTATATTATAGCATTCTTTGCGTTTCCCACCATAATTTTCTCAAGCTCAGCATCATCATAATATTTAGACAACTTCAAAATCGCATTCGGGATAAAGGAATCCCCATGCAAGTGATGCGTATCCGTCCCAAGCCCCCAAATCATTTTCGACTTCGCAAGCCGAACAGCCGTTTTACGCACAGTTTTCCCATATTGGTCAATAAAACTCCCCACATTACATTGAAGCAAAACCCCCATCTCCACCATCTGAACCGCCAAATCAAAATCCTTCTGAAAGGACAAATATCTCTCCGGATGAGCCAAAATCACATTATACCCAGCCCGTATTAATTCCAAAAATATATCCGCATAACCAGGAAAATCCCCACTAATTGGCAGTTCCATCAACAAATATTTAGAATCCCCAAGTGTAGAAACTTCATGATTTTTTAAAAGTTCCAAGATATTAGGCGTCACATATATTTCATTACCAATATGCACATTTACATCCACCCCCATATCCGACAACCTTTTTGAAAGTTCTTTTAAAAGTTTCAAATTCTCACTTCTAGGTGATGTATAAATAGTCTCATCTACATAATGTGAAGTCGCAAAAACATCCGTTACACCACCCCTAGCCATCTCCATCACAATCGCCAAACTTGTATCAAAATCAGGCGAACCATCATCAATACCCGGCAAAATATGAGAATGCAAGTCAATCAGTTTAAATTCAGAAATTTGCTTTTTCTTCATTTATTATTTCTCAGTGCCTTCACTATGATTTACTTAGCGTTCTCGCCCTAGCCTATTTTTTCTTGGTATCTTCACCATAATAATAATTATAATACTTGGAAGAACGGTGATTCACCATGTTGAATACTACACCAGCTACTTTAGCACCCACTTTTGAAAGCTCATTTCTAGCCGCCATCAAATCGCTTCGAGATGTACTACCATCTTTCACCACGATGATTGTTTCATCCATCAAATTAGAAAGAATCACTGAGTCAGTCAAACCACCAATTGGCGCACCATCGAAAATGATAATATCATAACGATGTCTAAGCGAAGTAAGCAACTTCTTGTTCTTACGAGAAGCCAAAAGCTCAGAAGGGTTTGGTGGATATGTACCGCAAGTAATCACATCCAAATTCTTAATATTTGTATTATGAATATAATGTCCAATATTATCAAGTTCATCAGTCAAAAGATTGGAAAGCCCATCAGTATTTGGAATATCAAACAAACGGTGCACCCGACCTTTACGAAGATCACAGTCTACCAAAAGCACTTTCTTGTCGGTCTGCGCAAACGAAATCGCCAAGTTAGCAGATACAAAGCTCTTCCCTTCAGAAGCATTTGTAGAAGTAACCAAAATCGTTTTCAAGTTTTTATCAATTGCAGTAAACTGCAAATTTGTGCGAAGACTTTTAATATTTTCACTTACAATTGCCTTTGGATATTTTTCAGTCACAAGTTCAGAAGAATCTTTCTTAGACTTCATATCATTTTTAGAAATTTTACCAGTCATCGGCAAACCATAAATCTTCTCTACTTCATCACTGTGTTTAACGGTATCGTCGAGATAAAATCTAAGAAATGCAAAACCACCAACTAGCACAACGGAAGCTGCGAATGCCAAAATTATATCTCTCGTCAAAGTATTATTTGAAGGTGTTTCAGGCACTTTCGCAATCGAAAGCTGACTCACGTTTTCGAGTTTATAAATCTTCGCTACCTCTTCCGAAAACACTTTTGCAATTTCATTTGCAATTTCAGAGGCTTGCCACGCATTCAAACTTTTCACACTTACACTAAGAATCGAAGTATCTTCTACTGGTTTTACAGTCAAATTTTTACTAAGATCCTTTACACTCATTGGCAAATCCAAATTCTTGATAACTTGGTTCAAAACCAATTCACTTTTAGCAATTTCACCATAAGTCGTAGCAAGTTTCTGGCTAGCATTAACGTCATTTAATGTAGCCGCTGCGCTATTTGTACTATCGGCCTTCGCAATCACAATCGTAGTTTGCGCTTGATATACTGGTTTTTTGATTGCAGTATCATAAACAGCAACCCCGCCAATTGCAAGCACACCGACAATAATGAATGCCAAAATATAGTGCTTTAAATAACTAAAAAAGTCTTTTATATTTATTTCTTCCATAAATAACCCTTAAATATCTCTGTATTCTATTATATCACCAAATCCCTATTTTGTACAGCATAAGCGTCTTTAAAAACGCCCCTATTCATTAGAAGTCGCAAACTTCACAGGAACTGTCAAATATTCCTGAATCTTTTTAGATGCATTCTCCACAGATTCTGGATAGGCAAGCATCACATAAAGCGGCCTATTTGCACCCATGCTATAAGTCCCTTGCATTGAACCAGCCCCATCTACAGAAATCGATTCTACTTCCCACTTAGTACCGTCATTAAGTTGCATCCTTATAAACGAACTTATATCATCACGCGTGAGAGATGTTTCAAACGAATCAGCCGCAATATTTAAAATTTCAGGCAATTTCAAAACATAATTCTTAGAACCAGAAAGTTTATTGATAATCGCAGTAATTACCTGTTGCTGATTTTCGCCACGATGTCTATCACCCGTAGTATATGATTTCCTTTCACGAGCAAATCTAAGCGCACAATCACCATCCACAGATTGTTTACCAACAACATAACTACATTTTTTATTCTTCCCTTCAGCATTCAAAATCATAGCAGTGTCAGACTCAATCTCAATTCCATCAAGTTCATCCACTACCTTCACAACCGTATCAAAACTTACCTTCACAGTATAATCGATGTTTATTCCTAAGAAATCTTCAATTGTGTCTTTACTCATGTCAATTCCATAAACACCAGCGTGAGTTAATTTATCTTTAATTCCAGTTGTACCATGAAGTTGCACATAAGTATCTCGCGGAATAGAAACCAGCAAAATCTTACCAGAAACCGGATTCACTACAGCGATTATGTTTACATCAGATCTCGCCGTCGCCTTTACACCAGCTCGAGAATCGGTTCCAGAAATGTAAAGAATAAATGGCTCCTTTGTCACTTCCTTGTCAGATATTTCCGCATTCTCGGTCTTAAGCTCTATTTCAAAAGTATAAATTACCCTGGTGTCTTTTATCGCATCAATCGCTTCTTCCTTTAACATGTCGATTCTATCCGACTCAAGTACAATTGCATTCACGATGTCGCCACTAAGCACACTGCAAAGTGTGTCGATATCATCATAAAAAGTCGCTTCAAATTTCACAACATTTTGTAAATATTGCTCTGCATTTCCAGCTTTTTCATCAGTCTTCAAAAACCCAGCACTTTTCCCTGCAAGACCGTTGATTTCTTGAATTTCACTACTATTTTTTACAAGAACACTATACTGCTTTGTTTCCGGATTTTTTTGAGTTACTTTATTCAAAAATCCATTAAACGCATCAGTATAACGAAGAGCAAAAATACTTCCGATGATAATTGCAACCGACAAAATCCCAGAAATAATCTTTACAGCTAGTGGAGACTTTTTCATAGCAAAAAGTATAAAAAAGTTTGCGACCAGAAAAACAGCCAGCACTGCCACGACAATCGCAAAAAGCCATCCAGTTAATATTTTGGTATTCAGAATCGAGATAATGAGAACTACTGATGCTGCAGCTTGCAAAACGACCAAAAGAAGCCCTATAATTCTTGAAGCTATACTATTATTTTTCATCCATCTTCCCTATTTAATATTTATATTATAATATACTATATATAATATGTCAAAATTAATCCCTTGCAAACAAATCTCTCGTATAGACTTTTTCAGAAACGTCGCTAAGCTCTGGCGTGATACGATTAGAAAGAATCACCGACGCGCTTTCTTTAAATGAATCGAGATCTGATGTCACCGGCGCACCGTTGAATTCTGGTTCATCTAGTGCTGGTTCGTAAATAATCACGTCTTTACCTTCCGCCATGATATATTTGATTACATCCTGAATTGCAGATGCCCGAAAATTATCAGAATTAGATTTCATAGTTAAACGATAAATCCCCACCACTTCTGGCTCACGACCCAGGACGTCTTGAGCAATAAATTTCTTTCGCGTGTCGTTCGATTTTACAATCGCTTCAATCAAATCTTGCGGCACATCCTTGTAATTTGCAAGTAGCTGTTTAGTATCCTTTGGCAAACAATAACCACCATAACCAAATGATGGGTTATTGTAGTGTGTACCAATTCTAGGGTCTAACGACACACCATCAATAATACTTTTTGCGTCGAGACCTTTCGTGGCTGCATAGGTGTCTAATTCGTTAAAATAAGCAACCCGAAGAGCTAGAAAAGTATTTGCAAAAAGTTTAATTGCCTCTGCCTCAGTACTATTTACAAATAGTACCGGAACATCCCTTTTAAGCGAGGCATTTTCAAGAAGCTTAGCAAAAACATGTGCCTTTTCAGAATCAGAACCAACGATTATACGAGACGGATATAAATTATCATAAAGCGCCCTTCCCTCGCGCAAAAATTCTGGTGAAAAGAAAATATTTGAAATTCCATATTTAGCCCGAATAGATTCTACATACCCCACTGGAATCGTAGATTTAATAACCATCGTAATGTTTGAATCATTCATGGAAATAACTTTTTCAATGATGTCTTCTACAGAAGAAGTGTCAAAGAAATTCTGTTTCTCGTCATAATTGGTCGGTGTAGAAATTATGACAAAATCAGCACCATCAAATGCTTCTTTATAGTCCAGCGTAGCACGAAGGTTTAATTTTCTAGTGCCTTCCTTTGCTTCTTTAAAATACTTTTCAATGTATTCATCCTGAATCGGCGAGATAAACTCGTTCAACATTCGTACTTTTTCTGGAATAATGTCAAGCGCCACCACTTCCGCCTCTTGTGATAAAAGCGTCGCTAGTGATAATCCTACATATCCAGTTCCTGCAATTGCAATTTTCATTTTATTTCTCCATAAAATTGTTTATACCATTCTGCAAAATTTCTTAAACCAGTTCTAAGCGAAGTAGTTGGTTTAAAACCAAAATCATTGTATAAGTCTGTAGTATCAGCGTATGTTACCGGCACATCACCAGGTTGCATCGGCACAAGTTCCTTATGTGACTCAAAATCATAATCCTGCGGTAATACTTCGGCTCTTACAAGTTCTTCTTGTAAAATTTTGACAAAATCAAGCAAATTCTCCGGATTAGAATTTCCAATATTATAGACTTTGTATGGTGGAAGTGGCAAACCATCTTCACCATCTTTTTTCTCCGGAGCCTTCGCCATTACTCGAATAATTCCTTCAACAATATCATCCACATATGTAAAATCTCGTCTACAATTCCCGAAGTTATAAATTTGGATTTTTTCACCGTTTATTAATTTATTGGTGAAACCAAAATAAGCCATATCTGGACGACCAGCAGGTCCATAAACCGTAAAGAATCTTAGACCCGTTGACGGAATGTTATAAAGTTTAGAATAAGCATGCGCAAGTAATTCATTGCTCTTTTTAGTTGCCGCATATAGACTTACTGGATTATCTACTTTATCATCCGTAGAAAACGGCACCTTTTTATTACCGCCATAAACAGAAGAAGACGAGGCATAAACAAGATGTTCAACTGGATAGTGCCGGCATGCTTCTAGAATATTATAAAAACCAATCAAATTTGCTTCAATATAAGCATCGGGATTTTCAATGGAATAACGCACACCAGCCTGAGCAGCTAGGTTTACAACTATATCAGGATGATATTTTTCAAAAATCTGATTAATTATTTTCTTGTCAGCAAGATTCCCTTTAACAAATTCAAAATTCGGAATATTCTCAAACCAAGATAAACGGTGCTCTTTAAGCTTAACATCATAGTAATCGTTTATCGAGTCAAAACCAATCACCTTTGCGCCAGAATTTTCTAGACATACTCTTTTTGCCAAATACGAACCAATAAACCCAGCTGTACCGGTAATCAAAATCTTCTTTCCATCAAAATTGTTCATACATACTCCTATGTTAATGCTACTAAATTATCTCTATCCCAATATAGCCAGTTCAAAAACTGGTCATCATCAGATTGTATATCGCTGCCCATAGCTTTTTTTATACTTCTATTATACTCTTTCTTGGCAGCATTAACCGCCTCGTCAGCGCTTCCTCCACGCAATAAAACTTTAGGCACCACAAAAGCCGGATTTAAAAATAACGTTGCCGTTTTATCCTTTAGGGGTTCAAAAGTAGAAATATTATCGTTCAAAAACACAACAAAATCTTCTTTATAGCCAACATACGCTTTAGCCCCTTTTTTCACAGCGTCTCGACCTAAAATCTTTGCACTCCTACATGACAAAGCATGAGCCATCTTGCCATCAAGCAAATTGTCGTTCTCAACATCTAGAATCGGCCCACTTTCTCCAAAAACTGCTTTATCACTACCGTGCCCACACAATAACACTAAATCAACCCGGCGTTTAGAAAGTATACTTTCAAAATTCTCTCTCGTAGCCCTCTTATCATTTAAGCGACAATATTCATTTGTTTTAATTTTACATTCCTCAACTATTCGTTCAGTCCATGCCAATAAATATCGTGTTAACAAATCAACTTCTGAATTAATCAGTAATACCTTCATAAATCTTTCCGGCTTTTATCATATCGAAATAGTGGCGATCAACAGCGACTAATAATTGCCCAATCTCATCATTACTATTTACATGCTCTATAGCTTCTTCTTTTGTTACATTTTGCGAACCACCAATAGAAATAGAATAACCCTTTGGTAAAGCTCGCAATCTTGCGCAAACTAATTTTTGAAAATCTTCATTCATTATATTATCTCCATCTCTATTAATTTCTCATACATTTCTTCCCCAAGTTTGCTTCCGCTAGTAAGCTCTAAATACACTGCATTCCAACTGTAAGGTTTATCGTCCACAACCACAACAATGCCATTTCTCACTTTTTCTGGCAAATTGGCATATACTTTCTGAAATCTTGAATAATCAACCATCTACTTCCCATATTATATACTATTTTTATAAAAAATAAAAGCATAAACGACCACCGCAGAAATTTTTAGTTATACAACCACTGTGCCACCCCGCCATGATGCGAGCACGCTCCACGACCCGTCGCGGAGCTCCGCCATCCGTCCCTACAAATTGCCCCCACTCTACCACCAGATGATCTACTAGGCGCAACAATCGTCCAGTGCAAAGTCGTCCCTGGATATTCGTCGTACCAACAATTAGTTTTGCTAGCATCAGCATTACACTCTTGCAAGGCCTTATCTCTTTGTGCCCTCCAACGTATTTTCGCTTCGCACTCATCTCTCTCACTAGCAGATTCATACTCAACCCCATCACTACATTTATAGTACTTTTTTGTGCCTACAGTCACTTCCTCATCCACAGACTCTTCTATCACTGTTTCATTCTGTTTCTTACGATTTACTTCAGAACCGTTTCGATAAGTCACTTCATATAAAACTTTCTTCGACCCGTTCTTACCGGCCCGTTTTACCTCCCGCACGCCATCACGGATGTTTGCATCGTAAGTTATTTTAGTCGCATACTTGATCGGTTCTTCTACTTCCTCAAACTTAGTTGTCGTAATATTCGCCAAAATCAAAAATAAAACGCAAAGCCCTGCGAAAATACCCCAAACAATTCTCTTTGTTATTTTATTACTACGTGTTTCGTTCTTCATTGTTTTGAATCGCTTTCTCCTCAATCTCCCTTACGCTCTCCCCCACACTATAAATACAGTAGCCAAAATCTGACGAAAGTTCTTTACTATACACCATACTACCAAACGCTTTATTCACAATCGGTGTAAAATGGCTCATGATTTTGAGCGGCCAGCCAAATCCTGGCACAATTAAAATTTTCCGGCCATGGCACTTAGCTATCTCCCCCACAATTTCATAAGTCGCCACCGTTTCTTTATTAGAAGGGCAATATACTCCACTATATTTACCATCCACAGCCCTCTTCACAAACTCCGCAAAGTTTTCAATATAGATCATAGACCTCTCATTCTTCACTTTTGGAAAAATCGGCAATTTCAAAGCAATTTTCCGAAGCGTTTGATAATTTCCCTTGCACCCCGCCCCATAAATCATCGGCGGCCGGAGCAAAGCCACTTTAAACTTAGCATCTTCCAGCTCGCCTAGCCGTTTTTCCGCCTGCAATTTACTGTCACCATAAAAATTCTTAGGCTGAGGCTTGGTATTTTTAGTAATAATTTTAGTCTTCCCAATCGGCGAGCTATCACCATATACAATCGCCGAACTCATATAAATAAATTGTTTCACACCGTCTTTCTTGGCTTTCTCCGCCACTTCCACAGCCAGGTCGGTATTCACGGCATAGTAAAGTTTCTTGGTTTTCTCATCAGCTTTTTTCGTATCCACATGCGCAATCCCCGCCACATGAAAAATTACGTCGTATTTAGAAAAATCGAGCACCTTCCATTCCTCACCACGGACGCTGATCTCTTCCACCGAATACTCCTCCGACCATTTCAAAAGATAATCCTTCACCGACATCCCTACGTAACTATTTTTTCCAGTAATCAAAATTCGTTTCATCTATTATATATATTATACCACTTCCTCCCTTTTAGTTCTATCTACGGTTAACCGTATATTTCCAAAAACACGTCTAACCGCAAATAACTACCTTATATTGTACGGTTAAACGTATATTGACAAAAATACGTTTAACCGTTATAATATACTTATGAAAATCTTATTTTCAAACCTAGATCAGCTAAAAAGTATCAATTATTTTTTAAGTCTAAATAAATTATCCAATAGCGGCAAACTAGAAATTAGTTCAAAAAATAATTGGGCATACGTTCATCCAGCTTGTCTAGCTTTCACAGCAGCAATCGCCGAAGAAGTTGGCAAAGAAAATACTACAATTAATATTGACGACGAGCAAGCCATCATTTATTTAGACCGAATGGGACTTTATAAATACGCCTCAAACAGCTGCCCAGTAAAATACGACAAACACGAAGAATCTGGACGCCTTATTCCAATTACGCAATTAAAAACCGATGCAGAACAATCTAAATTCATTGCCGACTTACACCCAATTCTTCATTTATCACCAGAAAAATCCGAAACCATAAAATACGTTCTAGGAGAGCTCATTAGAAACGTAATTGAACACTCTAACGCCAAAAATGGCGCTTTCGTCGCCGTCCAATACACAGCCTCAAAAGACAAATTAAGCATCGGAATTTGCGACACCGGAATCGGCTTGCGCGCTAGCCTCGAAAAATACCACAACCCAATCGACGATCTCGACGCAATACGTCTAGCACTAATGCCTGGTGTATCTGGCACCGCATATCACGGTGGCACTGGCGACAACGCCGGAGCAGGCCTCTACATTGTAAAGTCTATCGTCAAAACAACCCGCAATTATTTCTTCGTTTATAGTGGCAATGCCGCTTACAAAATGCACAAATTCGACAAACGAGTCAAACACGGACCAAGATTAAATGAAAACCCATTTGCAGATAAATGTTCAACCTACGACGATTTGCCAAGTTTCGGCGGCACATTAATCGGCCTAGATTTGACGCTTACAGACACCGAACGTTTTAGCGAAATTCTTGAACGAATCAAAATAGCTTACAGTAAGGCTATTCGAGAGCGCAAAAAAACTAAATATAAGGAGATTAAATTTATATGAACATAGTATTGTCTAAAGAAGCTGGCAACTTTGGCGAGAACAAAGACATCGCTCGGAAAATCAGGATTAAACAAATTATGCCAGCATTAGTCGATGGCAAAGAAGTCATTTTAGACTTCAAAAAGATGACCGGCGCGACTCAATCTTTCATTCATGCTCTAATCGTATCACCGATGAGAGAATTTAATGATGTATTTTTTGAAAAAGTTAAATTCAAAAATTGTTCCCCCACCATCCAGCAGGTAATAAAAATCGTCTCAGAATACACCCAAGAGGGGATGGAAGAATAAATTTCATAAATATGGCAATTATAATAAGATGATAGAGTATGTAGAGTTTGAAAATTTCAGAAATTTAAACGGTCGATATTGTCTAAATGACAAATTATCAATAATAGTCGGTAAAAAAGTTCAGGAAAGACCAACCTGCTTGATGGCATACGGCTGGCTTTTTCATTATTATCAGAGGATTACTTCAGAATAGAAAAAAGTGACTTCAAAGATAGCGATGATAGCAAAACCATCGTCATAAGGGTCTCGTTGAAATCACAAGCAATTCCTAGCCTATGCTATCAAGAAGAAAACGGCGAACTCAGATGTGGTTTCTCAGTGAATATTTCAAAAACTCAAACTGGCAGGTATAAAAAACAGTTAAGACTACTCCATGGAGAGCAAGTCTCTTATGATATTGTAACTAGCGATGAAAAAATCCCAAAGATATATGCTATACCGTTGACTAGGACAGAAAACGTCTACGACGATTGTCTCACAACTAGTGTGTCAAATTTCATAGAATCCGAAGACAGCTACAAGCAGATAAAAGAGCAATCAAAAAATCAGGTAAAAGAACAGTTAGAACCAAGGATCAATCAGTTTAAAGAATTATGCAAAAAATTCAATCAAGACTTAGATATCAATATCGGCGACCCAAGACTACTAGACGAAAAAATATTTGTAGTCGAAAATGACAAAGAGCATGGTAGAAAAATCGGCTCTGGTTATAAAAGCATTGCCAATATACTACTCGCAAATTTCAACGAAAAATATAGCATTATACTAATAGATGAAATCGAAAACCACATTCATCCAGCTCTTTTAAGAGTACTTCTAAGAGACCTCAGAAAAACAAAAGATGCCCAAATTATTGTCACCAGCCATTCCTCCGTTGTCATAAACGAATGTGATTTCACAGAACTAATAGATGTGCCGAACCAGCAATTACGGAATTTAGATGATAACATCAAAAATAGGTTACAAACTTTTCTGCATCCAGGTAGATGTGAAATATTTTTCGCCGATAATATTATTTTAGTAGAAGGATACACAGAGGAGCTACTACTAACAAATTTTCTAAATGAACGGGATAATCAGAATTGGACAATCGTGAATGTTGCTAACGTAATGTTTGAGCCTTATATTAAATTAGCGATAACCCTAGGAGACAAAAGAATTATAGTCATAAGCGATGATGACAGAAAAGCATCAAACGGACCATCCAGTAGATACGAAAAGCTGCAGAAACTATGCGCAGAAAACGAAATTACACTCTTAAATACAGAAAATACTCTAGAGTCTGATTTAGCAAAGAATGGCCTGCTAGAAACGGGTAGCCAATTTTTAAAAGATCTCCCAGGCACTGAATACAAAATAGCAAAAAACAGCCATGCAAAGATGTTAATTGCATGGGAGCTAATCGATAAAAAAGTTGACCTATCGAATTGGCACGTGATGAAGGACCTAAAAAATGCCATCGGAAATAGTTAAATGTGTAGCGGGAGCCGGCAAAACAACTTACTCATTAAAGTTTTTATCTACACATAAAAACGGTCTGTACCTAGCTTTCACCAACAGTGTAGTGAATGAAATCAGCGATAAAGGCTTTTTGTCGAAAACTATCGACTCATTATTCTCCAGTTACATCATACCAAAATTTATTCGACAAATACCCATAACAAAAGGAATAAAAAATATAGAATATATAAACTCAGGAAATCTTCCAAAATTTTTAATAGGAATAACACAGTTACACATACTCCCGAAGACCGGGCAAATATACAATAGACAAACCCCAACTGCGTTTTCATTGTATGATGAACATTGCACGATATTGAACGACAAATCTAAAAAATCTAATTTAAATTTTGTTAAATGTATATTCAATGAAAATTCACTACGGCTAACAGACTCATTGAGAAGTGAGCTATCTACTTTCATAGTCAACGCTTTTCCCGACCAACTATTGCAGTTGCTCAAGCTACGTTTTGACTATATTATTATAGATGAAGCACAAGATCTTAACGGATACAAAGAAATATTCATTGAGCTATTGGAAAAATCGGATATACCAATAGTTATATTAGGAGACGATAACCAGAACATTATAAACAATTCCGGACAATGGTTCAAGAACAAAACAGCCACTAGGGTAGAAACCACCAGTAAAAGATGTCCAGAACCAATATGTAAATGGATAAGGGACGAACTCGGCATCGAAATATATGGACGGAGAGATTTGTCTGGACAATACCATAAGATACCATCTTCTAGAGTTTTAGAATATAATGATGGACTGCGATATCTGCTTTTCCATGCCAAACAAGGCAAAACTATCACGGCAATCATTGACCAATGGAAAGGCCCCATAAATACAATCAAAACAGCTAAAGGCAGCACCATCAACCAAGACATCGTTATCATTGGAAATAGTATGTCCAAAAAAAGTCTTTATGCAGCGATAACTCGAACTAACAAAAATGCATATTCCACTATAGTAAAAATTATATAAATAATTTCTTGCCCCCTCTTACTACATTTATCTTCTCTTCTTTACTCTCTTCCCCACCCATTCGATTACTCCCTTCATCTGCTTTCTATATATAACGCCATACAACAAAATCGTCACAGCAGAAATGCCTGAAAGCACGGTTAACGCACCTACACCCCAATCAATATATCCACCAGAAATATTCATCGGTACAAGATAATAAACCGCCACCGCCACCAAAGCTATACAAATAGACACAACAATCTTTCCTACGCTATGTCTAATATCCCGTTTCAAAATATGCTTATTTGCATGATAAACAAATTCCACCGTGCGTATAATCATTGCTACAAGCGTACCAATAGCAACTCCAACAATCCCAAAATTAATCACCAAAATTATAGACAGCATTATATTCACAGCTGCTTCCACCCAAGCCCCCTTCCTAGTCTCCCTGAAATGGCCGGCAGCCAAGGTCAAAGTGCTATATGGCAATCTAACCGCCCAAACAAATTCGCTCAAAGTTATTAGACAACCAAATAGTGGCCTTACATAATCAGCATCAGATACTCCGCTAGTGTAAATTTGCACAAAAGGCGTAATCAAAATCAAAGTACAAGCAAATAGTATAGTAGCTATCATCATATACAATAACTCGTAAGCCGAGAATTTTTTCCTCAAGTTCTCAGTTTCATTTTTTGCCAACATATCGCCAAACGAAGAGTCGATCCCCGTACTAAAAGATTGAATGATTTTTTTTACGGCAGCAAGTACAAGTAAGTATACGGAATACACAGAAACCTCAGACAAAGTAGTAAAAATAGTCAACACTACGATATCGGTATTGTTATGGATTACCGATGCTATGTGCTGAGCTAGCCCATCCCATTTCTGTTTTATGTGATAACTTAATGAGGTGTATTTTAAATCAATACTATATTTTCTCTTTACATACAAATTCTGCACAATAGGTCTTAACAAAAATGCAAAGGTAGTCGCTAGCTTAATCACAATAACATTTGCTCCTAATCGAGCAAGAACTACTACAAATACGATAGCCAATATATAAGTAATTATTTGGATAATAGAGATTACATATATTTTTTGTTTTGCTTGCAAAAATAATCTATATGTCATCCCAAAGAAATATTCCGCGAACGTGCTAAAACCTATTATAATAACTAGCGAGATAGTAAATACTGCATCAAAATCACTCTTCGCAATCAATGGAAATATTAGACAAAGCATTAAAATGTAAATCACAAAAATCAAGGCTATTTTACGGAAAAACTTCTCAGATGTCTTTAAAATACTCGCTATAGTTTTTTTATCTCTCATGGCAATAGGCTTATACAGAGTAGCCTTGATTACGGGCCCAAATCCAGATTCTAACAAAGAAATATATGATAAAAACTGTGTTATTGAAACCACCAGCCCATTTACGTCCGAACCAAAACAGTCAATGATTATCTTCGGAACAATAAGACCATACGCTACCGTCACTATTTGTAGCAATAAGTTAGTTAGAACATTATATATCGCTTTTTTTGATCTCATTTCTTCGCTAAATCCAAATTTATCATATCGCCAAGCTTTTTATCCCATTCTACCGGATTAAATCTTTCGTAACCAGAAGCTGGATAAAACGTAATCTCTCCAAAAAATACATCACCATCAATAGAATAAAAATCTACACGAACAAAAGGTATATTCTTAGATAAGACTCTCGCCAATTTTAACATCAAGTCAAAATTGTCTGGTTTTGTCAACGAATCATCAACTTCATGCCCCCCCTCAGTGAATGGCAACCTATTCCATTTATTGTCATACCAAGTTTCTTTTAATCCAGTTCCACAAAATCTGTCCGAGCACACCAATACAACCTCCGGTTCACCATTAAAGCAAAAAAATTTATAGTCTCTTAGCTCATCATGACAACTATCTCTCATATATTTTTCCACTATTATCCGTGGTTTCACATTCTTATATGGCCACTCTCTGGAAACAAAATAGTAATTTCTTCGAAGTGATTTGTTTATTTTTTTTCGAATTTCGTTTATATCTACTTTCGACTTATTCCTTACAATTACAAGACCGCCAGAATCATGAGTGCATTTTATTACAAATTGTTCTGGTAGTTCATCAAAACTAATTTCATCAAACCTATTGTAAACGCCTAATGTAGGAATAACGTATCTTTCTCCTATTACTTCTGACACATATTTTTTTGCTTCATATTTATCCACCATTACAGTATAGATATCTTTTCTGTCATGCAATTTCAGCCACTGTAATTTTTGATTAAAAGTCTTCGGCAAAGCCAAATCTATATTTTCTCCAAAAAGATATCTATACTTTATTTTTAGGTAAGCCTCATCGCTCAATAAATGTAAAGTTTTATCATCAATTTTCAAAAACAGATACATAGGATTCTTACACAGTTTCAAAAACCTATTCATAATTTATTTTCCTTTCTTTTATCTCTATAGTTTCTTTCACATCAATATTCTGATGATTGTCCATTCTTTTATACACCCTCTTCATAACAAAATATATAACTCCAAAAACAAGCAATGGCCAAACTATCTTATTAAGTGAGATCCAAAACGTAGATCTAGCAATTCCCACAATAGAAATCATGGCCCCTATCGAGAAACAGAGCAAAAACGGACTCTTATTTTTTTCAAACGGATAATTAAAAATCTTTCCGAAAATCATTCCTCCAACAAGCAATACTAGCGGAGCCAACAATACCCCATAATTTAACACAGCCTCTCCTATTACTGAAAAATCCGTACCATAATTTATGCCCAGATATTCCAATGGAAACCAAGTGTGCAATTGCACGTAATTCATACCAAACAATCTATTCGCAAATCCAGTACCAAACATAGTGGGAATAGACATCAAATATGTATTACCGTATAGCGGCACCGTACCCTTGCTTAATAATATAATACTAATCCCCATTGTCTGCCCAAACTCAGTTAATAACGGCACAATAACACCATCATTAGACGTAAGAGAATCAACAAAACCATCATAAGATATGCCCACATTCCTTAATGAGACAATCGCATTCATTATATACAGCGATAAAAATGAAACAACTAAAAACATCATTGCATTTCTTCTTTTCATTGGCTTATAGAATGTTATGTGCATCCAAAACAAGAACATAAATGGAACAATCCATTCGCCTCTATCTCCGCCCAAAAGCGTTATTGTAGCATACACGAAAAACACAGAATAAACAAAATATCTAACGTTCTTTTTATATTTAGAACCAATCAATAGCCCAACTAAAGACATGAAGAATAAACCGCATCCAATAGTAAAAATGGGATTACTGAAATACTCATTTATCGAACCATAATATATATCATGATAGCTAAAAATCTGAGTATATCTATATTTTTGAATTGCGACGAATATAGTTATTGGAATAGAATATAATGAAACGATAGCAGAAGTAGCAAAAAGTGCCTTATACTTAAAATCATTAAGTACATCATCCTTAAAAATATTTGTCATGTCTTCTACTTTTTTCTTCTTATATAACAATATTGCACCAGTGTTAATTGCTACATAAGAAACTACATATAAAATCTGCGCTTTCAATATCAGTGCATTATCAGCAGAGACTGAACTAAATATCAACCTTTTACCAATTTCGGAATCCGAATGAATGCCAAATGCCCATAAAATACACTGGCCAAAATTAAATAGTGTAATAAAAAGCAGGAAGATGGTAAATGGTGTCAAGAATTTACCAGTCAGTTTTTTCCACCAGAAAATATAGAACAAGAAAACCACTATCCCCAGCCATGAATACAGAAATATTTCACCAGAACCAATATCGTCCAAGTCACCAATAGAATTAATTTTCATCATAGACAGCACGTACGTGAATACAAAAATCAAACATGCTAAAATCTTATAGTTAGGTATCTTTTTCCTTAAAGAGTTCATCTATTTGCCCCATTCTTTCCGTCTATAATATTCTGTATTTTGTCGCTCCAGTCAAATGTCAGTCTGCGTTTTATAACTTTCTGTTTTATTCCATCGCTAGCATAATCTCCAATATCAATTTTTTTCTTAATAAACGTATAAATTGAATCAACATCTGGCTCGAACAAGTAATTTTTGTCTTGCAATATCTCCTTGATTCCGCCTATATCTGTTCCATAAACCGGCACTCCAATATTTATACCTTCCAACACAGTATTAGGACAAGAATCCATCAAAGATGGCACCACTACGAAATCCGACTTACTTAAAATCTCTCCTACATTCTTCACTCTTCCCAGAAACTTCATTCTTTGATAGTTACCATATTCATCTCTATATTTTTCTAACTGCCTACCATCGCCAACAACATACAATTCTATATTGTATCCTTCGTCTATTATTTTAGCCACAGCAGGGAGGAGCAAGCTATGTCCTTTTCTGTTGTCCGAAAAATTCCCAATAAAAGCAATTCTAACCACCCCATCATCACGTTTTTTTCTTTCAATTTTACTCTCCGATATCCATGAAGCATTAATATTATTAGGTTGTATATAAATTTTTTGTCTTACTTTCTCTCCAAGCCTTTTTATTAACGCTTCTTTATCATCTTCACATTGCACAATAATCTTCTGAGAATTCTTAACCGCATATCTTTCTAATAATTTAAAGTATTCCATTTTGACAGCGGACATCCCAACTACTTTTCTGTAACCTACAAAATCCTCCCTAAGAAGCATAACAATATTATTATACCCACTAATTTTATAGGAAATAGTATCTACAGGCCCAAAAGAAATCGCATAGTCATACTGAATGTTTTTTCGCTCTCTTCGTAAGACCTTATAGATTGTCAATATTTTATATATATGAGCAGGTAAAAACCTGTGCTTATTTTCCTTTATTTCAATAAATTTCATATTATCTTTTTTAAGCCCTGGAATTTTCTTTGAAATTAAAATCACTTCATTTTCTATACTTAAGCCATTAACTAGCTCTAAAAATCTCCTATGACCACCAGTAAGATTCCCCTTCACATAATCTGTGTTTGTTATAAAAACAAACGTTTTTTTCTGTTTCGTCATTCCGTCACCTTTTTCTAAATAAAACCGCTGCATCTCTCTCGCAACAGGCAAAATATCAAATCTCCTTGCGTTATCCAATAATTTCACTTCGCCTCTTTTTTGGTTTACCTTTTTCTTAACTATCTCTTTTTCCCATTCTTGTTCCAATAAATCTCTTACTATAAAATTTTTCGAAATTTTCGCTTCAGCAGGAATATTCGGAGAGACCAAACACGTAAGCCCAGAAAATTGTGCTTCAATTAAAACCATACCCAGTCCCTCATATAAAGACGGCAAAACGAAATAATCAAAAGCATCGTAGTATTTATAAATTTCTGTATTACCAGATACAAAAATTACTTTATCTTTAAGTCCAACTTCTTCTATTCTTTTCTGAAAATTTGCTTTTAATGTACCATCTCCGCATAGCATAAAAATGGTTCCATTGTCGTCCTTTGCACCTTCAATTAGCCTAAAAATAAACTCATGGTTCTTTTGTTTTTCGAATCTGCCCACATACCCAATTAAATATACGTCATCAGAAATCCCATATTTTTTTCTTATTTCATCTCGATAGTTTTGGTTAAATCTATATTTATCAACTTCTATCGCATTGTTTAGTATTATGCATTTATCGGATTTTGCGATTTTATCTCCATATAGCCATTCCGCAGCATCTCTAGAACACGCAAAATAATAATCGCAATTTTTATGTATTTTACTTTGTAGCATTTTCTTCGCAACAGCTTTTATACCTTTTCCATTCGACGTATTATGACTATGACAAATCGTCACCAAACCATTCCGCTTAGCAACCTTCAACACTATAGAAGCCACACTCCTTACATGGCAATGAATAATTTTATATTCAGGATGTTTTTTGAAAAACTCCCTCCATTGTCTCGCAAAAGCAAAATAATTATAGCCTTTAAAATATTCATCAAAAACATAGACTTTCCCACCGAGCGACTCTATCTCGTCTTTATAAAACAAATCATTTTTGTCTTTTCTATCCACGACGAAATCAAACTGTACTTTACTTCTATCGATATTTCGATAGATGTTCATAATCATCGATTGAGAACCGCCAGTTTCCAAACTTCCGATATACTGCAAAATCCTAATTGGCTCTTTCTTGTCGCTCATACCTATATTCCCATCACCCCCATCATCTTCTCATCAATTATTCCAATCTCAAACTTCTCTTTACAAATCTCAAACGATTTATCCCCCATCTTCTGCAACTTATCTTTATGTTCAATCATCCAAATCATCTTTTCGGCCAAATCTTTAGCATCACGAGTCTTTACGAATAACCCATTTTCACCTTCAATCACAGTCTCTTTGCACCCAGGTGTCTTAGTTGTAATAATCGGCCTTCCCATCGCCGTAGCTTCAAGCAGAGTCTTCGGAATACCTTCACAATAATACGACGGCAAAACAAACACACTACACTTAGCTACATATTTTTCCACCTCCTTTGTTTCTGGAATATATTCCACTACACCAGAATCAATATATGGTTTTAGTAAATCAAATGGCAACGCATTTTTATTTTTATCGACTTGTCCGATATAAGAAAACTTTACATCAGGATATTTTTCTTTTACAAGCTTTGCCGCTTCAAAATATTCCATCACACCTTTTTCTTTCAGAACCCTCGATACCATCAAAAACGAAACGTCTTTCTTGGGTAACTCATTTCTAGAAAATTTTTTCAAATTTACACCAGAACCGTTTACAAGTTCACATTGGCTTCGCTTGACATATCCTCTTTTTACAAATTCATTTATGTCATCCTGATTTTGAAAAATCACTTTATCATTATATTTCAAGGCATGCTTATACATTCTCCCGCCCAAAAATCTCAAAACCTTAATTTTCAAAGAATCCGAACAGAACAACATCCCCAGTCCACAAATCAAAGAATAGATTTCCTTCACTCCAACTTTATGTGCCGCCACCGAACCAAAAATCACTGGCTTAATCGTATACGAAAATACAATATCTGGTTTTTCTTCTTTAATTATCTTCTTCAAATTATTAAAATATCCCAAAGAACCAAAAACGGATACAGAATTCTTATCTAAATCGACTAGCCGAACTTTTATATTATTGTTCTTAAAAAAATCTTTTTCCGTATTATCAGGAATTACAGCCACAATGTCATATCCTTTATCCCGGATATCTTTCATTAAATCACCACGAAAATTAACTAGTGACTTACAAAGTGGTGCGATTATCATGAATTTCCGTCCCATCACACCCTCCTCCAAACCTTCTTCCAAATTGGCACTTTTAAATCATACCCACGTATCGCCATCACTTCATGCATACCGTACGCTCGTTCCGTTTCATCAAACATTCTCTGCCACTTCTTGTCACCCTGCTCCATCTTTACACCGCTTCTGTTTAGCCCATTCATATTTAGCATTACAGTAGAAGTCATAATAACCTTATTCTTCGCAAAATCAATCGAAGCCGGCGCTCTCACTACTCTTCCATTTGGTCTTCCATTCTTATCAGCAAAAACATAACTTGCAAACGAAAAAGCCGCCTTATTTTCAGACATAAACTCAATTTGTTGTTTCAACTTGCCCGGTTGCCATCTATCATTAGCGTCAATAAAAGCTAAATACTCACCACGCGCCGCCCTTATCCCACGATTTGTAGCTCTCACTGCGCCACAATTTCTTTTAGACCGAATCACCTTTATCTTATCATTTTTGAATTGATCAACAACATCTAAAGTATTGTCCGTCGATGCATCGTCAACGATGATTAATTCAAAATTATCATAGGTTTGTCCCAAAACAGAATGGATTGTTTCATCAATACAATTAGCACCATTAAAAACTGGCATCACTATACTTACAAGTGGCTCGCTTTTATTCATTCTTTTTAATTGATTTTTGGTTGCCAATTTACATCCTTTTTACAGCAAAAACACAAACTTTTTATAACCCAATTATATCACACTTACCGAAATTCGTCAACTATTCCACCCCATAAACACATTCCTAGCCTGCCATCATAATAAATATGTTTATTCAGCTACACCATCATGTTTAAGTGCCTTTTTGAATGTCCCAAAAAAACACTTACAATCAAACAAAAAACTAATCCTTTGTGCGTATTCACCATCAAACTTAGCCTTCAATTTTTCAGGAATATCATCTCGCCCATTGATTTGTGCCCAGCCCGTCAAACCTGGCCGAAGCAAAGAAGACCCATTTTTATCCCGCATCTTCATCAGTTCCGTCTGATTCCAAAGCGCCGGTCTCGGCCCCACAAAACTCATTTGCCCCACTAATATATTAAACAGTTGCGGCAATTCATCTAAACTAAATCTTCTCAAAATTTTCCCGCACCCAGTCACATACTGTTCAGGATTCTTCAATTTATCCGTAGGCAAATCAGGGGTGTTAACCTTCATTGTTCTATATTTGATAATATAAAAATACTTCTTATTTTTCCCAAATCTTTTTTGCGTATAGAATATAGGTCCAGGATCAGAAATAAAAACAGAGATGGCTATCACAATCATCGGAATAAACAAAATAAGTATCGCACATATAGAAATAATAAAATCCAAAATCCTTTTAATAAATACCTTATACATTTTATTCAACCTTATATGTATCTACAATCTTTGCCACCGACTGTTTAATCGCTTCAGAATTGTTTTTTGATTCTCTTATTAAATCCTCGAGCTGAACCAAAAATGTTGATTTAATTGCAATTGGATGCCCGATAAAAATCAATTTGTTTGGCGTAGATTTCATTCCCTCTTCGTCCATCAACATTTCTTCATACATTTTTTCGCCAGGACGAAGCCCGGTAATCTCAATTTTTATATCTTTGTCAGGTTTATAGCCTTTATAACGAATAATCTGCTTAGCAAGATCATATATTTTAACTGGTTTACCCATATCCAAAACAAATATCTCACCACCTTTTGCATATACGCTCGCTTGTATCACTAAACTAACCGCTTCTGGAATTGTCATAAAATATCGTGTCACTTCTTTGTCGGTCACAGTTACTGGTCCACCATTTTCAATCTGCTTCAAAAATAGCGGAATTACAGAACCATTTGACCCAAGCACATTTCCAAACCTTACCGCCACAAAATCAGTTTCACTAATCTTATCATAAGTTTGCACGATCATCTCGCATATTCTTTTAGTCGCACCCATCACATTAGTTGGACGCACTGCTTTATCAGTCGAAATCAGCACAAACTTCTTCACCTTATATTTATCTGCTAACTTTACAGTATTCAATGTACCAAGGCAATTATTCTTTACCGCTTCATTTGGACTCACTTCCATCAGAGGGACATGTTTATGTGCAGCAGCATGAAACACTAAATCAGGATGATATTGTGTAAATACTTTTTCAAGACGTTGATAATCCCGCACAGATCCTATAATAGTCTCAAGCTTCATCTCTGGATATTTTCTAACCAGCTCTTGTTGAATATCATAGGCATTATTCTCGTATATATCAAAAACAATCAATCTTTCTGGTTTGCACTTAGCAATTTGTCGGCAAAGCTCCGAGCCAATCGAACCTCCACCGCCAGTCACTAAAATAGTTTTTCCAATCAAACTATCAAATATTTCTGCATTATTTACTACAATTTGGTCCCTGCCAAGAAAGTCTTCATAAGAAATTGGACGAATACTATCCTGCACTGCTGTATCAGAATCTTTATTCATTTCTCTAAAAATTGAAGGCAAAATTTTTATTTCACAATCAGTTCTCTGACATTCTGTAACGATTTTTGATATTTCATCCTTTGGAGCAGACGGGATAGCGATAATGATTTCTTCAATTTTATATTTCTTTACGGCATCTTCTATTTTATGTCTGCCACCCACAATTGGAATTCTCCTAAGACGTGTCCCCCATCTCTTTTTGTCATCATCTACAATACACATTATCTGCGAATTGGCATTTACATTTCGCATCATTTCATCAAGCACCATTCGTCCAGCTTCGCCTGCCCCAAACAAAAGCGTCCTAGTTTTATCACTAGAGTATCGTCTTATACTATTTATAATAATCCTTAAAATTCTGTATGAAAATCTTACGCCAGAAATAAGAATAAACATCAACACAAAATGCAAAAAGTAAAAACTTGCTGGCAAGGCCAGCGAAAACATCGAATTCAAAGCAAGGGTAAATAATTCTACAAAAGCACAGGCTGCTACTACATTTAATAATTCAACAACCGAAGCATAACGCCAGACCGAAGTGTAAAGACCTGTCAGGTAGAATACGATCAAAACAATTATTGCATTGAGTGGTAATGAGTGGGCTAAATTATTTAAAAAATTCGTTGGAATTTCACCAAAATCAAATCTAAGTGCCAAAGACAAATAGCTAGCCAACAAAAACACCGCTAAATCTGCAATACATAGCAAAATAATCTGTGGCAATTTCTTATATAATATTTTTCTAACGTTTCGTCTCATTACACACAAAAACCCATCAACTGCATAATATTATACATCATTTATGAAAATTAGTCAAGCTCAATCACCTACTTCGCATACTCAATTGCCCGCGTCTCGCGTATCACATTCACTTTAATCACGCCAGGATAGCTCATCGTCGCTTCAATCTTGTTTGCAATATCTCGTGCCAATTTAAGAGCCGATAAATCATCAATTTGTTTTGGTTCCACAATCACACGCACTTCCCTACCTGCAGAAATCGCATAGGCTTTATCAATTCCTGGGAACGATGTTGCAATATTCTCAAGATCACGCATCCGTTCCGCAAAGTTCTCCGCCGAAATATTTCGAGCCCCTGGACGCGCCGCACTCATTGCGTCACAAATCTTAATAATCACCGCTTCAGGTGTAGTTGGTTCAATGTCATCATGATGCGCAGCAATCGCATGTACCACCGGCTCTGGCATGCCATATTTCTTAGCAAGCTCCGCACCAATTTCCGCGTGTTTGCCTTCAATCTTATGCGTCACAGCTTTACCCATATCATGCATGAGAGCCGCAGTCTTCGCCACTCTTTTATCTGCACCGATTTCCTCAGCAATCATCCCCGCCACATGTGCCATCTCAATCGAATGTAAAAGAACATTCTGACCATAAGATGTACGGAATTTTAATTCGCCCAAAAGATGCACCAACTCGCGTGGAATACCAACCAATCCAACTTCACGCACTGCATCTTCACCAGCTCTTACAACTTCCTTTTCAATTTCCTTTTCACCCTTAGCCACAGCTTCTTCGATGGATGCAGGATTGACTCGTCCATCTTTCATCAAACGTTCCAAAGCATATCTAGCCACCTGACGCCTAATTGGGTCAAACGAAGACAAAACCACCATCCCAGGAGTATCATCAACCAAAATATCTACACCAGTTGCTCTTTGCAAAGCCTGAATATTGCGCCCTTCCTTACCAATAATTCGGCCTTTCATATCATCATCAGGCAGTTTTAAAGCCGTCACGGTTCTATCCGCCGTCACTTCGGAAGACATTCTCTCCATCGCAGTAAGAAGAATCGCTTGAGCTGTTTCATCTACGTCATGCTTAATTTCTTTTTGCTCTTTTGCTACCAAATTCACGAGATCTTGTTTAATATCATTCTCAGTCATTTTCATCAATTTATCTCGTGCTTCAGTCTTAGAAAGCCCCGCGATTTTTTCCAATTTTTCGTGCTGTTTATTGCGAATCTCACGAACTTCATTCTTTAAATCTTCAAGCTCTTTTTCCTCGCTAGCCAACTTCTCAGTCTTTTTCTCAAGCTGATCAAGCTTTGAATCAAGCGCAGTCTCGCGCTCCGAAAGACGATTTTCTGTCTTCTTCCATTCTTTACGACGTTCATTTTCTTCTGCTTGATTTTTCTCAGTAATAGAAGAGGCTTCCTTTCTAGCCGAAAGCACAATTTCCGAAGCTTCACGCTTAGCCTTACGAACTAAATCATCAGCCTTATCTTTTCCCCCGTTTTCATTATGTTTATTGTAGGCAAAAATACCCCCCGCCCCAGCCGCAAGACCTACCACTGCGGCAATAACTGGGATTAAAATCTCCATAAATTCCCTTTCTAATTGTTTTTGTTGATATTTTTCTCTATATCAACGGGTTAACAAATAACATCAAATTAATTAGTTTCCACCCTAATTATACTATATTTTTTCCAAAAAGAAAAAGGCTCATGCAAATTTTCCCAACGCCAAACTAAACAATCCTAGGCAGAAATTCTCATTTCCACGCACCCAGTCGAAACATTTCTCACCACAAGATCTGCTCCATTACAAGCTCTTTCAATTTTATGTGTCACCCATCCAGCTGAGTTTCTTACCACCAACGAATTCGAAACCAAGCTCCCCTCAATATATGCCGACGAACCGTCAGGATTGCGATAAACCACCCCATTCCTGACCAACATCTCCTCCAATTTCCCCATTTAAACCTCCACTTTGTTTTATTGTTTTTATTTTAACCCCCAAAAAAACAAAAAGCAAGCATATACAATTAAGTTCTATCTAGAAAATAGTCCGTGTTTTTTCGCCTTCCGAAATTCTTCGAGTAACTCTTTTTGTTTCTTAGACAAATTCTTTGGTGTTTCAACCAAAATCGTCACAATGTGTGGGCCTCTATCTCCATCTTCTCTAAACGGAACACCATGCCCAGACAATTTAAACGGTGTACCACTTTGTGTGCCAGCCGGCACCTTCATCACTACTGGTCCATCTACCGTCTCAACTTCCACTTCGCAACCGAGCGCCGCATCTACCATATCAATTCTCTGTTCAGACAAAATAATCGCACCTTCCCGCATCAAAGATTTATGCGGTTTCACTCGCACACGAATATACAAATCACCTGGCTCCGTTCCACCTTCTGGAGCTGGACCACCTTTACCTTTCAAACGAATAGACATCCCATCATCAATCCCAGCCGGGATTTTTATCTTCATGCTCTTGCCATTATTATCAACTGTCTTTGTAGTTCCAAAAACTGCCTCTTCAAATGTGACCGTCACTGACGCCTGATAATCCGCACCTCTTCTTGGCCGACGCGCCCCACCAAAGCCAAATAAACTTCCCAAAATATCATCAAACATCCCCCCATTGCCAAAATCAAAGTTAAACGTCTGACCATTGTAATTAAAACCACCTCCGAATGGATTGGATGCACCGCCGCCAAATCCACCAGCGCCACCAACTCCGGCATGACCGAATTGATCATATCTAGCTCGTTTTTGCTTATCAGACAAAACTTCATGCGCTTCGTTAATTTCCTTAAACTTTGCTTCCGCTTCCTTGTCGCCAGGATTTCGGTCTGGATGATATTTAATTGCAAGCTTTCGATAAGCCTTCTTAATCTCATCATCAGACGCGCTTTTAGAAACGCCCAGTACTTCGTAATAATCACGTTTTTCTGCCATATATATATTATATATTATTAGCACTCAAAAAGCAAGAGTGCCAGTAGCTAACTACTGTATCCTTCTATAAACACTATAATGCCTAGACCCAGCCCCAGTACCATTATCTTCTAAATACACCCCCTCAAAATGTTCTCCAGTTCTATCATCATAAGAAGCTGATGCCTGCATCCCATCACCAAGATACAAATATATATGCCTGCCATTTTCAGTTGTAACAAGTATATCCCCAGGCTCCAAATCACTCACATCAGTCGCAAGAACCTGCATATACATATCTGAGCGAGAAGCCATATATTCTTCTTGTACTGCCGGTCCTGTCGCCGGAAAATCTGGATCCGACCCAGAATATCTCATTACAGTAGAAACAAATATATCACAAGATGCCCCAATCGGTGCACAATTTCCACCGCTTTGACATGGCTCAAAATATGTTCCAACTTCTCTCATCGCATCCACATATTCTGGCTTCGGATCGTCCTTACTGTGTCCCGTTCCTTCCCAAGAAAGCAGTAACGCCGTCTCAACAATTCCACCACCATTATCAGAACAATAAATATTTCCAGCTAGTGCCTGATATTTTACAAACGCACCAAATTCACTAGATACCGAGCTCGAATCATACTCTCCATCCGCTACAAATCTCCCTGCCCAGTTTTCGTTCATTTCTGCGGCAGTCGAATCTCTATCACTATCATATCGATTCATCACATATGGAGAACCTTCCCCGTTTTCAGCTTCCTCTAGTGAGTAACCCATAAGAAGCGCCTTTTCTATGTATTCCGAAGCCATTCCATTGTAGCTAAAAAACAAACGTTTCACCGCATCAGCATCAGTCAAATCGCCCGCAGAGTTGCTAATTATCTCCGCAGCCATCATCGTTTGTTCTCGAAATTCTTCCTCAGAAATTTCCGCCGCCGGCGCAAAGCTGTTTGCATTATTTCCACCACCAGTATAACTATATAATTGATAAACACCCTGCCCATTTGCGGGATTATACCGTTGTAGATTCGTTTCCATACTATGAATCACCGCAAGAATCTGCCAAGGAATATCATAAGCACTTGCTGCTTCTTCATAAATTGCCTGGTTATCCGAAATTGCTTCCAATTCTGCATCGCTCCACACAGGCACGCCAGCATAATTTTGATTACCACCATCACTCGGCCCACATCTTTCCGCAGAACCATTATAATGATAAATGCCATTCTGCCCATAGTAGTATAAAAGCTCTTCGTCAATCAATTTTATAGCCAAAGCGTTACCAGGCAAAGTCGCCAAAACCATCGCAACAAAACCAATCACAAAACCCTTCAGCTTCATAAACATATTATAACATATTTATAGTAAAACAGCACGACCAGCCGCTTCTATAAATCTCCAAAACAGCACGGCCAATCACTGCTGTTATACCTCTTGAGCAAAATAGCAAAAATCTATTGTTGTTGACTTGGATTAGTAGTAATCAATTTTTCTTCTGTCTCCGATGCAATGATTTGGATATGAACGTGGTTTTGTCCAGCAAAGAACAACCCTTGTCCCACTGGGAAATTCGCGAGTCTTCGTTTTTCCTCCTCAGTCAACTTAAACACATCCACTAGCACATCCACGGCCGAAGCCGACTGTTTCAATAGGAGCTGCATAGACGAATTTGCCACAATTGCTCGTCCCATTTTCATACCCATGAAATCTTCCACGTCCTGAGTAATCGTAGTTAGCCCAAGATAATACTTACGTGCACGTTTCGCCAAAGAAAACAAAAAGTTTGCCGAATCTTCGTGTTGCATTAGCTGCCAAGCCTCATCTACAATTAGAAGCCGTTTCTTTTGATTCGCCCGTACGATATTCCAAATATGCGACAGTACAATATACATCGCCACCGGCCGAAGCTCGTCTTCTAGATCACGAATATTAAATACCACCATTTGGTTATTAATATCTATATTTGACTGTTGTGAGAAAATCCCTGCAAACGTACCAGTCGTATATTTACGAAGTCTCTGCGCCATTTGCGGACCCGATCCACCCATGTGTAAAAGCGTATCATACAAATTCGAAATCGTCGGTGGCGTAGATTGATGAGTCAAAGGATCAGACGTAATACCCGCCCTTGCATAAGTATCAATTAAAGCTTGATCTAGATCTGCTTCTTCGTTTGGCGTTAAACCAATTTTTCTACCATCTGCCGTCGTTCCACCAAGCATCAATCTAAAGAGACCGTGTAGCGTCACCAAATTTGCCCTTAGAGCATCGTTCGCATCCTCTGCATCTACCACCTTTGGCAAGTCAAAAGGATTAATTCTCACATCTGAGTTTAAAGACAAACGAATATAGGAACCACCCACCGCATCACACAGCTTCTGATATTCGTTTTCTGGATCAATAATCAAAATTTCCGCACCCGTCATCATCGAACGTAGCGCCTCCAGCTTCACTGTAAATGATTTACCAGCACCAGACTTCGCAAATACCACCATGTTTGCATTTTCAAGCGAAAATCTATCAAAAATCACTAACCCATTATTATGCATATTTACACCATACAAAATGCCTTTGTCCTGAGTTAAATCTGCAGAAGTAAATGGGAAAGAAGTAGAAATCGCACCAGTATTCATATTTCGGCGAATCTGCAGTTGATCAGTACATTGCGGCATAATCGAATTAAGCCCCTGTTCCTGCTGTGAATTAGCCACCTTCGAAAAAATCATTTGCTGACCAAAGATTGTTTCAATTTTTTGCTGAACAAATTTAAGTTCATCCAAAGAATCCGCCCAAATTGTCACATAAAGTCCAAAACGGAAAAATCTTTCTGCTCCCACCTGCAATTGATCACGAAGTTCTTCTGTATCCATCAATGCCGCTTCGAGCTCTGGATCACGAATTTTGCCCTTTTCAGCATTCAAATTCATCGAAGCCTCAAGCTGCGTCGCTTTCGTCTTCAAGTTCTTCATCACAATCGCCGATTCCACCGGATAAATATACATAGAAACATCAATTACTTCATCAATATTGATAATTGGCGAAATCCATCCTGTAAATAACGTCCTTGGGTAACCATAAACATAAATCGTTCGTCCGTATTTAGTTCCTAAACGAAAATAATCCGAGTGAATCTCAATCGCTGACGGCGAAATCAAATCACGTAAAGTATTTGTACCCTGTTCAAACGCCCTTTGGATTTCCGCCATCTCAGTGGCTTCAGCCTGCGCCGCAATTTGTACCGCGGTCAGTTTTTTCTTTTTTCTAGCCATTATTCCTTCTCTCCTTTCTTAACGTAAAGTGTAGCAAGTTTAGAGAAATCCACCAATGGCTCTCTGACCGCTGTATCTGGGTTATTAAAGTTATAATATAGCTCTGCGAGCTCCTTCGTGTTTAGCCGTACTGAGTGAATACCAATCTGATAAAGCCCCGATGTCACCGTGTCTACTCTATTAGTTATTTCTTCCATTGCTTTATCGTAAGTATTCCTATCAATCTTAGTCACTTCTGGACCTTTGCTTCTTGAGAAAGTCTTAAAGAAATTTTTAGTCTCCTGCAATGATTTTTCTGCATCTGGCGAAGTATAATACGGGATCACGATAAAGAACGATTTATCCATAATATTTGCTTCCTGTGACAGAAGCTCAATAAAGTTTATGTAATCATCCATCAAAACACCAAGAAGCAGGTTATCATTATTCCTTCTGATTTCAGTCAATCTAGAAAGATACGGACCAATATCAACTCTCTGACTTCTTACCATAATTTGTGTAGTAAATGTAAGCGAATTCAAAAAGTTCTGATACGAATATTCTACACTCTCTCGTTCCACTTCGCTCATCAAATCAAAGTTAATTGATTTACAAGCTACCACCGCCCTAAAAGAGCCGTCTTTCATAATCACCACATTGTCTCTAAGCTCAGAAATCATTAATGTAGCTTGTGTAGACATCGGATTATCTTTTTTATTAGGAACAGGTTGGGGTTGCGCCATTTGGTTCATCATCATCTGCTGGTTTATCATTTGCGGATTTGCCATTTGTGGATTCATCATTGGTTGCCCCATCATTGGCTGCCCCATCATTTGATTCTGAGCCATCATATTTGGCTGCATCGGGTTTCCTTGCGCCATCATATTTGGCTGCATCACATTTTGCTGATTTGGCAAAATCTGTTGCGGCGAACCAGCCGCAGCATTCTGATTTGGTAAAATTTGTTGTGGTTGCTGTGGATTCATAATCTAATGTAGCGAAATAAATACTTCTCCGCTCTTTTCCTTTCTGTTTATTCTATTAGCTTCTTTTGCGATGGTCGCAACCGAAAAATCAGTGTTGTTTGCTAATTCCATTATACTATCATTTTGTGGCCTTACCAAAACCTCCGTATTTGTAATATCCTTGTCCGGTTTTAGTATTGCCGAATCACGCAAGCTCACACTTGTAAAATCAGTATCTGAATCTTTTTTGTCCGAAGATGGCACCAAAATCGGTTCATAAAGCATTTTATCTTCATTTAGCTCTTCATCGTTGTCCGTCTCTGGAACAACTTTTATCTCCAGTTCTGGTTCTGGCTCTGGCTCATCCGGAATCTTCTCTGCCTCGGAGTTTCGCTTAATCGCCTCTCTCATTTCCTTTACCGCAGTCTCATGACGACTCATTTTATCCTGATCAATTACCCGGTTCAGTACCTGAGATTGATATGTTTCAAACATGTCTGGGGTAGCATTGGCTTCTGCCACCAAATCTTCCCGCATTGGACTAGACCCAACTCCTTTAATTGCATAACCACCAGTATCCACAATATCCGCCAAAAACGAAAGTCTATGCGTTGCTTCTTCACCAGAAATATCACGAGTTCGGTTCTCATCAACTTTTTTAGGAGCGGTAATTAAAATTGTATTTTCCCTTTGTCCCGGCATCCACCATCTAGCGCGTGGTTTTAAATGATAAGAAACAATTGCCGCTAAATACGTTTCCATCGGCTGATCTTTTTTAAGTGGTAAAGCAAGCGCCAAAAAGAAAAACACAAAAGGCACTGGAATAATCGCAAGCAATGGAAACAGTTGAAAAAGCCCCACCGCCATCGCAGCAAGCCCTGCCGCTATCAAAAGATAAACGAACTGCCGAAAGCTAAACGGTCCGAGTAATTTATCGTCCGCCTCAACATCCTGAGGCACTTTGTATTGCGCCATACTTTAATTATAGCACAAGTTTAATAGTTTTCTGGGTCGTTTAGAAGATCCGTCAAATAATCTTTTAATAGATGGCTATCTGCATACGGATCATTTTTTCTAAATTGTTTGTACTTGGCCGCTATAAAGCTTTCTTTACTCAAAGTCTTTTCAATATACTCAAGTGATTCTTCATAAAAGATATCATCATCCATGTCGCGTAGATTCTGCCACATATCTTCAATGTCCGAAACAAAGCCTGCCATATCTAGCTCTGTATAGATTTTGCCGCCAGCAGCATTATTCTCTTCCGGAGAATCACCACGCGCTTCCGCCCTCGCCTTTTTAGCCTTTTCAAGGTCTTGTTTTTCTCTGCGCCTATCATCATCAAGTCTTAAATTAATGAGCGTTTCATTATCAAGATCAAGCCATTTTCTAAGCCAGTCTTTCGCGTTGTTTGCTGCACCAGAACGTCTAGTTCTGTAAATCTGGTTAAGTTTACCCTTCTGGTCAAGTAGCTGTCTAAACTGAGCACCGGCCATCTTATCTCGAAGAACTTTCATATCGTTCTCACGTTTCTTCTTTGCTTCTTCAGGTGGAAGATCACCATATCTAGTTTGAATTTCAGCTTTTTCTTTGATATATTCTTCGTGTTCGCGAATTGCTTCTTCGCTCCAACCTTCCATTTTCTCAGCTTCATATGAATCCACCAAATGATTCTGAAGCGGTTGATAATAATCCGACCTAAGTCCCAAAATTTGTGAAGGCGTCTGATCTCCTAAGTATTGTAGCGTCTTCTTCTCAAAGAACTTCTTCGCTCTCTTAGGATCATCCGCAAATTCTTTTCCGTTTTCCCAAGCCGCTACCCAATCATATACCGCACGTGTTTGATTTACACCGTTTTCATCAACATATTCTTCTGTTCTCTGTTTTTTACTATAACCTGTCAAAAACTTCACAGCGCTGACTAGCTGTTCGCTACCAGACAAATATTTAAGGCTTGCTGAGATAAATTGCGGGCCAATCGCCGTTTGAACTTCTTCGCGCTTATCCAAATATTTAGCCACATTAAGACGTGCCTTTCCTTCATTATCATAATACGTGTACGCCTTCTTTAAGCTATCATCAAAGTTAGAAAGCGCCGTTCGCTCAATACTGTCAAGCGACGTACCTTCCATAAGTTCCTTCATACCCTTCTTCGCAAACATTTTCTCAAGCTCACCAGTCACTTCATTTAGCTCCATATGATAGCCATTAATATATTCTTCGTAGCTTAAATCCAAATTCTTTCTTTCGTTTTTATTGTATACGCGAGCAGTCTCAAGGTTGATGTATTTACCAAATCTTCTAAGCCACGGGTCAGAGTCTTTTACGTCAAACATCAAGAATCCAGCTAAAGCCTGTGAAGCATGAGTACCGAGCTTTATACCACCGCCAATTTCCTTGTCAAGGATGTTGTCAATTTGAGCTTTTACAAGATCTGTATCGCCGCGCATATTAAGTGCTCTAAGCCCAGTAATAATCGCGTCGATATTTGTTTCAGCAGAGCCTTTTTCTGTAGTAAGCTCAGTCAAACGATTCACAAGATCCTGAGTAGGCGCTGTCAAATCCATATATTTTTGCATTTTTGTAGCCATTATCTTATTTTGGGTGTCATAGCCATGTGCAGCTGTAGCCACTGCGTACTGAGTACTAATTACATCACCCTCCATAATTCTAGAAAGATCAGCATATCTATTAGTAGCCTGCTTGAGTTCTGTGCTGCCAATCTCAAAGTGCGGTTTATAAGCAGTATTCGCAATCTTTTTGCCGCTATCATCAGTGGCAGTTCCATGCATTCTGTCCATATGAGCATTCATTGCAGCTTCCATCCTATTGTGGAAACCAACCGCATTCTTATAATCAATCATTTCACCTCTAGCCTGCTCCATCTTAAGAGTATCAAACGCCTGAACATTCTGACCATCCAGTGCGTCGAGCCTTGCTTTTTGTCTCATAGTGCCGTTCTTTTTCACTGCTTCGAGCTGACCAAGACCCTTATTCATATTGTTCTTATGACGTAGAATCTGCTTTTGATATTCAGCATTTCTTGCCTGTTCCTCGTACGCCTCCTCACCTTCTCTAGATGGAATCTCGATACTGCCACGTCTATAGTTTCTTCTCGCTCCATAGGCTAGCCCTCTGTTCATTACAGTTGTTGCATGCTCCTTTGTTTCGTCTTCACGCGCAATTCTTCTATCAGACAAGAATTGTTGTAGTCTCATAGACGGAGTATAAGCATTTGGCGATGACAAATGTTTCTGTTTTGAAAGTGCTTGGTGAGAGGTTGCCCAACCACGTACCCCACCAACCATACCACTTGTAAGTCCAGTAAGTTTCGAATTGATCGTTCCAAGCACTGTACCAGACATTTTCATCAAACTCCAAGAGAAAAATAATGGGAAAATCTGTACAGCAATACCAATTAATGTCCCAAAACCACTATTTGACGACACAATAATTGCCCAACCTGCCACACTAGAAGCCCCAAATAATAACGAAAATGCAGGATAGAATATTAGCATCTGAAACAGCGTCTGCCGCCATTTTTTAAACCAAGGCTCAGTATTTGGCAAAATATAAGCTATCATCGCAAGGGGTGCAATCATAATAAGAAGCGTCACCACCGCCTGACGCATCGCAATCGTAATAAGGCCAATTACTACAGATACCAAAGCACCAATGGCAAGCGGTATTAACATCCAAATTGCACCCGTTTCAAACGCTATCACCACTCCACCAACCGTAGCAGCCGCACCACTTGCAAGCGCTGAATACATCTGAGACAGTTGCACACCCGTAGTTGCTGTAGGAGCCATTCCACCAGAAGTAGATTCTGCAATTGACTCAAGCAAACCCCTTATCCCTGCACCAAAAATATTCGACACATCGACAGCCAAAGAACAAATGTAAAATGAGAGATTAACGAGTATTGCTGCTATAATCAACTTCGGTAACGCCTTTTTTACCCCATAATTACTTATGCCAATCCCTGTAATCTGGGACAAAACAATTACCAATAAGAAAATCACAAATACAATGTTTGTCACACCTTGAAAGTATTTCCAGATTTCATACACTGGCGATCCATTTTCAAGCTGAGTAGGATTTATTATTAAAACATCCTGGATTTTATCATACAAAAAGTCTACCGCTTCAGAGATTTTCCCTGTCGCAGGACAAACTAACCACCCCAGAGATCCTAAATTATTCTCGCATGAAGAGCTTGTTGTAAGAACTGCTTCTTCAGGTTCTGCGTATGCATTCTCTACCCCTGTTATACCTGGAATCCCAGTGAATAAACTCATAAAAAACATCAAAAATGCAAAAACACACCCCAAAAACCTCTTTCCAGTTCGTTTTTCTAGGTATTTTTTCACACTCATAATAAAAACTGCCTCTTAGCTAGGCTTAAGTTTATTATATCACACATAAGCATTTTTGTCAATGCTTATAACCTATTTTATTGGCATTTTTAGCATCTTTATGCTATCATAGAAATATATGAAAGATTTTTTCAAAAAACTTATTGTATATCTTGGCATTATTACTGCAGCTTCAAGCACATTTGGTATTTTCGGAACCACATCTATTTTTGCTGCTGGTGGTCACGATCCAGACGCTTTTAACAATAACAGTAATTCCAGTAGCTGTAGAGAATTTCTTGGTTTGACTTCCTGGGACTGCAATACCGACTTTGATACCATGGACGAATCAAAACTTGCAGCAAACGCCGCTACCATCGCCGCCAATGTTCTAACCGACGCCACCGTCATCGCCTCTTACCTGGTCGTAGGCTTCATTATTTACGGCGGTTTTCTATATATGTTCTCGTCTGGCGATGCAACTAAAGCTGCTCAAGGCAAACAAACTCTCACCCGCGCTTTCATCGGTCTAGCTATCACTATGTCTGCATATACCATTTTTGGCGCTATCCGCGTCGCCCTAATTGGTAGCCAAAATCTAGGAGAGTGCGATCCACTCGCAGGTGGCTGCGTCAGCAGCGATGCAAATTCAATTATTACTAATATTATCCAGTGGATCGCCGGCGTTGCCGGAGCAGTCGCCGCCGCCTTCATTGTAGTTGGCGCCTGGACTTACATTACTTCAGCTGGAGACCCAAACAAACTCCAAAAAGCCAAAAACTCCATCCTTTATGCCCTTATTGGTCTAGTAATTGTTGCCGCCGTAGAAATCATCACCGCGTTTGTTTCAAATCTTATCAGAGAAGCAAATACCTCAAAGCTAGATAGTACTACAATCGGAATTAATATAAATAAGGAGAACTATGAAATCAATTAAATCCCTAATACTTACAGTCGCCTTAGTAGCAACCGCCATTGGCGCATCTTTTATTCCAGCATCGAATAGTTTCGCAGCTGTCGCTGATATCTGCAAACAAAACGTAGCCCAAGAAATCAAAGACGCCAATGGCTGTGACGGCAGCACCACCGAAGAAGCAGCGAATGTCGTCGTAAACGCCATCAACGGGGCAATTGGAATCCTGGGTGCAGTAATCGCAATAATGATGATAGTTGGCGGAGTAAATTATATAACATCAGCAGGAGATGCAACCAAAGCAGAAAAAGCCAAAAAGACCATCCTCTACGCAGTAATTGGCGCTATAGTCTGCGTTCTAGCCTTTGCAATCACCAATTTTGTCATCGGAATACTAAAAAGTGCATAACACCCAAATAAAACTCTTGAAAACTTAAAAAAAATGTTATAAAATGATATTAACTAAATAAAAGGATTATTTAATAATGGAAAATGTACTCAAGCTTCTAGGGGCTAACTCCGGCATGAATGGCGTCACAAATATCAATAATGTTGGTGGGGCTACAGATTTGCAAGGAGCTGTCGTCAACATCATTAACGCTGTAATCGGTATACTTGCAGTAGTATGTGTTATCATCATTATTATTGGTGGCGTAAATTACATGTCGTCCGCTGGCGATGCCGGTAAAGTCAAAAAAGCCAAAGACACTATTCTTTATGGAGTAGTAGGTATGGTAATCTGTGTACTAGCATTTGCTATTACAAACTTTATAATTTCAAATGTTCTAAAAGCAGCTTAATCATAATCTATATTTAAAACCGGGCATCAAGCCCGGTTTTTTGTCGCACCAGCTCAATTCCAAATAGATTCACGACAAAAATCGGACCCACCAGTCCGATTTCTCGTACAACCTTTCAAAGCTTTTTGCTTTCGCCCACTCTCTATTGAATAGCAATCCTTTTTGGCGCTTCAACCTTTTCCTTGTCAAAGGTGATAGTAAGAACACCGTCCTTAAGTTCTGCCTTCACGCTGTTTTCATCTTCACGCACCTGCACTGGAAGTGCAATCATCCTAGAAAACTCACCCCAGTAACATTCCTGAATATGCCATCTAGTGGTCTGCTCATCTTCACCACCAGAAAGTACGCCAGAAATGGTCAAAATATTGTCAGCAATACTTACGTCAAGGTCGGATTTCGAAATACCTGCAGTCCTTGCTTTTACAACTAATTTATCGGCGGTTTCGTAGACATCTACTGCTAGCTGCCCAGGAAAATCGTCGGTATCACTTGCCCACTCGTCTTCGGTCGCTGGTTCATTAGACGGCTGCTCAACCAACTCCTGTGCTGCATCTTTTACTGCAGCTGGAGCTGCTACGTCATCACCCAAAAATGCCGCAGCTAGGTCATCATCTAACAAATCATCACTATTTGTAGTACGAGCCATATTTCCTCCACTTATATTGTTATGCTTTATTATAAACCACTTTTATAGTAAAATCAAGGAAATTATGCCTTTTATTGTAAAAAATACATCATTTCCAAGTTTCTCTGATTTACTTTTTCCCTATTCTTGCAGGGGTTGCGAGCATTTAGGAACGCCACTTTGCGAGCATTGTAAAAAATACATTTTATCCACCCACATAGACTATTGCCCAAATTGCAAAACCAAAAAGACAAAGTCAAAATGTCCAAATTGCCACGATTTACCACCGATCTACGTAGTATCAGATCGTAACGGCCTAATCGGAAAACTCATTCACGACTACAAATACAACTCCGTTCGAGCCCTTTCACAGCCTCTAGCAGAATTGTTATCCGAAGTCCTTCCAAAAGACTTACCTAAGAACGCGTTTCTAGTTCCAATCCCCACCGCCACTCACCACATTAGAAGCCGCGGATTCGATCATACACTTTTACTAGCCAAACGTCTCTCAAGAATCCGAAATATAAAAACAAAACCAATCCTTCTCCGTGCTAAAAATACCGTTCAGGTTGGTTCAAACCGCTCAGAACGTTTATCAAAAGCCGCAAATGCCTACGAAATCAATCCAAAAATCATTCCCGAAAAAGACGCCACCTATATCTTAATAGACGATGTCTGGACCACTGGCGCTAGCGTTTTATCAGCCATTAGTAAATTACAATCTACTGGCATCAAAAACATCATTGTAGCTTTATTAGCTTACTCATCAAACTAAGAAGAAGCAGGCAAAGAAGTAATTACAAAGTTTACGATTGCAAACGCTAAGAACGAAATAATAAGACCAATAATTGCATAAAGAACAGTGTTCTTGGCATCGGTAACCTTTTTAGCGTCACCACCAGAAACAACGTATTTAATACCGCCAATAATAAGCATAATAACCGCGATTACACCTACAATGTATAGCACGACGTTCGTAATCTGCTTAAAAATACCGTTATCACCGAATAAATTCTCTGGGCATTGATCACATCTAGCGGCTTCTGCGCCTTCACGAAGGGTCATAGCATTAGCATCAAACCCATTAAAAACAGTAACGCCAACAAGTGTCATAAAGATTATAAGAGGTAAAACCAGTTTCAAAATCTTCTTCATACTTTAATTATATCACACATTTGCTTTTTTGTACACCCTAACCCCATCATAATCACCCTCACCATCTTCTTCGTATATCAAAGCATATTCTTTGCTGTGGATATCATAAAGACCACTCCCTTCAAAACCTAATATATAGTCAAAATCATATTTTTCTAGAAACTCATTTTCTTCTATCTGTCCATTCTCCAATTGATAGTATTCCTGAAAAATATCTTCCTTCCCATTATTCGCCTTTATAAATACTTCCATTCTTGGATCCATATATGGCCTATACCCGCGAAATTCCACATATCCACCTTCGTTATAATTCGAATAGATTTTCAGCGACTTTTTATCTTGCCCTTTTGTTTCTTCATCCAAAAAATCCATTACTGTAATCATCTCGTCTCTCGGTCCATTCTTCATATTTGGAAATCTATCAAAAATCACCACAATTATCGACAAAACTGCCAAAATGCCCAACCAACTCCCCGCCATCCAAAAAATCCTTCTATTTTTTTTGTTCCCAATTTTCACATCCTTATATACATCAGCCAGCGGGAAAAACAGCACCAAGATTAAATGGCTCATTCCCTTCACCGTATTGAGCCCTAGCGCCAAAAAACCAAACAACATCAAAAGATATCTCAGTCGTATATTTTTATTTTTCGCAAAAATATACAAGAAAAGTACAATTACGACTGATGTATATAGCAAAATATAATAAGGAGAACTCAATCTAAAAGCACTCAATTCGTTTATATAAGCATTCGCTTCCGGCACTCCATAGCTAGTAAAAATAAATGTTATCATTCGTAGCCCATACGGATTGATAAAACCAACTAATACCGAAATAATGCCAGTAACTATAATAGGCAAAGCCTTATACCCATTATAATGTAATCTTGGCTGTTTAATTGAATCGATCACATACACTGCCATCACTACTGGAATCATTGGCCAAAGCGACGCATGTAAATTTATTTGAACCAGCGAAACGAGCGGGATCCACCATAAAACTTTTTCTTTTCCTTTTCGGATATGTAATTCCATCAGATAAATTACAAGTAGTAACAATATATAACTTACAACTTGTGCCCTAGTAACTATATATCCATTCCCGAGAAACACGGTAGTTAAAACCATCAGGATTAGCGACAAATTTTCATTTTTATTACTAAGAAGCATGCAGACTTTATAAATTAAAAACATCAATACCAGTTCTAGAACAAGCATCCCAATATAAATTCCAAGCGGTCCAAAAGCTGAATAAATTAAATAAAAAATCGCCGCATATCCATAGTTCTGAACTATTACTGCCAAGCTTTCATGCATCGACAACTGATCTTCAAAGTACAAACCGTTTTCAACTATTTCCCGCCCTTCTGAAAGCACATACCAAGCATCATTATCAAGCGAATTAGTAGAAACCATAGTAAAAGCTAACGGTATCAAGAAAGCAATCAAAATCTTCAGCCATCTAAATCGCTTCATATTTCCATTATACCATTTTTAAAAAATATGATACAATAATAGTACTGGAGGGATACCCAAGTGGCTGAAGGGGACGGTTTGCTAAATCGTTAGTCTGGGGCAACCTGGAGCGGGAGTTCGAATCTCCCTCCCTCCGCCATTTTTTTGTGTTATAATTAGCTTATGGTAAATAAATCACAAATATCCTGGGAAGCAGAAGAGTATATTATTAAATCCCATAACGGCTGGTGGTATTTTGGTTTAGCCATTATTACTCTTGGTCTTAGTGCTTTAGCAATCTGGCTGCAAGGTTGGACATTTCTAGCGCTCATCATCGTTAGTGCCATCACAGTTCTAGTTTTCAATCTTCGTCCTCCTCGTAAAATTAAATACCTACTAAACTCTGAAGGAATCAAGGAAGGCAAAATCAATCATCCTTTTTCCGACTATCGCGCTTTTGGTATTTTGCGTGAAGAATCGCATTATAGCGCCGTGCTGATTCCTAAAAAACGTTTTGGGCTCAGCGCAAAAGTCTATTTTCCAGAAAGTAGCGGCGAAGAAATAGTCGACGCACTCGGTGCTAGACTCCCAATGAAAGAAGTAAAAATAGATTTTTTGGATAAAATCGTAAATTTCTTGCGCATTTAAAAAAATCTGTGCTATAATATACATAAGTAATTTATTAAAGGTGGGTAATATGAACCAAAATACATCTGTAGATAATGATCTACAAAAAGCAATTGATGACATCACAAAAACAACTAACAGCGATCCGCTTTTTAGTGATCCAGTAGCAGCTCCAGCGCCAGTTGGACCATTTCCTGTAGCTACTCCAGCCCCAGCTCCAGCCGCTCCAGCACCAGCTCCAATGCCAATGCCAAAACCAGTTGAACCAGCAGAGCCGGTTTCTGCACCAAAGGAAGATGTAAAACCTATTTCGCTTCCAAAGGAAGAGCCAAAAGCCCCATTTATGGAAGGCAAAAACCTAGAAATAGACCAAGTTAAAGAAGCTGCTCTCCGTGAGCTAGCACCAATCCTAGACAAACTAGATGTTCCAGCCGAACAAAAGTTTGATATCTACAAGGATGTTATTAGTAATTACCACGATTCAAGCGTAATCGAACCAGCCTATCGTGCTGCTTCCGAAATCAAAGATGACCGTGAACGTGGCGAAGCCCTTCTTTACATCATTGATTCAATCGACAAAATGTAAGTATTCCTCTTTCAAAAAACTGCGCTTCCACCTTTGCGCAGTTTTTTGTGCAAATACTACCAAAAACCAAAAGGCTAATAATCTATCGGCAATAACCTATCGTGCGCCGTCTTCAACAAATACATTATGTCGCTAAGCACTCGTTCTAATTCCTTGTCCGAGAATCCCTTTTCACCCCACTCAGTTATTATCTCAACAATTTCCGTAGATAAAATCCGAAATGACTTTTCCGATTTGCCTGGTAACCTACAAAAATCCATAATCCTGGGCTTCAATCTACCAAGAAATCGTTCAAACGGTTCCCTACTTTCAAATTTCACAAACATACCGAACACCTTCTTGTTTCTAATTATAAAAATCAACAAATCAAAAACCACATTTTTCATAGAAACATCTTTATTTCTAATTCTTTTTCTCATCTCAAGATCATAACAATACAACATATATCTACTATAGTCTGGAATAATCTCTCTAATTGCGTGATGATGGACATAAACTGTCGCCCGACTCGTTTTTGCTTTTTTAGCAAGGCTCATAGCAGTTAAATCTTTATTATAGTTCGCTAAATACGCATCAATAATTCTATCTTCATATCTTCTAAAGCGACAGTCTCTAAATTTCTTTTCAAGAAAAACTCTCTTTGCACTCATACATTCATTATAACATAAGCGCAAAGAGAGCAAATTTCTTTATATTTTTAGATTAATACATATCCGGTGCTGCTGGAGTCTGCTTTTCCTCCGGAATCTCACAAATCAAAGCTCCCATTGTAATAGCAGTTGCCGCTATCGAAGTTGCATTTTTTACAGCTTCTTTAGTCACCTTAGCAGGGTCAATTACGCCAGCCTTCTTTAAATCAATTAAACCTTTTTCTGGACTCATCACATTAATGCCAAATCCAGGTTTTGCCTTCTCCACATCGGAAAGCAAAGCTTGAGAATTAAGACCAGCGTTCTCCATAATATGTATAAATGGAGCCTTTAATGCTTCTTTCACAATTCTTACACCATTATCACTGCCATCTAACCGAGTTGCAGCATTTACCAAAGTCACGCCGCCACCTGCTACAATACCCTCCTGAAGAGCTGCTTTTGTTGCTGCTACTGCATCGTCCACACGGAACTTCTTTTCGTCAATTTCAGTCTCCGTAGCACCTCCTACTTTTATCACTGCCACTTTTCCAGATAGCGCGGCCGCCCGTTTCTCGTATTCTTCTCTCTCGTAATCAGAAGTCGCCTTTTCCGCCAAATTAGAAATTAGCTCAATCCTAGATTCAACGTCGACACGTGCACCAGCACCCTTAATAATCGTAGTTTCATCTTTCGTTGCAATAACCTTATTTGCTGACCCAAGCACTTCCAAACCTACTTCCTCAAGCTTCAAACCTTTACTGTTAGAAACCACTGTTGCATCAGTCAAAATAGCAATATCTTCCATAATTTCTTTTCTACGATCACCAAAAGAAGGAGCCTTCAAAACTAATGAATTAAATACGCCTTTTAGTTTGTTCAAAACTAAAAGCGACAAAGCTTCACCTTCAACTTCTTCAGCTATGATTACTAAATCTTTTTTGCCAGCCTGCGCACATTTTTCTAGCAAAGGCAAAATATCATTTGCAGCAGAAATTTTATTTTCCGTTACTAATATCAAAGGCTTATCAAATACTGCTTCCTGTCTGTTTACATCTGTTACAAAGAATGCAGACGCATAGCCCTTATCATACGAAAAGCCTTCCACAATTTCCTGTTCCATCTCTAAGCCTTGCCCAGCTTCCACAGTAACTACGCCGTCCTTACCAATTTTAGAAATCACTTCGGCAATTAATTCACCAATCTGCGCATCACCAGCAGAGACAGTTGCTACTTCCGCTACTTTCTTTGAATTACCTTCTATCTTTTCGGCATTATTCTCAATTTCTTTCACAATGTCGGCACCAGCCTTCTCGATTCCCCGACGAAGCTCCATTGGGTTCATTCCAGCAGCGATCAATTTGTTTGCTTCAGATAATATATTATATGTAAGTACCGTCACAGTAGTAGTACCATCACCAGCAACCTTATTTAGTTTTTGCGCCGCAGTCTTAATCAATTTTGCACCAACTGCTTCGCCCATACTGTCCTTGTCTGACGGAAGATCCACCGCTTCTGCCACAGTTACGCCATCATGTGTAATCACAGGAGCACCGTAATCTTTTTCAATAATCACATTCTGTCCCTTAGGGCCAAAGGTAACTTTTACTGCATCATATAATTGTTTTGCACCAGAAAGCACTTTTTCTCTAGCTTCTGTTTCATAATATATTTTTTTAGCCATTTTTTCTCCTTTATATTAAGTTATCCACAAGTTTTCCACAGATTAAAGCGTAGCTAAAACATCTTCTTCTTTAAGAATAATGTAGTTTTTTTCATCAAGCTTTATCTCGGTAGTCGAATATTCTTTATAGACGATCTTGTCACCCTTCTTCACAGATTTTACATCTGGTCCTACAGATTCAACCACAGCATAAGCCGGTTTTTCCTTCGCTTCACCTAATAAAATCCCAGATTTAGTCTTTTCTAGTGGTTTTTCCACTAGCGCGACGATTCTATCATTTAGTGGTTTTAGTGCCATTTTTTACTCCTTTTTACCTAATTAAGGTTATCTACCCCTATTATAGCACAAAATCTAGCACTTGCAAGCCTAGAGTGCTAATTATTTATGCTAATTTTAATCAAGCTCTCGAATGTCTCTATTTTTAAACTAGGTTTATCTTTCAACCATTCAGAAACCGCTGTTTTTACCCCAGGAAGTGCTGGATTTAAATAGTCATGTACCATGATTACCCCGTTACGAGCCATCTTTTCATTAATAACCTTAAGTCCATCTCTTATAGAATCATAAAAATCCCCATCTAAAAAACAAAAAGCAATTTTTTCAGGCAAATCTTCCGTAGTCAAATCAGAAAACCAACCTTTCTTAATTACAGGCACTTTCAATCCTGCACGAAGAAATCTCTCCTTCACTTCCCTTTTACTTACAGATAACTCGCCTTTTTTAAACGGTTCACCAAGCAACGATTCATCCTGACTCTTTTTCTCTGGCAATCCTTCAAACGAATCATAAATCCATAGCTTCTTATTTGAATTTTCTAAAACATCGGCAAGCATTAGAGAAGTATCACCCTTATAACAACCTAGTTCCACAAAATCCCCAGGCACTCCCAAGCATTTTCGCGCCGTTTCTAAAATTCTTACAGTTTCACCCTCGCTTACCTGATCGTTTTTCCAAACCATTCTATAAATATTTCTTTAAATATTCGCCAGTTGGAGTCTTTGCTCTTTTAGCCAAATCTTCTGGCGTACCCTCGTCACAGACTTTCCCGCCTTTAATTCCGCCCTCTGGACCCATTTCAATCACCCAGTCAGCAGACTTAATTACATGCAAATTATGTTCAATTATTATCATCGAATTCCCACCATCCACTAGTTTATTCAAAATGTCGAGCAACCTTTTTACATCATCCGTATGAAGTCCCGTTGTTGGTTCGTCTAATACATATAAAGTACGCCCCGTCGAACGTCGTGCAAGTTCTGTGGCTAGTTTAATTCTCTGTGCTTCCCCACCAGAAAATGTCGTCGCCGGCTGACCTAATCTAATATACCCAAGCCCCACTTCCTGGATAGTCTTAAGTTTACCAACAATCGATGGCACATTCGCAAAAAACTCTACTGCTTCATCGATCGTCATTTCAAGCACTTGTGAAATGTCTTTACCCTTATATTTTACTTCCAAAGCTTCTGAATTATATCTCCTACCATGACATGCTGGACAAGTCACATAAACATCCGGCAAAAAATGCATTTCGATTTTGTTCACACCATCGCCCTGACAATGTTCACATCTTCCGCCTTTTACATTAAATGAAAATCTTCCAGCCTTATACCCACGCACTTCCGCTTCTGGCTGTGCCGCATAAAGATCCCTAATCGCATTAAACACTCCCGTATAAGTTGCCGGGTTAGAACGCGGCGTTCGTCCAATCGGGCTCTGGTCAATCACGATAATCTTATTAATGTTTTCAATCCCTTCAATTGAATCATGAATTCCTGATACCGTCTGAGCATGATGAAGCCGTGCCAAAAGTTCATTTGACAAAATATTATTAACCAAAGTAGACTTACCTGATCCAGAAACACCAGATACTACCGTCATCACTCCTAACGGAAAGGCCACATCAATATTTTTCAAATTATTTTCTCTAGCCCCTTTTATTACCAATTCGTAACCTTTTTTAATCTTTCGTCGTTTTTTCGGTACCGGAATAGACATTTTTCCTGATAAGTATTTACCCGTAATAGAATTAGGATTAGCCGCCACTTCTTTTGGAGTTCCACATGCTACTAATTCACCACCATTCACACCAGCCCCAGGGCCAATATCAATAATATAATCCGATGCCCACATTGTATCCTCGTCATGTTCCACCACAAGTACAGTATTTTTTAAATCGCGCAAATGCTTTAGAGTATTTATTAGTTTATCGTTGTCTCTCTGATGCAAGCCAATCGAAGGCTCATCCAAAACATAAAGCACTCCGGTCAAACCCGAACCTATCTGTGTAGCTAGCCGAATTCTCTGCGCCTCACCACCAGACAAAGTATTTGCCGCTCGTCCTAATTCTAGATAGCCTAGCCCCACGTCTTTCATGAATTTCACCCGCTCATAAATTTCTTTCAAAATCGGGTGAGCAATCATCTCCTCTTCATCAGAAAACTTCAAATCTTTTTCTAGAACTTCCAAAGTCGCATCTACATCAAGGTTACACATATCCACAATATTAAGATCGTGTATTGTCACGGCAAGAACTGCCGGTTTTAACCTTGCCCCATGACAAGTCTGACATTCTCGTACCCGCATAAATCTCTCAATATCACGTTTAGTAAATTCCGAGATTTTCGGATCATTATAACGACGCTCCAGCATCGGTATCACACCTTCATAGGTAGTTTCATAAATTGTTCCCGCTGCAAATTTACCCGAGCCACTAATTCTCATTTCATACTTTTCATCACCCGTACCATAAAGAATCATATGCAAAATATCTTCCGGCAATTCCCCAATCGGCGTTTGTACGTCAAAACCATGTTTCTTTCCCACTGTAATCAAGCGCTTTAACCACCAAGACTCTTGCTGTACTCTATTGAATGGGCGAATCCCGCCTTCTGCAATTGTCAAATTTTTATTAAATACCAGCGCCGGGTCCACTTCCATCTTTGAACCAAGCCCCGTACAGTCCGGACAAGCCCCTTCTGGAGCATTAAAGGAAAACAAACGCGGTGTCAGCTCCGGAATTAATTCATCTGGATGATCTGGGCAGGCATATCTCTGTGAATAAGTCAAAACTTCTGTATTTTCACTGGTTACGCGTGCTTCTCCTACTGCCGTTGTTCTATCGTTGATTTTAAGAACTTTAATTAATCCGTTTCCAAGTTCCAAAGCTTGTTCAATCGAGCCAGAAATTCTCGAAGTCAATTCTGGTGACAAGACAAACCTATCTACCACAATCTCAATATCATGCCGTTCATTTTTATTTAATTCTGGAAATTCATCAAGAGCGTAAACAATCCCATCTACCCGCACTCTTGAAAACCCTTTAGCCGTATATTGCTCTGGAATATGTGAAAATTCACCTTTTTTAGCCGCCACGATTGGAGCAAGCAACATCAATTTAGCTCCTAACGGAAGCTTCATTACTTCGTTTATGATATCTTCCGCCGTTCTTCTCGAAACTACTTTATGACAAACCGGACAATGTGGTATTCCTACTCTCGCAAACAGCAACCGCAAGTAATCATATACTTCTGTCACCGTCGCCACTGTCGAACGCGGGTTTCTCGAAGTCGACTTCTGGTCAATCGAAATCGCCGGACTAAGCCCCGTAATAGAATCCATATCTGGCTTGTCCATCACGCCAAGAAACATTCTTGCATAAGAAGACAAGGATTCTACATATCTTCTTTGCCCTTCCGCGTAAACCGTATCAAAAGCAAGCGAAGATTTCCCCGACCCAGAAAGCCCAGTCATAATCACTAGTTTGTCTCTAGGGATATCTACATCGATATCCTTCAGGTTATTTTGCCTTGCCCCTCTTACCCGAATTACATTCTCACCACCAAAAATTTCCCCATCTGCTCTATCAAAGTCTTTTTTACTCTCTTCCATAAACCTACTTATTATACACCTTTTTTACTCTTTTGTCCAGGTATAGTATAATATATACTATGGAAAAATCTGAAGAAGTCAAAAAAACACCAAAATCCGTTGATGTCAAAACTTCCGAGCATGCTATTCGTTATTTCATCGTCGGGGTCAGCCTAACTATTTTTAATTATACCTTATATACTATTCTCGCTAACCTAATAATTAATAATTCTGATTTTTATTGGCTAGCCACCCTCATTTCTACAGCTATCACTACCATCTTAGCCTATATTCTTCATTCCAAAATCACCTGGAAAGAGCGTGACATCACCAAAGCCGCTATTTACAAATTTTTCATCTGGAACGGTTTGCTCACTTTTCCCATTGGCCCAGGGCTTACCCAACTTTTTGCATCCATTACCCCACTTTATGATTTAGCCTACAATATTTGTCAAAATCTTCACATCGATTTTACCTATGAATTTGTTCAGTCCACAGGAGCATTCGTGCTTACTTCTGCTGTAATCATGGTCATAAATTTTCTATTCTACGATAAATTTGTTTTCGGTAAAAAATCTAGCAAGGAGGAAAAATAATATGAAAATTTTAGTTACCGGCGGCACCGGCTATATCGGTTCTCACGTAGTTGTAGATTTGTTAAATGAAGGTCACGAAGTTGTCATAGTAGATAACCTTATCAATAGCAAAGTTACCGTTCTTGATAAAATTACCGAAATTACTGGGAAAACCCCTATTTTTTATTATGAAAATCTCACCAATTTTGAGGCTCTTCAAAAAATCTTTGATGAACATCAATTCGATTCAGTAATCCACTTTGCCGGTCTCAAGTCAGTCTCCGAGTCTGTCGAAAGACCACTTCTCTATTATTGCGAGAATATCACCGGCACTATTAATTTATTAAAATGCATGCAGGACAAAGGAGTAGAAAAAATCATCTTTTCTTCTTCTGCTACTGTTTATGGCGACTCCGATATTAAAGAGCGTTTAGAAACCATGCCTACCGGCCAAAACATTGCTAACCCTTACGGTCGCACTAAATATATGATTGAAGAAATCCTAAAGGATGTTTGTATCTCAGACCCTAACTTTTCCGCTGTCGCTCTTCGCTATTTCAACCCTGTTGGTAATCATTCCTCCGGGCTAATTGGAGAGGAACCAAACGGTATTCCAAACAATCTTATGCCTTACATCATGAAAGTCGCAAGTGGTGAGCTACAAGAACTTAGCATCTACGGCAACGATTATGACACTCCTGATGGCACCTGTCGCCGTGATTTTGTCCATGTATCCGATTTGGCAAAAGGTCATCTAGCCGCCTTAAAAGCTCTTGAAACTCCAGGTTTTAAGGCTTATAACCTTGGTACCGGCACCCCTACTTCTGTTCTAGAAATGGTCGCTGCCTTCGAAAAAATCAGCGGCAAGCCACTTCCGCATAGATTTGTCGCTCGTCGCCCTGGCGACCTCGCCGAAATCTGGGCCAACCCATCACTAGCCAAAAAAGAATTAGGTTGGCAGAGCGAATTAACTATCGAAGACGCATTGAAAGATACGCTTACATTCCTATCAAACCACCAGTAATATGATATAATTATATAGTATGGCGATCCCGAATTTTCTATGTAAAAACAATCGCGTTCTCTTAAAAGAACTTACCAAGACGGACTTTAAGCTCCGCTACCAAGGTTCAGTTCTTGGTTATTTTTGGGCACTTCTTCGTCCACTCATGATGTTTGCTATACTATACATAGTATTTGCTAAGCTTCTCAGATTTGGGAGTGACATTCCGCACTATCCAGTTTATCTTCTTGTTGGTACCACTCTCTGGAGTTTCTTTACCGAGTGCACCAATCAAGGCATTCAGGCTATTATTCAACGTGGCGAACTCATCCGCAAAATCTGTTTTCCCAAATACATCGTTGTAGTATCAGCTACATTGACTGCCGTCATTAATCTTCTTATTAATTTAGTAGTGGTCATAATTTTTGCACTTATCAATGGCGTCACTCCGTCTCCAATGTGGCTCATTGTCCCAGCCCTGATATTAGAACTCTACATGCTAGCTCTTGGTATTTCTTTTTTACTCGGTGCCGTCAATGTCAAATATCGCGACATTACCTCCATTTGGGATGTATTAGTCCAGGCTCTATTTTATGCTGTACCAATTATTTATCCTATTACTATGATTGCGGAATCTTCCCCTACCGCCGCTAAAGTTATTTTATTAAACCCTATCTCTCAAATTGTCCAAGATATTCGTTATTGTCTCATTACCGACCAAACTATCACTACTTGGAGTTACGTCGGCGAAGAACGTTTCTTTTGGAAGTTCATCCCTATAGCTATTGTCATAATAATTCTAATTTGGGGTTCCTGGTATTTCCGTAAAAAATCTAAAAAATTCGCGGAGGAAATCTAATGAAAGAAGATATGCCAACTGTAATTTCCGTCAAGAATCTCCATAAAAGCTTCAAATTACCTACGGAACGTGCAGGCGGTCTCAAGCAGGCCATCTTTAACCGCCTAAAAGGCATCAAAGGTTACAAAGAACAAAAAGTTCTAAATGGTATTAATTTCGATATTAAGAAAAATGAATTCGTCGGCATCGTTGGTCGCAATGGCTCTGGCAAATCTACCCTACTCAAAACTTTAGCCAAAATTTATTTCCCAGAAAAAGGCTCTGTTGAAATTGATGGCACACTTATTCCATTTATTGAGCTTGGCGTCGGTTTTAATCCTGATCTTTCTGGTCGTGAAAACGTCTATTTAAACGGTGCTCTTCTTGGTTTTTCAAACAAAGAAATGGATGCTATGTACGATGAAATCGTTGATTTTGCCGAGCTTCGTCCATTTATGGATCAGAAACTCAAAAATTTCTCGTCTGGGATGCAAGTTCGCCTAGCTTTTTCTATTGCCATCCGTGCTAAAGGCGATATTCTCCTACTAGATGAAGTCCTCGCCGTTGGTGACGCCGAATTCCAGAAAAAATGTACTGACTATTTTGCTGCCATCAAAGGCAACCAAACCGTTATCCTTGTTACTCACGACATGGGCAATGTTCGCAACTTCTGCACTCGCGCTATCCTTATAGAAGAAGGCAAAGTCAAATTAGACTCTACTCCAAACAAAGTAGCTGATGCCTATGAAAAACTTTGGAACTAGCAATTACCCATCTTTTCTAGATTGAGTAAGTAATATTTCAAATGTTTCACGCTGTTTTTTCACTACCACTTGCAAAATAATTCCGCATACCAACATTAATGTTGACACCACTGCTAAAAATCCTGCTACTATAAGAGTAGGAAATCTTGGCACCATACCAGTACTAAAATACTCAGCCAAAACCGGCACACCCAATATTAATGCCACTAGTAATAATACTAAGCTGATTATTCCAAAAAACAACATTGGCTTATATTCTTCAAACAATCTCGCAATTGTTATAATTACCTTCATGCCATCACTTATGGTATTTAATTTTGATTCACTACCCTCTTCTCGATCTTTATAATTTACTGGAATCTCTTTAATATAAAAATTTTTATCTAATGCATAAATTGTCATTTCTGTTTCAATCTCAAAACCCTTAGAAAGCACCGGACACGCTTTTACGAGATCTCTAGAAAGAGCTCTATACCCAGTCATAATGTCTTTTATATGACTTCTAAAAATCAAGTTTATCAAAAACCTCACTAACTTATTACCGAATCCATGGAATCTACGTTTATTTTCTTTAAAATATGTCGAGGATAACCTATCTCCTATTACCATATCTACGCCGTCGTCTAATACTAATCTGCACATCTCCTTTGCCGAATCGGCAGGGTAAGTTCCATCACCATCCACCATCAGATAACAATCTGCATTAATATCTCTAAACATACTTCTTACTACATTACCTTTTCCTTGTCGATGCTCAATCCTTACTATTGCTCCCGCCTTCTTTGCAGCCTCACCTGTACCATCCGTAGAATTATTATCATAAACATAAATATCAGCTGCAGGTAGCTCTTTTTTGTAATCTTTCACTACCTTAGCTACAGTCTTTACTTCGTTATAACATGGAATTATTACTGCGATTTTTTTCATGCCATGTATTGCCTATCTAGAATATATCTCTTTACTGCATCGCGCCAATTTGGTAACGGCTCAAATCCAGCTTCTTTTAACTTAGCCTTATCAAGTCTAGAGTTGAACGGCCGTTTAGCTACGGTTTTACCTGCTTTTGACTCATACTCTTCTGTAGTAACAGCTTTTACCTTTACATCCATGCCGGCTTGTTTATAAATCTCCTCAGCAAATTCTGCCCAAGAAATATATCCACCATCATTAGTCGCATGATAATAACCATATTTATCAGTTTCAATCATATCAACCAAAAGTCTTGCTAAATCAAAAGTATAAGTAGGCGTACCAATTTGGTCTGCCACCACCTCTACCTGTTCATGGGTCTCGCCCACCTTTATCATTGTCTTAATAAAATTGTTTCCGTTTTTACCAAATACCCACGCAATTCTCACAATAAAGTATTTTTCCAAAATTTTAGAGACTTCTAGCTCACCTTTTAGTTTGGACTCTCCGTATACGTTAAGTGGTGCATAATCCTTATCATCCGGCTCCCAAGGCCTCTCCCCCTGACCGTTAAACACATAGTCAGTAGAGATATACATAAACTTAGCGTCTATTTCCTTAGCAGCTTTTGCAAGATTAGCTGTTCCTTCTACGTTCACTGCCATCACTTTGTCGTAATTTTCAGACGCCTCTGCTCCATCCACATTTGTCCATGCTGCACAATGTACAATTGCATCTGGCTTGATATCGTTTATCACTTCAGATACCCTTTCAGCATCTGTAATATCCAAAATCACATGTTCAAAATCCGCTTCGGAATCCGATCTGTCAGCGCCAATACCCACATGCCCACGCTTTTCGAGCTCCATCATTACATCGTAGCCAAGTTGACCACTCGTACCAGTTACTAATACTTTCATTTCTTTTCTCCATACATTTTATCGTAATAATTCTGATATTCACCAGAAATAATCTCTTCCCACCAATCCTTATGATCAAGATACCATTGAATTGTCTTTACAATCCCATTCTCAAACTTTGTCTCTGGTTCCCAGCCAAGCTCCCTAGAAATCTTCGCAGGATCAATCGCATAGCGCCTATCATGTCCTTTTCTATCTTCTACAAAGGTAATCAATGATTCTGGCTTACCAAGCTCTTTCAAAATCAACTTTACAATCTCTATATTAGACTTTTCATTATGGCCACCCACATTATATACTTCCCCCACGCAGTCACCATGAATTATCATATCAATCGCCTTACAGTGATCTTCTACGTATAACCAGTCTCTCACGTTCAAACCGTCACCATACACCGGCAAAGGTTTATCATGAAGTGCATTGATAATCATCAATGGAATCAATTTTTCTGGAAAATGATATGGACCATAATTATTCGAGCATCTAGAAATCGATACTGGTAATCCATAAGTTCTATGATACGCCATCACCACCAAATCCGCCGAAGCTTTAGAAGCTGAATATGGCGAAGAGGCATGCAGATTCGTAGTTTCGGTGAAGAATAGATCTGGCCTATCTAGTGGTAAATCACCATAAACTTCGTCAGTAGAAACCTGGTGATATCTTTCAACTCCATGTTTTTTACAAGCATCCATCAAAACTTGCGGACCAAGGATATTCGTCTCAAGAAAAGCTTGTGGGTCCAAAATTGATCTATCCACATGCGATTCCGCTGCAAAATTTACTACAATATCCGGCTTTTCTTCTACAAATAGATTCTCCACTAATTCTGCGTCTCTGATGTCCCCTTTTACGAACCGGAAGTTATCATGCTCCATCGCTCGCTTCAAGGTAGACAAATTCCCTGCATAAGTCAAAGCATCCAAACAGACAATTCTATAAGATGGATATTTCTTTAGCATATAATATACAAAATTAGAACCGATAAACCCGGCTCCACCTGTTACGATAATTGTCTTTTTGTCCATCAAACCTCCTTTATTATAAATTAAATTTAAAATCCAGTTCACTAAGCTTTGGATGCTTCAAATCCTTTTCTGATAGCACTAGTTCTGTATCAATCTCTGGCCATTCAATCCCAGCCGAATCGTACATTATACCACCTTCATCCTCAGGATGATAAACGTCATCACATTTATAAACAAACTCTGCCGTGTCCGATACTACCAAGAATCCATGAGCAAAACCTCTTGGAATCATCAGCTGTTTCTTATTCTCAGCCGAAAGCAATACTCCTACCCATTTACCATAAGTATCAGAGTTTGCTCTAAGATCCACCGCCACGTCAAATACTTCACCTGATATTACACGCACCAATTTAGCCTGTGGATGCTCTTTTTGGAAATGTAGACCCCTCAGCACTCCTTTTCTCGAAGATGATTGATTATCTTGTACGAAATTATAATCAAGCCCAGCTTCTTTAAATTCTTCCGCCGAGTAAGTCTCCATAAAATATCCCCGTTCATCGCCAAATACAGTCGGCTCCACCACATACACCCCCTTAATATCTGCTGCATTGAATTTAAACTGTCCCATTAATCGTACATTTTCCTCTCTGACACCTTGAAAAGATGCTGTCCATAGGCAGTTTTCTTATACTTATTTGCCGCCTCTAGCAATTTTTCTTCTGAAATCCAACCATGCTTAAAGGCAATTTCTTCTGGAGCGGCAATTTGTACACCCTGTCTCTTCTGTACTACCCGCACAAAATCTGATGCATCAGCCAATGAATCCACCGTACCCGTATCAAGCCATGCGAACCCACGCGATAATAGTTGTACATCTAGAAGCCCATCATTCAAATACATTTCATTTAGAGAAGTGATTTCAAGTTCCCCTCTATCAGACGGCACTACCCGAGAAGCTCTGGCTGCTACATCGCCCGGATAGAAATAGAGTCCGGTTACCGCATAATTACTTTTTGGTACTGCTGGCTTCTCTTCAATTGACACTGCATGCCAATTTTCATCAAATTCTACCACGCCAAATCTCTCTGGATCAGTTACATAATAACCAAACACTGTAGCTCGCCCCGCTTCAGCATTAGAAACTGCCGCCTTTAAGGTTTCAGTAAAACCAGAACCATAGAAAATGTTATCTCCAAGTATCATCGCACATGGCTCCCCAGCGATAAATTCTTCACCAAGTATAAATGCCTGGGCCAATCCATCCGGAGAAGGCTGTACTTTATAAGAAAGATTTACCCCCATACTAGAGCCATCCCCAAGAAGCCTCTCAAAATTCGGCAAATCATTAGGTGTAGAAATAATCAAAATATCTCTAATCCCAGCCAACATCAAAGTAGTTAGCGGGTAATAAATCATCGGTTTGTCGTACACCGGAAGCATCTGTTTAGAAGTTCCTAGAGTCAACGGATAAAGCCGCGTACCCGATCCCCCAGCGAGAATAATTCCTTTCATAATCACTCCAATTATTTATTTTATTATACCATATTTTGCTTGAATTCGCCGCATCTCCGCGTCCATCCACCCCAGTATAGTATCATCTAGGTCGTAATTTTTCCTAAAATACTCATGCATCAGTGCTACTTCTTTTACGTGCTCTGCCCCTCTCTTGGTAGCACTCTCCTTGTGCACTCGGAAAAAATTCAAGGATTTATGATTATAAAAAATCTTACCCTTTTCCAATAGTTTAGTGTAGAGATACCAATCTCCTACTTGTTCAAATTTTTCCGCTTGCTTCAAACTTTTTAGTAGATCTGGCGTATTTTTAAATACTGCCGCTGAGACATTTGGAATCGTACATCTAATTGCCATAATTTTCTCAATCTCATCCCGCCCTGATCGTATGTAGCTCTTGGCAAAATGCCCAGTTCTTTCCCTATCTCTAGATCTCCGAAAATTTGGCATTATCAAAACGCCGTATTTATTGATAATTGCCGACTCCGCATAAGAAAGCACTACATCTGGTTTTTCAAAACCTTTCATTACTTCCTTCAAGAAATCTTTTCTAGCAATATCATCAGCTTCGGCTATCCAAATATAATCTCCACTAGCCTCTTTCACCCCTTTTATCCACTGAGAAATTGCTTTTCCAGAATTCTTTTTATTCCAAATCATCTTTATTTTCATCTCAGGCTTAATCTGCCCCGCTTCTGCTACCATTTTTTTAATCACCGTCTTACTATTATCAGAAGAGGCATCATCTAGTACGATTAATTCATAAATCGGATAAGTCTGCTCGGCAATCGACAAAATTCGTCGTCTTAGATATTTTGCATAATTATAATTCGGCACAATCACCGAGATTTTTTTAGCTTTTTTCGATTGAGTCATAAGCCTTCTCTACTTCCTTTAAAAATTTTTCACCATAATAATTTTCCAAAGCGTATTTTCTTGCTTCTTTTGCCATTTCTGCCCTCTTTTCTAGATCATCATACAAAAGCTCTAACTTATTATACCATTCCCCAGTTTTTGCCAACAACCCATTTTTACCATCAGAAATCGCTTTTTTAAAAGTATAGCTAGGCGACGCAATAGTCACCGTCTCCACTGCAGCCGCTTCAAAGAATTTTAGTTCCGACTTACAATTAGTAAAATCATTTATCACGAGCGGCGCAATATTTACGTCTACTTCCGACACCGTCTTTTGTAATTCCAAATAATCCATCAGCTCGGCCACTCGCAACTTACCACTATCTATTAGCTTCTTTATCTTATCAGAAAATTCCATATACCCAACCACTTCTAGAACCGCATCATCGTGCGTATCTAAAAATTTTACTATTTCAGACTCTACTAGTTCAAAATCTCTCTTATGCGTAGGTGAACCACTAAAATATCCTATAGAAAAACCTGTCTTTTTATTCTTGATTTTATCTTTGACAAGCCCATCTGAAATTTTTACCTGCTCTTTGTTCAAAGAATTTGGAATTATCGCACACGGTTTAGCAAAACTCCGTTTTAATTTATTTGCCAAAAAACCATTTGTCGCGATAAAACCATCTACTTTCCTTGCAATCCTCCTAATCCCCCACATGTATCCAGTCCAATAAAATATATTTTTGCTATTAGTCCCCCGCATTAAAATAGGCAAATCCCTGTAGTCAAAAATCAAATCATCAAGATCAAATAATACTTTTAGACCTTTTGCCCTAGCGTTCTCAATAATTTTCAGAATCTGACCATCTTTCCCGCTCTGGCGAAGCACCACCACTATATCTATCCCGTCTAAGTCTGTATCCTTAAAATCACTCGTCAAAACCCACTTAGCCTTCCACTTAGACGAAGCCTCAAGCGCATCCACTACATTTTTCACTCGATACCGAAACTGTGCAGACTCGGTATCTTCCACTATATACAGAATTATTTCTGGTTTAGCCACTTTACTTACCTTTATCTAATTTATACCACATTTTTCTAGAATAATTCGGATTATAAAATTCATCGTTTTTTATCCTCTTATTCCACTTTTTATACATAAAATCTTGCTCCCAATCAAAACGAGCCTTCTTTTCTGGTGTAGTATCCGCCCCACGTGATTTAGATTCGTAGTGATATAACTCCGCCATCGGAACAAACACATTATAATACCCTTTCTCAAGCAATTTCAAACAAAAATCTATATCGTTATATGCCACTTTCAATTTTTCATCTAACCCACATACTTCTTGCCATTTTTTACGAGACACCATCATGCAAGCCCCGGTCATCGCACTGTAATCATATGGTACAGATAATCTACCACCCCACACTACAGCGTCCCTAAACTCCCCCACAAAAGCATGTGAAGCCACCCCTATCCCCAGTAACACCCCGCCATGCTGAACCGTATTATCCGGATACAATAGCTTGGCCCCCACCACGCCCACATGTCCAAGCGACGCATAGCCGAGCATCAACTCTATCCAATTAGGGGTAATCACTTCCGTGTCATTATTCAAAAGTATTATGTATTCGCCACTACATTCCTTCACTGCCAGATTGTTCAATTTTGCATAGTTAAATTCAAAATTTGCATCAATCACCTTAAAATTATCATGTTCAGTTTTATATCTATCAAACAGCTCAAACGTCTCTTTTTCTTCACTTTTATTATTTATAATGATGATTTCGTAATTTTTGTATGTGGTCTTATCATAAATCGATTTTAAACATTTCTCCGTTATTTCTGCCAAATCCCTAGTTGGAATTATTATACTTACTTTCGGTTTCTTCACCAACGCATACTCAATATAATAATATGGACAGTCCTTTGCTATTTTAACTTCACCTTTTATTGCTCGCCGCTCCAAAGACTCTTCAATCGCCTTTTTCCCTCTCTCTAGAGCGTAACCTTTATTGGAAATCTCTGCAGCAGTAGACCCAGGTATCATTCTCCAATGATATAAAACTTTCGGAACATGATAAATCCGACTAGGACTAGTTTTTTCCACAAATCTTAAATACAAATCATAATCCTGCGCACCTTCAAAGCCCTCTCTAAATCCACCAATTTCCAACACTATAGATTTTCTTAATACTCCAAGATGCGAAATATAATTACTGCTATAAAAAGAGTCTGGAGCGAAATCCGACTTAAAATTAGGATCACAGTATTTCCCGTCAATATCCAATTTATCTTCATCTGTATATACAAAATCAATCTTTTTATTTTCATTCAAAGCTTTTGCTACTTCATATAACGCATTTTTATCTAAAACGTCATCGTTATCCATCAACGCCACATACTCCCCACTTGCCATCTTAAGTGCATCATTTGTAGCTTTAGAAATATGGCCGTTTCTATTACGATATTTTATTTTTATTCTTTCATTATTCTCATATTCTTTTAATGTGGACAACGTTTCTTTTTTGGAAGATGCATCATCCACAATACAAATCTCGATTTTTTCATACGACTGCTCAAGCACCGAATCGACGCATTCCTTTAAATACTTCCCATCTACATTGTAAACTGGTATCAAAACTGATATCAACGGTGTATATTCTAAAGGTAATAATTCAACTTTCTCAACGTTTCTCTCTAACCATTTATTATACTGCACCTTGTCAAACGGACTAGCGCATAAAGCGTTTACCCCCCTAATCATGTTCCATGCATATCTCATATTTTTTTTAAAGACTCTTGGGGGCACCAAAAAATGATATTCTTTCCACATTTTTCTACACCCCCTATAAACATTTACACCAAAATCTTTTAAGTTTATCACTGCGTTTTTATTCTCTCATAAATATAATAGTTGCTCTCTGAATCTTTATAAATTTCCTTGAAATCTTTTTTGCAAACCGTCATCTTCTTGTCGGACAATAGATATTTTACTGGCCATTTAGCTAGATCATCACAACTAATATAAAGTGTAAATAGATCTGCCAATGTAGTTGATGGCTCAAACCGTGTTTTATCTTCGACTATCTCGATATTCATATGTGCATACCTATTATACACAGCATCGTTCTCGCCTTCGGGATCAATCAATTTCCATTTGCCATAATCCGGATAAAAGTTTACCGCATTCAAGAATTTCCCACCATTAGCTATCCCAAACGAAGAGAGTACCCTAATATCGCTACCGGTTGACAGCCAATAAGCTTCATTGTCATCTTTAGAAAGCTCATTAATTTTTTGGCCTAATGGATGATCGAACAACGCTCCCATTCCCCTAGATAATGGATTTACGGTAGCCCCAGCCGCTAAGACCAAGATCGAAGTGCCAATTATAAATGTCTTTTGATGACCACTAAGCATTAAGTATGAAAGTAGTACTAACCCAGAAATAGCAACTAGATAGTATTTCCAACCAGCATAGCTTAATTCGTTGCTTCCCACAAAGCAAATATACAGAAAAGCGTAGATTAAGAGTACTCCAAAAATTTGTTTTTTCGAAAAAATCTGTTTTTCCCAGATCATACTAATTCCCCACACTGTAAATATCGTAGCAACCAATCCGTAGGCAATCCACATTCTATTAATATATGAAAAGAAAGTCAACTTGGCTAATAATTCTGGAAAGCCTATCATCATAAAAACAGCCATCACAATTATACAAACCAAAAGTGTATTCCCAACTATCATATTTTTATTACGCTTCATTTTCTTCCAAATTACTGGATAAAGCATCAAGAAAATCGGAGCAAAATGTATGAAATTACTCACTTCGCAATTATTAGAATACGTAATATCCCTAAATGGCAACATAAAGGTCGTCAAATCCGTAAACAAAACTTTCAAACCATCCCCACCACCTAAGCTGACCCTTTTCCCAGGGTAAACCGTATTGTAAAGCGCTTTGATAGCCTCTTTACTCGTCAATACCGTATACCCAATCATACCAAATGCTATCGCTGCCATCAATACGATTCTCCAAATATCTTTCTTCTTGAAAGTAATTTCTTTTTTATCACGAATCATACACGCGATAAATAATGCTAGCATAGTAAGCCCCACCGATATCTGTAACGATGGGAACAAGGCCAAGACGAAAGTAGTCACCGCCAAAGGCAACAAGAACATATATAATACCCTAAACCATTTGACCGAAGTAAAGAAGCGGTAAGCTAAAACGAATACCGCCATCCCCCAGAAAAACACATCTACCATATGTGGAACGAACCACCATTGAACTGCCGGTGCAAATGCTATCATAATTGCCCCAAGTAGTGAAACTTTTTTATTCTTCTTTGTGACAATCATACAAAGCTCAAAGCTAACTAAGACTAAAAGAATTAACTTCGAACACCAATACCACGAAAGCCCATATTCATTACCTAACAACACATACCCCCAGGTAAACGGTTTAGCTATTAAAGTAACATCCATCACTGGGGCATTATATCCCACAATCATATCTTGACCTTCTAAACTCATCATGTGACTAGTTTTGTCATAGTCATTATACGACTGTGAGACATAATAAGGCGTATGGACCACCCATTCGTCACTTCGAATCATTCTGCTATCACCCAAGATCAGCGTTTCCGAAGCATATTTATCATAATTGCCCAACATTTTATTGTATTCGTTTATGGACGACCCGTGTATTTTAAAAACTACACAAAAGATAAAAACAAGCAGTGCCACTAAATACCGCCACTTAATACAAAAATTTATCCCCTTTTTTATCCAATCTAAAAATTTACTACACCCCATAAAAAACCTCTTTTTCATCTTACTACCAATTATAACACATATTTTTCTAATTAGCTGTCATCTGCCATTTTTGAGCATCAGTACCATTTGATGTGTATATTTGCACATTGTTACTAGGGTAAGCCTTACCGCCAGCTACATCAAGCGCCTTACCAGAACACGCAGAATAAAGGCTATATGTCTTATCGTCATTTTTTTCGATATTCCACTTTTGCGCACAAGTACCATTAGCCGAATATGTTTGGACATTTGTAGTGTCATATACCCCGCCAGCCACCACATCCAGAACCTTACCACTATTTAAATTCTTAATCATATAGGTTTCTTCGCCTTCATTTTTTATAATTTGCCATTTTTGTGCCGGTGTACCATTGTTTGTATAAACCTGAATATTAGCACTATCTTTTAGAGATGCACCAGTAACGTCCAATACCAAGTTGTTCCCTAACGCAGAATTAATCACATATTCCCCATCTCTAATCACCCTAGCAAAAGAAAATGTCCATTCTTGAGTACTCTTAGCAATATCGTTACCTATTATTAGATTTCCATTATTTATATCAAGCACCAAACCAGAACAAGCTGAAATAATTTTATATCCACTTTCAGCCTTTGCAATTATCCATTTCTGTGCGCAAGTTTTATTTGTCTCATAAAGCTGAACGTTAGCGCCATCAGACATTCCTGCTCCCGCTACATCTAACACTTTGCCAGACGACAAATTTAAAATCGTATAATACCCATCATCGCCATAAGTTATTTTCCACGATTGAGCCTCTGTCTCGTTCGCCTCGTAAACTTGAACATTGGTACCATTTTTAGCAGATTTTACCCCACCAACAATGTCAATCGCCTTAGTACTTAACGCTTTTGAATTTATTACATATTCCCCATCATCTATAGCCCGTGCTGGGACCAACTTCCACTTCTGAGCATATGTGCCATTTGGCTGGTAAATTTGGACATTGGCTCCATCATAGCTACTACCGTTCTTTACATCCAAAACTCTACCAGAACACACCGAATAGATCGAATATGTAGTATCCGTGTTTCTGACAATCTTCCACTTTTGCGCACAAGAATCATTATGATGATAAATTTGTACATTTGTACCATTCCATATCCCACCACCAACCACATCTAGAGCTTTACCACTAGCCGCATTTATTATACTATAAGACCCTTCCCCATCGCTCTCAATCTTCCATCTTTGCGCCCCAGTATTATTACTAGTGTACAATTGAACGTTAGCGCCATTTGCAGTGCTCCCCCAAGTCACATCGATTACAGCATTTTCCCTAAGTGCCGACACTAAGACATATTCCCCATCTACTACATACGACGTCTCGGGTATTTTTAATACTCCATCTGTAATCCCACCAAACCAATCCTGATAATACAAAAAGAAATTTCGATTTCCATAAGCCCCGCATGGAGCCGTACCATACCCGGCTGCCAAAGCTCCAGCATTAGGCTGATAAGGTGTATATCTATACAAAGCTGATGTCGCCAAATTCTCTATATATACTACCGAGCTACCACAAGCCGGATTTGGACTAAAACGCACATTATTGTTTCCAATCGGATAGAATGAAGAATTTCCGTCCATCACAATCCTAAACAAATACGCAGCATTCCTTACTTGATTTTTAAACCCATAATACTTCTCGGAACAGGCTGCGGTATCCGGACACCCATATCCAGTCGCTCTCCGATAGTCCCAATCATTCGGGATCGGATCTGTAATTAGCCCTGTCTCTTTTTGCAATAAAACCAACAAAACCTTTGGGTTTATTTTGTAATCCTGTGCCGCCTGCCAAATAATATGCGCCGCCGTTTCTTTGTATTGAAAACCGATTTCTCCATCTCGATCCCCAAATCTTTCCTGAGAAAGACAAATGTAATGTCCGTATTCGTAATGCCATTGATGACCAACAAGGCCTGGATTATATGCCGTATTTGGACAAGAGTTCATCGTATTAAGCCAATGCTGAATATCTGCCTCACTCATTGAATTGTAATCAGTTATTTGAAAATCAGATATAATATAACCTGGCTTAAACTCGGCCAGATTCGCTGCACTCGTCTCATTTTCTAGCTTCCCCGTCTTTTGCGCCAGAAAAGCAAATAAAAATACTGCCACAAAAATGGCAAGCCCCAAAAACGCCAATTTACGATAATCCCTTCTTCTTGTTTTTCCGGCTTTCATCACAATCTTACTTCTCCCTCTATTTTACCACTTTTACCACCAGACTCTAGCAAAACTACTATCCGCAAATTGCCACTAGGAAAATTTGACACAGGAATTTCAAATCCATCACAAGTAGAAGTCGTCACCGATTCAATTATAGCGCTAGATTGTGAAAAATAAACATTGTCATCCTTACTTATAGTTAGACTACAAGACCCGGTCGAAAGGAATTGATCAATATTCAGTCTAACAATCAATTTTTCTCCACTTACACCTGCATAAGTAACCAACCCAGTTAATTCGTCTGCTTTATTTGGACTTTCTCCAGTATATTGTTCTATTTTTTCTTTCTCCGTACTATAGCCTTCTTTATTTGGCTCTGTCTCTGTCTCTTTTTCTGTTTCTTTTTCTTTT
>JAFUAT010000012.1 GCA_017460625.1 Candidatus Saccharimonadota bacterium | reverse complement strand
TTTTCTTTTTCTTTTTCTTTTCTTTATCTTCTACTGTTTCTATATTAGTAGATGTCTGTCCACTATCACTGCCCGTATTATTAATAAACAAATTCTTCACCAAAAATACTACCGCTACGATTACAGCCACCAACGCTAAAAGCGCCAAAGCCTTCAGCCATGTAATTTTTCTTCTTCTCTCTGACATTTTATGACAATACTCCAATTATAATTATAGACTATTTTTTTTCATTTTCAACCACTAACAGTTTATGCTAAAATATAATTATGGCAAAGGGAAAGTATGTCAGGTCTATACCCAATCCTAAGAAGACCAAAAGGACCAAAAAATCACCTTTTATTATTCATGTTTTATTGTCTTTTATTACCATTTTTATACTTGCTGCCACAGTCTACAAAATCATAGAATTTGTCACTTCACAGAACTCCACCAACAATTTCCCCAAACTAGAAATTTCTCTAGCCGAAGTTCCTATCGAGCAAATCAATATTGACTCAAAAGATGTTGAGCATCCCGAAAAGTCTGCCATTAAATACCCCAACAACACCATCACATTCACCATAAATAACGAAACAACCGTCTATAACGATGTCGAAATTAAAGGCCATGGCAATTCCACCTGGGCTCAAGCCAAAAAGCCCTACCAATTAAAATTACCAGAAAAAACCAGCTTATTTGGATACGGCGCTTCAAAAAAATGGATTCTGCTTGCCGATTATCAAGATGAGACTCATCTCAGGAACGATACAGCTTTCTTTTTGGAACATTTGCTCAAACCTGAAAACAATATCAATGGACATCACTTGGAGCTCTATATAGACAACATTTATTATGGATTATACTACTTGGCCGAAAAGGTCGAAATAGGCAAAAATCGCCTTGATTTGAAAGATCCATCTGGCATTATTACAGAAATAGATAATCTTCATAACACCGATGAAATTTGCCCTATTCACGCAAAAAACGGAGATTGCATTATCATACACGATGTTGTCAACCAAGATCTCTCCGACCAATCCATGGAAATTTTCATCAAAAAATTCAATGATTTAGTAACCGCCACATCAAAAAAAGACTACACCACTATATCAAAAATCATAGACGTAGATTCATTTGCTAGATACTTTCTAATTAAAGAATTTACTAATGATCAAGACGCCTACGGTTCAAGTTTTTTCTTATATACAGATGGTGAACAAGACAAAATCCATGTCGGGCCAGCTTGGGATTTTGACGCCGCATTTGGAAATAAGCATCTAGGTGAATATTCGGAAGCCATTTCCCCATCTTCTGATACAATCTTCAAAAATATTTCTACAAGCTCAAACACTTCAAAAACTGCTGCAGAGGAACACGCTCTTCATATCTCGAATGTTGTCTATAGCCTATTAGATATCCCGGAATTCAAAGCTCGCGTCAAAGAGATTTATCAATCAACTCTCTCGGGTCATAGCGAAGAAATATTAGATCATATCAAAAATCAAGCCATTTACATTAGAGACGCCGCGCTCAGAGATCAAGAGCGCTGGAAGCTAAAAACCAACTTCGATGAAGAAGTCGACTATCTCATTGATTGGGTCGCCAAGCGTTATAATCATTTTGAGCAAACCTATGGCAAAGACGCCAAAGAGCCCGAAGAGAACAAAAACGAAGAAGACATCGAAAGCTCCCCTAAAGAAATTCCAGCCGAACCCATTACTTTAGAAGAAAGTTAATCCAAATCCAATCCCAAGATTTCTGCTACCTTTAGAAGCGCGGTCTTGTCTTCTTCGCTCGCTCCAATCAGTTTAGCTTTAAACAGATCCACTGTCTCTGTATGCTTAAAATCTAGTATTTCGAGTGATCTTGCTTCCCCCGGAGTCTTTCTGAGCGCCCCCTTCTCTACTAAATTATCGATATGCTCCGCCACTGCCGACACCGACGTCAAGCCTAGACCCTCCATAATCTCCCGATAGGACGGCGAATGCCCATTCTCTTCTGTAAAATCCTGGATAAAATCAAATACTGCTAATTGTTTTTTGGTAAGTTTGACCGCATTCATGCTATAATTATATACAATGACTAGTAATAAATCAATTGATGGGCTTTCTACTCGCGCGGCTAAAGAAAAGACCGCTGGGGTTAAGGTAACAACAAAAACTACCGCTAAAAAAGCCACCAAAAAAACTAAAGAAAAAACCATTGCTTCTGAAGATTTTGCTGCTACTCCTGATACTAATATCTGGGATTCCATTAGCTCCAGTTCAGACGACGCTGACCTAGATCTTGCCGAGACAGAAGAAGTTATTGGAGAAAAAGAAGAACCAGCTCCAGCTCCAAAGTCCAAAAAAGCTAGAACCATCGATGGAGTCAGTAAACCTGCCAAAAAGCCAGAAGATACTGCCAGTTTCTTAAAACCTGTCCAAGCTTTTGACTTTAACGAAGAAGAAGGTTTGACCGAGAGCGAAGAAACCGTAGAAGACATGAAAAATCTGTCCCTAGAAGATACCGATGAAGAAGAAAAAGATGAGGAAGAGGATTTTACCGAAATGTTAGCAAGCCCCACCGACAAAAAATCTGCTAAAAAAGCCGCCAAAGAAGCCAAAAAACAAGCCAAAAAAGAGAAGAAGAAACCTAGCAAAAAACGCCGGATTATTACTATTACGGCACTAATTATAGTTCTTATCCTAATCGGCGGTGTACTCTGGTTAGTCTTATGGGGCAATGATATTATTGCCAAAATTACCGGTGGCCGCGGAAACGTCCTTGATCTTCTTACTTTTACCAGTGAGACTTATGACCCACTTAAGACCGACGCCAATGGTCGCACCAATATCTTAGCCTTTGGCACGGGTGGTTACGACATGAACGGCGAAGAAGGCGGTGGCGTGCATGACGGCGCTCAGCTTACCGACTCTATCATGCTTATCAGTTTTGATCAAAAAACTGGCGATACGGTCATGATTAGTCTTCCACGTGATCTGAAAGGTCCGGCCACCTGTACTTCCACTGGTAAGATTAATGAAGTCTACTGGTGCAACGGCGGCGACGGCAATAATTCTACCGAGCAAGAAGAAAAAGCTGCCACTGCGCTTATGGAAGCCGTTGGCTCTATTCTAGGTGTAGATATTCAATATTACGCTCATCTCAACTGGGGTTCCATTATTTCTATTGTTGATACCTTAGGTGGCATTACCGTCACCCTAGACGAAGATATCTTAGATTACGAATATACTGGTGCAGTTTATCGCGCCAACACGCCATATACTATTAATGGCACCGAAGCCGTCGGTCTAGCCCGCGCTCGTCATGGTACTGCTGGTGGAGATTTCTCCCGTGGCGCATCTCAACAAAAAATTATCATCGGCATCAAGAATCGCATTTTTGAAAAAAGTCTCTCCATTGGGGATATCCTTGGACTCGTTTCTACCCTAGGCGATAATCTCCGTACCAACTTCTCTGTTTCTGAGCTCAAGACCCTCGCTCATTCGTCAGAAATTCTAGATTTTGACGTCATGCGTCAAGTCTCCCTTTACCCAGACTACATGACCACCGGTATGCTTAACGGCATTTCTTATGTCCTGCCAAAAGGCGGCGCTGGCAATTATGGCTCTATCAAAGCTTACATTGCCAAACAGTTATCATCTGACCCACGCGACTACGAAGAACCTACTATTGCCATCTACAACGCCTCCGAAACTGTAGGGTTAGCCAGTAGTGAAAAATCTAAACTAGAAGCCAAGAATTATACTATCACCAAGATAGATAACGCCCCAGAAGGGACCTACGAGAAAGGCACTACTATCTATGCTATCTCCACCGAAAAACCAGGTACCAAACGCCTTCTAGAAGAAGATTATGGCTACGAAGCCAAACCAGCTACAGAGCTTCCGGCCACCATCGCGCCAGACTACGATTTTATCATTATCCTAAACGACTAGATCAGGAATTACTTCTCTATCAATTTCCGGTATTCACGGATACATTTTTCCATATCAAATCTACCCGCCATTTTTTTAGCTCCCTGCTGATACTTTTTTAATCGTTTTGGGTTTTTAGCAAAATCAAGCATTGTCGAATTCAATTCTTTTTGATTAGGCTTACCGTCCACGAGCGAAATCACCACTCCAGCCTCCACCCCATCTCCGATAAGCATTGATTTTATCTCTCCTATATTAGTCGCAATAATTGGTTTACCCAAAAACAACATCTCTATTACAGCCGTCGGCATACTTTCGGATTTAAAATACGACGGCAAGAGCCCCACATCAAATGTCTCTTCCCATCCGATCCATTCAAGAGGTTCAGAAGTATTATCTACAAAATGAATATATTTTGAAACATATTTCTCTTTTAGCTCATCTATATAATCCCCCGCCCCCACCAATACCAAGTGCGCCTTATTTTTCAAAACACTATTCACGTATTCTAAACCTGTAATCGCCTGTTCATATCCTTTTTCTGGGATTCCTCTAGCTACTAATCCAAAAACAAAATCTTTATCGTCTATCCCCAATTCTTTTTTTGTTTTTTTAGGATAATCACCCAGCAAGAACCCATTATCAATCTTTACTAACTTATCCCCTAAGTCGATATTCTTTTCTTTAAACACTTTTTTATTCTTTTCTGCCGTATAAACTACATATGCAGCTGATGACAACATTTTTTCAACGTTATCATCAAAGAATGTATCAATTTCTGGATGCTCCAAAATATTTTCATAACATCCGTGCATAGAAATGATTCTCTTTGTATCAGCGCCAGTGAATGCTTGGTATGACAATTTATCAGACCACCAAATCAATGATATTACCGCCTTAAATTTAAACGTCGTCTGGAAAAATTTTATTCTATCCATTTTATCACCATGTTTCAGCACTACTATATCGCCATCAATCATCTCTCTCATGTATTTTGTCTCTAATTTCTCTCTAGTATTCAAGATAAATACATTGTAGTATTTCTTAAAATAGTTAGCAAACCTAATTCCTACAGCCTGTCCCCCGCCAACCTCAAAATCTGGTAGTACAATCAACAGGTTGTCTCGTTTTCTTTTTTCGCAATAAAGGTTTACCAAATCGTTGTACTCTGCTTTTAGGCCTTCGTTATGATTTACTAAACTAATATCAAAATTTTCGTTTAGAGTGGAAAGCATTAATTCGTTTAATTTCTTATCGTCAAATTCAAAGTTCTCTAGCAGATATGTTTTTATCATCATCATTTCTTTTGCGAAGCATGCACTTTTTTCTTGATTTGCAATGATACTCTTTCCGTGTCTTCGATGCCCATTCAAAGTCTTAGCGCAGTAAGAAACCTCCCCTTGCCCAATCACATAAATATAAGCAAGCCAATCGCCAATTGCTTGATATTCATCTAAATATTCTCCGATGTTTTTGACTGCACTTTTTCTAAAGATTACACTACTCGCATTAGGAATAACGTTTTTCTGAGACAAATAATTCGTCACGAATTTTTTGCCATTTAAAATAAAATCTTTCTCCCATTTACGCGCATCAAGATCCTCCAGATAAGAATTATAATCATAATCAGCCACCACCGAATCGCTATCAATTACCACTGACTTACAATACGACAATACTACCCCTTTATCTTTAAAGCCGTCCATTACCGTAGCCACGAAGGTCGGCGCCGCATAATCATCCGCCTCCGCTACCCAGACAAAATCATAACTTGCTTCTTCAAAACCCTTTACCCATTGTCTAAAGCAACCGCGGTTATCACTATTTTTAATAATTTTATATTTAATTCCATATTTTTTGTTTGCTGCATCCAGAATCGGCTCCGCGATTTTCACACTATCATCAGTAGAATTATCGTCAAGCAATATAATCTCTTTCGGCAAAACCGTCTGAGACAAGATACTCGCAATCCTCATTGGCAAATACTTCTCATAATTATAATTCGGAATCACCACTGTTAGGTCAATTTGCTCTTGATGAATAGTTGTAGCAAAATAGCCCATAATTCTATCTGCATATTTATCAAAATTCAAATTTTTTTCGATATAATCTCGTGCTTTTTCTATCATCTTATCCATCCTGCACGAATCATCGATTAGCTTTTTAGTTTCAATAGCCATCTTCTGGGTGTCAAAATTTTCAATCAATATCCCTCTGCCATCAGCCAACATAGTATCAGCCCCGCCACAGCCTTCGAATGCAACCACAGGAGTACCATATCTAAGAGCTTCCACCATCACCGACGGAAACGGGTCTTCTCTGGATGTCAACCAAAAAGCATCTGCGCATTCAACCATATTCTGGTATACTTTTAAATCTTTTACAAATTTTGCAACGTGCATACGCGACTTTATGCCCATTTTGTCAGCCTGATAGTTTAACCAATTTTCCAAATTATCATCTACATAGTCCCCTGTCCAAATGAAATGGCACTCTTGTCCTTTTTCTTCTCTACCCACCAAATCTGCAGCAGCGTGGAAAAACAAATCTATCCCTTTTCTAAGATCCGCCGACCCAGATCCAAAAATAATTTTTGCATTTTCTGGAATATTATATTTTTTGCAAACTGCCACCTTGTTAGGGATGTTTTTCTCGTACTTCTTATACAAACCCTGCGGCAGAACAACCACTCTTGACCCCGCGCTATCAAAGACATCTTGAAATTCTCTTTCTACAATCTTGTCGGGAAATATGAGCCAATCAGCATAAAAATTAGCGTTTCGCCCCCCATCTTCCATTTTATAATTAACAATGGAGTTTTTCATTTCATGAATCAAAGAAACAATTTTATACCCACACTCCTTAAAATATGGAGTCACAAGTCCAGAGATGACAGTGTTTGTAAGCAGGTTAGAATACTCTTTCTCTCTCAATTTTTGTGCAATTCTAGAAAGGTCTTCTTTGTTTTCAATTCTTCCTATATTTAAATCCTGAAAAAGGCTAATTACAGGAATTTGTTGCTCTTTGTATTTCTTTATCAGGAAACCGCCTGACAAAGCCAAAACTACTACATCCTCCCCACGTTCTTTCAGTCTTTTGCTAATATTGTACGCTAGAAGCGGAGCTCCCGTTCCGTCCATCGCATGCGTCACCACTACGTATCCATTCCCGGATGCTACCGGAATACGCTCCAATTTTAAATCGAGCCTATCCCCACAAAAATCGTCTGGAACTAAATCAAATTTTTTTATACATATTTCGCCAGGCGTCTTCGCCAAATCAAGTCTAAAGTATTTAGTCGACACATTGAATGGTGCTATTTCAGAATTATCTTCTCCGTCAGCCTTTCCTACCACTATCTTATTTTTTTCATCAAACACCGCCCCGTCCTTAGAGCAAAAAAGTTCTACATCGTCACCACCATGATCTATATTAAACTCTATTTCCATAGAGCTAGTTTTGTTTTTTAATTCAATCAAAATCTGCGGATCATCTCCAGTAGCAAACAATTTGCCATCCGAAAATTTTATCTGATGAGTATGATAAACAAAGCCATCCTTTAGCCCTAAAAATTCTGTTAGGCGCTTGTACTTCAAAGCTTTAGCCTTACCGTGAAGACCTACTTTATCTAACGACCTCCTAATTGCTCTCTTTATCATGATTGCTCCCTTTTATTTTTTTAGATATATTAGTGATCCCCCTAATTGGTTTTGTTATCTTCCAGCTTTTGCTTTTATATATGTTGTCTATTCCTTTTTCTAATTCCAAAACTCTTACTTGCAATCTGTCATGTTCAATCTGTATTCTTTCGGCATTCTCTATAATTTTTTCTATTTCATCAAATGTGTTTTTCTCCTTCACTTGCTGCTCACTCGTTCCTTTTTTACCAATAGAAATTTCATATATATTGCAGAACGCAGGCTTCTTTATCTCTATTTAAGATCTTATACATACCAGGATATTCTTTTAAATATTCTGGCTTCACAATAGTTCTACCGATTTCTCTAATTACAAAATTTTGATTATATATTTCATTAATTTGTTGTACCAGCTCCAGAAAAGAGCTTTTTGTATAAAATCTCAGATGTGTATTATCTAGCAACCCAATATGGCTATAATTAAATTTACCATTTATTAATCCCCTTATGATGTCAAAATGAGCAACATTTGGCAAGCTAATAAGCATCTTCCCGCCGTCATCAAGAAACTTAGCAAAAGTTCTAAGTAATTTTTCCGCATCAACTACATGCTCCACTACATCAGCAAATATAATATAGTCAAATTTTAATCTTGCATTTACAAATTTATTATATTCTTCCCCCTTAAGGTCGGTAATTGAAAAATTATACAATTTCTCAAAGCATTTCTTCTTAGTTGCATATTCCAGTGCTTTCTGATCTAGATCAATACCATATACTTTTGCCCCCCTGTGTTTATGCAAGATCTCTCCCAAATATCCTACCCCACAACCGACATCAAGGCACACACTATTCTTATTGATATAATTTGCAATAATCACTTTAGCGTTATTTTTATCTTTCATATCAATCTTAATATTTTCACTGTAATATTTATTCTCAGCATATTGATCAATTAATTGATTTTTATATGCATTACCCAGCTCAAACATAAGCAATTTCCCTCTCTATAATTTTATCAAGGCCACTTTCTAAAGAGATCTTTGGGGTCCAACCTGTCTCTTCCTTAATTAGAGAAATATCCAAAATGTTCTTTACAACGTCACATTTGCGCATTGGAAGTAACTTTACTTTTAATTTTCTGCCTGTTTTTTTCTCGGCCATCTTTATAATAGCCTCCACAGTACAACCCTCCCCAGTGCCTATATTAAATATACGCTGTTCCCCAGCATATTCTAACACTGCGCTTATGCCATCTACCAAATCATCTATGTAAATATAATCCCTAATCTGTTCGCCACCATAGACAGACATTGGTTCACCTTTTATTAAATTTTCTACAATAACCGGGATAATACCTTGTTTCTTATTATGATAGACTGTCTCGCTATACGGATTCGACGGACGAATTATCCTGTATTCCAGTCCATAATATTCGTGGTATAGAGCCAAGTATTTTTCAATCATTAACTTTATAATCCCGTAGTTACAAATCGGGTTAGTCGGACTACTCTCCTTATTTTTATTGTCATTTTCTCCATATATTGCCCCGCCAGAAGATATAAAAACCACTTTTTTCTTCAACCGACTAGCATCTTCTAGGAGTCTTATCGTTGGCAAAACGTTTTCATTTATTTCTAAATTAAATTTACTTGTATCTTCAGACGGTATAATCGTAGAAATCATATGCACTATTATATCTACATCTTTTATGTAGTCAGTAAAATCATCGCACTTCACAAAATCCATCTGTCTATATTCTATATTTTTAGACTCAAAATCACATTTCGGCTGACGGCCCACCACCACAACCTGATTTTCTCTAGCAAGAGAATTTGCTAAATAACTACCGATAAAACCGCTACCTCCAAGCAATAAATATCGCATATTACACCCTCGATATAATCAGCTTCCGCTCTCTACCTTCACCTTCAGAGTGAGTTTCAATATCGGAATAATCCTGTGCAAGTTTATGCACTACTCGTCTATCTGCAGCGTTCAAATTAATCGTCATTGGCTCCCCAGATTCGCGCACCTTCGCAATCCAACCTTCAGCCTTCGCTGCAATCCTATCTTCTCGTTGCCTTTTATAATTAGCAATATCAATATTAACACGAGTAAGCTCTGCATTTTTTGTAACAAGCGCCATCATTACAATATGCTGTAACGCTCTCAAGTTATCCGCATTCCGACCAATCAAAAGCGAATTAAGCGATGTTGACGGCACCGATAATTGAACCACATCATCTTCTGCTGATGCATAAACAGCCACATTTATACCAAAAAAGCTCAGCAAATCTTCAAGGTACTTTGCCGCAAACCTAATTGATTCTTCCTTATTCATTACTTTCTCCTTTTCTTTTTATTATCCTTTGCGGAGATTCTAGTAATTTTTGTTCCTGTCTTTTTATTTTCCACCACCTCTGCTTCCTTAAGTTTAGCCCCCTTTGCAATTTTCTGCCCTTTTTCAGACTTTTTAAGTTCCTTCAAAATTGCTTTGTCAGTATTATCATCTAATTCATCTCTTACCTTATTAAAGATTATTTTTTGCTGCAAAATCGTAAAGATGTTAGACAAGAAATAATAGAATGCCAAAGCACCATGCAAATTAAACATAATCAAAAACATCATTATAGGCATCATTGCAGACATTTGGCCAGTAGTCATACTACTGATATCACTATCATCCACCTCCTTACCAGCTTTTGCCTCGGCTAGAATCTCACGGAATTTTTTCCGCTTTATACTCTTATTAGATGCTGTTTGTTGTTTTGTCGCAAAATATTGTGCCAGAGCCGCAGCAATCGATATTACCAACATAAAGACCGCACTCCAAGAGAATCTTGCTGGATTAATCACATCACTTGCTTTCGCCGTCATATCAATCGAATTAAACAACATTGGATGAAAATCATAAGCCCGCTTCTCTTCAGCTGGAATATCATTATTACTCAAATCTTCTAAGTACTCCGCCTGTTTCTCCTTCAAGTTTGCAATCTCTGAACCTTCATACGCCACAAAACTATATGCTCTGTTTGATAAGTTATCATTCGGAAGCGGCGTAGCAATCACTCTAATCGCCGAGAACACCGCGATAAATATCGGCAACTGTATAAATAATACTAATAATGATGCAAAGGGTTTTACATTATATCTCTTATACAGATCCATTGTTTGAAGAGATTCCAACTGTTTATTTCCATTACAGTTCTTTCGTATCTTTGTAAGCTCTGGTTGAATCTTTTGCATCAATCGCGTTTGCATTAGTTGTCTCTTAGAAAGCGGCCACATAAATAGTTTCACCAAAATAGCTAGTATCACAATCGCCAAACCAAAGTCATGCACCAAGTTAAAGATCATAAACTGGATGTTTACAATTGGTTGAACGATTATTATATCAAGAAGCGCAAACGCTCCGAAATATCCTCTAATATTACCGGCCACTATTGAACCAACAATAAACAATATTACCAAAACAAAGATAATATATTTTTTCACACTCTTCTTATCCATTACGTCAATTATAACATACTTTTTGTATCTTGTACTAGTTCACCTAAAAGTTTCTCAAGTTCAGAGCTCGGCATTATCCCAATTTCCTTAGAATAGATCACAAAAATATAATCTCGTTTCTTCGGTAAGAGCTCTAGGTTTTTCCGAATTACTTCGTATACACGCCGCCTAATCCGGTTTCTCCCTACAGCGGTTTTCATTACTTTCTTTGAGACCACTACAGCTACTCTAGTAAAACCCTTGGTATTATCGCAAAAAACTAAAGAAGCTTTTCCTCTTCTTATAGTTTTTCCTTTCTGATATACATATTTCACTCCCCCACGCGAATGAAATCGGTATTTTTTCGCTAGCATATATATATTATATATCTATATAGCTAATTTAGCACGTCCTTTAATGCGGCGTCTCTTCAATACTTTTCGCCCATTCACACTAGCATTTCTTTTCATAAAACCATGCTCAGCTTTACGCTGTCTCTTATGTGGTTGATAGGTTCTCTTTGGCATAATTTTTCCTATATTTTATTATTTTGCAAATTCTTGTTATAGTATAGCACACTTTTCCACATTTTTCAAAGACTTTTCCACAATCCTTTTAGGGATTCTCGTCTACATGTGCAAATCTCCACCCCTGTCAAAATTTTTACATATTATAAAACATTTAATTTTTACTCAAAAACCTGTGGAAAACTTTCCCAAAAAATGCTACAATTAACTTAAATAAAGGAGGTCAAAGTGTACAACGTGTGGGAAAACACCCTAGCTGAGATTGAGCAAAAAATTTCTTCTGGTAATTTTTCTACTTGGTTCCAAGACACTTCCCTACTATCTACCGAAGGTGGTCACATTGTTATCGGCGTTAAAAATTCATTCTTCATAAAACAGCTCCGCTCTAAATTTTTAGACGTCATCACCGAAGCTTTAAAAAACAACGGCGTAGAAATTAAAGATATAGATTTTGAAATCCAAACCAAAAGCAAATCCAAAGTCCGACCTCATGAAATTACCGAACCAACCAAACTAAAAGAACGTCTATCCACCGTTAAATCCACCCTTAAATCAACCAAGAGTTTTACTACAGGTCTAAACAGCAAATACACTCTAGACAATTTCGTTGTCGGCTCCAATAATGATCTCGCTGTTGCCGCCGCTAGAAATATCATCGATAACCCTGGCACCAATTATAATCCTTTCTTTTTGTATGGTGGTTCCGGCCTAGGAAAAACTCACCTAGTTCAAGCAATTGGCAATGAAATTCTCAAAAAACACCCCAACCTTAAAGTTTTTTACACCCCTGTTTCCGATTTTTACGCAGATTTCGTAGATTCCGTTCTCAAGAAAAAAGGCAAAGATTTCAATAATAAATTTCGTTCTATAGATGTTCTAATAATTGACGATTTTCAACTTATTGTTAATAAGGAGAAATCCCAAGAGGAATTCTTTAATATTTTTAACAACCTTCACCAACTAGATAAACAAATCATCGTTACATCCGACCGTCTTCCTAGCCAGATTAAATCCGTAGACGAACGCTTAGCTAATCGTCTCACCTGGGCCGGCGCTTTTGATCTTCAACTCCCTAAATTTGAGGACAAATGTGCCATTCTTCGTTCCAAAGCAGATTTAATCGGCGCCGAAATAGAAGACGAAGCCATCGAATATATCGCCGAAAACATCAACACAAATATTAGAGATTTGGAAGGCGAATTATCCACCATTCTCTTAATGTCAGATGTTCGTGGGCTTACCCCTTTACAACTTATTAATAACGGTTCTGTTAAAGTGTCCCATGTCGATAAACTCCGTCCTACTTCCCCTAAGCGCATCGTAGATCGCGTAGCTAAATATTACCAACTATCCACCGCAGAACTAAAAAGCAAATCTCGTGTCGCCAATATTAAAAACGCTCGTCAGGTAGCTATGTATCTTCTCCAAGAAGAATTGTCTCTAAGTACTACCAAGATCGCCACTGAAGTCGGCGTAAAAGATCATAGCACCGTTATGCACGGCATTAAAAAAATCCAGAACGATTTAAAACTAAACTTCGTCTTGAGAGATCAAATCGCTTCAATTAAGGAAAGTATTTATGAATGATATGTGTATTTCTTGTGCAAATCTATGTGTAAATCAGTGCGAAAATCCAGTGTATATTTTTGTGAACAACTTTAAAAACAAAATTGTTCAGTGTAAAACTTTGCGTTTTGAACATCTATTTCACCATTTTTCACACCTACTTTTACACACTCATTTCTCCACTGTTTTAATCAATACTTTTACACATTTTCACAAGCCTTACTACCACTACAACTATATATATAATAATATTAATAATAGAAAGGACTAAAATGGAAATAGAAGTCATTAGTGACAAACTCTCACGTGCTCTTAGTAATGTAAGTCGCATTGCAGCAGGAAAAGTAACTCTCCCAGTATTAAATAACGTCTTAATAAAAGTTAAAGACAAAAAAGTCTCTTTAATTACAACTAATCTAGATATGGCCATTATAGATTTTCTCCCCGTTTCCAGTTCTAAAGATGGTGTTATTACTTTGCCAGCTAAACTTCTTACCGAATTTATTTCTAATCTCCCAAAATCCACTCAAGTAAAAGTATCATCAAAAGATACAAAGGTTACCGTAGTGGCAGACAAATACTCTTCCACCATTAATGGGTCCCTAGCAGATGACTTCCCAGAACTCCCAGAAATTGACGAAAAGTCCGCCGTTGCCTTTTCTATGGACGTAGAAGAATTTAAAAACGGTATTAATCAAGTAATCATTGCAAGTAGCAACGATTTTAATCGTCCAGCCCTTACAGGTGTGCATTTTTATACAAATGATAAATCTCTTTATATTGTAGCAACTGATGGATATAGAGTAGCTAAAAAGAAAATGGTGGATAATGTTAAGAGTGAAATCAAAGTCACCATCCCTGCGAACACTTTACAAGAAGTATTAAGAAGTATTAATGACGAAATGGACGAAATTGAAATCTCCTTCAATGAAGATCTCGTCCGCTTCCGCCTAGGTGAAATTGAGATTATTTCTAAACTAATCGACGCAGAATACCCAAACATCGACAGTCTTATTCCAAAAACTTCCGAAATAAACATTATAGCAGAGCGAGATGAACTTCTTCGTATTGCGAAGCTAGCCAGTCTTTTTGCTCGCCACGGGGCTAACGACGCCATCACCTGTGAGACTAAAACCCCAGACACCTTCTCTATTCATGCTATCGCAAACGAATTTGGTGAAAACGACTCCATAATAAACACTAAAGTAGATAATGAAGGAAAAATCACCATTACTTCCAAATACTTCATCGACGCACTAAGCGTAGTAGATAGTGAAAAAATCCATATCGCCTTCTCTACTGGAATTGATAAAAATACAAATATTTCCGCTCCAATGGTTATTAAAAAACAAAACTCAGACGACTATGTTTATATTCTAATGCCACTAGATTCTTAAAATGTTAATTAAATCAATTTCTCTAACAAACTTCCGAAACCATACAAAATACAACCTAGAATGTAACCCCACCACTACTCTTATTCTAGGCGAAAATGGCTGTGGTAAAACTTCAGTCCTAGAGGCCATCTATATTTTGACTCAAGGAAAAAGTTTTCGCGCCACCGACCCAGACATCATAAAAAGAGACGCCGAATTTTATCGTATTGAACTAAGATATGACAACGGAGAAAAGATCATCGCAACCTACAATCAAAAGAAAAAATCGTTCGAAGTAATGGATAAAAAAACATCTCGTCTTCCTTCAAAACAAAGATATCCAATCATTTTATTTCTTCCAAGCGATCTAAATCTTATTAGTGGCTCGCCATCTAGCCGACGTAAATATTTTGATCGTTTCTTTTGTATACTAAACCCGGTATACGCATCTGCTCTTAGTAAATACGAAAAGGCTTTATCTCAAAGAAACAAATTATTAAAAGAAAATTTCGTAAATCCTACTACTATCTTCCCCTGGAATATTTTACTCGCCAAAAACGGTGCTCTAATTAGTAAAGTTAGAAGAGAATACATTTCAATTATAAATAATTCTCTAACAACTACCTACCGTTCTATCGCAGACAATCAAGACGAAGTAGAGTTAAATTATCAAACCGAGCTCCAAGAAAATATCACTGAAAACCAGTATCTTAGTATTTTAGAGCAAAACTATGAAAAAGATAAAATTATCGGACACACTAGTTTCGGAGTCCATAAAGACGATTTTGAGTTCATTTTTAATCAAAAACTAGCAGATGGTTCTGCTTCTCGTGGTGAAACCCGTTCAATTATCCTAGCGATTAAATTTATTGAAGCTGCCATTATAAAATTTAAATTAAAAAAAGCTCCAATCATTCTACTAGATGATGTATTTTCAGAGTTAGACAACGAACGTCGCGCCGCGCTGATTAATAATTTTAAAAACCACCAAGTAATTATTACAAGTGTAGAAAAATTTACCACAAAAGATTAATTAGAAGAAGCAATATCTTGATAATAATCTCTTATAAATGCCACTACTGGGTTCTCAGAACCTTCAAATCCCTTTAAGCTATTATAAGCTGTCTCATCACCATCATACTGTCGAAGCGCGTCTGTGGCTCTAGCAAGTGACACGTATCTTTGAGCATATTTATACGTCTCCCAATCCGGGTTACTACTAGAATTTACAAAACTTTTACCAGTGGCCAAATTCTTGTCCGCATCACTAGATTCTAGAAAAGTTTTTATCATTGCAATAATATTAGAAACAAATGGTAGTTTAATAGAACCGCGTTTGATTGATTCCAAAATCCCACCATCCATCACTCCAAGCGGAGTAATTCTCTCATCATTATATTTAATAAAATCAGCCAGCTTGGAGTTTTTATTAATAGTCCTAGAGCCATTCTCGCTAAGAGTAGTGTTTTCTTCTACGAAAGCCAAAAATCCTTCATCATGAAAAGTGTCATTAAGAGTAGAAGTATCAAAAGTAGCGATTTCCGAACAGAGCGCAGAACCAACCGCGCCAATATATTTTAGGGTCTCGCACTTACCAAAATTATTTAAATAGTTCGTCCCCTCATCCTCTGCGTGAGTAGAAGGAATTATCCCGCTAGCCATAATTCCGATAATTTTAAGAAACGGCTGATTTGGCATATTTACACCAAGCTTATAAACGATAGAACCAAGGAAGGTGTTTTTAGAAGTAATATCAAACGGGCTTCTATTCATCCTATCCACTTCTGCATCTAGTGCCAAAATTTTATCACTTACCCGAGAATAGGATAGTACCGCACCCGCATCCCCAGCGGTTGCCCCACTCGCTTTAGCAAGCTCCTTCCCTACATTTACTGCCCCTTCTACTAATACTTCACCCCCGTAAATTCCCCCAATAGAATTAAACCCATTATCAACAAGCGAGCTATTAATTGTTGGCGCAACAAGACCCAAAACCCCAGCGTCCGCCATCTCACCCATTTCAGGCAAAAATCTCCCAATTGTGCCCTTAATTTTATTGCTCGTAGAGGTGACATTTCCTGTTTTTGCTTCTGTTCCAATAGACTCTACACCAATCTTATTTTCGATCGTTCCAAGGATTCTATCCGACGCGTAATTCTTTACCTTGCTCGTATCAATTTTACTTCCTGCTAAAATTGCATACAAACTTGGCGCTTCAAGCATACTCCCATGCACCGTCACCATTTCTCCCGAATCCACATCAAGCACGCTAGAATCTTGCTCCTTATAAAGAAAATTCATCGCCTCGTTGATTTTAGCATTATTTCCCTGACCAGCTTTCATCTTGCTAATATTTTCCATTAGAGCCATAAAGAAAATACTGGATTTCTGTTCCTTAGAAATCGTATCCGCCGTATTTAAAGCATCGGTTGCGTTTAATGTCGCAGAGAAACTATTTTCTGCAAGATTATTTTCTGCCACCCTACTAATAAATCCTTCAGCTCCTTCCCCACTTGATGCATTTTCGCCCACGGTATCATATTCTGTATATTTATTACCTTCTTCGTCTTCTCTTTCAAACAACCCTACATTATTTACTTTTACATCGCTCCCTTCCCCCACTAATCCACTCATTACTGCATCAAAAGACGAACTCGCGGTGTAATTATTCCGATTTGTCCCAATCTTCTTAAAAACCGCTTCAGCCGATTCATCATAATAATACGCTGCGCGATTATAAGTTGCATTGTTGAATGCTTTATAAAGCCTAGCATCTCCATGTATCGCATCAATAAAATTTTCCGCCGCTATCACCTGACCATCAAAAACAATGGACGAACCTTCAACCTTTATCTCATTTAGCTCAAGTCGCGCCACGGTGTTTTCTGGTACACTCTCGGTTTCAAGCGCCTGTTGAAAAACCAACAGCTTGCTCTCTACAGCATCAGCATATTGTACATCGGTAGCCTCGACCAAACGTTCTAGTATAGCCGCCGGAATTAAACTTCCAGAAGAAATCAAAACAATCAAGAATATAAAAATCAGTGTAATTAACCCCAGCGCTCCAAAAGATTTATGGTTCTTAATACCGTTTAAAACCATTTGGTATTTATTATTAGAGGTTTTTCCATTCACACGAGAAAACACCTGGTTTTCCATGTCTGGACCAGTTGTAGCTGCTGACCTTTCGCTTGCCCTAAGCGCTTCTTCTGCGGACATAATTATTTATATTATATAACATCTTCCCTTTATCGTAAATAGATGGTATAATAAATGCTACCAATAAAGGATTAAACTTGGAAGTAAAAGTCGACAAATTTATCCCTGGTGGCTTCGCCCTAGGTACAGCTAAAAACGGCAAAAAGTGCTTTTTTTGGAACGCCCTTCCCGGTGAAACGGTCGTAAATTTTGAAACGACCAAAGAAAAATCATCCTATCTCGAAGCTGTCGCTCTAGAAGTTAAAGACCCTTCCCCCTTTCGCAACGAACCAAAAAACGCCTGTTTTCTCTCTACTTCCCCGTGGCAAATCCTAGATTTTGAGTACGAACTACAGCAAAAAGCCGCACTTGTCGTAGAAATGTTTAGAGAACACGGTATAAATATCAAAACACCAGAAATAGTTACCGATGGTAAAGAATATTTCTACCGCAACAAAATGGAATATGCACTCTACTACGATTATGGCGACGAAAAGATTCATCCCGCCTTCCATGCGCGCGGCTCGCATAAAAAACTCCCCATCACAAGTTCTTCCCTAGAGCGTCCAGAAATATTTAAAAAAGCCCTAGGCATTATAGACGATTTAAATGCCCGCCACGAAGAAGCTCGTAAATATCAAACCCTTCTCCTTCGTTGCAATCAAAACGGCGAGGTTTCTGGCGGACTTTTTGAAAACCACAAACCCCACCCAGTTTTTAAAAACCTAGAAGATAAAATTTTAGGCAAGACCTATTCCTATTCTCCAAACGGATTTTTCCAAATCAATCTTCCAGTTTATGAGCTTGCCTTATTAGAAATCAAAAAACACATCACTACTGGCGAAGTCCTTGATCTCTACGCCGGCGTCGGCACTATTGGGCTTTCCGTCGCAGGAGACAAACATTTAACTCTGGTCGAAGTAGATAAATCTGCCTTCGCCGAGCTTCAGAGAAACTGTGGTAATCTTGCCACTCCGATTTTAGCAAAATCCGAAGAGGTTCCAGAATTTATTAAATCAGACCAAACCGTCATCGTTGACCCGCCTCGCGCCGGGCTTTCTCCTTCTCTTGTTGAACATTTTACAAACGTCACTCCAGAAACTATCATCTATCTTTCTTGTAATCCTATTACACAGGCCCGCGACGTGGCAATTTTATTAGAAAAATACGAAATCCTAAAAGTCAAAACTTTTAATTTTTTCCCCCACACTCCCCATATCGAAAACCTAGTCGTCTTAAAACGAAAATAAACTTGCAAACATAAGGGCACGAAGTAAAGGGTTTCCTTCCCGAATTCTCATATTCGTGCTATAATGAACCTATGCGGAAGTGTGTCCGAGTGGTTTAAGGAGCACGCTTGGAAAGCGTGTGTAGGGGCAACTCTACCGGAGGTTCGAATCCTCTCGCTTCCGCCAAAAAATAAAATCGAGAGCTTGCTCTCGTATTTTGTTTTTTTGAAGGGAGCACCGAGGATTATAAATCCTCTCGCTTCCGCCAGATGAAACGAATGACCAAGATTGGCTATTTTTTCTATTCTGAGCTTGTTCGAGCCTAAACATCGCAAGAGCTCTAATACGACATCCTTGACATTATATCCCGCATGTGGTATAATATTAAAGATAATCTAAATTTTAGATAGCAGTTTAAAAACGCAGGAAAAAGGAGGAATAGGTATGAGAATTAAGTTTTTGGAAAAGGTCTGGAATTTTTTAGCAATCTTTTCATAAAAAGGGGGTGACAGAAATGAAAAGATACGAAAACGCAAGGATATTAACCAGAAAGGACATTGCAAGCCCGTCCGAAAAAGACAAGGAACGCGCAATACTCATCAGAAGAGCGGTTGCCGAATTCTTACGCCGCCAAAACAACGTAAGGCAAACAAAAGAATTCATGGGGGAACACGGATTTTACATCCTGGGTAATCTCTATGATGATCCAACGTTCCCAGATGGCTCGACCATCCTTTCTACCCCAATTATGGGGCTTAGCTTCGAGAAAGACAGAATTGTCGCACTCGGCACTTATGAAGAATATGAGATAAATTTTGGGTATCAGGACATTGACGACATCCTTAATTTAGGATATCGGTTGTCCGAAATTAAGACCCAATTTCCCCACGGGCTCGACCCGTCCTGCGAGCGCGAACACATGCGCGCAACCAAAAGAGAAAACGAGGATGCTTATTTCCTCGTTTTCAAAGAAGTATAAAAAGAAAGCCGCGGCACACTCCGCGGCTTTTTCATGCATTGTATTTTAATCGTCGCTTTGCTATAATATTTTTAATAGCGGATAATATTTTATTGGGGTAAAATGGACGATAACATTGTCATTCAATTGAGCGGTCTCACGAAGCGCTACGGTTATGGCGACACTGCTTCGTATGCTTTAAAGGATTTCGATCTTACTATTAAACGCGGCGAGTTTGTCATGATTATGGGGCCATCCGGCTGTGGCAAAACCACGCTTCTTAACATCATCGGCCTTCTAGACCGCGCCACCGACGGAGAATACACCCTAGACGGAGAAGATGTTTCCGATATTTCTTCTTCCCGTCAGGCTCGACTCCGCGCCAAAAAAATCGGTTTTATCTTTCAAGATTTTAATCTCATCCAAAATCTTACCGTCATCGAAAACGTCGCACTTCCCCTAGTCTATGTCAATCGTCCGCGCACCGTCCGTTTGAAAGCCGCCTCCGCCGCTTTGAATCGTTTTCATTTGAGCGAGCGCGAATATTATCGCCCATCGCAACTCTCTGGTGGCCAACAGCAACGCGTCGCTATCGCTCGGGCCATTGTTTCGGATCCAGAAATCATCCTGGCAGACGAGCCTACAGGTAATCTAGACTCCCGCTCTTCTAGTATCGTCATGGAAGAATTAAAAGCCATCCATGAGGAAGGCAATACTATCATCATGGTGACTCATAATCCAGCGCTCACCGTTTATGCTACTAGAGTTATCAATATGCTAGACGGCCAGATTGATACAGATGTAAAAACCGTTGCGGATCACAATCTCCCACAGCCAGTCAGTGTCAAAACCAAAAAACGCCGCCGCAATAAATCAGCCGAAAAGGAGGAAAATTAAATGTCTCTACTTCTTCGCACTCATCTTCGTCTTGCCAAAGCTTCCATCAGACAAAATCGTGCCAGGTCGTTTCTAACCTGCCTTGGCATCGCTATTGGTATTGCTAGTATTACTTTAATTCTTAGTCTTACGGGTAGCATTTCTAGTCTAATTCACCAAGAAGTATCAGGTATTGGCTCTGATTTAATAGTCGTCCGTCCTAGTAGAAACAAGGACTCCGTCACCAGTATCGTAGAAGAACTCACCGCTGCAAACTCATTTGAAAGAAGCAGTCTCTCTCTTACAGATGTCTCCACTATTAGTTCCGTCGAAGGCGTCACAGCGGTCGCGCCAATTGCAATTTCCACCAATACTCTTTCGAACGAAGAAAACACCGTTTCTTCTGCTACCATTCTCGGCACCAGCCAAGATTTTATCACCATCGAACCTTTGGCTCTTAAATACGGCGTCTTCATCAGCGACAAAAACAGCGAAAACGCCGTCGTCATTGGCCATAATCTAGCTCTAAATCTCTACAACACGTCAAATCCAGTTGGCCGCACTTTGACCTTCTACGGGCAGAGATTCATCATCGTTGGCGTCCTGGAAGAAATCGACAGTACCATCAATTTTGACAACGTAAATTTCAATAACGCCCTTTTCATGGACATCGAAATGATGGAAAAGCTCATGGACTTCGTTCAAATCCAACAGATAAACGTGCGCACTTTAAACACCAGTCTTCTAGAGCCAATCTCAAACAACATTACTTCTGCTCTTAAAGAGCACCGTTATGGTGATACCAATTTTTCAGTTTCATACGGCGATTCCATCACTCATCCCGCCAGCAATCTACTTACTATCATTTCGAGCATGCTAGCAATAGTTGCAGGAATTTCTCTTGTGGTCGGCGGTGTTGGTATTATGAATATTATGCTAGTTTCCGTATCGGAGCGGACCCACGAAATCGGTATTAGAAAAGCCGTCGGCGCCTCCGCATATAATATCCTAATGCAGTTCATCTTCGAAGCCTTCATCCTTTCTATCCTCGGTACTATTCTAGGCATATTCCTAGGCTATCTACTAGCCTTCCTTGTTTCGCTTGTCACTCCATTTAGCCCACATATTAGCTGGGTTATCGTAGCCGTTACCGCTCTTACTACCATTGTAGTTGCTATCGTCTTTGGCACCTACCCAGCCTTGAAGGCTGCCCGCAAACGTCCAATTGACTCCCTAAGGTACTACCGATGAGCATAAAAACCACTCTAGAAAAGCTCCCATTTTATAATTCTGCTGTGCTTCCCTATCACTACGCACAATCTGTAGCAGCCGGAACTAAAAACCATTGGCCAGGCAAAAAGCTCCGCGTTATTGGCGTTACCGGCACCAACGGCAAAACCACCACCTGTTTTATGATTTGGCACCTTTTAAATTCCGCTGGCTTTAAAACCGGCTTAATGACTACCGTGGCCTGGGGTGTAAAGGACTTAGAGCCAGAGCTAGGCCACATGACTACAGTAGATTCAATTACTCTAAATCGTCGCATCAAAAAAATCGCCGACTCCGGTGCTGAGTTTCTTGTGCTCGAAGTGACTTCTCATGCCTTAGCAGAATATCGCACCCTTGGCATTCCTTTCGAAATTGCCGTCTTCACCAATCTAACTCACGAGCATCTAGACTATCATAAAACCTTCGCTCGTTACCGTGACGCCAAGGGTAAACTCTTCAAAAAAGCCACGTTTAGCATTCTAAATGCTGATGATCCTTCGACAAAATATTACCAAAATCTCTCGAGAGAATATATCACATATGGTATAAAAAATGGTGAAAATCGCGCTTCGGACGTTAAACTCGGCGTTTCTGGAGTAAAATATTCATACGGTGATATGAAAATTGAAACCAGCATCCCAGGCGAATTTAATGTTTATAATTCCCTAGCCGCTGTTTTAGTTGGGAAAAAGTTAGGCCTTACAGATAAACAAATAGAAACCGGTATTAAGACTCTAAAGTCCGTTGAAGGGCGCATGAATATTATTGACGAGGGTCAACCATTCACCGTAATAGTAGATTACGCTCACACTCCAGACGCAATCGAAAAGGTGTTTGACTCTATCAAGAGTCACCAAGGCAAGGTCATTTCTGTTCACGGTGGAGCCGGCCGCCGCGATAGTTCGACTCGTCCAATCCGTGGAGCCATCCTAGCTAAATATTCCGATATTGTCATCATCACCGAAGACGACTCACGCGACGAAAGCCCAGAATCCATCGCCGCCGGGTTCATCAAAGGCGCAGAAAAAGAAGGCAAAGTTCTAGGAAAAACTCTAATCAAGGATTTAAATCGTGAATCTGCAATCAAAACCGCCTTCAACCTAGCCAAAAAAGGCGACATAGTTCTTATTCTTGGAAAAGGCCACGAAAAAACCATTCTCCGCGCTGATGGCCCTCACGATTTTGAAGATATTAAAATTGCCAAAAAACTTTTAAGAACTCTAAAATAACACAATAAAAATCAAGAACCTAGGCTTCGTAATTTGCGATGCCGTCGATAATTTTTTCTGTATCAATTCCAAGAGCTACGCCAATTGCTACCGCACAGGCCATATAAGAAACGGTGATTTCGCCTGGGATAAATGAGGCTACTGTCGTAATCTCGGACTTTATAGAAACAGTCGCTTCTGTCCCCTTAGAATAAAGCTTTGAATTAAGCACCTTTACTCCAGTGCCAGTAGTACCAAAATCAATTGTCTTCTTGGTCCCAGTAAATTCCTTAAATGAATCGTAATTAATGTCATCGTGATTTAGAACCACGATTTCTGGTTTCATATCAAAGAGAGTCTTTTCATTTTCGATGTATTCTTCTGGGGTCATATCTTCAAGCCCAGCTGTTACAAAATTAGTCATTGCTGCCACATAAACCGGCAAACCATAAAATACATTGTCTCTAAGCCCTTCTGCTGGAACGGTCACAATCACATAATTTGCCCCAGCCTTCCAGGCGTCAGACAAGAATTTGTGTAGAACGCTCATCTTGAATGGCTGATCGCTCGCAAGTACCGCTACCTGTTCGCCAGTAGCTCGAAGTATCTCATGGACATAATGAGCGACAATGGTTTTGCCAGTGGTACCAGTGATGGCAATCAGTCTCATATCTTTGGTCGGATTACCATAATAAGACTTAAGAAGCCTTGCCTTCATTTTTTGCGAACTAACTTTAAACCCACCTTTTTTATTTTGAGCTTTAGTCGACGTCTCTCGCTTCTTCATATTTTTATTCTATCACCAATCCAAAAAAATACAAAACTTAAGCACCTTAAATTTAGATAAAGCTCATGCTGGTAATAGCGATTAAGAAGTGATATAATATCCTGGTGAGCTTACAAATCTAGTGGAAAGGAGGGTACCCACGATGGCAGTCAACTTAGAAAAAGACATGTCTAGAAGTTCTGAGCAGATGGGCGCGACCGCGCCTGTCACCAATCATAGTCCACTTGTGACAATGTCCGCGAAGGATTATATCGATTCGTTTAGCCCAGATGACTTCAAACTTGTAGCTACGCTGAAGGACAACCCTGACTTCTATCTATTCCTGGCCGAGCCTCATGAAGACAATATTAAGGCCGCAAGTCTGGCAATAGCATGTAATAAAGTTGGGATTTCGGACTTCTTCACTAGCTCGCCTAGAGCGCTCCACCATCTTGTAGTAGCGATTAATAATCGCATCAATAGTAACGCCTAAGGAGCCAGCACATTATTGGGCCCGTCAATCGTCGGGCCCTTTTTCCTGAGAACCAAGGCCTTAAACAACCTATTAGCAAAATTATAGCATAGCTTTTAGAGTTTTTGTGAAATGTTCCCTTTGTTAATATCAATAGTTCTAATCTTTCCAGCCCAGCCATAGATATCTTCGAATAGAAACCTGTGGAGCTTCTTAATATAGGCAAAGTCTAGTCTTTCGGGAGAAGGATTATCGGCAAATTCTACGGCTTTTAAACCTGAAATTTCTCGTCCAGCGACATCTAAAATTAGATTCTGCCGAACGGATTATTTTATCTTCCCTGCCCATAAAACCATTATGTCATAATAAAAACTATTTAAAAAACAATACCCAATTCTCTTATGCTCGTTAATCCTACATATTTTGATAACAATAATTTTGCCTTTTTATGTTACAAAGGGTGTGAGATAATACGAGAGAATTCGCCCTATAACTCCCTTACATAAATAGCTCTAGATATTCCTTAAAAGCATAGTTTTTGCTTCTCTGCACTCCAGCAATTTCTCCTAAAATGCCGAGTGCTACTAGCTCCTTTACGATTTTATTCGCAGCTTGATATGACACCCCCATCATACTAGCCATTTCATTTATCGACAACACTGGTCGGCTATACATAGCGTTTATTATTTTTGTAGAATTCTGTACCATTTTGCCGTTGCTGATTATTTTAGCACTGGTTCTTTCTCTTAATTCAATGATCTTCTGTAAGGTCTCGCAGGACACTTTTGCAGTATCGGCAACCGCAACCAAGAAGAACTTAACCCAGTGTTCTAGATCGCCATCATATCGGACGGCATCCAGCGCAGAATAATAGCCTTGCCTATGTTTAGAAAAGTAGTCTGACAAATATAATACTGGTCGAGAAAGTTTTTTCTTGTTAATTAAATAAAGTACTATTAGAAGGCGCCCCATTCTGCCGTTACCATCTAAGAAAGGATGAACAGTCTCAAATTGATAGTGCGCAATAGCCGTCTTTATCAAGATCGGAGTGCTTAGGGCCTTATCATTCAAATAATGGTCTAAATCAGATAAATATTTATCGATTTCAGTGTATAGTGGCGGGACAAAGCGCGCGTCTCTAATGGTCTCTCCACCAATCCAGTTCTGCGATTTCCGTATCTCGCCAGGTGTTTTATTTTCACCGCGAACTCCAGAAAGAAGTACAGCATGCGTTTCTTTAATTAGCCGAGTAGCTAATGGCAATGTCTGCATCCTGTCAATAGCAAAATTCAAAGCCTTAACATAATTTTGAACTTCTCGCCAATCATCACGTTTTTCTGGCTCGACATCCTCCTCGTCCATAACGGCTTCGTCAACATTTGTTCTTGTCCCCTCTATTCGGCTCGATTCCGTGGCCTCCTTCACTTCATGCATTTTAATGAAAAAATCTATGTCTGGAGTCAGAAGGGAATAAGCATTTAGTTCCCCCAATTTTTGCGTTGCATCCTCTAACAAGACACTTATATTCGGGTCATCGAATTCAAACACTTCTGGCAACAAGCTCGGCATAAAATATTTATACTCAAAATCAGTATTGGCCTGTTCTCTTATGAATTCTCCCTGATTATATCGTTTCATATCTATATTGTATCACGGATTTTAAAGTAATTCAACATTTTTTATCAAAAAGTTTAATAATAAAACATAAAATTAAACCAAACTACTAAAAAAATTTAATAACAAATTGAACAATTAAACAAACCAGTGTTCTAGTAATGGTATTTTAGCCAAACGAGAACTCTTGCAAAGTTTAGGTTCGAACAAGCTCAGAACAGAGAAAAATAGCCTTATTTCGGCTATTCATTCTGATTGGCGGAAGCGAGAGAATTCGACCTGAGCGAAGCGAAGGACGATATCCTATTTTTTTGTGCATGTCCGCTAGGACATGGCGGAAGCGAGAGGATTCGAACCTCCGAGACGGTCACCCGCCCACACGATTTCGAGGCATATTTTCCCCTTCGGACACGTATTTTTAACAGACTTCAACGAACAATAAAGTGCACTGATGAATACTATGATACTGATGTAAAAATTGATGTAAAATCTGCGAAATGATTCTGGTTTATTTCCTTATCCATCTTTGTTATGATAAAATAAAACCAAATGGACAACAACGAAACGACTACTAATGCAGGCATTGCTACATCGCAGCCAAAGCAATCCAAGAAAACTGGAAAAATCGTGGCCGGAACCGTAGGGATAGCAGGTGCTGTTATCGCAGTAGGTGCTGGTGGTTATGGTTTAGGCGCCCTCACAAACCAAGACATTCAAGATTTCGAGCCAGTTTATACGATATCTACCCAAGATTTAAAAACCACTAAAACTACACTTTCAAAATTAAACGTCCGTAGTGGTTCCGAAACTATACCAGATTATAATAGCGGCACGATGCCAGATTGGTCTGATATCGATGGAGATGGCTGCTCTACCAGATACGACGTTTTAGTAAGAGATATTCTAAATGAAAAAGTCGATGAATCTAACTGTAAAATTAAATCTGGCACAATGTTTGATTATTACACCGGAACACTAGTTAAGTATAATCGGCTAGTTAGTGGTGGTGGAATAGATGTTGACCACATTGTAGCAAAAGGTAATGCTTGGGAATCTGGTGGTTATACTTGGGATACAGATAAATGGAAAACTTATATCAATGACGAGGAAGTATTAATGGCTACTTCTGCTAAAGCCAATCGTAGTAAAGGCGATAAAGATGCTTCCGAGTGGCTACCGTCTAACGAGAAGTTTTGGTGTAAATATGTTACTTTTCAAATACATATAAAAGATAAATATGACCTCTCCGTAACAACTGATGAAAAAACTACTCTTGAGAAAATTCTAGAAACAAACTGTAACAAAAACTAGGTTTAGTCTCTAAATTCTTTTCGTTTCAAAGGTTTTAATAGATTTTTATTAATGTCTCTATCGGTGCCCAGTATATGTCGTTCTGACCGAGAAAGGGATTTATCAGCCATCTTTAACTCAGTTAGAGTGGCTGTGCATACCAAATCTGCTACTTGGGACATTTTGTAGTCTTTCTGATAAGCCTTTTTAAGTTCAGTATTGTCAAATAATGTAGTAAAAATAGAGATAATAATTTTTGTAATTTCTACTTGGCCGTTATCATAATAAATCTTGACCTTATCATATGCTAAGAAATATGGATAATGCTGTCTAATAAAATTCGCTACCTGTTTTGCAAGTCTAGCAGCAAGTTCGGCTTCGCTTTCCAGATGTTTCTTTTCAACAACAAAAGATTTATACATAAAATCTACGCGAGAGACAAAGTTCATCATCCTACGCAAAACTTTTATTCGTTCCTCAATTGTCATATGGACATATTCATTTTCTCTACGAATTAGAGGCCCCAGATGTATACAATTGCGAGTAAAACCAATCTGTTTTAGTCCACTGTCCAAATAACGAATAGGCTCATTAATATTCTTTCTCTGGTCGTGCAATACCATTCCAATAATATAAAAAGGGGCTTTCGGGTCGTAATCTCCGAAATCTCCAGATTCATCAATAAATATGCTTAATTCTTTCATAGCCTTTAAACAAAATGACGGGGGCTCGCCCCGTCCTCTGGTGGACCCAGGTCTTGCGACCAGCCCAATACCTACATTATATCACTAGCGCTGTGTATTGTCTAGAGCATTGTCTTAGATAAAATAACAGTTTTAGTATCACAAATCTCTTCTTAATCGTCGTTGGTATGTTCTATTAGCAGTCTAATAGTATCTTCCACTTTTTCTTTATCCCAATCTGGGTTCAAATCTTTTATTTTCTTACGCAACTCATCAACTGTAGGATTTTTCTGGTCTATATTAGCCGAGAAAATAATTGCAAAAATCGTAGCCCTTACATCCTCGTCTTTTATTTTTGACAACCATTTTGGCTGTCCCATAGCAAAATTAATCGGATGGCTCATTATCATCCTTAAATGTCTTTTCATAAGCCTCGGCGGTGCCATATGTTTTTATCAAGTGGTCTAAATGGTCCTCAACAATGCCTCCATTAGGACAATTCATAAGGTCATCATATTCCTCTGGGTCGTATTTCTTAATGACTTCTAGGAACTCGTCTTGTTTTTTCTGATATTCATCCATAAAGATTCTCCTTTACTCTATTATATTACAATATATGATTATTTTTTATTAGATTATGTCTTGCGCAGAGTAATTGGCAATTCTCTAATGTAGTTTTTCCCCCTTTGCTCCAAGGAATAATGTGGTCGGCTTGCATCTCGTCAATTTCATAGTGTTTTTCTATTCCAGACTCCTTACACAGAGGGCAAATTCCACCTTGTCGCTCATATGCGGTGCTCTTATCTTTTTTGCTGAATGCCCTTAAGTTTAGGGCTTTCTCATCTCCGTAAAGGACATATTCATAAATTCCATCTTTCTTCTGTATCTCGTCCTCGTCATCCCTCATTAGGCTAGAAATGGTTTTTTCGAGAGCCACTGGGTCTAGTTCATCATTTTTATGGTCATTATAAAATCTGCCCCAATCAAGACCTTTCATCTGTTCTCTGTATGTCGGGAATGTTGCCTTTACCCAAGAAATCACCGATTCAAAATATTTCCAGAGTTCGTTAGCATTATCATCATAACGGTGTTTTGCCATATATCCTTGTATATCGCCATTACTTATCCATTTTAATACTTTTTCTAAATATGCTTGCCTTGTTATTTCCCCACTCATATACTCTCCGCCTAATGTATCAGCAGCACAATTGATTTTACTAAAAAGTTTTCTAGCGTCTTCCGTCCAAGGACCACTATATACAGCATTTAGTCTTTCTTGTGGCTTTAGTTCCAGCCCGCTTATATTAATAGTCTTAAACCATTCTAATATTTCATTTTCATCCCCTTCACAAACGCATATTTCTAGTTCATAGTTCAGAATCTTTTGTTGTTGCTCCTTTGGCAATGTATCAAAATAAAATTTATTTCCATCCTTGTCTTCAATATGATACCTATGGTCTAGAAATTTACATATAGACAAAGTGCGTTGTTGTCCATCCAGCAGTTCGTAGTTGCCATTTTTTGTTGATACCCAGTAGATTATATTTAGTGGCCTTTTATTTAGAATCGTATCAATAACTTTTCTCTGTCTTTCTAAATCATAAATAAATTCTCTCTGATATTTAGGTCTAATATCTAACTTTCCACCATAACCAACTACGCCGTCCCAATCGTGGTCCTCATAACCATCATAAATCTGTTGCACGGTTACTGTTATTCGCTTTGTCTTCATCTCTGAACTATTCATTTTTTTCTCCTTATTAGTAGTCGTGCGTATGGCGATATGTATAACTTGTCCTTTATACGATAGTATGTTTTGTTCTTCGGCGGTTCTTCTACGCATAGAGCCGGGCCATCGTTTAGTTTTGTAACATATGAATGTTTTCCATCTTTACTAATTTGTTCTTGTTTATTATAAATTTTTGTTCTCAAATGTGAACCTATTGGTGTTTTGGTTATACCGACTATCTCAAATTGCTCTGGATTATACTTATCCAAAAATGAAATTGGCACACCCATGGTTTCAAAATAGTCACAAGGTATATGTTTAACATTGTCTATGTTTATGGCGTCATAATTATCAAATTTTGGATATCTATCAGGTGTATATTTATCTACTAGTTCAATCCTTTCAGTTCTTTTATTAATCAGTAGATTTGTCCACCATTGGACATTGCCAAGGCTTTTAATTCCACCATCTGGCATTATAAACTTTTTAGGGTGTCCATACCCGCCCCATACTTTATTATCCGCTATAAAAGGAAAAAATTCTTTATAGGTTATAGCATTTACTGGACCAATGATAAGGAATTTCTTTTTCTGCTCAATTAATTGCGTGACGTATTCACGAAACAAAGAAAACGGCGGGTTAGTGCAAACGATGTCCGCTCCTTTTAGCAACTCAAGGCTTTCTTTGCTCCTAAAATCTCCGTTGCCATTTATATTCGTTTTTTTACAGTTATTTCTTCCGGTTATTTCAAGTTTATATCCTTCTCTCTTGACTGGGTCTTTACCATAGAGGTCCCATAATAGTTTTGAGTGCGCATATCTGGTGCAAATTAATTTCTTAAGCCCTAGGTATTCAAAATTCAATTTGAAGAAATCAGCGAACGCACTTTCTGCAGGGTCGTCACAGTTGCAATATATGACTTTCCCTTTAAAATGTTCCTGATAGTCTTTATGCCCTAGAATCTCCTCACTTATGTCGTCAAAACGAGTGTAGAACTCATCATTTTTGTTTTTCTTCGCAGAATCCAGCGATTTAATAGCCATAGTTTAGCAACCTTTCCTGGTCGCCAAATAAAGAAGCGACCATTTACTTAGTCGCTAAACTATAGTCCTCTGTTTGAGAACACGGTAAATGGCCGCATACTTACCTCAAACAGAGATAATTGAACTATAGTTTAGCATTTTAATTATATCTCATTTTTATCTCTCTCGCAACTCATAGTTCAGAAACATACGCAGACTAGTCTAAAATGGCTCAGAAGCACCAAATTTTGTGAATCAGAGCGTGTTTTGAACAGGGGTCCTAGTGTATTTTTTTAAATCCAAGCCAAAAATACGCTGTTTGATATACTTTTGGTAAATAATAAGGATAATAAAAATGAACAATAATCTGAAACCATTTACCGGAGCCGACGACCCACGAAGGCAGAATGGGCGTAAAAAAGGCTCAAAAAATTTTTCAACCATAGTGGGTGAACTGCTAGCGAACCCAATCAATCCAGATATTATTAATTCCGACCATATGCGTGGGTATCCGGAAAATTCGCCGGCGACTTATGCGACAGCACTGGCATATTCAATGATAATAAAGGCCATAAACGGTGATGTTAGGGCGGCAACTTGGGTATCCTCATATGTGAACGAGCAAAGTGGCGAAGAAGAAGGATTTTTCCAAAGAGCAAACTTTGTGTTTAATGTTGTGCCGAACAGACCAAGACCAGATGAAGAATCTTGAGTGAGTTTTGAGCGAGATAATTAGTTAAAAAGCAAATGCTAGCATAATCAGAAGATCTGATTTATTATTATAGGGATGGAAGACTTAGAAATCCCAGAAATACCCAGTGAAGAGTTATTGGGCGCTATGTTAGAATGCTCAGAAATTCCAAAAATATCTGATGAGAAGTTATCGGACAAAGAGAAATTTTATGATTTTTGCGAGAAAACTTTTGGGTTTTCATCTGAGGAAAAAGACAAAACGCTTACAAAATTTTGCGATAGACAGATTAGGATAGTCTTAGAAAACAATGACAAAAGGAAAGGTGGGTATGGAGCCGAACTAGATAACCTTAGACGTTTTTTGGACAAAGACAAGAAATTCTTAAAAGAACTTTATCTAGTAAGAGAGGGCTTGGAATTAGATAAGATAAAACACTCTCAAAAAACCTATAAAGATATAGAAGAGGCTAGTGACGATTTATTATATCAGTTATGGCTAACTTGGGGGTCTAAGGGTGATTTCGAAAAAGACATTCTAGAAAAAATAGAGAAGGTGAATTCTGGGGCATTATCTGAATCGGACACAAAGTTTATTTATCGCTATACAGGCGCAGTTAATCATAGTACCGATTATATCTTAAAAAAGTTCTGCCTCAGTGGGGGGTGGCGAGAATATGTTCTTGCTAAAATTGCATCTCCAGACAAAAAACAGAGTAATATTTCATTCCGGAGAATTCTAGACGATGATTTTCCCATTAAAGTTGATAGGGTTTGTGGTGATTGTATAACTATAACAATTAGACCAGGATTCAGAGCATCTTATGGCAGGATTATTCACAATGCTTTTAAGCCGATTTTGGCTCAACTTACCGTTGCAGAAACAAAGGATGACGAAGTTCTAATTTGGCGACCACTGTATGTTGACAAAGAGTCCCCAGAACACACAACTGTGAGTGGTATGGTTAAGTGGCTTTACCCAGAATCAGATACTGACACAGAAATCGATAGGATAAAGAAACTCTATAAAAAGGACTAAATACCCACCTAGTATTTATGGTGTGTTATTTTTTTGTTCAGAAAACAGAGGCGCATTTAGTGAAAATATTTTTCCCTAGTAGCGCATTATAAACTGAATTACTATAAGGGTAATATAAATTTTAAAAAATAAGGAGGTAAAAATGGCTACAGTCAAAGCCAAAATTTACAACGTAATGGATGGGCAAACGGCGAAAAAAGCATTCGCCAATGTAAGTATAGGGGGATTGATGCATATCAACTCCTATACCGTAACAAATACAATCGGAGATGTGGACCATATGTATGCGTTTCCACCTTCGTTTAAGGGGAAAAACGATAAATACAAGCCGTATGTGGAATTCCCAGATTTTAAGGAAAACCCTCTTGCAAAGGCCATTTACAAAGCCTGTGTATCGGCTTACAAACACTACGAGAACACTGGCAGGCTACATGAATATGGTGGGGAGTTCGAGGTCGATTTAAATAAATGCCAATTGCCAGAAAAAACAGCCGAAAGAATGGAGATTAATATTTCAGACATCCCATTCTAGCCATAGATTAATAACCTATATACTATATAGATATATTATAGATTATAGTTTAAAACTATATACCTAGATACCTAATATTAGTAACTATAGGTTCTTGTAATAGAATAGATTGCTAATATTAGGTAAATCTATGGGTCTATGCGAATTATAAAATTTAAAAAAGAAAATAACAATTTAAATATTATGAGTAATAACAGGGATAGAAATTTGACGAATTATGAAAAAGGAAGTATAATATGGATGATTTAAGATTGTTGAATATGGAAGAAGTTATGAGCACACTGGGCGGAATTGGACGCACCACTCTATATAGACTAGTGAATACTAAGGCATTGCCTGCAAAAAAAGTTGGCAAACGCACGATGTTTAGTAATAAGGACGTAATGGATTATATTAATAATCTTGATAATTATGAAGGAGGTCCAAATGGTTTCTAAAGCGACTGAGCGAAAAGATGGGCTATTTCAGGTCCCTTACTATATAACTTTATGGGATGGTAGCAGAAAAAGAGAATTTGCATACGGGCACTCTGCAACAGAGGCAAAAGAAAAGCGAGACAGGATAGTTGCTAATGCTATTAATGGGCATCCAGTAAATAATACTATGATAACCGTAGAGCAATATTTAACTAATTGGGTAGAAATGGCAAGAGGTATACGTGAATCAACGAGGTCTGGTTATAAGGGAGAGATTCGCAAACATATTATTCCTGAAATTGGCAAAGTCCGACTATCTAGGCTTAACGTTATGACTATCCAAAAAATGATGGATTCTCTGATAAGAAAGGGGGTATCTCCTAGGACTACTCAAATTTTAAAAAATATATTGTCTAAGGCTCTAAAAGACGCCGAAATTCAGAATCTTGTTCAACCAAATATAACGAAATACGTCAAACTAGAAACCTACCATCCGAAAGAACGAAAAGTCTGGGACGAAAGTGAGGCTAAAAGATTTTTAGAGGCGATTAAAGATAATAAATATTACCCTATCTTCTTAATGTGTATGACTTATGGTCTCCGTAGGGGTGAAGCGATTGCTATAGAATGGGATGATGTAGACTTAGAGACTAGGGTAATCCATATTCGCCGACAATATACACTAGTTAATGGGGTTCCCACTATATGTGATTTGAAAACTGCCGGCAGTGTAAGAGATTTACCTATTTTGCCACACATCGAAAAGTTACTCCGGCAATTAGCAGTTGGCAGAGATACAGGCTATTTGGTTTCTGTAAATGGTAGCCCCATTAATCCTGCTAGTGTAGACTATGAGTTTAAGCAAATTAAAAAGAAAGCCAATCTGCCAGAAGTTACACTTCATAGCCTAAGGCATTTTGCAGCAACCTCGTTAAAAAATGCTGGGGTTACAGTAAAAGAAGCGCAAGAAATTTTAGGGCATTCATCTCCGGTTACAACAATGCTATATTACCAACATAGTAGCATCGAAGACAAAAGAACAGCATTGTGTAAATACGCCGAAAAAATGAGTTTTTAAGCCAAACTGATGTAAAAACTGATGTAAAAGCAAAGAAGAGGATTGAAATAAACCCTCTTCTTTTTACATATAATCATTATTTAACAGATATAAACATGGCGGAAGCGGGGAGATTCGAACTCCCGAGAGTCTTGCGACCCCACACGATTTCGAGTCGTGCGCCTTCAACCACTCGGCCACGCTTCCGTCTCTAATTTTATCACATTCCTTCCCTATTTCCAACCAAAATCATTTCAACGTTAAAAATATGATATAATCAAAATATCTAATTGGAGTAAAAAATGGACAACAAAGCAATTTATAAAAAAACCATTGGTTTTTCTCTCTGGCGAATACTCTGGGATCTCCTGGCTTTTGTTGCCTTCGGGCTATTTACAGGCGCAGGATTTATCATCGCAGATAAAACTTCAGACAAAGGTTTAATCGGCCTAGCCATTGGAGCCGTCCTTGGCGGCATTTGCGCATACATTATTCTGCATTTCGTTGCCTACACCTACAAGGCCGGCCAAATCGCCATGATGACTAAAGGCGTCTCTGAGGGTAAGCTTCCGGCAGATACCATCAAAGAAGGCAAAAAAATCATCAAAGAACGCTTCGCGACTGTCGCTGCCTATTACGCTGTCACCGGTGCTATTAAAGGAGTCTTCCAACAAATTGGTAATGGTATTACTGCAGTCGGCCGAGCCGTTGGCGGCGACAATGGTGGCGCAGTGGGCGGAACAATTGCTGGCGTCATCAATACTATCATCGCCTATCTCTGTGATTGCTGCCTCGGTTGGGTATTTTACAAAAAAGACAAAGGCGCAGTTGCCGCCACTCTCGAAGGTGCCGCTATCTTCTTCAAACATGGCAAAACCCTAATAAAAAATCTTGGTCGCATCTTTGGTATTAGCGTTATTTCATTCTTAATTATCGGTGGCATCTTCTTTAGTATTGCCTTCTTGGTATTCCAGGCTTTCCCAGACGCTATGAGCTCACTAAGCACCGAAATCGCCGAAGCTATCACTCGAGAAGGTGGCGAAGTTCCAGAATTCGTCAACAATGTTACTGCGCTTAGTGCGATCTTCTCGGCAATTATTGGCGTTATCATGTGGTCAATGCTCCATTCCGCCTTTGTTCGTCCATTTATCCTCATCGGTGTCCTCAGAAACTTCATTAAATCCGGCAACGAAACAAAGATTTCCGAAAGCGACTACGCAGAATTAGACAAAAAATCCAAAAAATTTGCTAAACTTCACTCCGAAGCCTAGTTTATGAACTTCGATTTACCTTCTCTAGAAGAATATCTGGACGAGTTCTCAAATCAAGGATTTCGCCCACTCGAAAATAAACTAGAGACCATGTCTAAACTCTGTGCCTACTTTGGTCACCCCGAAGATTATTGTCCATGTTTTCACGTCGCCGGCTCAAAAGGTAAAGGCACGATTGCAGGTGGCATCGCCGCAATCCTGAGGAAAAATGGTTACAAAACCGGTGTATATTCATCCCCGCATGTCTATCATTTTACCGAACGTATATCTGATGGTGTTGAAGCTTTTGAGCCAAAAATCTACGCTGCCGCCGAAAAAGAGCTAAAAACCGGTATTAAAAACCTGCTTGATTCTAAAAAAATAGAAAAGTCTTCCCTCACTTGGTTTGAACTTGTCACGATTTTTGCGATGCTTACTTTTCGTGAAGCAAAGGTGGATTACGCCATCTATGAGGTGGGTAGGGGCGGTCGCCTCGATGTCACTAATGTCATTCACCCGCTCGCCATCGGTATGGGACCAATTGAGCTCGAGCATACTGATTATCTTGGCAACACCCTCGCAAAAATCGCCACTGAAAAGTCCGGCGTCTTTAAGCCAAACGTTCCCATTATTTCGGCCCCTCAAGCTCCCGAGGTCCAGGCAGTGTTTAAAGAAAAAGCCGCCCGTAATCAAACCGAAGTAGAATACATTAATGAATCGGACTACCGATTACTTGATGCCAAAATCTCCGCAAGCTGCGTCAAAAAAGTCTTAAGAAACCTCAACCAAGAAACCGCCGTCTCCATTGCATTTAATACTTCTCTACCCGGTCGCTACGAGTTAATTGAGAATTACCGTGGCCTCCCATATCTCTTAATGGACGGCGCCCACACCGAAAATAGCATAAAAAGCGTTCTAGCGCGCATGAAAAAAGACCATATTAAAGGTAACTTGATTTTTGCTTGTGCGAAAGGCAAAAATGTCGAAAAAATCGCCGCCGCAATCATCAAGTCAAATCTGTTCGAGACAATTTATCTTACACGTCCAGGCGACTATAAAAAATCCGATTTCACTCGTATGAAAGCTGTTTTCTCAAAAAGCGTTGACCAAGTATTTGTCGACCCAGACTGCCAAAACCACACCAAAAATATCCAAATCATTGCCGACCCAGACCACCAAGCCCTTATCAAAAAAGCACTAACAGAATCGGCTAGCAAGAATCTCTCCTTAGTAGTACTCGGTTCAATGTATCTACCGAGCGAAGTTAAAAAAGTCTCCCAAATTTTAAAAAATGTGTTATAATAATAGCGTCACCTCTATGGTGATGCTCATTTAATTTCTAGGTGGATGTTTTTACATCCACATATGCGCCGTTCAGCCCTAAAGGCTGGTCGGCGGAATCATTTCACGCGCCCGTAGCTCAGCTGGATAGAGCGTTTGCTTGCGGAGCAAAAGGTCGTAGGTTCAAATCCTGTCGGGCGTACCATGAAAAGCCGTAAGGCTTTTTTTGTTCCAGAAAACTAAATCTAGCTGGCGCCCGGGCTTCGCCAACGGGCGTACCACAAAAAACAGTGAGACTTTTTTGTGCTATAATTAACTCATGAATTGGGATAAAGCAACAGACATTATGGTCTATACCGCTATCGCCGTTATTGGTATTTTTGCGGTTCTAGGCCTGTATCAATGGATTACTAGAAAATCATTAAAAAAAGTGGATAAATCTTTACTTCTTCTTCTTGTTCCCTTAGTACTCGTAGTTATTACTTATTTTATTTTCGATCACGTATTTATTTTAAACACCCGTCCAGACGGCTCTGGTGAGCCAAGCTTCCCTTCCACTCATACAATGATTACTGCTACTGCCTTTTTCTGTACAGCCATTCTTCTTCCTAAATATATCAAAAGTAAAACTCTAGTTGCTTTTCTAGATATCTTGATGCTAGCATTCGTAGTGCTCGTACCTGTCGGAAGGGTTTTGGCAAACAAACATTGGACTTCGGATGTCATCGGCGGTCTCATCTTTTCCCTAATCTTTGCTGCTATTTACTTTATTTTAGTTAAAAAAATCACTAAAAAGGAGAAACATGAGTAGTGTATTCACAAAAATCATCAACGGCGAAATTCCCTGCTACAAAATCTACGAAGACGATAAAGTTATTGCCTTCTTGGATATTGCCCCAGAGACCAAAGGCCACACCCTAGTCGTTCCTAAAAACGAAGTAGACAAAATCTACGATCTTCCTGACGAAGATTTTAACGCTCTTATGCAAGTAGCAAAAAAGCTAAGTGTTCACATGGAAAAGGTCCTAGGTGCTCGTACTCTCTGGAAAGTTATCGGCACCGATGTCCCGCATACCCACGTTCATTTGATGCCTCAGAGTGACACTTGGCAATATGGAAAGACTCTAGAATTAACCCCAGAAGAATTTGAAGAAATCAGACAAAAACTTGTTTACGAAACGGAATAGTATATAATTAATTCAAATAAAGGAGCAAAAATGGCACAAATTTTAAAAATCGACGGCAGTACAGCTAAAATCGGTACGGACGACGGCAAAGTAATTACCGTCCCTATCGCTAGTATTGGCTATGCAGATCCACGCGAAAACGACAATGTTAATGTCTACAAAGATGGCAAAGATTATATAGTCAAAAAAGCATCCACCACGAATAGTTTTTATCAGGAAGACGGTGACGGTAGCAAGAAAATAAATAAACATCTATTTGTCTGGATTGGCACTTTTCTTCTCGGTACTCTTGGTGTAGATCGTTTCTTAAGGGGTCAAATCGGTGTAGGTATTTGTAAATTATTGTTCAGCTGGTTAACCTTGGGAATTTGGGAGTTGGTAGACTGGATAATCGCTCTAACCAAAGCCTACGGTACCGCTTATGGCAATGTCGAGGAAATAACCTTTGACGCCGCCGGCAACTATACGAAATAATCGGTTTTGCCTTCTTGCTTAAAAAGTAGTATAATTATACTAATATAAGAGTAAGGGAGTTTAAAACCAAAATGAAATTCGCCAGTAGTTATGAACCAAACGAATACGAAACAGATATCTATGCTGCTTGGGAGACTGCTGGCGTTTTTAAACCTACCATTCCAACCATACCAGTAGATAATAATAGTGACGGCGTAGATGATCGGTTTGAGGCAGCAGGAGCTTCTAATTCCCGCACTTGTTACTCCATTGTTATGCCACCGCCAAACGCTAATGGCAATCTTCATATTGGCCATGGCCTAACAGTTGCTCTAGAAGACTCTCTTATTCGTTTTCATCGCTTAAAAGGCGACTCAACTTGGTACATTCCAGGCGCCGACCACGCCGGTTTCGAGACCTGGGTGGTATATGAAAAATATTTGGAAAAAGAAGGCCACACTCGTTTTGAGTATTCTAGAGACGAGCTTTATGCACGCGTTTGGGATTTTGTGCAGATGCAGCGTGGCAACATGGAGCTCCAATTAAGGAGTCTCGGTGCCTCCTGCTCCTGGGATGATTTAACCTTTACTCTAGACGAAAACGTCGTAGACCGTGTTTATACCACCTTTGAAAAAATGTGGAACGACGGCCTTATCTACCGAGGCGAAAAGCTAGTCAATTTTTGTCCAAAGCATCAAACCGCCTTTGCCGACATCGAAGTAGAACACAAGGACGAAAAAGGCACTCTCTGGGAAATTGCTTATGAAGTATCAGAAGTTTGTCTCATAGTTTCTACTACTAGACCAGAAACACTGTTTGGCGATACGGCAGTCGCTGTTAATCCCGACGACCCACGCTACAAAGACCTAATCGGCAAAACCGTCCACTTACCTCTAACAGACAGAGAAATCCCTATCATTGCAGACGAACACGCTGACCCAGAATACGGCACCGGCGCAGTTAAAATCACCCCTGCGCACGATTTTGATGATTTTGAAGTCGGTGAGCGTCACAACCTTCCTCGCATTCAGGTGATTTCAGAAGATGGCCACATGATTAATGTTCCAGAAAAATACAACGGTCTCACCACCGAAGAATGCCGAAAACAAGTACTAAAAGATTTAAAAGCCGGCGGCTTTTTAAAAGGCGAAAAGAAAATCGTTCACTCCGTTGCTCATTGCTACAAATGTGGTACAGTTCTAGAGCCAATGTTAAAAGAGCAATGGTTTATTGACGTAGAAAAACTAGCAGGTACCGCCATTAAGCATCTCGAAAACGACGAAATCAAGTTCCACCCAGAAAGCAAAAAACGTGTTCTTATTAATTATCTAGGAAATCTGAAAGATTGGAATATATCCCGTCAAATTCCATGGGGTATCGCTATTCCAATGTTTAGAAAAGTTACAGCAGAAGCCACCGATGAACCAGATTGGATTTTTGACCGCCGTACAAATCTAAAAGAAATCGAAAAATCCGGTGTCACCTATGTTAGAGACGAAGACACCTTTGACACCTGGTTCTCGTCAAGCCACTGGCCGATTGTTTGTACAGATTGGAGCGAAGAAAATCCTACGCCATATTATCCTTTAAACGTAATGGAAACTGGCGCCGATATTCTCTTCGCCTGGGTTGCTCGTATGATTATGATGGGGCTTTACGTCACTGGAGAAGTACCATTTAAAGAAGTCTATCTTCATGGGCTTGTTTTAGATGAACACGGTCAAAAGATGAGCAAATCCAAAGGCAACGTCATCAACCCTATAGAACTAGTCTCAAAGTACGGTTCCGATGCATTCCGACTTGGAATTTTGAGAGGTCGCTCCGCTGGCATGAACCAAGCCTTCTCCGAAAACAGTGTTGTTGCCGGCCGCAATCTCTGCAACAAGCTCTGGAACATCTCCCGTCTCATCCAAAGCACGGTAGACGAGGAGTTTGAAAATAGCGACTTCGAGACCGTCTTGCGACAACGGGAGCAAGGAGAGCGAAGCGCCGCCCGTGACGACGGGCCGGCGCGAGCGCGTCGAGAAGACGCTATTTCAAACTCCTATACTACGGACAACATGGGTGAAGACTGGATCTGCCGCGAAATCAACGACTGTCTAGCCCAAATCGAGACAGATATGCGCGAATATCGCTTTGCCGAAGCTGTCGAAACTCTCTATAGTACTATTTGGGACAAATATGCCGACTGGTTCCTAGAATCTCAAAAGATTTTTAGAAACGTCCCACTCCTTAAAATTACTTTGGAGCATCTCTTAATTGCACTTCACCCGTTTGCCCCGTTTGTTACTGAAGCAATTTGGCAGAATCTAAGCTGGACCGAAGGCTTCATTATCACGAAGAATTGGCCATCTGAGCTAAAATTTGACCCAATAACGGCCGAGCAATTCGAAAACATAAGGACTATAGTCTCCGAGGTCAGAGGCACCTTAACGGCCCTTCCAGGCACCTTTAAGAGCAAAAACTTCCCACTCATGTATGACAAAGACAGTCTAGTAGAAGATAATATCCTGCTTATTAAAACCTTAACCAGAGTACCAGAAATCAACCCATTAAACGGTAATCCAAGAGGTCTAAGATTGGCCCTAGCTAACCACGAACTATATCTAGACGTTCCAGAAGCCACTGTGGAAGCCTATAAGGGGGCGCTTACCGCCAAAATTCTCGCTGTCGGTGGCGAACTAAATGCCTTGAATATCCGCATGATGAACCCTAACTACGTCGAAAGAGCTCCAGAGCATCTAGTCAAGGAAACCAGAGATCAAATCAAAGAGAAAGAAGCCCTTATCGCCCGTCTTAAGACACAGCTTGAACTAATTTAGTTCTATATTTCGAAGCTCAGTCAAAACCTATCTGACTAGTTCCGCGCTCTTGTGCTGATTCGCTAACTTTTTGTCAAAAGTCCAAAGTGGTGCACGGTTCTTCTCCTCCGCCTCAAACGCCGTATAGCAATCCACGAAAGATAGCGCCGGATGCTCCGCATAAAATGGCAGTACCAGCTCAGTCAAAAATGGATTAGAAATTACGTTTTTTCTCGCAAACAGCTCATAAAGTACTCCTACGATACTGCTTCTGCGAAGATCATCTAATTGTAAATTGTAAACAAGCTCTGATACTACCAAATCAGAAATATAAAACATTTTGTCAGGGGTATTCAATAATTCGGCAGCCTTTTCTCTTTGTCCTGGCACATCTTTCCAAATATAGCGTAGCAAAATATTGGTGTCGAGTGATGATGTCATAGGTATCGCTCCATTTGATCTTTGAAGTAGGCTCTTCCTTCCTCACTCCGGGCCCACTTCTCTCTTGCTTCGCTGGCAGACAAACCAGCATAATATTTCATATGATGCTCCCGTGCTTCAGGCGGTATTAATTTATCAATTGCCTCTGCTGTCTCCTCAGCGGTTTTTTCTCTCATAATTTTCATCCCATCTTTCTCTTTTCGAAAAACAATCACTTGTCCCGGCTTCACATCCAAATATTCCCTCACCCACTTCGGGATTGTGATTTGCCCCGTTTTCGTTAATGTCGCCGTCATGCCCATATTAATTCCTTATTATCGCATTAATTTTATCAATATACATTAATTTTACCAAACAAACATTAAAAAATCAAGCTTCAAACCTAGCTCAGGCTCACCTAACCTTCGCTACGAGTCCAAGCCCAAACCCAGCTCTAGTTAATCTAGTTACGCTGCCACTGCCTAAGCACAAAAAATCCGCACGTTTCCATGCGGATTTTTATTGGGAGCCTTTATTCTTCGCTAGTATTTCTGTCCAATCTTTCATTCCGCCAATAGTTTTTGTTGGCGGCATTCAAAATATCAGTGTCGGACAAGCCAAACGCCGGATCGTACCCTTCTTTCTCGCGGGCAAAGAAATCGTTATTGATAGGATTGAACCAATCCCTTTCCTCGTCCTCATCAACTATAAACCTCTCATATGCTTTGCTGGCATAAGCGATATCGACATCACTGATCCCCGCTCTTCGCATACTTACTACCTCCTTGATATGTATAGGCACATTTTTATCATGGATAATATTGAGCAGTGAATCTCTAGAAAAACCAGCTTCTTCCAAAGCTGCAAAATCTCTCGGCAATCTATTGGCGGCTTCTTTTCGTCCATAGAGCTTCTCTGTCTTGTCACTAGGGTCTATATCGTAAATCGACGATAGCAACTCTTCGTCCGTAAAAAGCGGTTCAACAAACCATTCATTGGTTCTATCCGTCGCTTCCTTCGCCTTTTTTATCAGGTCAAAATCGTACGCAGTAATTACGCTTTTTGCGACGTCTCGTGCGGCTCCATCATAACAGATACTGTCCAACACGGCGTCGAACCTTTTACGCGCCGCCTTACCAAAGGCAGATTTTATATCGTTGTGTAAATACTGACTAATTTCCTCTGGCTTAGTTTTAATTTTCTCTACGTATAATCTTAATAATATATCGCAATTGGGGTCGTATCTATCTTGGATTCCTTGCAAGGTTTCAATCAGATGAAGAGTATGATTTACTTGTTCAGTGTTAATAGTTAGTACCCCATTCTCATCGATTACTTCACCATACATTAATCTGTTCCGCAAACCTGTTCCAGGAGTAATCCAGTTATTTATCGTCGCATATTGAGCTGCTTTTAGACTGTTTTTATGCCAATTATCAAAAATACCTCGCATTTCATTGACGAAATACTCTGGACTAGGCATATCAGCTGTTAGCTCGCAAAAGTCAGCCAAATCCCCAATAATTTCCTTTGCGTCATTAAATGCCGATTGTTTTGCTAGCCCAGGGATAGTGCTACCTATATATCTTCCATCAGCCTTGGAAAGAATACCATCTTTAAGCATCTCGTCTAGGTTAAATCCAGAATTCACTACAGTCTTCAGACTCTCGGAACTTAGAAAATCTTTTACTTCCTCAGTATACCCAGCATTATCGGGCATCCCCTCATCGCAGTAAGTGTTCCATATCAGAGTTCTCGCTTCATTTAGCCTAGCCTCTTTCTCTTGTGTATATTCCTTGTAATCTTGCTCATCTCTCACCTCCTCTGGCACTTCTCCATTTTGTTTAGCCTTGCTAAACGATTGCATACGCTCGCTAAATTCCGGCATCTGCATCAAAACCTCCGCGCCGATATTTTGGCTCCGTTCTCTATTTTCTTGCTCTTGGCTAAACTTAAAATCTTCGCCACTCATTTTTCTCCTCCTGCCGCACCTAAACGAAAAATGCGACTATTTACGTTAGTCGCGAAACTATAGTTTGTCCAAATTTGACCAAACCTGCGTAAATAGCCGCATTAATCAGTCAAATTTGACAAAATAAATAAACAAACTACAGTTTCGCACTTTCATTATACCATGGCTTTTTCTGGTTTTGCAAACCCTAGTCCCACATTAAAAACTTGACAATTTCAAAAAACACTTACTAAAATTAAAACAATATAAAATCACGCAGATCTCCGGCGAAACCCCGCTCTGGACTCTAGGCCAAAAGCTGGCAAAGCAGTGTAAAGTAGCAAGCTTGCTTTTTCCATAGAAATATGCTAAAATATAAATAGTTTGCCAAAATGCGGATAAAAAATGTGAGGAGGTGATCTGTATGTCATACATGGCAAATTGTAGTTTTAACGTGGAAGAGGAGCTCGAATCAGTACGCGAAGAGTACGCAACTGCAGTAAAGAAAGCAGAACTTTATGGGACTGAAGTTGGACGTATCATAACTGAGGAGAGACTTAGGGCGATGCAGTCTTCCCTGTATTCAGTTATAATAGCCCTTGAGCAGCCTATAACAGAAGAAATGGTAAAACAGTCCGATCAGGCTGTAGTCTTATATAATGCTATTTCCTCAGTTATAGGAGAATTAAATTTCAACAAAAAAACCGCCGCAAGCGGGTACTAAAACATCTCCTTTTTCCCCAACCCTGGACGCTTAAGTCCAGGGTTATTTTTTGTTGTATTTATCCAGATTAAAAAGCGGTTTCTTCCCTGCGTCAATGATTCCCTGCGCCTTTTTTTCGAGCTTTAAAAGTCCAGCTTCGGTAGCCGAAGAACCCACATGTACGGTACGGACGACTTTGCTTCCCTCTTTATAGCACACCTGTACGCCAGTCGCACCCGAAGTCGTCTTAAATTTTCGAATATACGCCATACCAAAATTATAGCATTTTTGCGCAACAAACCCACAAATTTTTCCACAAAAACCATAACCAAAAATAAATAGCATATCCGTTATGCTGGCAACCATTCGGACTAGCAACCCACTTGACAACCAAATCCGCTTGCGCTAAAATCAAAGTATCAACCTGGCAACCCGCCAGAGTTGGGAGCCTTAGAGTTAGATTTTGTTAAGCGACTAGCACAAAAGTCGTGATTTTGCATGCATAAGCAAAATCATAAAAAGCATTAGCAGTCAAAAAAACGCACGTGCTTAAGAGAAAATTAAAAGGTGCATAAAACAGGGAAGAAATAACGGAAAAATTTGTGAAATAATTGTGTTATAATGGGTTTATGAATATTCCGATCACGCAGAGTAAGGAATGGGAGCAACTCCAAAATGACTTAAACGAAACTAGTTTTTTTGAATCTACCACCGACTATCAGTATCTAGCTATTAAGAAGAAAATCCCAGGCGGGAACTATCTATATTTGCCTTACGGACCAGTCGCAGATACGGAAGAGAATTTCAAAAAATCCCTAAAATCTCTAACTGAGCTAGCGAATAAAGAAAACTCAACGTTTATCCGCGTGGAACCATTAAACCCAGAATATACACACCATTTACCTAAAAGTTCCCAAAAATCCGTAGATTTAAACCCTAAAGAAACCTGGATTCTCGATTTAGACAAAGAAGAAGATAGTTTCAAGAAAAAACTCCCATCGAGGCTACTCCGTTACTATAAAAACAGAGAGAAAAACGGCATCATTATAAAAAAATCACATAATCCATCAGATATCAAGCATTTATTAAAACTCCAAAAAGCACTCGCCGAAAAGAAAAAAATCAGCACCTTCTCAGAGAACTATCTAAAAACTGAGCTATCTCAGCCATTTTCTACTCTTTATCTGGTAATTCATCAAGACAAAGAAACAAATAACGAAGAAATTGTCGCCGCAGGTTTAGTTTTTGATTACGGCACCACTAGATATAATCTTCAAGGTGCCCAGTCAGAACAGGGCAGAAAGCTCCACGCCACAGGTATTTTAACTATTGAGCTTATCATGGATGCCAGAGAAAAAGGTCTAAAAACTTTCGATTTCTGGGGTATTGCACCAGAAGGCGCTCCGAGCACTCATCCCTGGGCCGGTTTTACCAGTTTTAAAAAGACTTTCGATGGACACGAAGTAAAGCACGCTGGTACCTACGACATCGTTCTGAAACCCTTTAAGTACAAACTATACCAGTTCATGCGAAAAATCAGGAGACTCATATGACATTTGAAGAAATATCAGAAGCAGAATTTCGGGATTTTGCCAAACATAGCCCATACAAATCCTTTATGCAAACTCCAGAAATTGCCAAATACAGGGAAGAAAACGGCTGGACGGCCTATTATCTAGCCGCAAAAAACGGTTCAGAAATAAAAGCCGCATCTATGCTTGTAGCGAAACCAACTTTCCTAGGAAAATCCACTTTCATCGCTCCAGGCGGCCCTCTGCTCGATTTAGAAGACCAACCCCTGGTCAATTTCTTCATTATTAGTCTCAAAAAATACATTAAAACCCACAATGGCTATATCCTTCATATCAGTCCATACTATGAAGTTACCGAAAGAGATCGTCATGGCACCCCAGTTGAAGGGGGTTTTAACCATCAAAACGCCATCAAAAATCTAAAAAACCTAGGCTTCGCCGAAGTCAAAAACGCCAGCCAGCCTAAAATCATGTATGCTCTAGACATAAACGGCAAATCAGAGAATGAGCTAATGGCTGATTTTAAGAGTAACACCAGAGGACACATCAGAAAAGCCGAAAAAATGAACGTCAAAGTTCGCGAACTAAAAAAAGACGAGCTTGGCATCTTTAAAACCATCACCGAAAAAACCAGCAAACGCCGCGAATTCACCGACAAGTCACTAACGTACTATGAGCAGATGTATGATCTCTTCGTCCCCCGCAAAGAAGCCATGTTTCTCGTGGCAGAAGCAGACGAAAAGCTTACAAATGGCAATTCAAATTCTACCCCACTCTCAGCGGCCATGTTCATGCTCTACGGCGATGAAGTCGTTTATCTGTTTTCCGGTAGCGACGAAGCATACATGAAAGAATATAACGCCCAATACGAACTCCAATGGCACATGATCAAATACGCCGCCAAGCATCATTTTAAACGCTATAACTTCTACGGCATCGACGGTCTTCCAAGCGAAGACAAAACCGACGGCGTCTATGAATTCAAAAAAGGCTTTGGCGGCCACGTCATCGAAATGATTGGTACCTACGAACTCCCAGTAGATCAGAAATTCTACCAACTAAAGAAATTACTTTCAAATCTAAAAAACAGAGGCAAATAAATGCAAAATTTCTTTAAAAATCACCCAATCCTCAGAATTATAATTAAAAACACATTTACTCTGTTTAACTTCGTCAACCTAGTCCTGGCTCTCATGGTGGCCTTTGTCGGCAGTTTTAAGAATATGCTGTTTATTTTTATTGCCATAGCTAACACTTTAATTAGTATCATCAACGAAATCCGCGCCTACAAAATCGTCAAAAAAATGCGCCTTGTTTCCGAACAAAAACCGACCGTCATCAGAAACGGCAGAACTCTGCAAATTCCATCAGAAGAAATCGAAAAAGGCGATATCGTGGTCCTATCTCTAGGCGACCAAATTCTTTATGATAGCACCATGGAAGAAGGAACTCTTGAAGTCAACGAGTCCTTCATCACAGGGGAGCAAGACAGCATCGAAAAAAATCCAGGCGACGAACTTATCTCAGGGAGTTTCGTCGTGGCTGGCACCGCCAAAGCTAAAGTCACTCACGTTGGCGACGAAAACTCCATCGCCAAACTAGAAAAGGCCGCCCATCAACTAAAAACCGCCGATTCCAAACTGTTTACCCTAATGAACAAAATCGTAAGATACATCAGCTACGCTCTTATTCCAGTCGGCGCTTTGCTACTTTGGTCTAGATTTCGCACCGAGCAAGACACAGCCACAGCGATTACATCTACAGTAGCCGGTCTTATCAACATGATTCCAGAAGGGCTTATTCTCTTGACTAGCTCTGTTCTAGCTCTAGCCACCATCAGGCTCAGCAAAAAGAAAGTTCTAGTCCAAGATCTCTATTCCATCGAAACTTTAGCTAGAGTAGACACAATTTGTCTAGACAAAACCGGCACACTTACATCAGGGAATATGAAAGTCCACGACTTTATTTTGCCTAACAAAAAGGTCATTGCAAATCTAAAAGACCTTCCAGCATCAGCAGAAAAATCCTTTCTAAGGCCCCTAGCATCGATTCTAAGCCATCAAATGAGTGAAAACGCCACAACTACCGCCTTGAAAAAAGCATTAGCAAAAACGGCCAATATTAAAGAAATAGACGGTATTTTGGAATCCATCCCATTTAGCTCGGACCGCAAATACTCCGGCATCAAAACCAAATCCGGCGACTATCTCATGGGCGCCATCGAATTCGTCACAGACGACCAAGAATTAATCAAACAGGTTAAATCATTCGCTGGCGACTATAGAGTAATAGCGGTTATGAAGAAGACAGAAGATAGATCTTCTCTGTCTTCTTCAACCTTCCTAGGATGTATCCGTCTCCAAGACGAAATCCGAAAAAACGCCCCAGAAATCATCAACTATTTTTACAAAAACGATATTGATGTCAAAATCATCTCTGGCGACGACTTAGAAACCGTAAAAACTATAGCTAGCACCGTAGGTGTCAGAGATCTTCGCGGTATCGATCTTTCAGCCGAAAAATCCCCAGATTTTAACAAAATAGTTAGCGAATATTCCATTTTTACGCGCGTCAAACCAGAGCAAAAGAAGCGCCTAGTTACCGCCTTCAAAAAAACCGGCAAAACTGTCGCCATGACTGGTGATGGTGTCAATGATATCCTAGCAATGAAAGAAGCCGATTGTTCCATTGCTATAGGTGATGGTTCCGACGCCGCTCGTCGCTCCGCCAAACTTGTCCTTCTAGACTCAGATTTCGATCGCGTCCCATCCATTATCGACGAAGGTCGCCAATCCATCAACAACCTAGAAAGAAGCACCGCGCTCTTCCTAGCAAAAACCGTCTACGCCACCATTCTAGCCGTACTCTTCGTGGTTTTGCCGCTCAGCTACCCGTTCAGTCCTATCGAAATGTCTCTTCTGAGCTTCGCCTGTATCGGTTTCCCAGGGCTTGCTCTCGCTCTGGAGAAAAACACCGCCAGAATCAAAGACAAATTTATTTACAATATCAAACATTATTCCGTTCCAACTGGTCTAGCCGTTGCAATTTCAATGGTCATTCTCTCAATAGTCTCAGATGCAAACAACTTCGCCAGAGCTAAGCTTACCACACTATCAGCCATCATTGTCTTCGCTATCGATTTGATTTTAATTTACAAAGTCTCAAAACCACTCAACCTCTTCCGTGCTGGTCTCTTAGCTCTTATTGTCGGTATTTTTATTGCAGCGCTCTTCGTCCCAGTCGTTCGCGACTTCTTTGAATTTACCTTAGTATGGTAGTACTAAACAAATCGCATTTCTATTGACATTTTTTCATACTCAATATATAATTCATACTATAAAATAAATTATGAATTTAAAAAAGTAGGCAAAAATATGAAAAAATCGCAAAAAGGAGAAACTATGACTTATGCAGTCGCCATCAACTCTTCTGGTCAAGCCACCATACCTAAGGCAATTCGCCAATTATTAAATATCGTGCCCGGCGAAAATCGCCTTACCTTTGACGTCGTCAACGGAGAAGTAGTTCTAGGCCGGGAAGCATCCGCAAAGGAGAAGCTAATGGCTTCAATAGCGCGTATCGAAGAGCGAAACAGACAGGCTGAACTTAAGAACCCCGAAATCACAAAAGCCAAGGAAAAATATAAAGGTATGACGTTCAATGAAATACGTGACGCCTACGATGCCACGCCAGAAGGTAAGAAAGAATTTGAGGAAAAATATGGAATTAAACTCTAAATACGCTTCCATCGATACAAATATAATTCTTCTATTCACGATGAATGATAACCCGCTTAAGCGACAACGCGCTCTAAAGCTGTTGCTCGACGGCAGGGAATACTATGTCGATTCGGTCGCGATTATGGAGACAGTATATGTGATGACCAAGAATAATTTCGACCGCAGAACTATAGTTGAGGATACTAAGGACTTTCTATCGAATACAATGATCCACTATGACAAAAAAATGTTTGACGAGGTATTTGAAAAATTTATATCACATCCATCTCTATCACTCGAAGATTGTGTCCTTGATTATCAAGCAAAAAAAGAAAACCGTCTCCCGCTCTACACATTCGATAAGAAATTTGCAAATCAGGCAGAAACGGCTACACTAGTTAAATAACAGGAAAATATATCATGATCAGGATAATCGCCGGCGGCAAAAAACACGACAAAAACTTTTCAGAAATTATCTTTGAATACGAAAAAAGACTTCAAAAACCATATAATCTAAGCTGGGAGTTCTTCGAAGAAGAAAAACTAATTAAAAAATTAGAAAACTGGCCATTTACCGGTCGCGATTACGTCATAATTTGCGACGAACGCGGCAAAAATATATCATCAGAAGAATATTCCGACCTACTTGAAAGCGCCTTTATAAATGGCAAAAACGTCACAATTTTGATTGGCGGAGCCTATGGATTTCCAGAGGAAATCAGAGAAAAAGCAGATTTCATCTGGAGTTTTTCGAAACTAGTTTTTCCGCACATGCTAGCCAGAATCATAGTAACAGAGCAGACCTATCGCGCCGCTGAAATTCAAAAAGGCTCCCGCTATCACCATGCATAAATATTCGCCTGGTGATATATTTAAAGATATGGTATAATTATAGAATGAAGATTCTAGGCATTGAAACTAGCTGTGATGAAACCGCTGCCGCAGTCGTAGAAGATGGAAAAAATATCCTGTCAAACGTTGTTGTTTCGCAGATTGACATTTTTGCAGAATACGGCGGTGTTATTCCAGAAGTAGCAGCCCGCTCCCATCTGGAAGTAATTATGCCTGTGATAGAAAAATCTTTAAAGGACGCCAAGTGTACCTGGGATGACATCGACGCCATCGCGGTTACTCACGCACCTGGCTTACTCGGCTCACTCTTAATCGGCACCTTGACCGCGCGCACCTTAGCGATTCTCCACGACAAACCACTCTACGCCGTTCACCACCTTAAATCTCACGTCTACGCTAATTGGCTAGTAGAGAACGAAAAGAGCACCTCTGGGGGCCTGCAGAGCAACGAAGGCGCGCGCCTTAAAAGTGCCAATGCATTCCCGCTGCTAGCAATGGTGATTTCCGGTGGCCACACGCAGATTTTATATATGCCGGCCCACAACGATTTTAAAATCATCGGCACTACCCACGACGACGCTATCGGTGAGTGTTTTGATAAAGTCGCCAAAATTCTCGGCCTTCCATATCCCGGCGGACCGTCTATTTCAGAAGCCGCCAAAAACGGAGACGAAAACAGATATCATCTTCCTCACCCAAAGGTTGAAGGGCTTAACTTTTCATTCTCAGGTCTAAAAACCGCAGTCTTAAGAGCCGTCCAAAAAGAACTCAGCCTCCCAATTTCACATCCAAGCCATGATCTAAAAAACCACTTGAGCGCTCAGCAGGTCGCTGATTTCGCAGCTAGCTTCGAAAAAACCGCCGTAGATATTCTCCTAGAGAAGCTAAAAAAAGCTCTAGAATTGCACCCCGACGCAAAATCCGTCGTCTTCGCTGGCGGCGTCTCCGCCAATCAGCGCTTGCAAAGAGCAACTGATACAGTGTTTTCTGAAGAGTATAAGCGTAGTGCAGCCGGAGTGCAAGGGGACCCTAAAAGTTTTTTTGAAGATAGTAAGACTCGGGCCAGCGCCCCGGAGCGCTATCTTCAAAAAAAGCTTTTAGGGTCCCCACTGGTTGCGTTCCCCCTACCAGGCCTATCCGGCGACAACGGTGCCATGGTCGCTGCAGCAGCTTATTACGAAATCAAATCAGGCGTCAAACCAACCGACCCATACAAGCTAAACATTTACCCCCGCATTTCCATCGAAAACTAGTCTAGCTTTACTTTTATCTCTTTATATGGTAATATGAAAGTACATTGGACCGTCGCCAAGCGGTAAGGCACTGGGTTTTGGTCCCAGCATTCGCAGGTTCGAATCCTGCCGGTCCAGCCATGAAAATAAAATGAGCCCGAAGGGCTTATTTTATTTTCATGCGACCGGCTTAGGATTATTTTCCTGCCGGTCCAGCCACAAAAAAATAACGAACTTGCTCGGTATTTTTTTACGGTCCCACCGCTCATTCCGCTTGCGTTTTCCCCTGAAGTATGCTATATATATTATATATGCCTGCATCAAGAAGAAAAACAACCAGAAAACCATCAAAATCACGGTCAACCAAATCCACCAGAAATGCCCGTAGCTCCAAGGCGGCTCAAAAGGAAGTAACCACCGAGTACGAGCTCCCAGGCGGTTTTTGGCATCAAATTTTTGCCGTATTCATGATTGCATTGGCACTCTTTTTCGTTATCACTTGGTTCGGTCACGGCGGCTCATTCTTAAACACGATTCACGAATCCATTTTAAAAGGTCTAGGCGTTGCTACCTATTTTATCCCAGCCCTGCTAGTCTATTTAGCCGTTAGGATTTTCCGTTCAGACACCAATCGTGTCGCCCTTCCAGTCTATTTCTCGAGCGTTTTGATTTTATTCTGGCTTACTGGCGTCGGCGCCATTTGGGGAAATGGCGGCATCGTCGGCGACTGGTTAAACGGCATCATGCTAGAAGCCTTAGACCAAGGTTTCGTTATTGTTATATATATCTTGTTGATTTTTATTACCCTACTTTTCCTATTCCAGGTTTCTCCGCTCACTTTCTTCAAAAACGCCAAAAACATGGCAAGCCCAGCCAAAAAATCCGTAGCAAAAGAATCAAAAGAAGACGAGCCAAAAGGCCAGCTAGAAATCAAAGTCAATTCCGGCATCTCAGAAGAATCAGAAGAAACTCCAGCTCGCGGCGGCTTTTTGAAACGCAAATCCAAATTAGCCGTAAAAACCGCTCCAAAAGCCAAAGTCGCCGATGCTCCAGAAGCACCAAAGGAGCCAACCGCTCTTGTTGCCGTGAACGACCCAGACTGGAAAATGCCGTCCACTTCACTTCTTACCAAAAATCAGTCGCCAGCCGATGCAGGTAACGTCCAACAAAACGCCCTTATTATCAAAGATACCTTTGCCGAATTCGGTATAGAAGTAGAAATGAAAGGCGCCAACGTCGGTCCGCGCGTCACTCAGTACACCTTAAAAGCTCCAGGTGGTGTCAATCTCTCCAAAATCGCTGCGCGTGACAAAGAGCTCGCATATAAACTCTCCGCCAAAACCGTCCGCATCGAGGCCCCAATTCCAGGCACTCAGCTCATCGGTGTAGAAGTTCCAAATGTTCGAGCCGAAGGGGTCTCTCTCCGCGGTCTCATCGAATCAGAAGAATGGCGTCATGCCAAGCACCCACTTACCTTCGCAGTAGGGAAGGATATTTCCGGCAAACCAGTCGTTGCTGACCTCGCTGATATGCGCCACCTTCTTATTGCCGGTACTACCGGTTCTGGTAAATCCGTCATGACGAACACTCTTATTATGTCGCTACTATATCGCAATGCCCCATCAGACATGCGCTTAATCATCGTAGATCCAAAGCGCGTAGAAATGGCCATTTACAAAGACATCCCGCATTTATTAACGCCAATCATCAACGACACCACCAAAGCTCTCTCCGCTATGAAATGGGCAGCCGGCGAAATGGATCGCCGCTATACCGTCATGGAAGAAGCCGGTGTCAAAACCATCAATGATTACAACGATCTCATGGCCGAAAAGTCCAAATCACCAAAGAAAGACACACCAGACGGCGAAAACTCCAACGAAGATAAAAACGAAAACGAAAATGGTAAAATGCCATACATTGTCATTGTAATTGACGAAATGTCCGATCTTATGATGCAGGCATCAAAAGAGCTGGAACCTCTTATTGTTCGTATCGCCCAACTCGGTCGTGCTGCTGGTATGCATCTAGTCCTTGCCACCCAGAAACCAGTGGTAAAAGTTATCACCGGTCTCATCAAGGGTAACATCCCATCTCGTATCGCTTTCCGAGTACTTAGTTCCATGGATTCCCGTATCGTGCTTGACTCATCAGGCGCCGAAAAGCTTCTCGGCCAGGGTGACATGCTTCTTTCGAGCGAGCAAACATCAAACGGCCCAGAGCGCATCCAGGGTGCATGGACTCCAGATGCTGATATCAAGAAGGTTACTGATTTCTTGCGCTCTCAACGTCCACCTCAGTACAACGAAGAAGTCATCGCTCAGGCAGTCGCAATCAAAGGTGGTGCTGGCGGTCTAAGCGACATGGACGGTCTCGGTCGTAAATTCGACCCTGAAGACCCACTCGTCAGAAAAGCCATCGAAATCTGTCTGAAAAACGGCAAATTCTCTACCTCGCTCTTGCAAACTTATCTAAGCAAATCTCACGGTTACGTTTCGGGTCTTGGCGTTTGGCTAGAAGAACTTGGTGTCATCGGCCCAGTCAACGGCACCAAACCACGTGAGCTTCTCATCACTACTATGGAAGAATTCGACAACCTAGCACGGTAAGCAGAAAGAAACTATCTAGGCTACCTAAGAGCAGCTTGCAAAGGTTTTTAATGTTGATCGTTCCAGAATTACCCATCATCTACACCAAAACTACACACATACTACACATATACTTGACAAAAGTACACATATTGAACAACGCCATCGACCACTCTCGTTCCGGAGTCGGTTATGTAACGACCAAACCGGCCGTGAATAAAGATAAATAAATATCTCAAAACTCAAAATGGTCACAAAAAGGTATTGCAATTATGCTTTTCCTGTCCTATAATAAAGACATTATGTTGGGTCATACACTTATAAACAATCACACAAATATTATTAAACGTTTTAATCGTTCTAACTCTTTTAGTACTAAGTCTAATATATATA
>JAFUAT010000001.1 GCA_017460625.1 Candidatus Saccharimonadota bacterium | reverse complement strand
ATATGTAGATGTATTAAAAGTAGTAGCATCTATACCGTTTGTCGCATTGATAGAATCTAATACATCGGTAGAAGTAGAAGTATTAGACAGTTGTCTAGTATCGTCTGTACCACTGAGTGTTAATGTATAGCCAGTATAGTTATTAGTTGCTACAGTGAATTTGGCTTTGTCATCTGCATTTGTGGTACTGCTAAATGTACCATCCATACTAGCTACTGTTAGGTCTAATTTTGCGCTAGTATGGGTGGTGTCTATGGTGAGAGTGGTTTCTGATTCCTGGGAGATGCCTTCTACGGTTCTAAGGCCTAATATAACAGGACATGAAAAATAAAGTAGTGTAAGGAATAACAAAACTGAGGCGGTTATGCCCGCCCTATATATATATATATATATTAGACTTAGTACTAAAAGAGTTAGAACGATTAAAACGTTTAATAATATTTGTGTGATTGTTTATAAGTGTATGACCCAACATAATGTCTTTATTATAGGACAGGAAAAGCATAAATGCAATAGGGTTCTGCCAAAATAGTGTTGTAAAATTTACAACACTTTTACACAGGCTTCCCTACTTTTCTATTTCTTGATTACTTTTTTCGTGACGTCAAATTTTTCCATGTACTTCCCTAGCATCAGCCGGGTTTGAGCGTAGTAAGCAGCAATGGATTGATACAAAATAGACGTTAGCGGCATTAAAATCCACTGGAGTAACATAAAAATTCCTTTGCCTTTGCGATACTTGGCTGGACGCGGCGGCAACATCCGAAACGACACCAGCACCGTCGCAACTAGACCCACCATGGCGAATGTTTCTATGATGCTTACGATATTTGGCAAGTTATACCCCACCATGGTGTGAGCGGACATATTCATAATCATCGGAACCCAACCACCAAAGGTGATTAGCGGTGCCATGATGGCAAGCGTAACATGGCCATCTAAGAGTCGCCAGAATTTAGGAAATAGCTGCCAAAATGGCACACGGCGTTCAGATTTTTTAGCAAACAAACGCACACCCACGTAAGCTACATCCGAGGCGCCATAGTACCAGCGGCGTACTTGGATGAACTGGGCTTTGATGGTTTTTAAAAAGGTTTCGTCAATAACGGCGTCTTGATAAATCGGGATGCGAATAGGCAGGACTAAGTAGTCACCATCAAAGAAAAACAAACTGCGCCAGTACTGGTGCCCGTCTTCTACGATGGTGCGTTTGCTCCAAAAATCCATCGCAATGAGCGCCTGAAGCGGCTGCGAGTGGCTGGCAAAATTACGGAGTGAATGCGGGCGCATGGTAGAAATCACGTTAAAAAAAGAATTTGAAACGGCGATTACACGTGTCGGGGCGGGCGCATCCCAAATGTTGTTCATAAAAAGTGAAACTGGCTGATAGCTGAGCCGCTGGCGGTTTGGATGAGTGACGAATTCATAAGCCACGTTGTCTAGATATTTTGTGTGAACGTGATTGTCGCTATCTAGCGAAGTCACGATGGTGTTTTCCATGGAAAGATGTTTTTTCTCAAAATATTCGGCAAGTTTGTGTCCGGCGTAAGTTAAATTTGGACCTTTGCCGATTACTTCCCCGCTTAGTCCATCTGGATGTTTGACCAGCAAAAAATCTTTAAAAACATCTTTAAACTCTTTTGAAAGAGTTTTGGCAGTGTTTTCCATTTCCGCACCACCACGCTCCTCGTAGGCTAAAACCACGATGATACGCTCACTTGGAAAGGTAGAGTTCTTCAAAGCATCAATGGACGGGCGCAGTACTTCGATAGATTCGTCGTAGGCGGTAACGATAACAGCGTGGAGAGTTTTGGCTGGATCTGGATATTCACCTGGCATGGCGGCCATGAACTTGAGGTTTTCGATATGTTCTTCAAAATGGTAGCTTTTGTCGTTTTTGTCGTGGAGCCTTTCGAAGGCGGCGTGCGGGTCTGATAAATCTTCTAGGCGCCTGCGCCAATCTACTTTTTTGGCGCGGTTAATAACTTCGTAGCCTTGTACGGTGCGGTAGGCGACCGATACGGCTTTAACGAGAGTTGATGCGATGATGATGAATAGATAAATCGCGCCGAGCACTGGCTCTATCCAAGACAAGACGAAAAGTAGAATAATGGCGGCATAAGAAATTAGCCCTGGCAATATCTCAAAAAAACGATATTTTTTGGTTCGTTTGCCCCGTGGTATTTCTAGGTTTTTTCGCATTTTAACCTTCCTGAGAGACTAGCCGCACCAAAACTATAAATGCCCCGGCAATTAATACGCTCGTGGTGATGAGAAAAAACTTAGCCATGCCGGCACCACGCTTATGGAAAATTCGGACTGCGATGAAATTATGTAAGACCCCTAGTAAGATTGCAACTAGTGGAAAGGCAATAAATTCTGTCCAGGAGCCGTCGCGATAGCCGCCGATGTCGCCATAACCGACCTTCACTACCGAGCTGGCTGGGTTCAATTTTATCATGCTAAATACTGCCAGCACAATCGCTGCAATTAAAATCAAAATCATCCAAACGAGCATAAGCCGTTCGGTCTGATATATTCTTTTGAAATCCGCTTTAAAATCTTTCATTTGTTATTTCCCACTCGTGGTAGAACCTTTTTTGGTGCCGGTGAGTTTATCCATTACGGTATTGATGTGCTGAATAAATACAACATCGCCGGCAATACCGATAGCGCCGGTCAAAATCATGAGCCAGCCTACCACCGCCACAATGGCACCGTTATTAAATGTTACAAAGATACCAAGTGCTAACATAATAATGGCAAGAATCAAAACATATTTCCAAGCGCTCACTCCGGCGCTAGACATCCTAGTAGCCGTGCCGATACGCACAAGCGATTCATAAATGATAATGATGCCGATGATAATACGAAAAACCTGTGCGATGTTCTCGCCGGCGATGATGGATACGATACCAATAATAACTATGACTGCGCCGTAAATCAGATTGTTATTTGAGAAATCAAATTGACCTTTGTTATAAAAATAGGTCGCAATATCAAAAATACCTTTCAAAATAAGGAGGACGCCAATAATATAGGCAATCACACGAACCATGGTATCTGGCCAGACTACGAACAAAATACCGAGTATAATCAGCATTGTAGATTCAAAAATGGCCGACCAGGCGGATTTCTTAAGATTAGAGCTCAGATTTTCGGCTGGGCGTTTTAGTAAAACTGCTTTTGGCTTTTTTGACATATGCACTCCTTTATTTGGAGCCGATGGCAGGGATCGAACCTGTGACCTGCTCGTTACGAATGAGCTGCTCTACCAACTGAGCTACATCGGCATATAATATATTATATCATATTTATTTATTCCGGGAGTTGAGAGAGTGGAGGATTTTGGAGCGGGCGTGAGGAGTGATGATTTTATCTAGCCAGGAAGTCTTTGGAATTTGGTTTTTAGAAGTTAGAATTTCCACGACGTCGCCGTGTTCTAATTTTTTGTTCAGGTTAGACATCTTGCCGTTTATCTTTACTCCTACCACGTGATCGCCGATTTCTGAATGAAGCCGATAGGCAAAATCAAGTGGTAAAGCTCCTTGCGGAAGGTCCAAAATATCTCCCTTTGGCGTATAAACAAAAATCCGATCGGCAAAGAGATTTAGCTTTAACTTCTTTAAATCTACCTTTTTCCCTTCTCGGAGTTTTGCGGCAGTCATTTGAAGTTCGGTGATCCAAAGCAGGTTGGTCGGGAGATGTTCGATTTTGCCCTTTTTGTAATTTTCGGTAAGTTTTTGCTCGTTGTAATAAAAACTGGCGGCTAGACCACGTTCGGCGAATTCGTGCATTTCTTTGGTGCGGATTTGAAATTCCACGATGTGTTTATCTTTGGTAATAACGGTAGTATGAAGAGATTGATAGCCATTTTGCTTTGGCATGGCAATGTAATCTTTGATGCGTCCGTTCATCGGAGTGTAGAGTGAGTGAACGATGCCAAGCACCAGATAACAGGTGGTGACGTCGTCTACGATGATGCGAAGAGCAGTGAGATCGTAAATTTCGTTGATATTTTGGTCGTGTTTGGCGAGTTTTTTGTGAAGTGAATAAACTGACTTCACGCGACCAGAGATAGAAAACTTGATTTTTTCTTTCTTTAAAGCATTTGAAACTTCTTCTTCGATTTTTTTCATGGAACGAGCGGCGGATTTGTTGTATCTTGCAATTAGTTCTTTAAGATAGTCGTAGCGTTTTGGGTCAACATATTTAAAAGACAAATCGGCTAGTTCCACGCGAAGAAGCCCCATGTTGAGCCGGTCTGCAAGTGGCGCAAAAACTTCTAGAGTTTCCTTGGCGATTTTCTTTTGTTTGTCCGGTGGAAGAGCGCTGAGAGTGCGAATATTGTGTAAGCGGTCTGCAAGTTTGATAATTAAAACGCGGATGTCGGCACCGAGTGCAACCATGAGTCTTAAAAAGTTATCCTTTGTTTCTGGCAAATAAGTATCCAAATCGCGCATACCGTTTCGGGCGACGCCAAGTTTTGTAACGCCGTCAACCAAGAAAGCGACCGACTCGCCGAATTCTTTTTCGATGTCTTTTAATGTAAGGCCTGTGTCTTCTACGGTGTCATGCAAAATTCCAGCGATGATAGTGTCTTCGTCCATGCCCCATTCTTCAAGGATTTTTTTGACCGCCATGGGATGCACGATGTAGGGCTCGCCAGTCTTTCTGAATTGACCTGCGTGAGCCTTTCTTGCAATTTCTTCTGCATGTTTAATGCGATCCATAATTTTATTATACAACAGGCGCTTTACTTCGCTCAAGAGTCTGTTTGAAGTAAATTTGGTGATTTATTTAAAGCTGTCGATTAGATTTTGGAGTTCGGAAATTGTTTTGCATTTAAAGGTTAAGCTCTTACCAGAAATGCGGACGACGGCGTTATATTTGGCAGAAAGAGCGTCTTCGTCTTTGTGATGTTGGTCGCGCTTAATGAGAGCAGTGGATGACTTTTTCTTATGATCTTGGAAATAGCGCTCGACTTTTCTTGCGGTCCAGCCTTCTTCGACGATTTTTGGCAAAACTTTTTTGATGGTTTTTTCGTCGCGGCTGACTAGTGGACGCATCACGCCTTCTGTGAGTTTTTCCTTTACCATGATGTGTTTGACGTCGTCTGGAAGATTTAATAGCCTTAGGGTATTCTGGATGGTGGACTCGGACTTGCCGACCTTTGCGGCGATGTCTTCATCGGAGAGATTAAATTGGTTTTTAAGCTTAGCGTAGGCGGTAGCAAGCTCGATTGGGTTTAAATCTTCCCTTTGGGCATTTTCGATGATGGAAAGCTCTAGACGATTCTGAGAATCAAGCGAACGAACAATGGCTGGGATTTTATCTAGACCAGCAATCTTGGAGGCGCGCCAGCGTCTCTCACCAGCAACGATTTTGAACTTGCCCTCTTCTTTTGTGACTACGATTGGTTGAAGCACGCCGTGTTCTTTGATGGAGGCGGCGAGAGCTTCGAGTGCATCTTTATCAAAGTCCCGACGAGGTTGGTTTTCGTCTGGGAATATTTCCGAAATTTTGATTCTTTTTAGCTCGGATTCTTTTTTGTCTTCCGAAGCGGTCAAGTCAAACTCTTCGTTTACTAAATCCGTTGGAATCAATGCATCGAATCCGCGTCCTAAACCTTTTGTGCTCATTTGGTTCGTCCTTCTACTTCTCTAGCGAAGTCTTTATATGCTTTAGCACCACGGGAGAATTTATCATAATCCCCTACTGGGACGCCATGCGATGGGGCTTCCGCGACGCGAACGTTGCGCGGAATGGTAGTCTTAAATGTCAGGTCTTTAAAGTATTTCTTGATTTCGGCGAATACTTGAGTAGAGAGACTGGTGCGTTTGTCGTACATCGTGGCGAGAACGCCGAGCAGAGCTAGATTTGGGTTGGCCTGTTTCTTGACTAACTTCATGGTTTCTAGAAGTTGGGCGACGCCTTCCAAAGCATAGAATTCGGTCTGGACTGGAAGCAAAAGATAATCTGAGGCAATCATACCATTTACGGTGAGAAGACTTAAGGACGGTGGCAAATCAATTACTATATAATCATATTTTTCCCTGACTCTATTTATTGCATCGCGCAGTCGAACAAATCTTTTGTTTAAAGAGGCTATCTCTACTTCTACGTTGGCAAGTTCTGGGGTGGCTGGAGCCAAATCGTAATTTTTATATTTGGTGGCTCTGATGCAATTTTCTATTTCAGCGGAGCCTAGCAAAATCTCTGCCATGGTGATACCGAGCTTTTCTTTGTCGTTTTTATCGAAACCGAGACCAGAAGTAGCATTGCCCTGAGGATCAAAATCAACAAGTAGAGTCTTTTTCTTGTCTTTGGCGAGATAATAACAGAGATTTACCGCGGTCGTAGTCTTGCCGACACCGCCCTTTTGGTTTGTTACACATATTACCTTCGCACTCATAATACTTATAATTATATCATAAATAAAATAAAAGTGCTTATTTTATTATTGGGCTAAAAAACACTAAAAAAATAAGCCCCTGATGGGGCTTATTTTATTTTATTGAAGTAATTTCAATTTCGGTGTATTTCTGGCGATGACCAGTTTCGGTATGAACACGCTTCTTGGAATGATAGCGAATTACACGAATTTTGTCACCCTTGACTTCTGGGGTTTTTACCTTTGCCGAAACCTTTACGCCTTTTACGGTAGGAGTACCGACGGAAACTTTGTCTCCATCGATTACAAGTAAAGCATCAGTTTCGAGCTCTTTTGTGCCTGACGGAAGGAGGTCCACCCGCAGGGTCTCTTTTTCTGCGACGAGATATTGCTTCCCGCTAACACAGATAACTGCTTTCTTCATAATAATCCTTTGTTTATTCTGTTTATTATATCATAGATGGAGATTTTATTCAAGAGATTTAGCCTTTAAAAGCTGGTTAAGCTCTGACAGGGTGTCATTGAAGCTTGGATCATCTTCTGGTAGGCTTTCTAATTTCTCCTGCAGACTGGCGATTTTGGCTTTTTTAGACTCCTTTTCGTAGCGTTTCATAAGAGCGGCGGCTTCTTTTTCGTAATCTACGTTTTTCATTTCTTCATAATTGGTATTAAAAATTAATTCCAGCTCGGATAGTTTTGTCTCGTTCTCTGGCAAAGGAAAAGGAATGTTGGTTTTGGTAATGCCGCCAAATACTTTAAGAGATAGAAGGGTGTCTTCTAATCTCTTAAGATGGTCTGGAACGACTTCGGTCTTAGGTTTTTTGAGATATTTTCTCGAAGCGGATTCTTCTAATTGGCGGTTTAAACGGTCACCTTTTTCTCTTAAAGCTTCTACGGTAACGCCTAGGGTTTTGGCGATTTTTTGTTCGTAAGTGGCGCGTTCTATTTCGTCCTTGACAAGGTTTAAAAGATGGAGTGCTAGGTCGGAATATTTGCGTTTATCTGGGGCGAGATTTAAATTTAGAGATTCGGCGTACTTGTTTAAAAGCCAGTCTACGGCTGGGATGCGCTCTTCTACGGCGGCTTGCCAGAGAGCAGGGTCTTTCTGAATGAGCTCGTCTGGGTCTTTTGCGCCGTGGTAGTTCGAAATAATGGTAAGGTCTATACCAAGTTCGCCGGCTAGTTCTACAGCACGCTCGGTGGCTTTGACTCCGGCAGCGTCGCCGTCATAGGCCAAACGAATGTCAGAAGTTAAACGAGACAGAATCTTGAGATGCTGTGGCGTCATGGCAGTGCCAGATGTGGCCACGGTCTCTTTTACTCCGGCTTGATGCGAAGAAATTACATCCATGTTCCCTTCTACGATTACCACGAAGCCATTTCTTCTGATGGCTTCCTTTGCCTGAAACAAACCAAAAATAAATCGAGATTTATTAAACAGAATCGTTTCTGGAGTGTTTAAATATTTTGGTTCACCGGCACCGATGATACGCGCAGTATAGCCTATGATACTACCGTCGGTGTCAAAAAACGGAATCATCATGCGGTGTCTGAACAAATCTTTTTTGAAACGATTGAGAAGTCCAGCGGAATCTAGTTCTTCTAGAGTGAAACCACGTTTTTTTAAGACGTCAATTAGAGCGTGACCGTTTTCTGGAGAATAGCCAATTTTAAACTCAGAAACGGTGGCACGATTTAGATTTCTTTTGTAAAAAACATATTCGCAGACTTCTCGGCTGTGAGCTAGACAAGCTTGATAGTATCTGGTGGAGAGATTAAGAGCTTCTTTTAAACGGGCCTTTTTTCTTTGGACTTTTTGACTACTACCGCTAGATGTGCCGCCGTATTTTGAAATATCTACTCCGGCTTGACGAGCAAGCTTTTCTAAAGCTTCTTTAAAGGGGATCCCTTCTACTTCCATGACGAAGGTAAAGATATCGCCGCCTTTATTGGCTGAGAAATCGTGCCAGATGCCTTTTTCTGGGGACACCATAAAACTAGGGGTTTTATCTACGCCCCATGGGGAGCGGCCTTTGAGATTGCGGCCGGCACGTTTCAACTCCACATATTGACCGATGACATCTTCTACGGGAAGCCGAGATTTTATTTCGTCTTTCAAGTCATACATGTTATAATAGTATTATATCATGGATAGTCAGGACTATTTGAATCAAATTGCGGCTGCAAGCCGTCCGATGAAGCCGCCTAAAAAAGGTTTTGCTGGAATACTTAGCTCGAAATATTTTAAGTGGGGGATGGTGGCGCTGATTGCTTTGGTTTTGATTATGCTGGTTGGTTCTATGCTGGGAAGCAAGCCATCTCTAAAAGATGAGTGTATTTCTTTGAAGCTCCGTCTAGATAGCGACGTGGAGTTGATGAATGAATATCAGGGTGACGTAAAGTCCCTATCGCTTCGTTCCCTATCTTCTTCTCTGCGGGGGGTATTTTCTAACTTATCGTCCCAACTTGGTACTTACATGACTAATACCTATCAATTTGACGAAAGTAAAGATGTAAAGGAAGCGGTCGTAGAAGAAGCCGAGCTAAACAAAACGAATTTAAACGATGAGCTATTTAAGGCAAAGATTAATGGGTTACTTGATAGAGTTTATGCTCACAAAATGGCATTAGAGATTTACACTGTGATGAGTCAAGAGAAGGGGATTTTTGACAAGACCGACGACGCAGCCTTTAAAGAAATTCTTTCCCCATCTTATACTAGTCTGAATAATCTTTATACACAATTTAACGATTTTTCAGAGACAAACAATAAATAAAGGAGTTATTATGGCAGAAACAGGCGCAAAAGCCAAGGAAAAATTGGGTGAGCTAAAAGAAAAGAACTCTGGATTTCGCAAGGAGTTCATTGAATTTATTAACCGCGGTTCGGTAGTAGATCTCGCTGTAGGTGTGGCCGTAGGTGGAGCTTTCACCGCAATTGTTAATTCCCTTGTGAATGACATTGTTATGCCAATTGTAGGTTTGATTGGCGGTGGTGTAGATTTCAGAGATTTAAAGTTAGTGATTCCAAACTTCTTTGGTGGTGACACCGAAGCCGTGATTGCTTATGGCAATTTCATCCAGAATGTGGTGGAATTTTTGATTATCGCTTGGGTAATCTTTATGATTGTAAAGGCAATGAACCGCATTAATCGCAAAAAAGATGCCAAGGCCGCAAAGGATGCGAAAGCCGCGGAGAAGGCCGAGAAGAAAAAATAGTCTAAGGTAGTAGATAGCTAAAATAAATCACTGTGGCTTCCGGTTCTTACGAGATATAGACTTTTTGACGGCAAAGGTTTTTCTTCTGCTAGCAAGCGCCTCCAGGATTTCTTTTTTAGTGGCGTATGGGCCATCTGACAGTTCTGGATGATTGTATACTTCATCTAGTGCGGCTAGGGTAGTTTCGTTTGGTTCGTCATTTAGAGTTACTTCGAATGGAATAGAACCAGTTCTTACTACTTTTTTCAAAAAAACATTTAGGGCTGTGCTAATATCCATACCAAGGTCAGCAAAAATATGCTGAGCTTCTGCCTTTGTTTCGCTATTTGTTCTAAATGTAATTGCCGTATCGTTCATCATTTACTCCTTAGATACATTGTATTACATTTTTTATACATTGTCAATACATGGATGTTATGTTTATCTTTGTTAATATTAGAGTCATGAGAGATACTTTCTACGGTTCTAAGACCTAATACAACAGGACATGAAAAATAGAGAAGTGCTAGGAATAACGGTGTATGACCCAACATAATGTCTTTATTATAGGACAGGAAAAGCATAAATGCAATGGTTTTTGTGGTTCGTGGTATAATAAGGTTATGGTAAGAAAAGGCACTACAAAGAATTCAAAAAATAAAAAACAGCAAAAGAAAAAAATCCCTTGGGGGATTGTAGCAGAAGCGGCGATTTTGATTGTCGCGATTGTTGGAGTGGCAGCTTTATTTATTAATAAAAATCAGCCGGCTGATTACATAGTAGAAACTAACGCGTTTTTTGCGCCGTTTGAATTTTATGATGGGCGCGAGATTAAGGGTGTAGATGTTGATATTATCAACCGCGTGGCGGAAAAGCTTGGTAAAAGAATTGAAATCAAAGACGTAGAATTTGACGTAATTATCGACAACGTGGAAGCTGGTAAAATTGCTGATGCTGGAGCAGCGGGGCTTACCATCACACCAGCTAGGCAAGAAAAGGTCAACTTTTCTATTCCTTACTACACATCCGTGCAGTACGTGATTTTTGATAAATCTGCAGCGCCGGAAATCCGTGATGATCACATTACATGGAACGCATTAGCTGGCTCTAAACTTGGTTCACAAACTGGTAGTACTGGGTATTTGTTTGCTTCTGACGAAGCGGACGAAGGTGTACTTGCAGGCACTAATACGCAGGTGAAAGGATTTGATTCGCATCAACTGGCGGCAGACGCAATCGGTGCGCATATCATAGATTTTGCGATTGCTGATGAGCTTCCGGCCAAGATGATTGTTTCAAAGAATTCAAATCTAGATGCTCTGCCACTTTATTATATGGGTGAAAATGGCGAGGCCGACTATCCAACAGAAGAATCATATGCAATTGCCGTAAACAAAGAGAAAACCGAGTTACTCGAAGCATTTAATGAAGTTTTGGCGGAAATGTTAACCGAAAATCCAGAAGGAATTTCTGAAATAGAGCGGCTAGTTTTAAAATATTCGGGCTTATAAACAACGGATAAACGATGGAGAATTTCTTTAGCAAAATCGTAGAACTATGGACCACGCCGGAATATATTGATTCCCTGTTCCACGGATTTTTGCTAACGATAGAAATTGCCTTTTTTGCGGTATTTTTGGGTTTTTTGCTGGGGCTAATTATCGCACTGATTGAAACTGGTAAATCTAAATGGCTCAATCCGTTTAAATTTATTTGTCGCGTGTATGTAACGATTATTCGCGGAACGCCAATGGCATTGCAACTTTTTATTATGTTTTTTATTATTTTTGCAATCCGGGATTTTCCGCAAATTATAACAGCGGTTTTGGCGTTTGCGTTTAATTCGGCGGCATATAGTTCTGAAATAATTCGAGGTGGGATTTTGTCTGTGGATGTTGGTCAAACAGAGGCGGGGATGGCGCTAGGACTCAGCAACTTTACGATTTTTACAAAAATCGTCGCACCGCAGGCAATCAAAAACATCATACCGGCGCTCGGAAACGAAGTGATTACAGTATTTAAGGAGACGGCTATTGTAAGCATGGTCGGGATGTATGATTTAAATATGGCGGCAAAAGACATTGGCTCTGGTCAGAATATGGCAAGTTATGTAGTGCCGATGTTTACGGCGGCGTTATTTTATCTTGCGGTAGTGTATTTGATCTCGTTTGTTATTAAACAAATCGAAAAAAGAATGAGGAAAAGCGATGTCAGAGTCTAAAAAATCTATCCGCAGCGAAATTTCCGTACGAAAACTTCATAAAAGTTTTGGCGATAATAAGGTACTCAACGGAATTGACTTTGATTTATTTGAAGGAGAAAAAGTGGTGGTGCTTGGGCCGTCCGGCTCCGGCAAATCAACTTTTCTTCGCTGCATTAACCGATTAGAAGAGCCGACTTCTGGTGAAATATCTTTTCAAGACACACCGATTGACGAAAAAAATGTTCGTGAGATGCGTGCAAAAATTGGGATGGTGTTTCAGCATTTTAATTTGATTTCAAATTTAACGGTGATGGAGAATCTGACTTTGGCACCGGTAAAACTAAAGCGGCTAGATATAGTGGAAGCCGAGAAAAAGGCACGAAAACTGCTTCGACACATCGGGCTTACTGAAAAAGCGGATTCCTTCCCTGCTTCACTTTCTGGCGGGCAAAAGCAGCGCGTGGCAATTATTCGCGCTCTCATGATGGAGCCGGAAGTTTTGCTTTTTGACGAGCCGACATCTGCGCTTGATCCGGAATCGATTGGAGATGTACTTGATCTTATTCGCGAAGTGGCAGACAATGGAATGACGATTATGATCGTGACGCATGAAATGAATTTTGCAAAGGAAATCGCTTCCAGAATCGTGTTTATTGATAAAGGAAAAATAATTGAGGAGAACACTCCTGATAAATTCTTTTCCCATCCAAAAACACCTAGAGTGCAAGAGTTTCTGAAAAAAGTGTTATAATATATATAATATACGTATTAAAGGAGAAAAAATGAAAGTATTATGTGTTAATGCTGGGTCGTCTTCGCTGAAGTTTCAGCTTTATGAAATGCCAGCAGAAATTTCCATCATCGGTGGATATGTTGAAAAAATCGGAGCAAAGGATAGTTTTTACACTATCAAATTTGAAGGCAAAAAGAATGAAGTTGTAAAACCTATCAAGGATCATACCGAAGCCGTAAAAATCATGCTCGAAGAGCTCGTAAACTATGGCGCGGTAAAAGATTTATCCGAAATCCGTAGTGTTGGTCACCGCGCAGTACACGGTGGTGAAAAATACACAAAATCCGTAGTGATCGATGCGGAAGTCTTGAAAGATATGAAAGAATTTGGTAAATTTGCACCGCTTCATCTTCCAGGCAACATCGCTGGTGTAAAGGCTATGCAAAAGGCTCTTCCGAACGCAACGCAAGTAGCAGTGTTTGATACAGCGTTTCATCAGACCATACCAAAAATTCAATATATGTATCCTGTGCCAATGGAATGGTATGAGAAGTACGGCGTTAGAAAGTACGGTTTTCATGGTACATCCCATAAGTATATTACTGAAGTAATGCAGAAAAAACTTGGCAAAGAGAATATCAATTTGATTATTTGCCACGTCGGTTCTGGTGCTTCCATTACTGCAGTAAAAGGTGGTAAAAGCTACGACACCACCATGGGGCTAACTCCACTAGATGGACTTATGATGGGGACTCGTTCCGGTTCGATTGACCCTTCTATCATTAAATACATGATTGACGAAGCTGGAATGACTTACAACCAAGTAGATGACGCACTTAACAAAAAGTCTGGTCTTCTTGGCGTTTGCGGTTTCAATGATAACCGTGACGTAGAAAAAGCGATCGAAGAAAAAGACGAGAACGCTAGACTCGCACTTGATATGTACGTTGATAGAATCGACCGCTATATCGCAGAGTATTATTTGGAGCTTGGCGGCGAAGTAGATGCAATTGTATTTACGGCTGGCGTACTAGAAAATGGAGCCGAAACTCGTGAGTCTATCATTGAAGGGTTGGCGCCACTTGGTATCAAGATTAACCGTGATGTGAACAACGCAATTGCGAGCTTCAAAGAAATCACAAGTGGTATCATTACAACAGAAGATTCTACTGTTCCTGTATATGTAGAGCCGACTAATGAAGAAGTAATGATTGTGCGCGATGCATATAAGCTAGCTTAAACTAGCATGAAAAAAATAAATCAGGCGCATGTCCTGATTTATTTTTTGATATAATATAGTTATGTATATTTCTGATTTGATTGAAGATTTTTTGGAACATTTGGAGATTGAGAGTGGTAGAAGCAAAAAAACAATTGAAAACTACCGACTTTATCTCGAAAGATTTCTAGGAATTGTCAGTACGGAGATTTTAGACAAGGATGACATCAAGGCTTCCGACATCAATCGCGAAGTTTTAAGACGATATCGTTTAAAACTAAACCGGTATGGTTCTGATAATGGTGGTGACGATTTAAAAACCATTACACAAGCGTACCATTTAATAGCGCTTAGGGGATTTTTTAAATATCTGGCGCGTCGCGAGATTAAATCGCTTGACCCTTCCCTAATTGATTTACCACATGTGGTGAGAAAGCAGGTGACATTCTTACATTTTGACGAAGTAGAAGATATGTTGGAGCAAATCGATCTTTCTACGGAATCTGGACTAAGGGACCGCGCTATAATTGAGCTGCTTTATTCTGGCGGACTACGTGTATCCGAACTGGTAGGGCTAAATCGTGACTCTATTAATCTAGAACGACGCGAGTTTATGGTACGTGGTAAGGGTTCAAAGGATCGTCCGATCTTTATTTCGGAAGCATGTGCGGATAGAGTGGCTGATTACCTGGACGCTAGAACTGATTCTTTGCCAGCACTGTTTTTAAATAATTCGCGAAATTTGCAGGCGGTGGATACGTCTGGAAATTATCGGAGAATTACAGCGCGCTCGGTAGAAAGAATCGTAGAGAAATATGCTAGGCTAGCTGGAATTACCAAACATGTTTCGCCACACACTTTAAGGCACTCCTTTGCAACAGATCTTTTGATGAATGGAGCGGACATTCGGTCGGTGCAGTCAATGCTCGGACATGCGGATATTTCCACCACGCAAATCTATACGCATGTGACGGATGCTCACCTGAAAGAAATACACGAAAAATTCCATTCAGAAACCAAATAAGCTAGTTTTAAACTATCCTAGTATTCAATTACCGCTGGGTCGTAGAGACGAATAACGGTGGAAATGGTGGATGGTTTGTCCTTCCCTGGCGGAATCCAGCATGAGCGAATGTAGAAATCATAATAAGCTGGTTTGTTTTTGTCTATTGTTATTGACGAATTGCCGCCACCGCCAGAAACAATAGTGCTGCCTTTATCTTTAACGGCAATTATATAGATACCTTCTACACGTTTGATATAGTCTGCGCCTTCATAATTGGCCTGGGTATCATAATCTTCTCCGATGGAATCGGCTGACGCGGTTCTTCCGCCATAAAGAATGCGTGGAAAGGTGGATGCTTCATAGAATACTTTTTGAGAGCCGGTGCCGCCACTAGAAATAACAATATTTTTTTCGTTGTCTGGGTTGCCAAGTTGGCGAGTATTAATGACGAATGGATTCCCGAGCCCAGTTCTTAACTCTCCAGGAGAACTTTGATCGTATAATTCTGAGCAACTGCTAGGATTAAAGGTAATGATTTCGTCAGACACAGCATTGCCATCCATGGCCTTCTCGGTTACGGCTTTCCAGAGATTGTAATAATTATTTTGAGAGGTGTCTCTAGATTGACTACCGGAAACGTACGAATCGTGGATAAAACGAAGGGCTTCTGCCTGTGCATCTAAATCTTCTCTCGTGATGGTAACTTCTAGAGCGGTCTGAGCACCAGAAGTGCTAGCGGAAATAACGGAAACTACTACGATTGCAACTAGCGAAAAAATACCGATAGCCAGTGCTACTTCTACTAAAGTGTCACCAAATTTCTTATGCATACTTTTATTATAGCACATCTTGTTTTTTAAAAGGGTAGAAGATTGTTTATTGTGCCCGCCATGATATAGACTACTACAAAAGCAAAGACAAGATATGGTCCAAAATAAATCTGGTGATTCTTCTTGTTCTTTATAACTGGGATAGAAACGATGCAGGCGGAGAGATTTGCGATGAATAATGCAAACATAACAAGCCAAGGCGAGCCCAGAACAAAACCCGTAATAGTGGTTATTATCCAATCTCCGTCGCCAACCCATTTGCCTTTTGAAATTAAATATAGCAGCAAATAGATTCCGCCATAGAGCCCAGCCGACAAAAACGGCGTCCAGGTAAAATTGTTAATCAGAGTTGGGAGCATAGATAATACTCCTAAAACCACTGCGATTATTAGGGCAAAGGTCGGGAGCTCGCCGGTCATACCATCATAGATAGCGAGAAAGATTAGGGACAAAGTAAAGATAATTAGAAGCGCAAAACTTATCCAGTTTATGACGGAAGCTGTACTCACATTAATTGTGAAGCTGAGAGCTAGAAATGCAAGCGCGCTCAAAAGTTCCGATAAAATTTCTGCCGTGCCGATTTTTTTGTGACAGAAACGACATTTCCCTTTTAGAAACAGCCATGACAAAATCGGAATATTGTCGTACCATTTGAGCTGCTTTTTGCAGTGAAGGCAAATGGAACGATTTGAATGCTTCCCTTTTTTCTGCAAACGTCTGGCTTGGCAACATAAAAATGAGCCAAAGGCAGCGCCAAGAACAAACATGAAAATAGCAAAGATAATCTGCATATACTTATTTTACCATAAAAAACGCCCCCGAAGGGGCGTTTTTGAAGTGGCTCTAGCCTCCGTTTTTGTCACTACCGTCGGCTTTTTTAGAGCCAGTAGCACCAGAATCTTGACAGAAATAGCCACCGCCTTCAAGATAGCCATAAACTGCAAAGGAACGAGATGCGTTATCTTCTTCTGGCATTGGATCGCCGTTTGGATCTATGCCGTTGCAGTTTCCTTTAATAATGATAAATACTTGCGAACCACTAGTAGTAGAACCACTACCATCGCTAAGTTGAGTTTCTGAAATTACATCGGTAGGAGCTTTACTGCCATCTGCCGCCCACTGCGCAAAGCTGTATGCTTTTAGTTCATAAGGGTTTCCCGTCGGATCATCACCAGAGCCATTGATCCATCTATTGGATGACAGGCTTGCTGGGTTGTTTGTCTTGATAAGATTAGACAGCTTCCCATTATTGGATGACATATATGTGTTTACCGCAGCTACAAGCATCGAGTAATCATCACGACGTTGAGTATTTCTTTGAGCACGTTGAAGTGCTGGGAAAGCGATAAAGACCATCAAGAAGATGAGGCCAGCGATAGCAAGCACCAACACGACTTCGATGATGGTGAAACCACGCTTATTTTTAGTATTGTTTTTTTGAATCATATGTTCCTTTCTATGATTTAGATTACACATAAAAGTTTATGTTAATTATCTTTATTTTATAATAACAAATATTTTTTAAAAAAACAATAAGCATTTTAGGTGTTGTAGCAATAACGGCCGGCGCGTTCCATAATATAAACGGTCGCAACGCTGCGAGAGCTGTTAGTCTTGACAGCGTAATCGTCTTGGCAGGTAGCACCGATTACAGTGTAGAGATTGTAATCGGTGCCACTAGCGAGATTTGGATCGTTTGGATTGTTTGCTGCGCCAAATGGTTTGTCTTGATAGGCACAAACTGCGCCAGTATCAATATCTGTACCGCTCGCAGATGCACATTTCACGATGTAAAAATTGTATTTTACGCCGGCAGGATCTTCGAAATCGTTTCCGATGTAATCTTTTACAAAGGCTTTCCAACTACCTGATGCTGGATTTGCGATGATCTCGTCCATGGTGAATTTTTCTGGGCCATTACCACTTAGAACTGGCAGGGCGCCACGACTATTATTGGTCTGATAATTTTTGATAGCAGAGATATACGCCATTACGTTTGCTCGTCTTGCGGCATCACGTTCGGATGACCAAAGACTAGGCAATGCTAGAAACGCCATTAGAAAAATAATCCCAGCTATAGCAAGTACTAATACTACTTCTAGGATTGTAAACCCACTTTTTCTTTTCATGTTTTAAGTATAACTCTTAAGCTTAAAAATAGCAAGCTAGGCAGAGACAGAGTTCACTAGTGAATAGATCGGAAGTAGGGTGCCACCTACGACTACGCCGATGAGGCCCGCCATGATTACCATCAAAATTGGCTCAATCATGGTAGAGATGTTTTCAATTTGGTGGTAGAGTTCGTCTTCATATACTTTAGCGGCTTTACCTAGCATTTCGTCGATTTTACCAGATTCCTCACCAATACCAGCCATTTGTGGAACTAGTGGCAACATATATTCCCTTTCCATAAGCGATTCGGAAAGAGTTTTACCACCTTTTAACATTTCAATTGCTTTAGCATATTCATCTTCAACTACAGAGTTTGAGACTGCGTTTGTCGCAATTGTAATAGAGTCTACCATTGGGACGCCGGTCGAGAGCAACATTTCAGCAGTACGCGCGAAACGAGACACGTAGAGTTTGCGGAACAATCCGCCAAAAACAGGTACGTGGATTTTAAAGCCATCTGCGATGTGACGCCCGAGATCGGTTCTTTTGACAAACATGAATGCACCGACAGAAGCGCCTACAACAATAACCAAAATTAGCCACCAAAATTTAACAAAGAAATCTGTGAGATTGACGAGACCCTGAGTTAGGCCTGGTAATTCTTCCCCCATGTCTTCATAGAGACCCTCGACTTGCGGAACCACTGCGAACATCATGAAAAGAAGCACCGCGATGATTACCACCAAGATAATAGCAGGATAAACGAGCGCACCACGGATTTTGCTTAGCATGGCGGCATCTTGTTCTTCCTGATCGGCAAGGCGCTTTAGGGCAATATCTAGAGTACCGGATTTTTCACCTGCTTGAATCAAAGCAAGATAGACGCCACTAAAGATGTGCGGATGTGCAGAAAAAGCTTCAAAAAGTGTTTTACCTGATTCGGCAGAAGCGAGAATTTCTTCCCCGACAGCGCGCATGCCACGACTTTCGGTTTGCTCTGTGACGGTACGGAGTGCGGCAGAGAGTGGCAAGCCTGCGCCAATCAAAGTGGAAAGTTGCCGCGTAAACATAATACGGTCTTTTCTGGTGACGCGGGCACCAAGTTTAGAGAGTGGATTGGATGCACCTTCTTCTACGAGAGTTTCTGGAATGAGATCTTGCTGGACTAGCAGACGTCCGGCGAGTTGTTCACTATCGGCTTGAATACTACCTTTGACAACTTTGCCGGTAGCTTTTTCTTTGGCACGATAGTTATAACGCTTCATGTTTAGCCTCTAGCGTAACGGTTAAGCTCATTGATATCCACGGCGTAATCGCAGGCAACTTCATAGCTAATAACACCGGTTTGGATGAGGCGAGCAAGCTCGTGGTCCATGGTCTGCATTCCTTGCTCAGCGCCAGTTTGAATAACATTATCTAGCTGGAAAGTTTTTCCTTCACGAATTAATGAACGGACGGCCGAATTCGTAACCATAACTTCAGCTGCTACTACACGACCACCGCCAATAGCCGGAACAAGGCGTTGCGCACAAATTGCTTGAAGAATATTTGAAAGCTGTGAGCGAACCTGTGGTTGTTGGTGCGCCGGAAAAACGTCAATCATACGATCTAGAGATTGCGCTGCTGAGTTAGTGTGAAGTGTAGCAAAGACAAGGTGCCCTGTTTCTGCAATAGTAATAGCTGCTTGAATAGTTTCTAGGTCGCGCATCTCACCGATAAGTACAACGTCTGGGTCTTCACGAAGGGCTGAGCGCAAAGCCGCAGAGAAGCTAAAAGTATCATAGTGTACTTCCCTTTGAACGATGACAGCACGTTTTGATGTATGAGTAAACTCGATTGGATCCTCAATTGTAATAATATGAACGGCTTTTTCTTGGTTGATTTTGTCGATGAGAGCCGCAAGAGTAGTAGATTTACCAGAACCTGTAGGACCCGTAACTAGTACTAAACCACGCGGATAATCGGCAAAAGTGCCAATAACTGGTGGCATACCTAGTTCTGAAATTGGTTTAATTTGATTTGGAATCAAACGGAATGCTGCGGCCATTTTGCCACGTTCATGGAAAGCATTAACACGAAAACGAGCAACATCACCAAAAGCGAAAGAGTAGTCAAATTCTTTGTCTTTTAGATAAATCTTTCTTTGGTCTTCGTCCAAAGTTGCAAAAATAATATCCTGGAGCATGGCGGAATTTAATGGTGGCAAACCAGCGATTGGAGCGAGCGCACCATCCACGCGAAGAATTGGTGGTAAACCATATTGAAGGTGAATATCTGACGCATTGCGACGCACACATTCTTCTAGCAATAATTCGATTCTTAGGTTGTTGCCGCCAGTTTTTGGCGCGTTGGTAGAAATCGTTAATTTCGGCGTAGCTGAAGGAGCCGCCGGCGCAGCTGGTGCAGCTGGTTTTGGTGCAGCTGGTGCTGCTGGTGTAGTTGTTTGCCCACTGTTTTCCATATTTTTTATTATACCACAAGCCTTTTAATTTTACGAGATATCGCTGGCTACGCGGTTGACCTCCTGAATGGATGTAATACCAGACAATACTTTGAGCATACCATCCTGGCGCATGGTGATTGTTCCCTTTTCGCGTGCCAAACGCATAATTTCGGCAGCAGTAGAGTGATTAACAATCATTTTTTGAATATCTTCATCTACGGTAATTGTTTCGTAAAGACCGGCGCGGCCGGAGTAGCCATTTGGAGTCTCTTTGGTATCGCGACCTTTGGCGAGCATATAATATTCTGTACTTCTAACTGGCAAACCTGGATAGCCTAAATCTTCACTGATTCTATCTACGTCGCTATTGACCTGTGGAAGCAAATCACCAACTAATGAGTTGATACCATTAGTTTCTATTTCGGTGGATTTATAGAGATCACGTTTTTCAGTGATACGGCGAACAAGACGCTGACCAATTACTACGTTCAAAGTAGAAGCTAGAAGAAATGGCTCGATACCCATATCCAAGAGACGTGGCAAAATACCGGCAGCAGAGTTGGTGTGAAGGGTAGAAAAAACAAGGTGGCCAGTAAGTGCGGCCTGGACTGCAAGTGACGCAGTTTCAGAGTCACGAATCTCACCTACCATTACTACATCTGGGTCCTGACGAAGAATGCTTCTAAGCCCTGATGCGAAAGTCAAGCCCGCATCCACGTTAACTTGAATCTGGTTAATCCCGTCCATTTTATACTCGACTGGATCCTCCAGGGTTACAATGTTGATTTCTTCGGATTTAATTTGCTGAATCAAAGCATAAAGCGTTGTAGATTTACCAGAACCTGTAGGACCGGAAGTTAAAATCATGCCATTTGGTTTTCTGATGCCATCAAGAACGGCGCGAAGTGCGCGCCCGGCCATACCCATTTTATCCACTTCCATTGATACACCTTTTTTGTCAAGAAGACGAATAACAACTTGTTCCCCCCATGTGACTGGCGAAGTCGCAATACGAAGGTCGATTTCTTTATCATCTACTAAAACGGTAAACTGACCATCTTGCGGGATACGGTGCTCATCGATTTTGAGGTTTGCTAGAATTTTGATACGTGAGACCAGAGCTGGAGCTACAGCTTTTGGCAGATCCATGATTTTTCTAAGGACGCCATCAATACGACAACGGATAATCAACGAATCTTCCAAAGGCTCAATGTGAATATCTGAAGATTTGGTTTTGGCGGCGTAACTTAAAATCGTCGTGAGAGCTTTAGAAATTGGGGAGTCCTGGACGATGGTTTTGACATTGCTTTGAGCTTGAGCCTGGGCTTCATTGGTGTCACGCACAGCTTCTTTAACACCGGAAAAATCACCATGGTTCTTTTCTAGCATTTCGCGGATACCGCGTTCGGATGACATCCAGACACGTACTGGTTTGTTGACGAGGTTTGAAATATAGTCGGTGGCCTGAACGTTGGTGACGTCGCTCATGGCGATGTTTAACATACCATCTTTTTCACCAAGTGGAATAACCAAAAATCTAGCTTGGGTTTCGTATGGAATAATAACTAATATTTCCTGGTCAATTGCAACGTTTTTTAATTCTACATATGGAACACCAATTATCAAAGCAGTCGCATGAGCCACCATATCTGAAGTGATGGCATGTTCGGCTATAAGTGTATCTAGGACGGATTTACCATCGGCAGACTTTTGAGCATTTGTGGCCAAGGTAGGGTCAACTAAGCCTTCGGCTAAAAGAAGGCTTAGAATCCGAGATTCAGCTTCCTTGGTCAGTGTTGCCATTTAGTTCTCTGCCCCGTCTAGACAACTACCGTCTATGTCGTAATTAGAACAGTCAATGTAAACTTCCACGGTTGGATTGAGAGCGCGATAATTAAAAATTTCTGGATTCGGTTCGTCTATATTTGCACTCGCGGTGGACGAAAGAGTTTTGACGGCAACTGGTTTTGGTTTTGGCAAAATAACATTTGCAGTAATAATATATGCTACAACCACACCGGCAATACCGGCTGCAATGGCATATAAGACATCTGTTTTCATTTATTTACCTCCTGGTTTTATGCTTTTTGTGCTGATGTTTAATGTTGTTGGCAACATATAGTAAGCTGTGGCACGAGCTTCTAAATCGATTGAACTGTTGCTACTCCAGGTGATGGTGGCGCGTTCTACATTGAAATTGCGAATGGAGCGTTCTACATTATCTAATAGTTTATATACTGTGCCGGTATTTGATTCGATTGCTAAGCGAACCGAAATGGTATACAAATTGTTGCCAAAGGTGGCCCAGTCGGTTTCTTCTGTCGGACTTAGGGATTCTGGTTCGGTGCCAGAATCACGGAAGATTTTGTCTACGCTAGCTAGCAAAGCTTCTTCGTTTTTATATGCAGGAAGTGCGTCTGGAATAACGCGAAGCGCGGAGCAGCTTTCCAAAAGGTCGACTGCGGCAGCAATTTCTTTGTCATCACCATCGTTTTCGGCCTCGGTGTAATTTGCTTCTAGCTCATCATAGGTGTAGTTTTTCCCGGTGTCAGGATTAACACAGCTTGCGTTGCTGGTGTTTGGAACTGATTCAAGTGCTTGATTTGCTGCGACGTTCTGGATGATATTAGAACGAAGCGTGTTTGGAACGGAAGAAACCGTAATGCTATTTGGCGAGCATTTTTTTAATTCGTCGTCGCTATAAACTTGGCCGGACGGTTTGCGGCAGATGCCGATATTTTTGATAGTGTCCGAAAAAGAAACGATGGATTGGTCTTGAGCAACAATTACACTGGCGCTAAAAGATATTTTATTGCTGGCGTAAATCACGACCGCAATGGCTGCACCTAGGAAAATGGCGGTGCCAAAAACTGCGAGTATCATGAGTTGCTGTGGTTTAGTTAGCTTGGTGGCTTTTTTGCCAATTGATAATGATATTGCCATTTTAATCTTCCTCACTTCCTGATTGCGTGCCACTAGTTGGTGTAGTAATACAGGCCGTGTCGTCTTGAGCACAGTCGGCGGCACGTTCGGCGAACATACTTTGAATTTGCGAATAAGAGTCGGTAACGTTGCGACGGCCAGAAGGTGACAAAGCAAGCATATGGTGATTATTGAAATTAAAGACTTCTGGGGCAAAGGAGATCACGGCGGAAAAGCGCAAAACTAGGTCGTTACTCGAGTTTCGCCCATTGGATGACTGCTGGATGTCGATACCATTATTGTCGTCGCTTCCTGGAACTAGTTTACAATTTTCGTTGGTGGCGGTCCAAGTGATGGATTCGCTGCTTTTCTTGGCACCGCTATAACTGATGCAAGCGCTGTTAAAATGTGGTACATTGTGAATTTCGCCGTTTAGGTCCATATAAACCTCATCCTCATTTGGATTTTCTTTGTACCAATCTGCATATTGTGGGGTGCGCCAGATTCTAACGACTTTCTCGCCGTTGTAATCTTCTATATTATAGCCCGCTTGCGAAGCAGCGACAGCAGCGGCTTTCTTTTCGGCGGCTTCTGTCTCTCTAGTTTCATTGTTTGTGTTGGTCGTACTACGAGTGTCTTCTTCGTCTTCTTCGTCTTCTTCTGGAGCTTCGTAGCTTGGGTTGCATCCTTCGCCATTAATTAGCCAGAATGCATAGTAGCCCCTTGAAGGATCTTTGAATGTAGCGCCGTCATTACCAGCTTCTATAATACAATATGCTGGGATAGAATTATCATCTTTATCTACATATTCTCCGTAATCATAGCGCATATACTGCATGGATTTTTTAAATGAGTCTAGAACGTTGTAATCAATGAATGGTTCGGTGCCAGCATTTGCCTGTGCGTCAAAGGTGAATGTAGGAGCTTCTCTAGTTAAATCAATTGATAACTCCGAAATATTTATATAGTCTGCTCCAACCGGAATAATGGCTGAAAGAATATTGAACGTGCGAGACATAAAAACTTTGTTCTCGGTAATTGATGAAATATTACTAAGTTGGTCACGAATAGTTAGAAATTCGCCCAGATCATTGTATTCGTTGATTTTGCTTTCCATTAGATCTAGAGTGCTTTGTTTGGCTGAGATGAATCCTTGCTGACCACCCGCGATTGAAAGTGAAACTAAAATAGTGATGAGGCTACCAGAAGAAACGACAATACAAATAAAGAAGATGAGATTGCGGAATTTGAGAGTTTTTATAAACTCATTTTTAATATCTGGAACTAGGTTAATTTCCCTTGCCATTAGTCGTTACTCCTTTCCGAAAGGCCAATTGCTACAGCAAATTCTGAAGCTACTGGCATGAGAGCGTGCTGCTGTTCAGGCGTAGTACGGACTAATTGCCATGGATTGCCCTTCATGGTCGGGATATTAGTTTTGGCTTCGATGTATTCTGGGAAAAGTGGGATGATGCTGGCATAGCCAGAAAGGACGATACCGCCAACTTTGCCGTTTAGATATTTGGTCTGGAAGAAACGAACAGATTTTGCGAGTTCTGATGCATAGTTATCTAGCGACGGACCAAGAACTTTGAATACTTGACCTTCAACTTTGTCTTCTGATAGACCGAATTTAAGAATAAACTGACGAGCTTGCTCTTCTTTTACGCCAAGACCATTCGTGACTGCGGTGATAAGCTGATTAAAACCGCCTGGAATGGAACGGACGAGGCGAGGCTGGTTTTGATAAACAATCACGAGATCGGTGGATTTTTCGCCAAAATCAACAATAAGCGTGGCGTCGATGGCGCCTGGAATTGCGAGCGAACGAGCCATGGCTAAAGGTTCTGGCTCCATTGCAATAACATTTAGACCAGTTTTTTCGATGGTTTCTAGAAGTGGCTCGGCATATTCTCTTGCTACTGAGCTTACCAAAATCTCAGTCTTTTGCGGATCGTTTGGGCTAGGGCCTAAAATGATATAGTCTGCTTTTGCATCGCTTAGTGGCATTGGAACGTATTTGTCGATTTCGTATTTGAAGACTTTATTCATTTCTTTTTCTGGAAGAGTCTCTACTTCTACAATTGAGGTAAATGTTTTGCTAGCTGGTAAACCGACTGCTACGCTTTTGGTTTTGATACCAGCCTGTTCTACGGCACCCATGATGGCTTCGCCTAGATGTTTGCGGCCGAGTTCAGACGTATCGGAAGTAAGTTTTTGTTCGATTGGAACATAAGCATAGCGAATTAAAGCCCATCCGCTATGTTCGTCGCCAGCAAGCTGAACAATGCGCATTGAGTTTGTGCCGATGTCTAGCGAGAAGAAATCGCCCACGCCATGCAATAAGTTCATAGTTTGATTATAAGCTTAAACTTATTATTTTGCAAGCTTTAGCCAATAAAATCTTTCAATATTGCCGTGGCGGCCTTTCTCATCGTTGTCTTTTTTGTTTATGATAATGAATTTGTTTTGAGTGAGCCATAATTCGAACTTCTTGATAATGGCTCTTCTAATGGTTTCGTTTTTGACGATTCCGTTCCTAAGGTCCTTTGGAGTAGCTTCAAATTGAGGCTTTAACATTACGAGAAAATCCGTATCGCTACGCGTTAATTTCATTTTAGCATATTTTAGAACTTTTGTCAATGAGATAAAAGAAACGTCTGCGACGATGACGTCTGGCGCAACAAAGGTGACATCAAAAATATCGGTTTTTTCGTGAAGATCTACTTTTGGATTGTCACGCAGGGGGGATTTCATTTGATTAGTTCCCTTTTCTACGGCGATGACTTTTTTGGCACCTTGTTCCAAGGCATATTCGGTAAAACCTCCAGTAGAAGAACCAATATCTAAAACTATTTTGTCTTTGAAACTAAAATCAAAGGCGCTAGCAGCGCCTTTGATTTTATAGTAGCCTTTATTTTTTACGTTCGCGGTATTCATAAGTATCTGTGTCCACCGATACGATATCGCCTTCTTTGATAAAGGCTGGAACTTTAACAACCACGCCAGTTTCCAAGGTGGCGTCTTTCATGACTGAGCTTGTAGTGTCGCCTTTGACAGCGGTCTCTGTGTAAGTGACCTTTAGCCAAAGATTTTTTGGAAGTTGGAGATTAATTGGAGTACCATTGTAGAATTGGATTTCCATTTCGTCACCTTCTTTCATGAAATCTACGGCATCACCGACTAGGTCTTTTAAGAGCTCGTATTGTTCAAATGACTCTGGGTCCATAAAATAGAACTTTTCGCCATCATTATAGAGATACTGGACCTTGCGGTTAGTGACCTCGGCTGGTTCAATTTTTTCCTGACCTTTAAAAGTTTTTGGGAGCAAGGCGCCGGTGATAAGGTTTTTGACTTTGACATTAACAATAGAACCACCGCGTCCCATGACTTTTTGTGAGTATTCCACCACCTTATACGGTTGGCCGTCTAAAGTGATAAGGGTATTTTTCTTTAGATCTGTTGGTCCGTACATGTAAACTCCTTAATTATTTGAAACAAATGGCAAGAGTGCTAGATGGCGAGCGCGTTTTACGGCTACCGCTAGCTGACGTTGCTGCTTGGCAGAGAGACCAGTCTTTGCGATTGGCTCAATGCGACCATAGGCGTCGATGTAGTGACCCAAAGTCTTTGCGTCACGATAATCGAAGTATAGGTCTTTATCATTCTTATATTTTTTCATTTATACTATCCTTCCTTTTTTAGGTCTTAAAACGGGACTTCCGATAAATCCACTTCTCCATCTGGAATATCTGTAGGCATATCTGCAGGGATATCCATTGGTTGGTTGCTAGAGCTGGCGCTATACGAGCTACTAGAGCCGCCTTCTCTTGGTGCGCTACCAGCGAAGTTAAAATCTTCTACTACGATTTCTACGCTAGAACGCTTGCTGCCGTTTTTGTCTTCCCAACTACGCTGGTTGAGACGACCAGAAACGAGAACTCCGGAACCTTTTTTAGCATATTGGGCAATCATTTCACCTAGTTTGCCCCAAGCGGAACAATCAATGTATGAAACATCTTCCTTGTTTTCGCCGTCGGCACCGCGATAGGTGCGATTGACCGCTACGGAAAAAGAGCAAACGGAAGTGCCAGATGCAGTGCTTCTGAGCTCTGGGTCTCTAGTGAGATTTCCAGTGATGATGGCTTTCGAGAATCCGCGCATTAAGCCTCCTCTTGTGATTTAGCTTTGACTTCCTCTTCGGCTTCTTCCTTTTCCTTTGCGGCAACAGCTTTAGCCCGACGTGGATCAGCCTTTACGATAAGGTAACGGATAACTTCGTCCGTGATACCTAGAGTAGAGGAGATTTTGGCTGGAGCAGCTGCTGGAAGCTCTACATCAAAGTAGTAGTAGAGTGCATAATCATTGCCACTGATTGGATAGCAAAGACGTTTTTTGCCCTCTGGCTCTTCTTTGGTGATTTTGCCACCACTAGTTTCGATCAATTTCTTGACCTTATCTAGAGCTGGGTCTATGTTCATCTCGAGATCGGGATGAAAGAGAATAGAAAGTTCGTAATCTTTCATATGACTCCTTTGGTTAAAGCAAACGCAGGTGGAAGCTAATTGCTTGGTTCTCGCTGACTCCCAAAAACTCGTTTGCTGAGCTAATATTATGATTTAATTATATCATAGACTGGCGATGAAAGCAAGGCCTACATTGAGTAGGGCTTGTACTTTTGAATGATATTTTTATTTGTTTGCTTCTTCTGGAGAGATTGATGCAGAAGAAGGTTTTTCAACAGCTGGAGCTTCTGGTGAAGATGCGGCTGATTCTTGTTTTTCTACGGCTGACATTTCTTGATTTGGTGTTGAAACGTTGATTCTAGTAGCATCTGGATTTTCATTAATTGGTGTGTGGGTTGGAGTGGTGGTCTGAGCGTCTGTCGGGGTACCGTTTGCGGTGTCTGTCGGGGTGAAATTATTATCGCCAGATACAACGCCTTCTACGGTTTTTAGCGTGCGCTTGGTGCGCCAGAGATAGAACCCACCGGCTGCAATACCTAGGACTACAACCACGGCCATAGTGATTTCAAGTGGACCGGTTTCGACGATTTTATCTGGTGTTTTGCACCCAGGAAGATTTGGGTTTGAATTACAATCTTCAGTAGTGGATGGTGGTGGAGTTTGATCACAAACAACTACTACTTCTGCATTGTCGGTCTTAGACTCGGTTGAATTGTAGTCGGCTTTTATAGTGTTGTTTAATTTTTTATTACAAGCAGAGTCGCCTTCTTTGACACGCATTTGATAAACTAATTGTGTAATGGCGCCAGCATAAATATTGCCCGTGTTGTAACCGCTGAGATCAATGATGTCATCAATGGTATAACCGTCGGTGTGATCATAATCAAATATTTTGCTGGTTCCGTTTACTAGAGAGAGATCTTCGTCGTGAGAGTCAGTTAAAATTAGGTTAGTAAAGTTAGTGTTGCCGGTATTTTTGAAAATTACTTTATAGGTTACATAGTCACCTGGTTTAGCGTTGACACTGTCGTACCAGTTTTCGCCATCGAGAGATACTTGTTTTGAAAGTTCGGAGCCTGGATTCTCTGCGACTAAAGTATAAGTGATGTGACCAGAATATTCTGCACAACCTGGAAGTGTACCACTTAATTTATTGAAACCGATTGGAGTGCCTTCATTAGTAAACAAATCTGTTGAGAGAACGGAGCCATTGGCATCGCCGCTGTTGTGAATAATGGCTGTGCCTGTTTTATATTTTAAAACTACGCCATCGGTTTTGCTGGTGACATAAGCTTCATCCCAAACTGTGCCTTCCTTTGGAGTGTTTGGTGCGGATGGAGTGACATAGCTCCAAGTAATGATGCCACTAATCATACCACGTTCGTTGGTATTTACTACTGTAGGATAAGCAGATGAAACATGAACATCGGTAGCCACACCATAGCCTTTGGCGTTAGTATCGGTGGCGGCGTTGTTGTGGTAATAAATATATACTTCGTATTCGTGCCCTGGAATTACTTCGAGCTCATCTACAAAAGTATCTTCCGTACCGGCTTCGCGGATACGTACGAAGTTACGCTCATCACCCACCGCCACGTTGTCAGTGATTGAGTTAAATGTGGCATAATCCGCTGGAGATTTGTTTGTGTATGTAGGGCGATCGGTTGGCCCCCAGGCACTCACTTCTTCAGTCGTAAAGATATTGGCACTAGCAAAAGTAGCTGCTAGAACTGCAAGGATAAAAGCAGGTATTTTAATTTTGGTGAAGATTTGGTTGATGATTTTGTGGCGTTTCATCTGTCATATTCCTTTCTTTTGTTATTAAAAATCTCCATTTGCAAATATATCAGCACGTTCTCTAGCCGTGTCATCGCTGTGAGACTCGGACTCTTGTTCGTTCCTACCAGAATTTGCATCAGCAGCTTCCTGGGCGCGCTCGCGTTGTTCTGCTTCTTCAACTTGTTGTTGTATTTCGTCGTGGTTTTCTTGTTGGGCCTCGGCGGCTTGACGATTGGCCTCTTCTTCGGCGGCAGCACGCGCAGCGTTTTCGGCAGCTTGACGATTGGCTTCTTCTTCGGCGTTACGGCGCGCTTCGGCTTCGGCTGCGGCGCGGGCTTCAGCTGCGGCTTGCTCGGCAGCTACGCGAGCAGCTTCTTCGTTTGCTTTAGCTTCTTGTTCCCTTTGCTTTTCGATAGCTTCAAAGTTTTGACGATCTTGGGCTTCCGTAGTTGGCGGGGTTACATTGTTATCTATAGGCAGCTGAGTGACGTGTTCGCCGGCATTCTTCTTTTCAGCCTCTTCGTTCTTTGGATCATGCTTTGGTTTATCCGGCACATCTGGATCACCCGGATTTGGTTTGCCTGGAGTTGGTTTGCCAGGAGTCGGCTCACCTGGAGTTGGTTCACCGGGAGTTGGTTCACCAGGAGTTGGCGTGCCAGGGTTACCTGGCGTATTGCTTGGTGGAGTGACAACTGGTGGATTAGTCTTATCCACTGGTTTTTCGGAATCAATCTTGGCTACGCCTGATGGAGCAATTTCGTAGTTTGGCTGATAGCCACACTGTTCATTTAAATCTAGCATTTTCATGGTGTAGCTACCATGTTCGTTTTTGAACGTACGATAGATATCTACCTGCGGAGCGTCTTTTCTATCTTTGGTGTCGTAGCCTAGGTGCATTTCGCTTGTTGTATAATTCCCGTCGCCGTTGTCGTCTATAAAATACATGTAGTTGGTGTGTTCGGTGCCGTTTTCATAGTAGAACTTGTAATCGGTGTCTTCACTGCGAAGGATCTGAGAAACACCACTTAGAAGTTTTTGGTATAATTCTCCACCGCCTTCTTGGTCGAACTTTTCATCGATTTCGGTCATGGTAAGACCTTTGATACCAAGCTCTTCCTTTTCTTCGTCAGTAAAGATGCTGTAGGCATAGGAAGCAAGAGCTTCTGGCTCCATGGTAGCCGTTTCTAGAATGCCTTTTTCGGTTGCTTCGCGGTTGCCGTGATTTTCCGACTGGTCGTAGCGATAAGCGTTGTATGAGTGTTTGCCCTCTCTATCGGCGTATTCTCCGTAATCATATGGCACACCCTCGGCGTTTTCGCCGACAAATTTGGAATTTTCTACGGATTGTTCGGCGGTCTGGACTTCTGCTTCTTGAGTTGGCAATGCCTCCTTTTCTGGTGCTTCTGGAGTTTCGGCTTCGGCGGTAGTTTCGGCTTTGCTTGCTTTGTAAACCGAGCCAGCAACAAATCCTGCAGCGATTGTGGTAGTGAGTCCTAGGACGATTCCAGCGATGACTTTCTTTAGATGCACGCTCTTTGATACCTTTTCGCCAAGCTTGGATGGAGAAACTTCAGTTTCCTTAGTGACTTCTTGGTTTTTGGCTCTGCTTTCATCATACTCAGCTTTGGAAGCTTCGTCTTCGTTGCCTACGGTTTCTGGATCTACGCCGGCTTTTCTTAGCATCTCTTCGAGTTTAGCTTTTTTCTGCAACAAAGCTTCATATTCGTTTGTTTTGTTGCCACGTTCTTTATCGGTCTCTCGGAGAGATTCGGCTGCTTCTGAATTGTTTACTGGGGCGTTTCCGCCAAACGATTCTGGGCTAGGCATTTTGAGCTCCTTTCATGAAATCATCTTTGAACTTTACCATGGTATCTTTTAAAACGGCTTCCAAATTTATGCCGTAATCTTTAAAGAAATTTTCAAAGGTTGTCTCGTCTGAACTTGGATTGTCCAAGAGCTGGTTTAGTTCGGCGCCTTGCTCTTTGGTTAGGCTACCTAAAATTGATTTTAGAATCTGAAAATCTAAAGCTTTTATGGCTTTTTCTCTCAGATTTGCAAAATTGGTTTCTGGCTGGTCTGGGTATTTTTCGCTAATCAAAGCATCCACAAATTGCCCCAGAATCGCCGGGTCGACGAGTTGTGATTCCATGGTTTTAAATTTTCCTTTGTATTACCTTTTCTGTTTTAAGATTATCATAAACACAATGAAAAAGTCAAGAAAAACCAGAAATGTGATTTTGGAATTTAAAAAACCGAACGCGGTGTTCGGTTTTTTAAAATTGTAATTTATGGTTTGATTGGTTTTACATGGGCATCCTTATGGTTAGACTATACTTAGCACAGCTAATAAGATGTGGTAAACTATATGGAAATATAGTGGGTCTATCCTATATACTACTCCTTTCATATCTTAATGTACCTTTCTGTTTTTGTTTTATGGGATTATCGGTCTTTTCAACCTTAAGCCACTACTTTTTCTAATTCTTGTTTTCTGAATTTCTTTAGTCCGTTAAACGCTAGCTTGACTTGAAAATCTTTGATCTGATTTAGTGACTCCTTGCTGACGCTTTTTGGACTTATGTATTCTCCTTCTTGTTTTTCGTTATCGCCGTAGATGGCGTAGTCTACGTCAATATCGTCTTTCCAGTCCGAATCGACCACCTGGTCTGGTATGTTTAAAGTTTGTGTGTTTAGTTTTTCCGCCATTATTTGCTCCTTTTTGTTTTTTATGGTTTTTGTGTTATTATTTTGTTTGTTAGAATGTTTGTTTTATTTTCTAACTTAATTTGAGTATAGCACAGTTTGCGAAAAAAGTCAATAGTGATTATGCTTAAAAATCGAAAATTGTCAAATATACCCCCTGTAAAAATATATAAACCACCTTGCACTCGCGTAGGTAAAAAAATATAATCAGTATTTTTCTCATCGATAAAATCTCGCCAAGATAATTTTTACAACACCAGGCAAGTTTTTGCCTTCGTAGTCAAGCTCGAAGTTCAAAAACTGTGGTGTTGTAAAAATTATATGGGCGATTTTATATGATTTGAAAAAATACTGATTATATTTTTTCTAGGCTGATTGTGATGTTTTCGCTTCCGATTTTGGAGATTTCGTCGTGGGTGTAATTGTCGTTTTTTGCGATGGTGTCAGCTAGGACTTCAGTTTTTACTAGTTCTATGTAGGATTCTGGTATATCTATAGAAAGGCTGAGTTTGATGTGGTCGTCCATGCTTAGCCCGGCGTGCTTTCTGGCAGATTGAATGGCGCGAATAATATCTCTAGCGTATCCTTCTTCTTTTAATTCTTTGGTTAAGGTTTTATCTAGCTTTAGTTCTTTGCCGTTTTTAACTTGTTTGACATTTATTTCGTCTTTGATGATTTGTTCGTAGAATTCGTCTAGCTTTTCGCCTGGATATTCAAGGGAGTTTAGCGGCTGACGGACCTTGATTTGATCTTCTTGGTCGGACTTTCTCATCCTGAGACTTAGGGCGTCGGTAATAATTTCGCGGGTGCGAGACATGTTTTCTAGGACTGTTTGGTCAATCTTACCGGCAGTTGGCCAGGATTTTAGATGAATAGAATCGGCAGCACCGGTCATTTTGTGATAGAGTTCTTCGGACAAGAACGGTGTAAATGGAGCCAAGAGATGTGCAGTATATATTAATACAAAGTGCAGGGTTATAAAGGCAGCCTTTTTATCTGTTTCGTCATCGTTTTTGGAAAAACGACGGCGAGAACGACGGACGAACCAGTTCGAGAGGTCATCGATAAATGGGAGGACATTTTCCAAGGCTTTTGGAATATTGTATTCTTTCATTCCCTCGGTGATTTGGTTCTCAAGTTCATAGGCGCGGGAGACAATCCAGGAGTCCAGTGGATTTTTAAGTGTAGGTTCTTCTGGAAAATCGTCGCTGTCAATGTTTTCGATTTCGGCGTAGGTTACAAAGAAATCATAAACGTTCCAAAGCATCGCGAGTTTACGATTAACATCCGAAACATCTTTGTCTAGAAGCGCAAAATCTTCACCAGACAAAACTGGGGAGCTTAGAAGCAAAAATCTTAGTGCGTCGGCAGAGTAGGTGTCCATTAAAATATTTGGATCGGTGTAGTTGCCAAGAGATTTACTCATCTTGCGACCGTCATTTCCGGCAAGGGTGCCAGTTGTGATGACGTTTTTATAAGCGTTCTTAGGACCGTTTTTAGCTTTTTCGCCAAAGGCGCCGATTTCGGCAAGAGCGGTATTCACCGTATGGACATAGTAAAACCAAGCGCGGACTTGACCGACGTATTCTACGATGAAGTCGGCTGGATAGTTTCTCTCGAATTTTTCTTTGTTTTCAAACGGATAATGAAGCTGGGCAAACGGCATGGAGCCAGATTCGAACCAGCAGTCTAAGACCTTTTCGATGCGGGTAAAATGCTCGCCGTCGATATCAAATTCTACCTCATCTACCCATGGGCGATGATAATCTTCTAGCTCTACGCCGGAGAGGTCTTTTAATTCTTCGTAGCTTCCGACGACTTTTACCGAGCCTTTATCGCCTTTCCAAACTGGCATGGCGGTGGCCCAAAAACGGTCGCGAGAAAGATTCCAATCTGGGGCGGCTTCGATGTTTTTCATGAAACGACCGTGTTTAAGATAGGCTGGGAACCAGTTGATGTTTTCGTTTTCTGCTATCATCATTTGCTTTTGACCTTCTACGTCAAAGAACCAAGACGGAAACGCGCGATACATGATGCGTTCTTTGCTTCTAGGGTTAAACGGGTATTCGTGCTGAATATATTCTATTTTGTAAATAATTCCCTTTTCTTCTAGACATTTGGCAATAAATTTGTTCCCTGCCCAAATCTGAATGCCGTGTTCGTCTGTATCTCGAACACCGAGTTTATGTAGCTTGTCGGCGTATTCTTCGACGTAATATCCGTTTTCGTCTAGAGTGTCTACAAAACTGATTTTATCTTCGTGCTGTTTAAAGAGTTCGTAGTCATCTTCGCCGTAGGCTGGAGCAATGTGGACGATGCCGGTACCTTCCTCGCTGCCGACAAAATCGGCGGTGAATACTTGGCAAATGGTGCCGTCTAAAGATTCGTACTCTAGTCCTTCTAGGTCGCTGCCTCTAACAGTCTTCTCTGGTTTTTGGTTTTCAAATAATTTTTCGGCGCGGGTTTTAGCGACGATGAGCTTTTCTCCGTCTATATTATATACACCGTAATCTAGCTCTTTGCTGACAGCCAGTGCGCGGTTAGCCATCAGGGTCCATGGAGTGGTGGTCCAGGCTAAGAAAGTAAAATCTTGACCCTTAAACTTGACGTATGCTGATGGGTCAGTGACGGTTTGGTAGGCGTCGTTGTCCATGGTGACTTCGGCTTTTGAAACTGGAGTAGCGAACTTAGTGTCGTACATTAAGACTTTACGGCCTTCGTAGATTTTGCCGGCTTCGTATAATTTTTTAAAAGCCCACCAGACGGACTCCATAAAATCTTTGTTCATGGTGCGATATGGATTGTCAAAATCTACCCAGCGACCGACGCGGTCAATGGTGGAGCGCCAAGTTTCGGAGTTCGCGACCATTGATTCCCTAGCCTTGATGATATAATCTTCTAACGACCATTTGGTGCCGATGTCGCGACGGTCGGTGATGCCAAGTTGTTTTTCAACGAAGTTTTCTGCGGGAAGGCCGTGACAATCCCAGCCCCAGCGCCTTTCGACTCTGTAGCCATGCATGGTATAGTAGCGCGGGACTGCGTCCTTTACAATAGAGCTAAGAAGTGTGCCGTGATGCGGCATGCCAGTAATAAACGGTGGGCCGTCATAAAAAACATAAGATTTGTCTATTGGGCGCTCTGTAATAGACTGTTCAAAAGTTTTGTTCTTTTTCCACCAGCCGGTGATGGCTTTTTCGTACTCAACCGCCTTTTGGCGAGTTCCCGCTCTATACTTCATAGGTATAATTATACCATATTTTGAAATGTATGCCATTATCGGGGCTGACAAAGTGTTGTAAAATTTACAACACTTTATTTTGTATGAATGTCTAGCTGTGTATATGGAATGGTGATTTTGTTTTCTTCTAAGGTTTTCACCACTGTATGAAGTGCATTGCGGCGGGCTTGGAGACGATTGATAGGGTCGCAAGTTAAGACCACTTGATAGTCTATGGCAGAATCGCCGATTTTGGTTAGCCCTTGATAGTCTGATGATGTAATCAAATCAGTTTTGGCTAGGTTTTTGGTGACTTCTTTCATGATAGAATCTGCTTTGTCCGTTTTTATATCATACGGAAAAGGCACTGGCAAATAAATATACCCTGTGTCTATTTCTACTTTGTCGATATTACGGTTCGCGATGGAAACGATGTTACTCGTATTGATGTCCTGGATTTTGGTGGTGCGAAGGGTGATGGACTGAACCTGACCAAGGTTATCCTGGAATTTAATTACATCGCCGATGTCGTAGTAACTTCCAGAAATAATATCAAGACCGCGAATGATGTCTTTTAGTGCATCTTGGAGTGCAAAACCAACGATAATAGATGCGATGCCGACGCCCGCGAGCATCGAAGTAACGTTGATACCAAAAACTTCCAAAATTGTAAGAGCGGTAAGAATGGCTAAAGTATAGCCAACGATACTTTTTAACATGCGGATGTAGGTGCGATTTTTCTTTGCGGAAACGAGTTTAGAGCCGCGCTTTTCTTTGGCACTTAGGAATTTTGCAATGATAGCATAGATAGCTATAGCAATTAGAATAATAATAACTGACCACAAGGCGCGCTGAAACCAGATGTTTTTAAAAATATCGCTTAAAATATCCATGTTTTTATTATATCACGCTTATGCACTAGCGTAGTAGGATATTTCGTCAAAAAGCGGTAAAGGCATACCTTTCCAGGTGGAGGCTACGGCGCCATTACCATCTATTGCTAAAATGGTAGGATACTCTACGATGTCGTAGGCTTCGCAGAAGTTGGTGGATTCGTCTGGATCCATGGTTTCTATTTGATGCCCGGTACGACGATAAAAATCTTCTAGATAATCTGTGACGGTGCGAGAATAATCGCGGCCTTCTTTAAAAACACATACTATGCGCATTTTTGTCTCCTTTTTTGTTCTTTTAAGATGTTTTCAAAATCTTCGAGAGTTTTGAACTCGCGAAAAACGCTGGCGAAACGGACATAAGCGACTTCATTGACTTCGGCTAAAACGTCTAAAACGGCTTCGCCGATTTGCTGGGACGAGATTTGGTCGGTATTTAGACTATATAATATATCTGTAGCACGTGTGACGACGTCTTCTATTTCTAATTCGGAATTAAAAAACTTCCCTACACTGCGTTTTACGGCTAGGAGAAGTTTGTCGCGGTCGTAGATTTCTTTGTTGCCACTGCGTTTGGTGACGGTAAGTGGTGGAAGCTCAATCCGCTCGTAGGTAGTAAAGCGATGGCCGTCAGAAGATTCCCGCCGACGGCGAATCATTGTGCCGTCAACGGTCTCGCGGCTTTCTAGAACTTTGCTATCTCCGATGCGAAAATGTCCTTCCATGCCCACGCTCCTTTAATGATTAATCTTTCTTTTTCTTGCGGAAACGCTCGCGGAGTGAAGGAGGAACGTCCATTTCGTCGTCGCTTGCCGTGGATGATTCTGGCTCTGGATCGTTTTTGATGGAATCCCACATGCTAGACTTTGGCGGGGTGGCAAATTCCTTAGAATCGGTGGCTGGTTTGGTTTCTACTACTGGAGTAGCAGGCTCAGAAACGGCTGGCTCTTCCACAGAAACTGGTCCACTACCAGAGTAATATTCGGAGTCAAAGCCAGTAGCAACTACGGTGACGATGATTTCGTCTTCTAGCTCTGGACGGATGGATGCACCAAAGATGATGTTGGCGTCTGGGGAGACGGAACCAGTAATAACTTCGGCGGCTTCTTGGATTTCGCTCATGCTCATGTCGTAACCACCGGCTACGGAGAAGAGTACACCGCGAGCGCCTTCGATTTTTACTTCAATTAGTGGGGATTCAACAGCCTGTTGAGCAGCCATAACGGCGCGATTTTCACCAGAAGCGCGACCAATACCCATAAGTGCAGAGCCGGCGTTTTTCATGATGGATTTAACATCGGCAAAGTCTAGGTTAATAAGTGCGTGCTCAGTAATAAGCTCGGAAATACCTTGAACGCCTTGACGAAGAACATCGTCTGCGATTTTGAAGGTTTCAAGAAGTGGAGTACGAGGATCAATTGTTTGTAAAAGTCTGTCGTTTGGAATAGTAATAAGTGCATCTACCTGACGGGAGAGTTTATCTATCGCTAGGTCGGCATTTGCACGACGACGAGCGCCTTCGAATGTAAATGGTTTGGTAGCTACGCCAACAGTCAGAATGTCACGTTTGCGAGATTCTTCTGCTACGATTGGGCCGGCACCTGAACCGGTACCACCACCAGCACCGATGGTGATAAATACCATATCTGCGCCGTCCAAAGCCTTTCCGATATCTTCCCTGGCTTCTTCGGCAGCCTCACGACCTTTTTCTGGGTCGCCACCAGCACCTAGACCTTTACCAATGTGAACTTTGGTGTCTGCTGTTGAATGATACAGAGCTTGAGCATCTGTATTGACTGCCACGAATTCTACGCCTGAAAGACCAACTTCTTTCATGCGTTCAATCGCGGAGCCGCCAGCGCCACCAACACCAACTACTTTTATACTTGCTTTACTTTCCACCACTTCTGACGGTTTTACTTCCGGCATATAAATATCCTCGCTTTTATTTTATTCTATAATACACCTTATAAAAAGATTTTTCAAGAGTGTATGCGTATTAGAATTTTGAGAAAAGTTTTTTGAAAATGTTAGTTGAAGGAGCTTTAAGGGCAGGTTTAGCCTTTTTGGATTTTTTGGATTGTTTTGGCACAGAATAGGCTTGCTCTTCGGCGGCCATGATGGCTAGACCAACAGCAACGGCGAATTCTGGACGTTCTACGGCTTCTGATACTCCGGTAAGTTCCAAAGGCACACCGATTTTAACGGATGCTTCCAAAGCATATTTAGCAAATAGCTCTATGTCGCGCATACGAGCACCGCCACCAGTTAAGATGACGCCTTCTGGCAAGCGTTGATCGTATTTGGCGGTTTTAAGTTTTTTTCTAATTTCACCGAAAATTTCTTCGAGACGGAGTTTTACTACGTTATCTACTTCTTTTCTGTCGAAGTTTCGTTCGCCTTTGCCTTCTTTGCCGATTTTGATAACTGGAGATTTTTCTGTGGTAAAATCGCCAGTGACAAAACGAGTTTTGATTTCTTCGGCCATGTCTGGGTCGATAGCAAGTAGAATCGCTAAATCATTAGTGATATTGTTTGAGCCTGCTGGGACTACGCCAACGTATTGTAAATCGCCTTCTTCATAGACAGCGACGGAAGTAGTGGCGGCACCCATATCGATGACTGCGACACCGTTTTCTTTTTGCTTTTCCGTAAGAACGGCACGAGCGGCGGCGACGGCTGATGGGACTAATCTATCTGCATGGACTTCGGCGTGTTCGGTGGCCTTTCTTAGATGATCACAATTTGGGGTAAGTGCAGAAATTACATTTGCGCGCATTTCTAGACGAGCGCCGGACATACCGACTGGATCTTTGATGCCGCCTTGACCATCTATAGCATATTCCAAAGGAACAACATCTAGAACATCACGATTAGCTGGGATGCGGCCAGTAACAGCAACATCTTCTACGCGATCTAAATCACTGTCATCGATTTCGTGCTCATTCGTTGAACCGACGGCAATCATACCTTCGGTGCGAGTGGAGAGAATCTGGGAACCGTTAATCGAAACATAGGCGGAGCGAACATCATAATCACCCATACGTTCGGCTTCTCCTAACATTCTGTCAATAGAACTAGCGGGGCCGTTAAGATTGGCTGGGACGCCTTTTCTCATGCCGGCGGATTTGCCTTCGTTATAACCATAAACGGCAAACTTGCCATCTTTCATAGCGCCGATGACGGCGCGAACGTTTTCGGTGCCTACATCAAGGCCTGTGACAAAGCGAGGTTTTTCTTCCATAACCTTATTATAACACAATTAGTCAGGCAGGGTTAGGTTTTCATAACCATCTTTTGTTACTAAAATCGTGTGTTCAAAATGACAACCGATGGAACCGTCTTTCATTTTGACGGACCAGTGATCGTTTTTGTCTACATAGTTGGCTGGTTTACCAAGGCAAGACATTGGTTCTATGCAAATAGTGTCGCCTTCGATTAGTTTGTAGCCGTGGCCTTTTTTGCCATAGTTTGGGATTTCTGGGGCTTCGTGCATTTCTTTGTCGATACCATGGCCAACGTAATTTTCGATTACTCCGAGGTGACCCTTTACTAGAACTTTTTCTACGGCAGCGCCAATATCACCGATGTGAGCGCCAGGTTTGACCTGTTCTATACCTTCGTATAGTGAGCTTTCGGTGACTTTAATCATATTTTTGACGGCTTGGCTGCCTTTATCACCAACAAGCATGGTAAATGCGGCGTCCGTGTGATAGCCATCGTAATAAATTACAAGATCAAAGCTGACTTTGTCGCCTTCTTCGAGTGGCTCGTCTTTTGGTGCGCCATGGACCAATTCGTCATTTACGGAAATGCAGATGCTGCCAGGAAATTCCTCTTCGAGCATGTCGTAGGAGACTTTAGCGCCGCGTTTCACTATTTCTTTTCTGACCCAACTGTCAATTTCTTTTCCGGTCATGCCTGGCTTAACGTAATCTTTTAAATCTTTTAAGAGATTGCCCATGATTTTGCCGCCTTTTCGCATGGCGGTGATTTTTTGTTCTAGTATTTCGGGAGTGGTGTTTGTGATGTTTAGCATTTTGGTCCTTTGGTGTATATATTATATATGGTTTATTCTCCGTAGCTTTTTTCGATTTCCTCGCCGTTTACGTCGTCCTTTTGTTTGGTGGCGGACGGGTCTAGCTCTTTAACAGTAGCAATCAGTCGGCCTGTAACTGTGCCTACTTCGCCGACGCCGTTGACCTTTCTGACTGGAATGTGATTTTCTTCTAGCAAATTCACGATTGGGGTGATGTTTTTTTCAAAAATATCCCAGCGAAGATCGATGGCTTCCTTTGACTTGTCGTCTTCCCTGCCGCGGAGTTCTAGACGTTGGTAGAGCTCTTCTTTTGGTACGTCCAAAATAATAGCACCACTAATATCGTCTTTCATGTGATCCATTAGCCATTTAGCTTGATACTCGGTACGTGGATAACCGTCTAAAATGATGTCGTAACCTTCGGCGGTAGCTTTTTTGATTTGCTCGGTCATAAGTGCGATGACGTCGTCATCTGGAATAAGGCCGCCATTATCTACGGTGTCGGTATATTTGCCTGTGTCTCTGATGACCTGACCAACGGAAAAAGTGCGCCAACCAAAAATTTCTGAAAGGGCTTTGGCCTGTGTGCCCTTGCCGGTACCGGCTAAACCAAATAAAATTATCATATCTATATTATACCATAAAAAAATAAAACCCCCTGAGGGGATTTTATTTCAGACCTAGTTTGATGCGCTCGGTCTTTTCGGCCTTGCGGGCTTCTCTGATGATAGCCTTTAATCTCCGCTCGCGCTTAGAAATAGGCTTAGAGAAACGCATCTGAGACTTCTTCAGTGGCATGATGCCGCCCTGAAGGACTTTGCGATTAAAACGACGAATGATGTTTTCGTTTGCCTCGCCCTGATCTTTTCTACTTACTTTAATAGCCATATTGCTAGTCATTATAGCACAGATTAGAAAAATTGACAAGGGGCTCACTTTTTAAAAAAATAAACCCTTGCGGGGTTTTATAAATGGCGGATCCGACGAGACTCGAACTCGCGACCTCTGCCGTGACAGGGCAGCGCTCTAACCAACTGAGCTACGAATCCATTTATGATATATATTATACACCATTTTTTAAAAATCACAAGACTAATTAGGTGATACAGCAAAAACCCACTTCTAGCGGGTTTTTGCTTTAGACACCTGGAATAGTAAATGCATCTGGTGCGCCTGGGGCTGGGCTGGTAGATTCTGGGGCTGGCATTGGTGCGGCGCCCATATCTGAGGCGGCCGGCATTGGCATTGGCGCAGTCAAATCTACTGGTGGAGCTGGTGGTGGTGGCAAAAGCTGGTCGGTGTTTTCACCGTAATTAATTTCTGGCATGTTGCCTACTTCTGGAGCTCCTGTGACAACTGGTGCGCTGGAGGCAGCTGGATTATCTACTGGTGGCAAACCACTGGCCATTGGAGCAGCTTCGGCGGAGGCTGGCTCATTTAAAGCATCTTCTAGCATTTGGCCGTATTTGCTAGTAGCATCTCCGGCGCCTTCGGCTGGAATGATTGGTTCCATGGAGCCTGGGCTTGCGATATCTACTGGACTTTGAACTGGCTCTGGTGCAGCCTCAGCACCGACGCCCGATAAGCTAGCTTCTGTGGCTTTGAGTTCATCTAGAAGTGCAGAGCCTTCGGTAGATTCTGGCTCGGATTGAGCTGGTGCTGGGGCTGGAGCTGACAAATCGGACGATTCTGGTACTGGAATGTTTACCGAACCGCCAACTGGAGCAGGTTCTTCGGAAGATCCAGCTTCTTCGGCCAGTTCTTCGGCTGGTTCTTCGGTTGGTTCTGACGGCTCTAGCGACTCAGACGATTCTGCGCTTGCGGCTGGCTCGGAGACAGTTTCCGTGGCAGCTGGAGCTGGTCCTTCTTCCCCGTGAGAAATGACGATTGCAGAATCATCTTTGCTTAAATCATTTTTGATTGACTCAGTTGGCTCAAAGGAAATAGATGGCGATTCGAGATTTGCAGCGATAGCAGCGGCATCTTTTTTGGCCTTCGCGGTGGCTTCTGAGTAGGTAAAGAATTGATTATCTAGGTCTTCTGAAATGTTTGCTGCGACGATTTGTTGGTCGGCACCAGCGTCAAGAAGACGAGATGCGACTTCCATGGTAGCAGCAAAGGTGTTAGCACGAGCGAAACGATCTGTAGCGGCAACGATACCAGTAAGAAGTACGGTGGCTTCGTTTGCGTTTAAATGGACATCTCCAGAAGCACTCAGGAACAGGTTTGAAACCATTTCTGAAAGAGAGCTGGAGTGGCGATTGGTCCATTCGATTTCGCCGAATTTGCCAGGATTACCAGTGGTAATGTTTACCACAGTGGCGTCACGCATGATTTTGCCGTATTCGCGAAGAGCTGGGTCTAGGTCGATAGCGTTAGTAACATTTAACGCAAGACACAAATCTACATTGTAATCACCGTAAGAGAATTCTAGATTTGCTTCCGACAAATGGGTGCGATATGGGGTGACATAAACCCTGACAAAATCTCCATCGAGTTTATAGCGGAGATGGTCGGCTTTTTCTTTGTTCAAGGAAATTACAAAATCCTGCAAGACATCTGGATTTTTTTCAAATACTTCACCTGGGTTCAAGAATTGAAGGGCATCTGGAATGGTTCCAGAAAAAATGGCAATGGCGTGTTTGCCAAGACGATCTAAGAAAAGTGCAAGTGCGAGGCCAGCAGAGAGTTCGTCTACTGATGGGTCGCTTGAAAGAGCAATCAAAATGTTTCGCGAATTTGCGATTTTTTCGGCGACTTTGATCATGACTGCGTTTGAAGCCTTGATAGCTTCGGCAATCTGCTCTGGAGTCATTTTAAGAATGTCTTCTTCTTTAACCTCTTCTTCTGGCTCTTCTTTTTCTTCTTCTTCCTTAATCTCTGGGAGATCTGGGTCAATATAGGCGCTAGGGGTAGCATACTCCAAGTCGTCTAAGCTTGGAATTGCAAGATTTGGGTCGACTCCATCCATACTAGCATCTGCGGTGGAATCCGTACTTGTGCCCGCACCCGAATTGCTAGGGTCCGTCACAGATGTATTGGTTAATTGATCGTCGTCTGACATTTTTGCCTTTCTTTTGTATTTATATTAGCATAAGCTTGATTTTTTTTCAACTTTTTTGAATATGTTTTTACCCCTTTACTTTTTTTCGTAAATAAGGTATAATAGGATGAAGTTAATAATTTTTAATCTGTAGGGATACAATAGAAATATGCCGATTATCAAATCCGCGAAGAAAGCTGCTCGTCAGGCTACTAAGCGCACAGAGCACAATGTAGAAATTAAGAAAAACATTAAAGCTGCTGTAAAGGCTTTTAAAGCTAAGCCAACAGCTGAAACTCTGTCTAAGGCTCAGTCTGAATACGATAAAGCTGTAAAGAAAGATTTGCTAAAGAAGAATACCGCTTCTCGTCGCAAGAGTCAGCTTGCTGCTTTCGCAAAAGCATCAAACGTTAAGCTCAAGTAAGAATGATTCCACTAAAAGCCAAGGGTCAATCTTGGTGGATTTCATCTGAATATCAATAGTTGAAAGGGCCTTTAAGGTCCTTTTTTCTTTGATTCCCTTGCCGCCGGTGGCTTCAAAATCTTTGAGTGCCTGAGAAACTAGTAGACCAGTAAACTGAATCGGATCTTCCTTGGATTTGATTTTTTCTAGCATGTTGACGGCTTTTTTGCCGTCTTTTTTGGCGGTTTTATAAATGTCAAAAACGATGCGAAAATTGATAGCTGGTGGGAGTTTAAACTCTTTGATTTCGACTTTGTTTTTGATTTCTTTAAAAATCGTAGTACGCTTGTCTAGCTTGGTTTCTAGCATAATAATATCATGACGAGTGTCTAAGAAGTTTGGCAGCTCGTGAAAAATACTTGTGTTGGCGGTAAAATCCCGAAGTAAAATTCGGCGGCTGGACGCAAAAATCGTGGAACCTCTGAAAATTGACGGTAAATCTCTAGGGGTTAAATCGGCACAGTCGATGACTTCGTAGTCGGCTCCGAGAAGCTTTTTGATTTCTTTTCCGGCCGCTACGCGATCGTCACCAGTAAATATTTTAATCATTTGTCGTTCCTTTCTCTTTGGCATCAGAAGTAGTTTCTGCGTGCCCTTCGGGCACGCTCCGGGCCGCTCTGGCCAAGTCTTCATGTCCCGCAGGACACATAGAAACTATTTCTGATGCCGGGCGTAAGGTTTGGCAATGGGGGCAAATATGGGTGCCGCGACCGGCAACGCGAATTTTTTGGATTGGGGTTTTGCAGATGGGGCAGGGTTTGCCTTGTTTATTAAATACTTGAGCAAATTTATCTAGGTAATCGCCACGCGTGCCGTCAGCTTTTTTGTAGTCTCTCAAGGTTGAGCCGCCAGACTCGATAGATAAATCCATGGCATGAGCTGCCATTTTTAAAAGATTGGCGGATTCTTTTTTAGTAAGAGTGCCAGCTTTGGTTTTTGGGTGAATTTTGCTCATAAAAAGTGCTTCGTCGGCATAAATATTGCCAAGACCTGCGATAACCGTTTGGTCTAGAATTACGGCTTTTATAGGAGAGTTTTTATGTTTTTGTAGTTTTTCATAAAAAACCGTTTCGTCCATCTGCCATGGCTCGGGAGCAAGTTTTTTGATGAATGGGTCGTCTCTTAAATCTTTTGTATCTAGTACTTTGATGAAACCGAATTTGCGTTGGTCGTTAAAATAGAGAGTGCCGTTTTCTAGTTCTATGATTACTCGGGTTTGTTTGTTTGGCAGAGTATCAACGAAATTTTCGCTAGGGTGACCGGCGGCGAAACGAGCGGCTTTATCTTTGGGGTCGAAAATCAGTTGACCAGTCATCCGAAGATGAATCATCAGAGATTTTTGGTTGTCTAAATCAATGATGAGAGCTTTACCGAAGCGACGAATACCAGTGATTATGGCGCTAGTTGGAGTGCCGTGAAAAGATTTGTCACAAAGGATGGTTGTGTTTTGGATTTTTTGATGAATAACAAATTTATCAAGCCCACGCCTTATCGTTTCTACTTCTGGAAGCTCTGGCATATTTTCTGTTATCTCGTTATTATCTTGCGTAGGCGATGTTTTGCTCGAAAGCTTGAGTTTCTAGGGCGGTGAGGCGCTCGGCGTCGTCTATTGCTGAATTGACGGAGTGTTTGACGCGGGCGGCTTCTTCGGCTTTTTTGGCATCGTTCCAGCGGTCTAATGTACCGACTAGGTAGCCGGTGATGCGGCGCAAGCGTTCAAATTTACCTTCGTCAAAATACTCGGCATGTTCATTAAAATATTCTTTGGCGGCACGTTCGCCGGCGGATTTTTCGATTAAATTAACGCCGATTTCTACTAGGCAAGAAACGTGCATGTTTTCGTATTGGTCGAAATTCCTCAAAGCCTCTTTGATATCCTTTTCGCTGATTTTGGCGTATTTGTTTAATGACTTAGTGAAACGGCTAAGGCTAAAGTTCTCCACTTCGTTTGGATTATTATAGATGATTTTTTTCATAATATGGCTCTTTTCCTTGGTTTTAAATTAATGTTATAAGTATACCTACTTTTATTATAAGCACTATATATGGTGGTGTCAAGGACTTTTTGGACACTAAATGTGGATTTTAGAGTTCGCCCCAGTTGTCACCTACTGTAACATCAACGGCAAGTTTGATTTTTAGCTCGGGGGCGACGGATTCCATTTCTTGTTTTAAGATTTCGCCGATTTTGCCAGCATCGTTTTTGTCACATTCGACAATCAATGAATCGTGAACTTGCATAACGATGTCGGCGTTTTTTGGCAATTTTTGGCTAACTTTAATCATGGCGCGCTTCATAAGGTCGGCTTCTGTTCCCTGAATTGGCATATTCTGGGCGGCACGCTCGGCAGCACTTCGAATAAGGAAATTGCTGGACTTTACGTCTGGAGTAGGACGGCGACGGCCAAAATAGGTTTCCACGTAACCTTCGGTACGAGCTTTTTCTAGGGTCTTTTTCATAAAGTCCATAATCGGGGCACGAAGTTTGTAATAGTTTTCCATGAATTGTTTGGCTTCATAGAAATTCATTTTGGCGGCTTCTGAAAGGCCGTTTATACTCATACCGTAAATAATGCCAAAATTAATAGCTTTGGCGGCGCGACGCTGATCTTTGGTAACCTGGTCTATTGGAACATTAAAGGCTTCGGACGCGGTTTTGGTGTGAATATCGACACCGCTATTAAAATCCTTGATAAGTGGTTCGTCGCCAGATAGGACGGCTGCAAGACGAAGCTCAAACTGTGAATAATCGGCGGACACAAGAACTTTGCCTTTTTCTGCAACAAATCCGGCACGGATGCGCCGGCCTTCTTCGGTTCTGACTGGAATGTTTTGGAGATTTGGATCCTTAGAACTAAGACGACCAGTCGATGTGACGTTTTGAGTGAAGGTGGTATGAATACGATCGTTTTCGTCCGCTAGGTCTGGCATTGGAATAATGTAAGTGTTTAAGAGCTTGCTGGCCTCGCGATATTTAATTATTTGTTCAATAACTGGATGAGTGTCTTTTAACTTGTCTAATTCTTTTGCACCAGTTGAGTAACCACGCGAAGTCTTTTTGATTCCCTTAATTGGAAGATGTAAATCGACAAAAAGCACCTCGGAAAGTTGGAGTGGCGAGTTAATATTAAAAACTTCGTCACATAGCTTATAAATTTTTTGCTCAAGGTTTTTTAAGATTTTCTCGTATTCTTGCTCTAACTTTTTGAAATAGTCGCGATGAAGAAGCATACCCTTTTCTTCCATTTTGTATAAAATTGGGATGAGTGGCAAATCAAAATCAGTATATATATTATATAGTCTCGGAAGCCTCTCGAAGGACGCGAGCTCAGTCTGATAGTCCATTGAGCTATTGTCGCGAGAAAGTGGATCTAATAAAAATGCGGCTTGCCCTAGATCCCAAAAAGGAGCGCCGGTCAGGATTTTTGTGGCGACGGCTTTATCGCTGTGCATCAAAGCTTTAATGTCCCAATCGACTATTAAGTTTAATGGGCGACTTATGCTTTCGTGAGCCGCGTCGCCGCTACCCGTCGTCACGGGGACGGCGCGCTCGCGCTCGTGCTGCCGTGCTGCGCGCTCTCTCGAAAACGCAGGTCCTTCGTCTACATTATCTATCTTTCTAATTAATGAGTTGAATTCGAGTTTCTTAAGGCCGGCGATGACTTGCTCTTTGTTGAATTTGAAGTCTGGAATGTTTTTAAGTTCCACTGGGGCGTCAAACATGATTCTTGCGAGTTCTTTTGACATGAAGGCGCTGGCTTTGCCATTTTCGAGTTTGGTTTTGGTGGAGCCAGTGATTTTGTCTAAATTGTCATATATACCCTCTAGAGTCTGGTATTCGTTTAAGAGTTTTACTGCAGTTTTTTCGCCTATGCCTGGGACGCCTGGAATATTATCTGAAGCATCGCCCTTTAAAGCTTTTAAATCTAAAAACTGGGATTTTAAGATTCCGTATTTTTCTTCTATTTCCCTTACATCGATTTGTTCGATATTTGAAAAACCTTTTAGAATGCGCCACATATGGGTGTTTTCATCGACAATTTGGAGCATATCTTGATCACTAGAAATGATGTAAGTTTCGTAATCTTTTGCTTCGTCAGCTTGGCGGGAGAGAGTGCCGATGATGTCGTCGGCTTCGTAATTGTCTAGTTCGACAAAGGACCAACCGAGATCCTTGATTAAACTTTCTAAGAGCGGGATTTGAGTATAGAAATCTTCGCCGGGCTTCACGCGGCCAGCTTTGTAACCGTCGTAGAGAGCCTTCCTTTTGGCGGTAGAGGTCTTAGAATCCCAGGCAACAACGACTTTAGTAGGGTTTAGTTTTTTGACAATTTCCATCGCGATGGCGGCAAAGCCATAGACACCACCAGTAGGAGTGCCATCTCTTAAACTCAGAGCACCCATAGCATAATAACCACGATAGAAAACAGATTTACCATCGATTAAAACTAGACGATTCATAGTTATAGTATAACACAGATACACTAGATGGCGGACAGTGTTCTAGGCTGGTTTATGACAACTTGCCGTTTTAGAGCTGATTTAGGTTGATTTCTGGGAAATTAGTACGGATATGCTCGGCGTAGCCGGCATCAATGTGCTTCCAGGCGGTTTTCATGCGAGCGACTTCTGAAGTATCAACAAATTGAGAAAGAAACTTTTTTTCGAATTCTTCTGGGACGGGACGTGAAAGCATACGCGCGGTGTCCATTTGTGGGTTCCCAGTTCCAGCAAAACAAAAATCAATGACGCCGATGACTTTGTCGTTTTCGTCTAGGAGAATGTTTCCTAGATTTAAATCGCCATGAACAAGTTTGTCTTCTTCGGTGCTTTTGATGTAATTATGGTCTCTATCTATGTGTTTTTTGTAATGTTCGTGATCTAATTCATAAAGAAAGTCTGAAAGGGGATATTTGACCTCGTCTGGGGCTTTGCTTAAATCTATACCGGATAATTCTTTGATGAACTTTGCGGTATCATAAGCGACACCAGTTAATGCAGTGTGGCTTAGGTGGTAAATCCGGTCTCCGAGAGTGTAACCTTCGATTTTTTTGTGGACAGAAAATGGTCGTTTCTTTTTATCGTAACAGAGAGTCATCTGTGGAGTATAGAAACTGGTCTTCCCTTCTACAAAATTACAAACTGCGGCGTCTTTTATAATCATTTTTGACCAAAATGGGTTCCGTGGAAAACGGAAGAAATAAGAGCCTTTATCTGTAGTTACTTCGATTACAATGTTGGTCCAACCCGTTAGAATATGCTTGGTTTCTAGGACTTTTTTGTCTGACATAGTCTCTTTGATAATTGTGTCCAGCGGGTCTTTTGTCGTAAAATAATTACGCATACAATGATTATATCACAACTTGATGTGGTATACTATATCTATGGATAACGTGAAAATTCTAGCAATAGTGGGAATGAGTGGAAGTGGTAAGTCGGTAATCGTGGATTATCTGACGGACAAGGGGTACCCGAAAGTTTATTTTGGTGGGATGATTTATAAAGAAATGGAGAAACGTGGAATTCCTCGTACCGAAGACGGTGAAAGCGAGAAAAAGTTTCGCGAAGAAATACGAGAAACGGAAGGCAAAGACTGGGTGGTACGCCAAGTGATTGCGGAGACACGTGATCTGATTTCTGCTGGACAAAAGAGAATCGTGCTTGACGGTGTTTACTCGTGGACAGAATATTGTACACTGAAACACGAATTTCCTAAGGCTTTGACATTTATAGCTGTAGTGGTCGACAAACAAATCCGCTATGACCGTGTGGCAGTGCGACCAGGCAGAGCGTTTGATGCGGCGGCAATTCGAGAGAGAGACCGAAGCGAGATTGAAAACCTCGAAAAAGGCGGGCCGATTGTGGCGGCTGACTATTATATCTTAAATAATGGCACTATTGAAGAGTCTACTGATAGATTAGATGAAATTTTAAAGAAAATTGAGTTTTAGTCGCTATTTGATATTTGCTAGGTAGTTTATTTTTGCTTGCCGACGCTCTTCGTCGTCATTTGCTGGGAGAGAAGTTTTTTTAGAATATTCCTGGAAGATTGATAAGGAATCCTTGATTTTGCCATCATAGATTGGAAGCTTGTCATAAACACTCCAAAGAATGATGCGAAGATCTGGAACTGCATCTGCGTAGAATTCTAGGGATTTATTAGTAGCACGGATAAATTCTTGTTCTGTCTCTTTGGAATGACGCCAACCGCGACCGCCCAAGAAATGTTCGGTAACTTCGGGTGAAGTCGCAATCATGAGAAGGAGACTATTATAATCTCCTGCTTTTAACATTTTGATTAAAATTTGCTCTACGCTTGGATCTAGTAAAGTAACATCTAAAACAATGTCATAACCTTGTTTCGTTAGTGCATTCATGGTTAAAAAAAGCATGATGGTGGAGAATTCGTCGGTTTTTTGACGGAGGTTCTCTTCGCCGTAATGGTTTTTAATTTCTTTATAGTGTGGATGATATTCCACAAAACGTCGGGCAGCAACTAGGATTGGCGAAAGGTTTGATTTTTTACAAAATTCCTCTACTGCTGGGAGAATTTGAGAAGTTTTGCCCGAGCCAGAGAGCCCGGCAATACGGAAAAACTGGTGAGTCCTAGTAGCACCTTTGGTAAAATCTGCTAGGACTTTTGGCAATATTTGAAAGTAGTCGGATGTGTTTACTTGCCACTCTTTTTTGACGTCACTAGGCCAATGAGCGGACATGTAGGAGATTACTTGTTTTAGTTCTTTTGAATCACTTTCAGGCATTTGTTCCCTTTCTTTATTTCTATGGTGCTTATATCCTTAAACACTTGATATTCACCCTCGGCTTGAAGTTCTACGGTAGCTTTTTCTTTAAATTTTAAAACATCGCCTTTGGTCTCGTTCCCTGGGGTGCGGAATAAAATGGAGCGCGCCATCAAAACAAAAAGCTGCGGAAAGCTGACGGTTTTTAAGCTTTTGCTGCGGAAAATTTTTGGTTTTTCATAGTCCTGGCCGCCTTTCATGACGCGACACATGGAACTACCATTTACGGCAGCGTAGTCTGAAGCGCCCTTTTTTGCTGGACGGCCGTTGATAGTGAATTCTGGGAGAAAAATCTTTTTGTGGCGGTTTTTGAAATACCATTTGGCAAGTGCAAAATAAGAGGTGACGGAGCTTTTGTGACCTTTTTGCATATGTTTTCTGAATTTTGGGTCATCAAAAAGTTCAACGGCGACGGCGGTCATGCCGATAGTGACGTAACAAGTGGCGTAGCGCCAGAATTTGCCATCGATGTAGATTTCAAGAGGGTAGAGTTTACTGCTGTGGGCAGAAATAGTTTCTGTCCACAAAATATCCTGTAGCTTCATCGTGCCTAGCGTGCGAGCAAGGTCGTTGAAGTTGCCGTATGGCAGGACGGCTAGGCGGACGTCTTTTGATGATTCTAGAATCGCGTTTGCGGTGATAGCGGCGGTGGCGTCACCACCGAGCGCTAGACAAGTGTCGCCGTCTTTTAACTCTGATTTTAGATTTTTGACGTTGTTTTCAAAACCGATTTTTTTGATGGTAAACTCTGCAAGTTTCGTATTTTTAAATAGTTCTTCTTTTTTGTCTAAAATGTCTTTTTTGACATGACAATATTTAGATGAATTTGGATTGTAAACAAGAATCAAGCGGGACATTTAGGCTCCGATGGAAGTAGTAAACATGGAAGTGTTTTGGTCTGGCAAGGCAAAGTTTGGAAGGAGCCAATTCAAGAGTGCGGCAATAACTACATAGACTACTATTCCGATGATGATTTCGAAGAGACGACGTTTGGCTTTTCTGACTTGACCTTCGTCGCCGCCGGCGGTGAGATATTGGATACCGACTATTACGATACCGAGAATACCAAGGATTCCGACTACTACATTTAGGATATTAATAACGAAAACAATGATACAAATAATGCCTTCGCCACTGCCGTTTTCTTTGCCGGCGCAACCAGTTAAGATGACTGCTGGGGGTGTATCGGCTGCGTAGGCTGAAGTCGTGGTAAGAGTGGCTGGAAGGATGCTGATACTCGCCAAAAATACTGCAAAAGCTGTGGCGAATTTCTGAAATAGTTTTTTCATGAGTGGCTCCTTTATCTTAGATATTCGTGTAACTTTTTGGTGTCTTTGTTCTTGCGAAGCTTGGAAAGGGCTTTGGCTTCGATTTGGCGGATACGCTCGCGGGTAACATCAAACTCAGCACCGACTTCTTCTAATGTGTGTGGGCGACCGCCACCGATGCCGAAGCGCAGGCGGATAATCTTTTGTTCCCTATCAGTAAGAGTAGCGATGATTTCGGAAAGTTGCTCTTTTAGGATTTGGTTCGCGGCGGAGTCCTCTGGAGAAATGCGCTCTTCATCTTCTACGAAGTCGCCAAGAACGGAATCTTCGTCGTCGCCATCACGACCAACGGAAGCGTCTAGAGAGGCGATGTCTTGCTTAATGCGCATAACATAATCGACCTTTTCTGGCTCCATATGGAGCTCGGCAGCGATTTCTTCGGTGGTTGGCTCGCGGTTTAGCTCGGAAGTGAGCTTTCTGGTGGTCCTTAAGACTTTATTAATCGTCTCTACCATGTGGACTGGAATGCGAATGGTACGGGCCTGGTCTGCAATGGCACGGGTAATCGCCTGGCGAACCCACCAGGTGGCGTAAGTGGAGAATTTGAAACCTTTTTCTGGGTCGAACTTCTCTACGGCGCGGAGAAGGCCGGTGTTGCCCTCTTGAATTAAATCTAGGAAATCTAGGCCGCGGCCACCATAACGCTTGGCGATGGAAACGACCAGACGCATGTTTGACTCGACCATTTTGTCTTTGGCTTTTTTGTCGCCTTTGACGATACGCTGAGCGAGATCGGCTTCTTCTTCTGCGGAGAGAAGGGGGATTTTGCCGATTTCACGAAGATAGAGACGGACAGAATCGTCTGCGAAAGCATCGACATTCTCTGGTGTGATGGCAAGGTCTTCGTCGGAAAGCTCTTCCTCATTTTCGATATCGTCTAGATTTGGCTCGTCAAAATCAAGGTTTAAATCTTTTGCGTTCAAAATATTTTCTTTTTGATCCATTGGTATTATTATAACATGATTTTGGGATTATTTGGAAAATAAGTGACCTAAAACGCCTGGGCTTAGTTTAGAGTAGCAAAGCAAAGTTTCTAACGCGCTAAGTTACTTTTAAATAGAATAATTTGCTCGGGTGGAGGAACGGAGAGAGCCGGAGCTCTCAGAGCAAGCAAGAAATGCCTACTAGCTAGCACGGATACACCGTACCGAGTACCCGAAGTACCGACTGTAGTTGTTGCCGGAATATAAGCTACCGGAGTAGTAGTACATGAGGTAACGATCCGTACTATTGCCTGCGGTAGAAGACCACCAGTACCCGAACGAGCCGACATCGTTCGGCGAGCCATTGCGGTAGTACCCACTATAGACGGGGGAGAAAGCAGAAACGTAGGTAGTAGAACCACTTGATGAACCAATAGTACCCTGCTCTGCGTTAGTTGGTAATCTCCAGCCAGCAGGGCAGACACTCTGAGAGGCTTCAGTAGTAACATT
>JAFUAT010000011.1 GCA_017460625.1 Candidatus Saccharimonadota bacterium | reverse complement strand
CGAAGAAGTGTCCTGATAGATTGTGCGGTAGCGCCACGCCTACCAATTACTCTACCCACATCCTCTGGATCTACGGTTAGCGACAAGAGTACACCTTTTTCGTCAATTTTACGTTCCACAGAAACTTTATCAGGATTGTTGACTAAGGTTTTAACGATATATTCTACAAATTGCTGGTCAATAGTAGCCATGCTGCTCCTTTTTGTTAATTTTTATTGTTATTTTTATTATAGCACGCGTCTTTTTATTTTGCACCTTGTATTTTTGATTTTTTTATGATAAAATCAAGAGAATAATTAACTAAGGAGAATTATATGCTAGCGATTCGTATGCAGCGTAATGGCCGGACACATCTTCCGATGTACCGGATAGTCGTCCAAGAATCCCAGCGTCACCCTCTCTCTGGGCGCGTTGTGGCTGAGGTCGGCAATTACAACCCAGCTACTAAGGCCCTCGTCTTAGATAAAGAAGCTGTCGAAAAATATCTAAAAAACGGCGCTCAGCCTTCAAGCCGTGTTGCCTTCATCTTAAAGAAGAACGGCATCAAACTACCAAAATGGTACAAAGAAGCCCCTGCTAAATCTAAGACTGCTAAACACGCAGACAAGCTTCGCAAAAACCAGCCAAAAGAAGAGGCTCCTGCAGAGACTCCAGCAGTTGCCGAAGCTCCAGCAGCAGAAGAAACTCCAGCAAAATAAAATAGCATTTTATTCTGCTGAAATATTCTTTTTGAACTGGTCGATTTCTGGCCCAAGCATCTTGCGATATTTTTTGACCGCCGCTTTCGCTGCCATCGTTTGCGCATCTTGTTTGGAGTGTCCATCTCCAGTTGCAAACAACTCTCCCCCGATATACATTCCAACCTTAAAATGTTTATCATGATCAGGTCCATCTTCTCTAAGCGTTCGATATACTGGCGTTGCACTATCCACTTTTTGCGCCAATTCTTGCGCATAAGACTTTGGATCTCTCCAAGTCCCCTCTTCGATAATCGTGTCAATCTTTGATAAAATATGCTTTGCAATAAAATCTTTGGCCGCATCATACCCCTGATCCAAATAAATCGCCCCGATAACCGCTTCGAAACAATCCGCCATTATTACATCGTGCGCCCTTGTTGAACCCATTTGCTCACCCTTAGATAAACGCACTAGCGGACCGTAGCCAAGCTTATGACCAGCTTCACCGATAGATTCCGTCCTAACTAATGCCGACCTTAGCGATGTCATAATTCCTTCGGATTCATTATATCTTCGATATAAAAAATCAGAAGAAACTAGCTCTAGCACTGCGTCACCCAAATATTCCAAACGTTCATTGTGATTCACGTGACCATTGCGATGCTCATTTACGTAGCTTCTGTGCGTAAGAGCAGTCACCAGTAAATTTATATCATTAAATTCAAAACCTAATTTTTCTTTGGCAAACTCCTTATATGGAGTTAAATCAATTGTTTCTTGCATTAAAATTCTCCTGCCCGAATTTTTCTTTTTGCTATTAACATTAATTTTTCTATGTCGTCATATTCGATCATATCAAGCGCATCAGTAAAGGAAAACCATTTAATTCCCTTCATCCATTTTTCTGCTGTTGGCGTTTCCCTTGCATCTAGTGACTGTACTAAATAAATTTGCGTAGTCATAAGAACCAACTTCTCCGCCCGACGGTATTTAAAATGAATTTTGCCTAGCCATGTCAAAATATCAAAATTTTTTAGTCCGGTTTCTTCTTCTATTTCTCGACGTGCGGTCATTTTAGCCGTCTCGCCTGGCTCAATATGCCCTTTAGGAATAGTCCATCGTCCTTTTGAATCTTGTATCAAAAGGACTTCTATATCTTTTTTATCTGCAGTCAAACGAAAAACAATCCCCCCGGAAGTCGGCTCACGCACGATTTCCTGTATTGCAGTTTTTTTCCGAAATACTGCCGATGTAATTTTCTTAAATGGAGACTCCTTAATTTGCTCGGTCGGCAATGCCTCCGGGACTTTTAAGGCTCTTCTCTGTATCGGCTCGCCGTTATTTCTTGGCACTACCTTCGGAGCCCTTCTTATTATCGGGCTGTTGTTCTGATTCATGTTTTTCTTCTACAACTATTCCTAGTTTTTTGAAAGCAGTTCCTAGCACTCCATTCACAAATCGTGAAGAAGAGTCCGACCCAAATGCTTTTGCAAGTTCTACTGCTTCGTTGATGGCAACCTTCGGTGGAACGGTATTCTGACATTCCGAAAGTTCATATAACCCAATTCTGAGCACGTTGCGATCGATAGCCGAAATCGCCGAAATCGGCCACTCTGGCGCCATCGGCGCAAGCGCCGCATCTAAGGTTTTAATGTTTTCTACCACCTTTTGAGTAAGTTCGTAAACAAACTCTGTATCTCCTAATGTACCTTCATATGGTTCAATGTTCTTCGCAATGATTACATTAAGATCGACTTCTGGGTCTTTTGCAAGAGTCCTACATTCGTACTCATATAGACTTTGTAAGACTATAACTCTACCTAAATGTCGATTACTTGCCATATGCTACTTTTTCCGTTCCTTGACTGTTTTAACTTTCAAATTAGGGGTCTTTTTCTTTGTTTCAAAGACCTTTACAGGTGATGTTTTGTTAACTGTGCGAGCTAGCTTCAAACGTAGATGACTGCGTCTTAGACCAGTCTTTCGCGGGCTACTCTGTTTTTTAGGTTCAGGCATTTTGCTCCTTTATTTGATAGATAATTTAGACCATTGTACCACGATTTTACAGATTCCGCAAGGCCTTCTTGATGGCCGGCCGATCAAACCCAACGATTTTTGCATCTCCAATTTCGGTCACTGGCACGGTTTTTATGCCTGGATTCCCCTCAGCGTTTATTTCTTCGTATTCTACCCCTTGCGAATCTAGCCAATCCATCAACGCATGACAATACGCACAAGTTGCAGTTGTATATACTTTTACCATATTTATATTATATCAAAAACCACAGCCTTCCAAAGCTTGATTTTATACAAAAAAAGTGATATAATAAGGAATGTATGGGGTATCCCATGGTTCCTTTACAAGGAGGAATAAATTATGGTAGTTGTTAGTAATTTTGATTTGGCGAAAGCTGGTCACGAAAAGCAGGCCGCCTATGAAGCTATGTCTCAAGTAGAGACAAAAATGCGTGAACTCTCCACTAAAATCACCAAGAAATCAACCGAGATCGACAAGAGACAGGCCGAGTACGATGAACAGCAACGTGAAGACAAGGCCAAATGGGATGCGTATAATAGCGCCCAGGTTGCCAAAAAAGCTGAGATTGGCGCTAAGATTGTTAGTATCAAAAAGTGCAACGCACTCGAACAGAATCTTCGTCTGATGTCCGAGAATCCCGATGAAGACGAGAGCAAAAAGGAAGTCTATTTAGCCGGAGCAGCTTTTTACAGAAAGTTAGCCTCCGAGAAAATGGTCGAACGTGACCATCTCATTCAGGAGAAGCGCAATATGATTCGTCCAGACCCCACTCGTTCGCGGGATCTTCTTGAAAATCTCAAGCAACTCAGAAAAGAGCGTAAGGATTTGCAGGAAGACTATCATGCAACCAAAAGCGAGTATAGTCTCAAACGCACCAATTTTGACCGTATGAAAGAAAAGTATCATGCAGTCATGAATGGTACTAAAGAGACTAACGAATTTAGCTTCATCCCTAAAACACTTGATAACGAAAAGAATAGAAGATTACTTATGGATGCAGGTATACCGGAAGAATTCCATGATTCCTGCACAATCAAACAGCGTGCTAACAATACAATCGATATTTATTATGGTGGCGACAATCTTGACATTGAACATGGTCACATCGTAATAGAAAACGGAGAAGTCTCTTTCGCCAGAGAACCCGCAGCAAAAAACATCGCAAATTGATTTATTACACCTAATTTATTTTACACCTTTTATAGGCCGGACTTGTTCCGGCCTTTTTCATGCATAGACCAGAATCACTAATTCAAAAGTCCATATAGCGCCACCCCAGTAGCCACCGACACATTAAAAGATTCTTTTTTCCCATACATCGGAATCTCTACATACATATTAATAAGATTGTGTAATTCCGGATCGATTCCGCCCACTTCTTCACCCAATATCAAAATAATTTTGTTCCCTAATTTTTCTTTCAACCCCGGGTCATTCAGCTGATAGACATGCCCGCTAATATGATTTTCTAGCCCCACAATCATCACGCCGTCCGTCCTCGACTTGACAATTTCAGTTTTTATGTCATCTATAGGAATTACTTTTATTAAATCTTCCGCGCCGAGCGCAGTCTTGTGAATTTCTTTATCGATTTTTTCTCTTAAATGTGGCAAAAGATTTTCATCGTGCACCCTAGGTGTATAGCCAGAAATAAAAACTTTTTTGAGCCCCATTCCTTCGGCCGTTCGAATAATAGAGCCCACATTATAGCAAGATCTAATATTATGTAAAACTAAAATTATTTCCATTATACTACTAGGTTTAAGAGCTTCGCTTTCTTTACAAAAATCTTCTTCTTCACTCCACCCGCAGTGTATTTCTGCACTTTTTTGTCATCAAGCGCCATTTGAATAATCTTCTCTTCATCTTCCAGTTCATCAGCACTTACAGTCAATTTGGCTCTGAGCTTGCCATTTATCTGAACCACTACATCTAGCGTATCAGAAACTAGATATTTTTCATCCCACTTTGGCCATTCATCGTCCGCATCTAGCTTTTCCAGCATCTCCGAAGCCAAATGTGGAGCAAACGGCTTCAGAAGTTTTGCAAGCACCACCAAATCCTCTTCTAGAGCTCCTATTTTGTAAAGCTCATTCACATATTCCATCAGCGCCGCCACCGCCGTGTTGAAATTATATTTGTAAATATCCTCTGTCACTTTCTTAATGGTTTTATTCCTGAGCGCAAGAGATGTCTTTCCGAGACCGTCTCGCGACAACGGGAGCGAGGAGAGCGAAGTCTCGCCCTGGGCGACGGGCCGAGACGAGCGCGTCGAGGAAAGATCATCTCTTATGCTTAGCAGATTATAACAACGATTAAGGAACCGATAAACACCACCAACCGAGCGTGGGTCCCACGCCGCATCCATGTCATATGGCCCAATAAACATTTCATAAGTTCTAAGAGTATCTGCCCCATATCCATCATTAATCACATCCAGAGGGTCGATCACATTACCTTTGGATTTACTCATTTTCTTGCCATCTGGCGCATTAATATAGCCATTATAAAGTAATCGCTTGATTGGCTCTCTAAATGGTAAATACCCCTGGTCGGCAAAGAATTTACACCAAAATCTTACATATAATAGATGTGCTACAGCATGATCGCCGCCCACATAAAAATCAACCGGTTCCCAATATTTTATCGCATCTAAGTCCCAAGCATGCTCATCATCATACGGAGAAGCATATCTCCACAAATACCAAGAAGAACAAGCATACCCATCAAGAGTATCAGTCTCACGTGTCATCTCTTCCATGTGCGTTTCACCAGTTACTGGATCTTTAACTGGAATTTCGACCTTCAACCAATCTTTTGCCTTAGCCAGCGCACTTCGACCAGAATTATCTGGACGATAATCGGATACTTCGGGTATCATTACTGGAAGCTGCTCTTCAGGAATTGGGTACGGATTTCCATCCTTATCATAGGCAATCGGAATCGGACAGCCCCAATAGCGTTGCCTCGAAATCAACCAGTCACGCATACGATAAGAAACTTTCATTGTGCCATACAAATCTCTATCAACCAGCTCCGTCTCCACAATTGGTAAATCAAACTTCTCTGCAAAT
>JAFUAT010000010.1 GCA_017460625.1 Candidatus Saccharimonadota bacterium | reverse complement strand
CTTCCGAGTGGGTAGACACCGGTATATGGTTCTGGAGTTACGCCGTTGGTTTTGGTTGCACCCGTAATCATGTCGAATGCCGTTTCACTATTGTAGCGTGAGTGTGCCTTTTCGCCGTGAATAATCAAAACTGGTATGTCGATTTCGTTCGCGTAAGTTAAAATGCGCGTATTCGCGAGAGAGCCGTTCGTCTGAATAGCCCAACCGCCGTTAGAATTAAGGCTACGTTTATGGTAGCCGCGTGGCGTTTTGTAATATGCGTGGTAGTCTTGAAGGAACTCAGGCGCATCATCTGGAACTGGATCTACCACGCCGCCAGCGAGCTTATATTCGCCGTTTTTATAATCTTCGGTACGTTGATTATTTATTGCTTTGCGAGCATTTTTGCGTGCGTCTTTATTATTATCGGCATCGAAATAGCCATTTCCAGCTACGCGCGTCATGTCATACATCGTGCTAGCAATAACGGCCTTAATGCGAGTTTCAAGACAAGCGGCCTGAAGCGCCATACCACCCCAACCGCAGATACCAATGATGGCGAGTTTGTCTGCGTCCACCTCGTCTAAATTAGACAAATAATCTACGGCGGCCTGATAATCTTCTACATTCAAATCCGGGGAAGTCATGTAACGAGTTTCACCACCGGATTCGCCAGTAAATGATGGGTCGAAAGCTAGAGTCAAAAAACCACGTTCCGCTAAGGTTTGAGCGTAGAGGCCAGACGACTGCTCTTTAACTGCACCGTATGGTCCAGAAATAGCAATTGCCGGCAACTTGCCGTTCTTTTCTTTCGGTTCGTATAAATCTGCCGCTATTTCAATTCCGAAATGGTTTCTGAAAGAAACCTTTCTGTGGTTTACTTTGTCGCTTTTTTCGAATACTTTGTCCCATTCGTCGGTTAGCTGTAATGCCATAAATGTCTCCTTTTAAAAATATAGTTGCTCAATATTCTAGTTACTATTATAACGAATTTTACATTAAAAAAGGATAGAAATAATTGTGACGTTGGTTGCAAATTCTGCGTTATCGACGTTGTTTATTTTCAGTGTGGTCCGATTGTGTTAAAATTGTAATAGATATAGTCACAAAGAACCTAGCTAAAAACTCTAAGTCGAAATCAGCTGCTTTAATTGTTGGTGCTGTTGGTACAGCAATTGCAACTGGAGTAGGTGGCTATGCTACGGGTGTGTTTACGACACAAGACGTTCAAGACTTTGAGCCGATCTATACCGTTTCAGTCCAAGAATTAAAATCTGCCAAATCTACGCTTAATTCTCTCCTAATTCGCTCAAATACCACGAATATTCCAGATTACAATAGTCAAGTAATGCCAGAATGGTATGATGCCGACAATGACGGCTGTCCAACTAGATATGATATTCTCACTAGGGATATTCTGAATGAAAAGGTTGATGAGATTAACTGCAAAGTTAAATCTGGCACAATGTTTGATTATTATACCGGGACACTAGTAAAATACAATCGTTTAGTAAACGGCGGTGGGATTGATGTTGATCACATTGTGGCAAAAGGCAATGCCTGGATTTCTGGAGGCTATACCTGGAGTAATGACCAATGGAAAACCTATGTCAATGATGAGGACGTGTTAATGGCAACTTCCGCTAGGGTAAACCGCAGTAAGGGCGATAAGGACGCTTCGGAATGGCTGCCATCAAATGAGAAGTTCTGGTGTAGGTATGTGATCTATCAGGTAAATATTAAGAATAAATACGGTTTGTCAGTATCTACAGATGAAAAATCTACTATTGAAAATATCCTAAATACAAATTGCAATAGAAACTGGGAAGATTAGTTCTCTTTCTCCAGTAGTCAATCGACAAAATTAATTTCGCCGTTCCGCATTGCTCCGACATTTATACTCGCTTGACCAATGTCAATTAGTTAGATATCATATGTGGTCATCTTCATCAAACTTCCTCATCTCTTTGCCTGTATATAATGTTAGGCGGTATTGTGTTGATGGCATTTAATCTTCTATCAGATTCGTATAATAATCACGTTTGCCGGAAATGAAATCGTCGTATAGGCTCTTTTTCCACGCAATGAAGTCTAGTGTTTGTTTTAGCTGGATGATTTGTTTTCGTACGTCTTTTTCTTTTTGTTCGAGCATTGCTCTACGCTCTGGGATTGTTGACTTGCCTTTCATGGCCGAGTCCAAGTATTCACGGATTTCTTCGATTGACATGTCACACTGCTTAAGCGTTTTTAGGCTTTCTAGCCAACCGAGATTATGGTACGTGAAAATGCGCCGATTATTTTTATCACGCTTATGGAATGGCACCAGGCCTTTGTTGCAGTAGAATTTCAGGGCGTCGTAGGTTAGTCCTGTGATGTCGCAAGTTTCTTTCATTGTGTAATATTTTTTCATTGAAAAGTCATTTGTCATTGACCGGGTGTAACACCCGCTTGTTAAAATTATATCATGAATAAAAAGACAATGGGCTTAATTCTGATCATTATCGCTGTGACCATGGTTGCCTTCGGTGGTTTCCTTATAGCCAGCAATAGTGGTCAGAAACTAGCTCAGGAAAGTCAAAATAGTAATAAAGGAGGAACTGTGCAAAACGGCAAAAATTTGGTTATCTACTTTTCTCAGTCTGGGAACACGGAGAAGTTTGCCAACATTATTCACGAGCAAGTTGGCGGAGATATCAAGAAAATTGAGACGGTCAAAGTCTACCCAGTAGTTTACGATGATTTGGCGAATGTCGCTAAGACTGAAAAGGACGAAAACGCCCGCCCAGAATACAAAAATTTAAATATTGATTTAGAAAACTATGACAATATTTTCGTAGGTTATCCTATGTGGTGGTATACGCTCCCGATGGTAATGTATAAATTTTTCGAAGATTATGATTTTTCGGGTAAAACTATCATTCCATTCAATACACACGAAGGTTCTTATGATGGCGGTACTTGGGATACACTTAAGGGCTGGGAGCCAAATGCTAAAGTTTTAGACGGTCTCGCTATCCGCGGTGGTGATATTGGCGATGGCCCGAACGCTAACCCAACCGACCAGACCGAAACCGTTAAGAACTGGCTAAAAGAAATAGGATTTTGAAAAGGAGACAATATGAAAAGTATAAAGTTAAACAACGGAGTAGAAATGCCAACTGTTGGCATTGGTGTTTTTACTTTTACGTCAGACGAAGCTGAAAGTTCTGTCGAGGTAGCCCTTAAAAATGGGTACCGCCTTGTCGATACGGCAAATGCTTATGTTAACGAGCGGGGTACTGGTCGCGGTATTAAGAAATCTGGCGTTGCTCGTGAAGATATCTTTGTCTCTACTAAACTTTGGCCAACTGAATATACGAACGAGCGCGCTATCGATGAAACGCTCGAGCGCCTCGGTCTCGACTATATCGATTTATTATTTCTACATCAGCCAACTGGCGATTGGAAAGCTGGCTATAAAATGCTCGAGCAGGCCTATAAGGACGGTAAAATTAAGGCTATTGGTATTTCTAACTTTGAGGGCAAATATCTCGACGAATTGCTAGGAGTTTGCGAAATCGTACCGCAAGTCATCCAAGTCGAATGCCATCCGTATTTTACGCAATCCGAAACTCGTAAAATTACCGACGAAAAGGGTATTAAAATCATGTGTTGGTATCCTTTGGGACACGGCGACAAGAGTCTTGCTCGCGAACCGATTTTTACTAAGCTCACCGAAAAATACGACAAAACACCAGCTCAAATAATTCTAAAATGGCACAATCAAATGGGCTTTATCGTCATCCCAGGTTCACGCAATCCGGAACACATCAAAGAAAATGCCGATATTTTCGATTTTAAACTTACCGATGACGAAATGGCCGAAATCGCTAAACTTGATGAAGGCATTCGTTATTATAACGGCGGCGAAGTAGAACTAAAACAATATGCAACGTGGCAACCAGAGTACGAAAAATAGTGAGACGACTTTTATTAAAAAATGGCGGATACTCGCTTTGCGTATCAACTATTCCTTTTACTACTATTATTACATCAATCTTTACGTTAAAAATCAAGGTTAGCGATAATTTTAAACGTGTTATTTACAGATTTTATCTTCACACTCCTCGTCTGTTTGTTCGATTTCTATTACGGAATGCGAAATATTGTGTTTCTTTAAAACTTCTTTTACAGTATTCTTAATATTTTTGTCGTATTTTTTAACCACGACATGGAGTGTGGCATGATTTTCTTCGCCGTTTATACTCCTAACGTGGATATGATGAATATCTACAACGCCGTGGATACGTTTAATATCTATTTTAATTTTTTCTAAATCTATATCTTTTGGCGTAACTTCTAGAAATATCTTTATAATTTCATGTAGATTTTTGGCAGCTTCGATTAGAATGAATGTCGCGACACCAAGGGAAAGGATTGGATCTATAACCGTGATTTTGGTGAATTTCATTACGATAGAGCCGATTAGTACCACTGCCCAACCCAGAACGTCTTCTAGCATGTGTAGATTTACTGATCTTTGATTCAATGAGCTACTATCACGTGTGACATGGCTTGCGATGCCAATACTTAAAGCATCCCCTAGGTCATGGACAGCATCGGAAGTGATAGCGACGCTTCCGGTAATAATGCCACCTATGAACTCAAATACTGAGGTACCAATTTAGATGTTGGTAATACAGGAAGAAAGGTGAAAAATGATAGAGGGGATTAAACAGCTTGACGATTGGCTTGACGCACTGGTCTAGATATTTTTTGCGTACTCGGCGATGATTCTGGCAGTTGCTTCATTTCCAATGGAACTGTCAAGACAGAGGTCGTAATTCTCGCGTTTGCCCCACTCTAAGCCGGAAATTGTATTGTAGTAGGAGGCACGATTAGTGTCAGATTTTTTGATGGACTTTTTTGCTTCGGACGGATTGTCGCCATACATTTCTTTTAGTTTTTTGATACGATACTCGTCTGGAGCGGAAACGAACACGCGTAGTAGCTTTTTATTGTTCCGTAAAACATAGTCTGCTGCGCGTCCAACAATCACGCAAGAGCCGTGCTTAGCGATTTCTTGAATTGCTTGTCGTTGGGCTTTGATTGCGTATTCTGCTGGTGTAGAGCTGAGATATAAATCTCGCATGATACCTTCGTCGTCATGAGAATTTAAATCGTTTAAATATTTTTCTGAAAGACCGGAATCTTTGGCGGCTACTGCGAGTAGTTCTTTATAATAATAAGGTATTTTTAATTGTTCGGCTACGAGTTTGCCGATTTCTTTACCGGCGGAGCCATGCTCGCGAGAAATTGCAATAATTACGCCAGGATGAGAATCTTTGATTGTTGTTTTGCTGATGGTATTTATAGCTTTTGCTTTGCCGAGATTTTTATAAAACTTGATGGCTAGAGTTCCGGCAACTAAAATACCAATTATGTCTGCGATTGGTGCAGAATAAAGGACACCGTCTATACCAAAGAAATTTGGTAAAATAATGCACAGCGGAACAAAACAAACAATATCACGCATAAGTGAGGAGATGGCAGCCTTTTTGGGTTCGCCTACGGCCTGGAAGAAAATAGAAATTGCTTTAACTGAGAGCGTAAATGCGACTAATGCTAGAAAAATGCGAAACATTTTGCGTGCAAATTCCATGTATAGTTCGTTTTGAGTTCCAAAAATATTGATAACTAGATCTGGGAAGAATTCGAAAATTATTGTGGCGATGATGCCAACAACAATAGTTCCAATCATGGCAATACGAAAGGTCTCTTTGACACGGTCGTATTTTTCGGCGCCGTAATTGAAGCCGAGAATCGGTTGCGCACCTACTAATAGGCCAACTACAATATTGATGACTACTGTAAATACTTTCATAGCGATACCCATCACTGCAATCGGAATATCTGCGCCATAAATTGACTGAGCGCCCCATTTAGCTAGCATCATATTGCCAACTAATGAAGTTGCTACAATTGACATTTGCGTGATAAAAGTAGAAATACCAAGTTTGGTAAATTGTAGAATAGTTTTTAAGTCTGGTTTAAAGTTTGCTATTTTTAATTTGAAAGTTCGCGCGCGGAAAAATATATAATATATTCCTAATAAAAACGATGCGATTTGACCAATAATTGTTGCAATTGCGGCACCTTCTATCCCCCAGTCGAGACCAAAAATAAAAATCGGGTCTAGGATAATATTCATTACCGCACCAAGGACTGTTACGACCATTGAGAAAGTTGGTGATCCGTCTGCTCGAATAATATTTGAAAGTACACCGCCCATCATTGATGCTGTAGATGCATATAAAATTATTCTAAAATAACTTTGCGCTAGTGGTAGCGATGCTTCGGACGCACCGAAAAGGTTGAGAAGCGGATCCATCAAAACGAAGCAGAATATTATAAATATAATGCTAGTAATAACGTTGACCAGTAAGGCGTTACCAATTATTTTGGCTACACCTTTGTCGTCTTTTTGGCCTTGGCGTATGCTCATTAGCGCAACTGCACCATCGCCAAAACACCAGGCAAAAGCAAATGAGATAATGGTGATAGGAAATACGACTGATGTGGCAGCGTTGCCGAGAAAACCTAGCTTGGAATTGCCAATAAATATTTGATCGACTATATTATACAGTGCGCTAATTAGTAGTGATATAATGCACGGAATTGCGAATTTGCGAATTAGTTTGTTAATTTTTTCTGAGCCTAGGGCTTTATTGTTTTCCACAAAAATAACCTTCTTTCTTTAAATTATGATAATAATATTCTTGCTGTATGTTTTACGTCGTTTCTATCTTTATAAAAGACTGTTTCAAGCTTTGTTTATTATATCACAAAAACGTTTAATTTTGGTCATTGCCGGCTTTGGATTTTTTAAGTTTGATAATAACTGCAATGATGATTGCTATAGTTAATATTCCGCCAACGACGCAGGAAATGATGATTGGAATGGCGGCGTTACTTGTATTAGAATTTGTAGTCGTAATGGTCTCGGTCTCTTCGATTGTAACTACTTCGGTGCCATCACTCAAGAAAGATTCTGGCGCGGCGGCTTGGTTGATAGAAACTTCGGCGCCGTTTACGTAAAGTTTGTAGCCGTTGGCGTAGATATTGGAATTGTCGGTGGTGGCGTTATTTAGGGAGGTGACGTATGAATCGCTGGTCAAAACTACGATTGAAGCGCTATCTAGTGTGAGGTTGATGGTACCTTCGCCGGTAAAGGCGCTTTTTGCGTAACTGTTTGTAAGATTTAAGTCTAGCGAGGAAATGCTGTCAATGGTGATGTCGCCGATGATTTCTTGAGAAGTGGCGTTCAGGGTGACTTTACCGCCATTTGAGCCGGATGTGCCCCATTTACCACTTTGAGCCCGTAGAAAGATGCCGGTGGAATCATTATTGATGAATTTGTTGTTCTCGAGATTAATGATGGCCGTGGTGTTAGTAATAAAGAAATGGTCGCCTTGATTAGTGATAAAAGTGCTGTTTTTGGCGGTGAAGGTGCCGGTGCCGGTTTCAGCATCACCGCTCATGGATTGATAAATAAAGATGTTTTTGTAGGTTTCTGAATTGCCGTTTAGCTGATTATTAGTATCGTTGATCGTAGTGTTTTCGAGGGTGACGCTATTTAAGCCTTCTATGACTATGCCCTCGGAGGCGGTGGCGGTGAGAGTGGAATTTTTTACGGTGATATCGGCAGTAGAATAAATTGCTGGACTGCCGGTACCGCTTGAAGTATAGGAACCGCCTTCGACTGCAATAGTGCCACCGCCGCGATCGCTGCGAATTGGTGCTGAAGAATTGCCAGATGTTTCGACGGTTAGATTGGTGGCGTTTAAAGTGCCACCGCCGGTAACCATGATGCCGCCAGAATTATTAGAGTTTGTAGTGATTGATGTATCTACAATATTGATTGTGCCAGAGTCATAAGCAAAAACTGCATTAGCGTGCGAACCATCGGTAGTAATAGTACCGCCGGTGATATTTAGGGTAGCGTTATCATAAGCAAAAACTGCAGCATTGGTGCCATAAAAATCGGAATTATCACCGCTATCATCACCGGACTTGGTGATAGTAGGATTCTCAAGAGTAATTGTGGCGTTTTTAACTAGTAGGGCGTTTTCGGCTGAATTTGTACTGGAATAAGTTTGACTAGACAAGCTCGCATCGCTCGTGAGTTCGGTGGTGCCGGTATGGGTGACGCTACTTGAGCTTTGATTGCTAGGTGTTCCGTCTGGATTGTTATTTGATGGCGCTCCACCCGGCTGTTGTTTTTTATTTTGCATGTAGTCTCCTTATTATCTATGCTAATTGTATCACTAATGTTTTAAAATAAACTTAAAAAGCTTATTAAACTAATATTTGTGAAATGAGATATTATGTTATATTAAGTTTATTGTTAGATATATGAATATTACTCACTAGAAACCTTGATATTCTAATCCGAGTGAGCGATAGAAGTCCATGGCGGTGGGGAGATTTAGATTTTTGAGGGTGAGATTTGTGATTTCGTCGGCCATAATTAGGACAAATAGGGAAATGGCTAATGTTAAAAACACTTGTTTTTTCATGTTTAATGCAAGATGGATGCAAAATGGCACGACTAAGTACATCAATGCAAGTGCACTGAGTCCGAAACAAGTTACGCTAAGAACGCAGACAAAGCCATTGATACTGCCAAAGGCCCAAGGACCATCGCAGTAATTCCAATATCTAGTGCCGTTTCCTATTGTATATACAAGCCAGCCGCCTGCCAATTCTACGATTCCGGTGACGAGTACAGATACTATGAAAACGAGCCAAGGGTATTTACGAATTTTCCAGGTGATTGGAACGAGAAAAACGGCGCCGATAGCATAAATGTTCATCCAGGGAAGTAAATTGCCGCCTTTCCACCAAATTTGTCCGGTTTCAAACCAAGCGAGCAAGAATTCATATATCCATCCGACAAAACCTGCGATTACTACAACCAAAAGCATCATCCCAACTTTTTGATAAGTCTTTAGTTTGATTTTGTCGTTCATGTAATTTCGAAAGGTTTTGCTATACTTCATATGCTTATTATAACACTACTGTTTTTGATTTGATTAAAACCCGTTATGCTATAATTTAAAATATGAACGTATTAGAATACGCTAAGGGTGTTGAGCGATTGGTGGATCCGATGATGGTAGGAAAATCGCATTATATGCAAACTAGGCTCGCAAAACTACCCGTTTGTTTGCAAAGGAAAGTTTTGTGCCGGCAAAATCACGGGTATTTGATGGTGATGAGGAAAAATATTATGGAATTGTTTCGATGTTTAGAATTCATACCAGCGTATTTTGGGGTGCTAGGGCTGAATATTATTTGGTAGCGAAGAATACAAAAACTGGACTGCTCTCTTGGGTAATGATGGACTACATTAGCGATTCGATTTCTTATGACGAAAAGCATGGTCTTAAATCTCCGGACGTGAAGCGTGCGGTGATGACTACGACATGTGAAGGTGATTTTGTCTGTGAAATGGAAAATTTGGATAGAACTAAAAGGGTGGCATTGACGGCGTCTTTGATGCATAGTAAAATGCGAAATCTGAATCAAAAACTTTGGATTGAAGGAAATACTTCTATTGCTTATGGTCGCCTTGCGGGGGAACCAGATGGGGATTTGTTTTCTTTGACGTTTTTCCCGGAAGAAATGAAGATGGCGCTAGATATTCCATTGGAAGATGTCTCTTTTTATCATGCTTCTACAAAAACAACGGGGAGCTTTGGGGCAAAGCTAGATAAAGTAATTAGTTTTCCATTTGCACAACATATGCTTAGTGATTCGCCAGGGAATCAAACTTATTATGGTTCGGAAGAAGCGTTAAGAAAAGCGGTTGAAGCGGTGAGATTTGACAAGATTAAAACTTTAGCAATGTAATACTTGACTTCGGTGTTTATGATATAATATATATATGCGGAAAAAGTCCGATTATGTTTTGAGATTAGCGCTCATTCTGGGTGACGCTGCAATGTTGATTGCGTCTTTTGCGCTGGCTTATTTTATTCGTGTGCACGTAGATCCGCGTCCATATATGTTTGAATCGCAGCTTTTAGAATTCACTATGGAGATTGTGTGGCTAGTGCCAATTATGTTGGTGATTTTGGCGGCGCTTGGGCTTTATAAAAAATCGGTTTTTTTAAATAAATCACGTCTTCCGGAAGTAGGAAGAGTATTTCTTGCGGCGGTGCTTTCGGTGGCGGCGCTAATCGTGTATGATTTTTTTGTGGGAAGAAATTTGTTCCCGGTAAGAGTGATTGCTTTGCTTGCTGTGGTGATTTCGTTCACGTTTTTAATGCTTGAGAGAGTACTTGTTCTATTTGCTGCGAGACAGATTTTTAAGAAAAATTACGGTGTAAAACGGGCGCTCATTATTGGAAATAATAAGAACACAGAATACTTAGCCGATTTCATTACTTCTACGCCGGGATATGGATATAGATTGGCGGGGATTGTAGCGGGGCGAAAATTCATTCCGTCGGATTTGAAAGAACGTCAATATTCATCATTAAAGGAAGCGTTTAGAAAGACAAAAGTAGATGTGATTTTCCAGACTGACGAAAAATCCACTGAATACGTCTATAAACAGGCAGTGCAAAGGCACCTTTTATATTATTTTGTTCCGTCTGAGACGGAACTTTCTTCACATTTTGGGGAATTGGAACTTGTTGGAAATACGCCGGCGGTACTCGTGAAGCTCACGCCACTTTCTGGTGGCTTTGCGGTATGTAAACGTGGTTTTGACCTTTTGTTTGCTGTGGTGGCTTTAATCGTAGCGGCGATTCCGATGGCAATTGTTTGGCTAATTTTGAAAATTACAAATCCAAAAGCGCCAGCTGTGTTTGTATCCGAACGTTTGACTAGATATAACAGAAAATTTAAATGTTATAAGTTTCGTTCGATGAAACCGGAATGGAGTGGAATGACGCCAGAAGAAGCGTTTATAAAAATGGGAAAGCGAAACTTGATTAGCAAATACCGCAAAAATGGTGATTATTTAAAAGATGATCCGAGAATTACAAAATTTGGTAAGTTTATTAGGAGAACATCGCTTGATGAGTTGCCACAACTAATAAATATTTTAAAGGGTGATATTTCTCTGATTGGGCCTAGAGCGCTACTTCCGGATGAGCTAAGAGACTATGGCGATAGATCCTTAATTTTGTCAGTAAAATCTGGATTAACGGGGTTTGCGCAAGTGTCTGGAAGAAGGGACATTTCTTTTGAAGAAAGAAGAGCACTAGATATATACTATGTGATGAATTGGTCGTTACTTCTCGATGTACAGATTTTCTTTAGAACTATAGCAGCAGTGTTTAGGGGAGAAGGCGCAAAATGAGTTGTCGCGTGGCGATTGTTTGCGATTGGCTGACAAACGTGGGAGGAGCGGAAAAAGTTTTACTTCAGGTACACAAACTATATCCTAAGGCGCCCATTTATACATCGAAGTATTCAAAAAAAGGAATTGACTGGTTTTTAGATGCGGATGTACGGACAGGATGGCTACAGATTTTTCCGGTTTTTATGCGAAGAATATTAGGACCATTAAGGCAAAGATGGTTTTCTCATCTTGATCTTTCCGAATATGATTTAATTATTTCTGTAACTGGAGCGGAAGCAAAGGCGGTACAGGCGAGTAAGCCAGGCGCAAAACATATTTGTTATTGTCACGTACCAACACAATATTATTGGCAAATGTATGATGAGTATGTGAAGAATCCGGGTTTTGGTTTTTTGAACCCTGTGGTGAGATTTTTCTTTAAACTGCTAGTAAAACCGTTAAGACGGGCGGACTTCAAAGCGGCGGGGAAAGTAGATGAATTTGTGACAATTTCTGAGTATGCTAAAGAATTAATCTTGAAATATTACAAGCGGGAAGCAACCGTGATTCATCCGCCGGTGGAAGTTGAGGATTTTAGCCGAATGAGTCTTTCTGAAGTCAAGGGACTTATTTTAAGACCACAGGAAGACTCATTCGGCTATTATATCACTACGTCACGGCAAGTGAATTGGAAGCGGTTGGATTTAGCTGTGAAGGCGTGCGTGCGACTTCACAGGGAATTAGTGGTGATTGGGGAAGGGCCGGAACATTCACGTCTTGTTAAAATGGCAGAAAATTGTGAAAATGTCAAATTCTTGCCGTTAATGGGCAGGGAAGAATTGGCACGGTATCTTGCGGAGGCGAAGGGATATCTTTTTCCCAGTATGGAACCGTTTGGAATTGCGCCAGTTGAAGCTTTGGCGGCGGGGTGCCCGGTGATTGCTTTTGGCCAAGGTGGCGCGCTGGATTATGTGAAAGATGGAAAAAACGGAGTTTTGTTTGAAAGGCAGACTATTTCTTCGCTTGAAGGAGCAATTTTGAAATTTGAAAGGATGAAATTTGATGGTGATGAGATTGTAGAAAGCGCCAGGGAATTTAGTTTGGAAAGATTCGACAAAGAAATGAGGAAATTCGTAGATGAAAAAACAAAATAAAAACATCCTGGTTACTTTTTTTCGTTTTTTGTTATATGTCATGCCGCTGGTGCTTTGTTTTTCTTACTATCCTTTGATTAAACTTGGCGAAAACGAAACAATGTATTTTGAGCTTTCCCTACCTTTGATTTGGCTAATGATGTTCGATTTGGTGGGTTTTATATTGGTAGTGCGAAAATATCGTGAGAAATTATTTAAAATGATTCTTGGGAGCATTTGGTGGTGGATGTTTCCCTTTTTCGTGAGCTTTAGTGCGATTTGGTCGCTTAATCCGACGCGTGCGATTTTGACTGTGGGTTTGATGTGGATTTTGGTGTTTGCTGCGACTTTTATGTATCTTCTTCGAGAATGCTTTGATCGGGATTTTTGGAGAGTGTTTCTTAGATGGTTCTTTGGCTCTGCGCTTTTAATTTGCGTGTGGTGTGTAATACAATGTATATTGGATGTAAATGGAGTCTCTCAGGATATAACGCTGCTTTGCGATGGTTGCACATCGCAGATGTTTGGGTTCCCGCACCCGAATGGGTTTGCGATTGAGCCACAATTTATGGGTAATTTATTACTAGCGCCAAGCATTGTTTCCCTGTATTTTTATTTAAATAAGAAAAACAAAAAATATTTAATATTGTTTGCGATTTTTGCTGCGGCTTTGTTTTTGACAATGTCGCGGGGGGCGATTTATGCTTTGGTGGTGGGGATTTGTTTTCTCTTTGCTTTTTTGTATTTTAGTGCGAGGAAAACTATTAGGAAGAAAGTTTGTTTTTCTATTCTAAAAAGTATTGGCATATTTGTGGTGGCTTTTCTTTTTGCTTTGAATTTGCAGGGGATTTTGGCGGCTGCTTCGCCGACTAGCGATACGTACAAGGATGGAGTGGCAAAGGTATTGAATCAATTATCACTCGGAGTAATAGACATTCGGAGTGGGGATTCAACAAAAACAGGGGAATCGGAAGAAAAAGACGCGGTCCGTGCAGGCGATTTAGGAAATAGTACGCCTGTGGAAAACTCTGATAAGGCTGTGGAAAACTCTGAAACCGACCAGGGGAATAATGCTAATGGAAATGAAGCGGTTTTTGATGGGTATGTGGCGGAATCTACTGATACAAGAGTGAGACTCTTTAATGCTGCCCTGACTGTCTGGAAAAAGGATTTTAAAACTATGATGGTGGGGGTTGGGATTGGCGGTGCTGGTCAAGCGCTTTATGACAATGGGCTTAGTCCGGCACCTCGTGAGATTGTTCAGAATGAATATGCGTCGCTTCTTCTTGAGACGGGGGTAATTGGGATATTACTGTTTGGTCTTTTAATTATCACGTTGGTGCGGGCAGTGCTAAAAACAAAAATGGCAGGCCCGATTCTTGGTCTTTTGGTAGCGTATGGCGTTTCGCTACTGTTTTTCTCGGGTCTGCCAAATGCACTTCAGATTGTGCTTCTTTCGGGGGTGCTTATTTACTTATCTACTACTTCCCCTTCTACTGGTTCGTCTTTATCGGAAGAAGCTTGAGAGCCGCCACTTTCTTTTGACTCATCCTTTGATGCTTCTTGGTACATTTTTGCACCGATTGGCATGATTTTGTCGCTTAAATCTTTGGCGGCAGCTTCTAATTTGTCTTTGTCGGCATCGGCGTCGTTTAAGACTTTCTTAGCTTCTTCTACTGCGGACTTGATGGTATCTTTGTCTTCGTCGCTGATTTTGTCTTTGTATTCGTCTGGCATTTTTTCTGCCTGATAAATGGCATTTTCTAGACGGTTTTTGACATCGATAACGTCCTTTTTCTTCTTGTCTTCTTCGGCGTGAAGCTCGGCTTCTTCGCGAGCTTTTTCGATATCTTCCTTGCTCATGTTACCAGAGTTTTGGATGGTGATGGACTGTTCCTTCCCGGTACCTTTGTCTTTGGCGGTAACATTTAAGATGCCGTTAGCGTCAAGGTTAAAGGTAACTTCGATTTGAGGAACGCCGCGTGGAGCTGGAGCGATGCCGTCCAGGATGAAACGGCCGAGAGATTTGTTGTCTGCGGCGAATTCGCGCTCGCCTTGGAGGACATGAATTTCTACCTGCGGCTGATTATCTGATGCGGTAGAAAACACTTCAGACTTGGATGTCGGGATGGTGGTGTTTCTATCGATAAGTGGGGTGCGGACGCCGCCCATGGTTTCGATACCAAGAGTAAGTGGAGTAACATCTAGAAGGAGTACGTCTTTGACGTCGCCTTGGAGAACACCACCTTGGATGGCGGCACCGACGGCTACAACTTCGTCTGGGTTAACTCCCTGCATTGGGTCTTTGCCAAAGATGCTTTTGACCTTTTCGATTACAGCTGGCATACGGGTCATACCACCGACCATGACGATTTCGTTGATATCTTTGGTGGTGAGTTTGGCATCTTTTAGGGCTTTTTCTACTGGTTCGGCGAGACGATCTAAGAGTGGTTGAACTAATTCTTCTAGCTTAGCACGGGTGAGAGTGTATTCAAAATGCTTTGGGCCTTCGGAATCTGCTGAAAGGAAGGGAAGGTTAATGTCGGTAGAAGTGGACGAGCTGAGCTCTTTCTTGGCTTTTTCGGCTTCGTCTTTGATACGCTGCATAGCGGCGGCGTCTTTTCTGATGTCAATGCCAGATTCTTTCTTAAATTCATCTACGAGATATTCTACAAGGATGTTGTCGAAATCTTCGCCACCTAGGTGAGTGTCACCATTTGTGGACATCACTTCAAAGACCCCATCACCGAGCTCTAAAATGGAAACATCGAAAGTACCACCACCAAGGTCGAAGACGGCGATTTTTTCGTCTTTTTTGGACTCAAGACCATAGGCTAGGGCAGCAGCAGTCGGCTCGTTAATAATTCTTTTGACTTCTAGGCCGGCGATTTTGCCTGCGTCTTTGGTGGCTTGGCGCTGAGAATCGTCGAAATAAGCTGGTACGGTGATGATGGCTTCGGTGACTTTTTCGCCAAGGAAGGCTTCGGCGTCGGCTTTGATTTTTGAGAGAATCATGGCGCTGATTTCTTCTGGGGTGTATTCCTTGCCATCCATTTCTACAGCTACGCCGTTTCCCTTTTTGACGATTTTGTATGGGCTGATTTCTAAGTCGTGTTGGACTTCTTTGTCGGTAAATTTACGTCCGATGAGACGCTTAATGCCGTAAATCGTGTTTTTAGGGTTGGTAACGCGCTGACGCTGAGCGACTTTGCCAACTAGGCGCTCACCCTTTTTAGTAACGGCAACAACAGATGGGGTAGTGCGGTCGCCCTCTGAATTTGTGATAACTTCTGGCTTCCCGGCAACCATGTAAGCGAAAGCGCTGTTAGTGGTACCGAGATCAATGCCGATGATTTTACTCATATTTTTACTCCTTTTTGCTAAATTTGTTGGCACTCGTGTGTGTGGAGTGCTAATCTATCCCCATTATAGCAAACTGGCACTCGTTTGTCAATAGTGCTAAATTTGAAAATTTTTATATTTTTTGGCTGAAAATGAGTGGTACAGACGATACTAGACAACTGTCTAATACTTCTATTTCTACCGATGTATTAGATTCTGATTATGCCCGTATAAAAGATAGCTTTCTCCCCTGTTTATAGTGGGTACTACTTCACTGGCTCGCCGTACGATGTCGGCTCGTACGGGTTCTGGTGGTCTTCTACCGCGTTCAATAGCGCGCTTCGTTACGACATGAGCTACAACTCCGGTAGCTTATATTCCGGCGACTTCAGCAGTTGGTACTACGGGCTCTCAGTACGGTGTTTGCTGAATTGGAGTTAGCTCTAGTTTCCTAGCTCCAACTCTTCACGTCTTCAAAACTGGAAAAATTACTTTGCGGATTTTCTGTATGTGGTAAAAATAACCATAAGCTCAGGGTGGGGGGTTGAAATAAATATTTCTTTGTGCCTATAATATTTTAATTTCAAAAAGGAGTATTGTGCAAAGAAAAATCTTTATGCGGGAGATGCATCAATCATTTGGTGTAATGATGCTTGCGGTTGGAATAGTGGTTGGGATGATACTTGGTGTGGTTTTTAGAATTAATTTTCTAAACTCGCCGTGGTGGATTTTATTTATAATCGGTATATTTTTACTAATGTATTTTTGGCCGAGATTTTTGACAGTTGGAGCGTGTTTGATTGCTGGGATGGTATTAGCGTTTTTTCGGGTGGCGGGAGTGCTTAGTGAAACGATGGAAGCGTCACAAACTTCTAAAACAGAAATCACAGTGGAGTCTGGAACGGAAGAGCTGGTGATAGGTGCTAGAGACTGGTTTGCTGAAAGAATCAAAAGTGAATTACCAGAAAGGGAAGCAAACCTTGGGATGTCGTATTTACTTGGGATGAAAACGGGCCTAGATACAGAGCTTTCGAACAATTTAAAAATGGTAGGCCTGACGCATATAGTGGTAGCGAGCGGAGCACACCTTTCGATACTGGTTGAAGTGGCACGGAAGATTTTTGGAAAGGTTTCTAGGTTTTCTGGGCTGATGTTTTCGGTTCTTTTTATTCTCTTTTTTATGGCGATGGTGGGTTGGACGCCGTCTATTCTTCGGGCGGGTTTAATGGCGATTTTGACTTTGCTCGCTTGGTGGACGGGGCGAAAAGTTCAACCGCTTCGACTGATTTTATTTGTGGCGGCGGTGACGCTCGTGATTGATCCGTTGTTTTTGACGAATTTAGGTTGGCTTTTGTCGTTTGCAAGTTATGCTGGGATAATGCTACTTGGACCCGGGATTACGAAGTTCTTTTATGGTGATAAAAAACCAAAATTTATCGCTTCGGTGGTACTTACGACGCTGGCAGCGACACTGATGACTTTGCCGATTACGCTGTTTTATTTTGGACAGGTGTCTTTGATTTCAGTGGTGGCAAATTTATTAATTTTACCAACGCTACCTTACGCAATGGGGATGGTTTTCTTGACTGGGGTGGTGGCTGGAGTACCAGGCATATCGTCCGCCGTTTCATTTTTGACGGAAAAAATGCTGGATTTTCATATTTTGACGGTGGAATTTTTTGGTAAAATGGAACAGTTTTTAATTAAAATTGATCGGTATGAGCCGAGAGTTTTGTTTTTATATTTATTTTTGTTAATACCGATCGGGATGTGGGTTTATTCTAAAGTCAAAAATAGACAGATTAGGGAAAAAGTGGTAGAATAAATTTAAGTTATAATATTAAATTGGAGTGAATTATGTCTGGACATAGTAAATGGGCAACTACTAAGCGACAAAAAGCAGTGGTAGATGCAAAGAGAGGTGCGCTTTTTACAAAAATTGGAAATCAAATTGCGATTGCAGCTAGAGCGGGGACCGATCCAAATATGAACCCTAGCCTTGCGATGGTGCTTGAAAAAGCGCGACTTGCGAATATGCCGAAGGCAAATATTGAACGGGCGATTGCGAGAGTGGCAGATAAATCGGCGGCGGCTCTTATTGAAGAAGTGTATGAAGCTTATGGTCCTGGTGGAGTTGGAATTGTGATTGAAGTAGCGACGGATAACAAAAACCGGACGATGCCGGAAGTACGTCATACGCTTGATAAAAACGGTGGTCGGATGGCAGATCCGGGCTCAGTGATGTTTCAGTTTGCGAGAAAAGGTGTGATTGAAATTTCTGAAAAGGGTGACGAAGCAGTGATGGCTGCGCTAGAGGCTGGCGCCCAGGATGCGACTGAAGAAGATGAATCTACGATTATCTATACAGCTTCTTCTGATTTGATGAAAGTGCGTCAGGCGCTTGTGGATGCTGGGCTTACTGTGACTACGGCGGAACTTCAATATGTACCGACTTCTTTTGTTCCAGTAGAAGGTGAAAATGCAGAAAAACTAGAAAAGTTGCTAACGGCGATTGATGACCTTGATGACGTAACAAACGTCTATACAAATGCGGAATAATCTGATATAATAATAGGTGGAAGGGTGGCCGAGTGGTTTAAGGCACTGGTCTTGAAAACCAGCATACGAAAGTATCGCAAGTTCGAATCTTGTCCCTTCCGCCATTTTTGTTGTCACAAAAAACTCAAAAAGACAGATATCGGATTTCGCGCTTCGCGCTCAATGCGAATCTTGTCCCTTCCGCCATTTTTGTTGAATGAAAAAGGCTCAATGAAATTCATTGAGCCTTTAAATGTGCTGAAACCTTATTTTAATAAATGGTAAGCATTGAATGCAGGTGCCAACATTAAGCCGAGCACGCCTTCTATCTTCATGAAGATGTCAATCGCAGTTGCTACTACGTCTTTCATCCAGTCGCCGATGGTATCGATAATGATTGATGCTGCATAAGCTAAATTATATTTATCAATATCGTCATTATAGCAAGTCACCAGACCGGACTCAAAACGCTTTTTAACGTTATCCGCCAGACCACCGGTGTTACTGAAATAAACAGCCAATGGAAATCCGATATACATTGAACCGCCGATTGCGCCGCCGAGAGCATCTGCTCCGAATACGAATCCGATTGTCAGAGTCTCGATAATAACTGCTGCAACTGGTATAAGCATTTTGTTCAGAGCATATTTAGTAGCAATTTTGATACATGCTTCTGCATCCGGGAGCTGTTCGCCAGACTGTACCTCGGGCTTTAAAAGCTGTTTTCGACATTCTTCTGCCATTACTGTTGCCGCATCGAGCGTGAATTTTGCCAACAGACCGCAGAACATTGCCATCATTCCGACGCCAATAAATATGCCGAGAGTAACGTCTCCGTTTAATATGTTTAAAGAAGTTGCTCCATAGGTCATAGCATAAGCTGCTAGTTGGGCTTTGACGACTGCTGCTGCTGAGCCAATTGCGAATGCTTTGCCTACTGCTGCCGATTCGTTGCCGAAAGCATCATTTTTGTCTGTTCTCTCGCGTACTTTTGGTGGCAGCTCACAGCATGTCGCGATACCGCCAGCGTTATCAGAGATTGGTCCAAATGCATCTGCGCCGATTGCTTGTGCTACAAACGACAGCATACCAAGGGCCATAACTGCGGTACCGTAAGGGCCGGTGACTTTTTCTGCAAAATATGACATCAGAAGCACCAAGGCAACTTCCGGGAGACAGGAGATCCATCCGGCTGCCTGAGCTAAGGAAGCTGCTATTGCAGGACCTTTGTCAGCTCTTTCAGCGATGTATTTTGCCCACCAACTATCCATATCGGTAAATCTTTGAGCGATTAATCCAACACCGATTCCGGCAACAATACCGAAAACTGTGCTTAAGAACGGAGATATCCAACCAGCCTTAAATTCTGCCGGAGTATTGCCGTAGAAACAGATATATGAAGCTATTAAGCTTGAAATAAGTGCTCCTATCGCGGCAATGTACATTGACATATTGATTTGGTGGGCCGGATTTTTGCTCTTTTTAGCGTGTGAAGCATAGTAGAGACCAATGATGCTGCTGAGCAACCCTCCCAGTAGTACAATATAAGGATAAGCGATAGCCCCTTCAAGGACGGCTATTGAGCCTGTTCCATACATCGTGATTGCCGTTATGATGGTCGTGTTTGGAGTGGCCGTAGTGCTTTCGCCAAGATCGGCCTGATTACCAGCTACATCATTGACATTATCGCCTGTCTGGTCTGCTAAAACTGCTGGATTGCGGTGGTCGTCTTCCTTGAAATGGAACTCAACCTTTCCAATTAGGTCTGCACCTATATCCGCAGCTTTGGTGAAAATACCACCTGGTACACGACAAAACATTGCCACGATTGACCAGCCAAGGCCATATGCAGTAAGTCTTACAACGGATGCGATAAACTCAAATCCTTCTATTTTGATAAAACTTTCTGCTTTGGCTACTGGGTCAAATCCCCATGCTAACCCAATAATAACTAGACCAAGAAGCAGGGCTGCTTCTACTGAGATACCACAGATTTGGCTAGCTTTTACTGTAGCACTAACGGTTTTCCCGCCGGCGGTTTCATCGTCTTCGTCAATTGTTTCAAGCGCTACAGCTGCTGCTCTAACGCCTGCGTAGGTCGCTATGCTCATACCTACAATAACAACTACGGTAGTGAGTACTGCTCCTATCAGGAAAGCAATTGTAGCTGCCTTGTCTACGAATAGCCCAATAAATCCTGCTAATATGAGTGATGCAATGGTGATTTTTTGCCATATTTCAAGCTCAAATACCTTTGCGCCGTTGCGGATTCGGGATGCCATGAACGACATACTTTCAGTTCCTTCGCTCATAGAAATGACACCACGGTACTGGAGTACCATGTAGACTATCGCTACTGTTAGTACCGCAAAAGTTGCATAATATACATGCTGTAATAACATAAGGTTTTCTCCCCCTTTCTGTAAAAGAACAAAAGTGAGCAACTAATTGCCCACCGTTAATGAGTTACCGGCGAGTATTACTCGCCAACTAATTAGTTCGCGAGCTCGCTCGATAGCTCGTTATGTGATTTTCGTCACACTTTACAAATTATACCACTTTTTTATACAATAATCAATCTTTATTCTGGGGGAAAGGGGTAAGATTTGTTGTTTTTTAATTATTTTGTCTTTGATATAATATAGTATATGAAGAGGTGTAAGTATATATTCGTGACGGGGGGAGTTCTTTCTGGTGTGGGTAAAGGTATTACCGCGGCAAGTATGGGCGCGATTTTGAAAGCAAAAGGATATAAAGTGACAATGCAAAAGTGTGACCCGTATCTAAATGTGGATGCGGGACTTTTGAATCCGGTGGAACATGGAGAATGTTTTGTGACACATGACGGGGTGGAAACGGATTTGGATTTAGGTCACTATGAGCGATTTTTGGATTTTGAAACGTCAAAGTATTCGATTACTTTGTCTGGCTCTATTTATAAGGAATTGATTGAAAGAGAGCGCGCAGGTGGTTTTAAGGGGAAAACTGTGCAACTCGTACCGCATTTTACCGATTTGGTACAAGAAAAAATTGCACTTGCATCTAAGGATTCGGATATACATATTGTGGAAATTGGGGGAACGGTGGGTGATTATGAAGGTTTGCCTTTTATTGAAGCGATCAGACTTTTTGCAAATAAGGTGGGGCGAAGAAATTGTTTATATTTATCTGTGGTATATGTACCATGGATTAACACTTCTAAAGAACTCAAGACTAAGCCAGCGCAGAATGCACTGAAAGATTTGCGTGGATTTGGGATTATTCCGGATATTGTTTGTGTAAGAACAGAAAAGCCATGTTCGAGATCGATTTGCGAGAAAATTGCGGCGTTTTCTGGGATTTCTTCGGATGCAGTAGTAAATCTGCCGGATATTAATTCAGTTTATGATGTACCGTTTAACGTGCTAAAATCTGGCGTGCTTCAGATTTTAAATGATTTTGTGGGGGATGAAAAAGTACCGGACATGAGCAAATGGGCGGATTTTTCGGCATGGCGAGCGACGGATTTTGACAAGACGATTACAATAGGGCTTGTGGCAAAATATGTGGGGAATGAGGATACTTACATTTGTGTGACGGAAGCGTTAAAAGCGGCGGCGGCGCATAATCATGTAAATTTGGAACTTAAATGGATTAATGCTGAAGACTTGGAAAACGAATCTGCAGAGAAGATGCTAAAGGATTTGGACGGAATCGTGGTGCCAGGCGGATTTGGAACACGCGGCGTGGAGGGGAAAATTAAAGCAGCAGAGTATGCGCTTTTAAATGATTTGCCGTACCTTGGGCTGTGTCTTGGCATGCAGGTGGCTTGTATTGCGGCGGCGAGGAATGGTGGGGTGAAGGATGCTAATTCAGAAGAGTTTGGCGCTACAGAAAAAAGTGAAAATAATGTGATTTACATTATGGATGATCAAAAGGGAAAAGAGCAGACTGGCGGAACGATGAGACTTGGCGATTATCCAGCTAAGTTGAAAAGGGGTACTTTGACGGCGGATATTTACCGTGAAGGCGTGGAAAAAGGAATTTATACCTATGGGACGAAAGTTCTAAAAAATGGCGATGTAAATGTGGTGGAACGGCATCGGCATCGCTATGAAGTGAATCAGAAGTTTTTGCCTGAAATTCGTAAAGGTGGACTTGAAATTTCTGGAACTTCGCCAGATGGCAAGTTGGTAGAATTTGTAGAAGCTCCTGGTAAAAAGTTTTTCGTTGCGACGCAGGCGCATCCTGAATTTAAATCGCGACCGCTTGCGGTGCATCCGCTATTCTATCAATTTATAAAAAGCATTAAGAATATATGATATAATTGAGCTATGGACGAGAGGGAAATACAATCAAAAAGACGCGAGAACGAGGAACAAGCGACTCGTGATCGTGCAAAGATACTGGGATTACCGTATTTGGATGCGAGAGAGTTTGAAGAAACTGTACCGCTAATAAAAGATTTAGTAAGTATTGAGCAGATGCATAAGGATTTTGTTTTGCCTTTGTCAAAAGGAGGTGATTCAGACCATTTCCAATTTTTGGTAACTAGCCAGACGCCTAGATCCGTAATTGAAAAAATGCGTCAAGAATATTTGGATAAGGGTGAGAGAGCTGATTTCTTTTTGATTTCTGGTTCGGCCTATAAAGTGTTGATTCTCAGGTATGATCCGCCAAAAGAAGTGCATTATGATGATATTAAAATCGCCGGTGAGGGTGATTCAGAAACGATTTCTTCTGTTTCGCAGACTTTGGCTGGTGTTTCTACAGAAAGAGTTTTTGATTATTTGATTGATCAAGCGGATAGACTCGGTGCGTCCGATATTCATATTGAGAATTTGAGAAATCAAATTAGAATCCGGATGCGTGTGGATGGACTTTTGCACCCTGTGGCGGTGATTGATAGAGAAAAATATCGTATCTTGATGGGTGAGCTTTCTTCTCGTGCAAATGTTTCGACGGCGTCGGATAAACCACAGTCTGGACATATGCAGAAGGATATTACATCTAATGGTTCAACGCATCTTCTAAATATTCGTGTTGAGACTATTCCAACTATGTATGGGCAGGATGCAGTACTGCGTTTGTTCAATTTTGATGAGTCGCTACTCAATTTGAAACTGCTTGGTCTTGCTCCAGATGAGCTTGCGGAGATAAATGAAGTGATTTCTCACCCGAGGGGTTTAGTACTTATGGTAGGTCCTACTGGTTCTGGTAAATCTACTACGCTTTATTCGATGCTTAATGCACTTAATACGACGGACAGAAAGATTATTACTTTGGAAGACCCAATTGAATATGGAATTACTGGTATTTCGCAGATTCCAATTCACACAAATGAAGGGGGTTCCTTTGCGGAAGGTCTTCGTTCGGTGTTGCGTCTAGACCCAGATGTAGTAATGGTTGGCGAGATTCGTGACGCAGATACTGCTAAAACTGCAATTCAGGCGTCCATTACCGGGCATTTGGTACTTTCGTCTTTCCATGCTAATTCTACAAGTGCTGCGTTTTCTAGGATGATTGATCTTATTGGCGTGAATCCAATCTTCTCTAGTTCTATTCGTTTGGTAGTGGCACAGAGATTGGTCAGAAAATTATCTAGCTCTAAGAAAGCTCGAAGGGCTACCGATGCGGAAGCTAAATATATCAAAAAGGTTTTGGCTGGTGTTGATAAAAAATGGTTGAAGGGCATAAAAGGAATTACGGTTTCTGATTATGATGAAAGAAATGTTCCAGTTTATACTGATACAACTATGATGGCAACGAAGCTTGATAAGGCGCTCGAAGCTCAGGGATTTTCTGTAAGAGAGCAATTGGAGCCTGAAGATATTGATTTAGGTGATATCATGCTTTATGATCCTGTCCCGACTGCAAAGGATCCATTTGGTTATAATGGACGTACAGTAATAATGGAGCAATTGGTGGTTTCTGAAAATATCCAGGCATTTATACGTGGCGATGTAGCAAGTATTAATACGGATGCGATCGAAAAAGAAGCTAAGAAAAACGGGATGCTTACTTTGGAACAAAAAGGAGTGCTAGCAGCACTCAGGGGCGAAACTACTCTATCGGAAATATCTAGAGTGATATAGAATTGGTAGGGTCAGTAGGAATCGAACCTACATTGCATCCTTAGAGGGGATGAGTCCTATCCGTTGAACGATGGCCCCATATAATATATTATACACTATTTTTCTGGTTTTCTCAACTTGTAATAAATTGAAGGAGCGAATCTGATAGGTGCAAGGGCTTGTTGAGCGGTGTTTTCCATCTTAACAAGATTGTTAGTTTTGAATACTTTCTTTAGGGTTTTACTTCTGAAGTTGGAAACGGAAAGAACTTTTTCTTGCTTGAAACCGGTTCTTCGGAAAATTTCTTCTACGTATTTTGGGTGATAGTTATAAAAACCTGTTTCACAAATGTCGGTATAGTTTGATGGTTTTTTGGAAAATGGATTTTCTTTGGAGCGATGAGTGATGAAGCGAGCCATCTTTGGTAAAGTGCGTTTGTTTGCTACTTCAATAACTGCTACACCGCCTGGTTTCAAAACACGGTATAGCTCTTCAACTGCGTCATCTAAGTGTGCTAGATGATGGGTAACACGCACCATCATTAAACCATCTAATTCGTTGTCTCTGAATGGGAGTTTATAGATATCGCCAGCTTTGGTGTTGATCTTGTCGCCATAGATTTCTTTGGCTTGCTCTAGCTCCGATTTTGAATAGTCAAAAAGGTAAACTTTGCGTGCTCGCTTTAAATATTCATTGGCGAGACGACCGTAACCACCGCCGATATCAGCAAATTTTTCCATTCTTTTTGGTAGAAGCTTACGAATAGCCATACGGTCGGCTTGGTCTTCATATTCGCGGTCTGCGTCTTCCCAGAAAATTTTTTTGTAGTCGTAGCCGTTATAGTCTGAGACAACTTTTTCTGTCATACTATCATTATATCATATTAGATTGATGGAGTTTTAATAATAAATTTGACAGATTTTGCGTTAGTACCGCCAAAGTTTTTGTAGCTTGCGGCAGCAGAGACGGAGTTTCTTAGATTTGCAGTGAAACGGGTTAAATCTTTGGATGCGAAATCGACGAGTTTATCGATGCCGGATGTTTTGAACGTACCTAGACCATCCTTTAAGGTGACGGAGCCGTTATATAGTTTAGTAGTTCCTTCTACCAATTCGCCAAGACCGTTTGATAAGGTGGCTGCACCGGTGGAAAGTTCTGATAAACCGTTTGATAATTCTGTGGCTCCTGCGGCGGCTGCCTCGACGCCATTAGTATAGTCAACGATGCCCAGATTTAAATCTACAATGCTTTTGATGCTAGCTAGGGCGGTAAATGAATCTTCGATTAGATTTGAAATGGCTAGTTTTTGGTTGTCTTCTAGACCTAAATTATCCAGACTGCTTCCGATATATTGTTTTATAGAATCTTTGTTGCTAATAAAAGTAGAGTAGACGTAACTGTAGTTTTCTTTGGTGATTTCGTTAAGTTCAATTGGAAGACCGAATTCTTTTAATAGATTTAGTGCATCGTTGGCTTTTTCTAGAATTGTGTTTACGATGGTGTTTGCGCCATATTGAATCGTGTCATTATTGCTTGCTAAGGTATTTAAGCCATCTGAAAGGGCAGCTGCGCCGTTCGCCGCAGCGGAAGCTCCATTTGAAAGTGCTGTAGAGCCATCATAAAGAGCCTTGGTACCATTAAGGGCGACTAGAAGGCCATTTGATAATTCACTGGAGCCTGCGACGATTTTATTCAGCCCTTCATCTAACTCATAAACTGAATTTATAAGACCATCTATGGTATTTAATTTAGAGGTATCTAAATCTGCAATTAAATCATTAGTAAAGATAGTGTATGAGTTTGCAAGTTTGAAGTTGGTAGTGTCGGCTTCTAGAGTGAATGATTCTGGTAAGAAGTTGGTGCCAAGATTATTATTTAAACCAGTGGTTGCATAGCCGGTGATAATGTAGTTATCGGATGTTTCGGTAATGATTTTGCCATTCGTGAGCTTGATGTTGGTGAAATTATTGTGGTCTAGAATTAGACCAGTAAGTGCAACAAAGGGAACACTATTTCCTAAATAGCTTTTGTTAGAACTATATGAGTATACTATTTTAACATGGCCAGATTTGCCAGCTAAATCTTTTGCTGAGACTTCTTCATTATTTAGAAAATAGGAAATTCTAAAATTAAACGGCAATTCTTCTGTACCAGTATAGAGGGTATTTCCGATGAATTTAGACTTTTCTGCTCCGGTTTCGTCTGCGATAACAAAAACAGTTTCGTTGTCCGTGGTTAGAATTTTGTTGTTGTCTAAGTTCAAAGTTGAATTTTCGGAAAGTAATTTACTTTCTGGTTGTTTTGAACTTTCTGCGTTTGTATTGTTGATAACAGCTAGTGCGGTGCCGCCCCAAATTGTGGCGACTAAAGCTGTTGAAATTAGAATTTGTTTCTTCATTTCTTGTTCTCCTTTGTTAACTTTTTCATCCCAAGTGTGGTGCGAATAATAAGTGGGTCAGTGAAAATCAGCATTGGTGCTAGAAAAGCGGGAACTACAACGATAGAAATTGCTGCGCCACGAGCCATTAACATGCACATAGAGCTGATCATGTCGGCTCTTGAATAGATAGCTACGCCAATGGTGGCGGCAAATAATACAGCGCCGGAAATAATGATGGAAGGAATGGAAGTTTTTAGCGAAATGATTGCGGCGGATTTTTTGTCGTGACCGTTTAGACGCTCGCGCTTATAGCGGGTAGTCATTAAAATGGCGTAGTCGATAGTGGCGCCAAGTTGAATGGTGCTGATACAGATTGGAGTGATGAATGAGAGTTGTTGGCCGGTGAAATAGCTAAGACCGAGATTAATAAAGATAGCCGATTCGATAACTGCAATTAGAATAAACGGCAATGAAATACTACCAGTGACAATTGCGATAATAATAAAGATGGCAATAATTGAAATGGTATTTACCACTTGAAAATCTACCGACGTAAGGTCAATCATGTCTTGGGTGGACGATGCTTCGCTTACGAGAAGTGCGGATGAATCGTATTTTTTGATGGTATCATTGATAGAATTAATTTGCTCGGCCATTTCGTCGGTGGCGGTGCGGTATTCGGAAATCATAATGGTGAGTTCCCATTTGTCGCTTTTTGCAACATTTACGATTGATTCTGGAAGCATTTCTAATGGGACTTCATTATTTAGAAGTGATTCTAGATTTAAAACGGTTTTGATGCCAGGGATGTTTTTTAGTTCGTTTGTCATATCGTTTGTGGCAGCTTCGTCTAAATTGCTGCTAGTTAAAACCATGTGAGTATTTGCCATTTCGAAATTTTCGGTGAGTTTTTTGTTGGCTACGGCGAATTCCATGTCGGAAGGTAAACTATCTCCAATAGTATAATATACGTTGTTGTTCGTGTTGTTGTAGCCAATGATTGCTGGTGGTAGAATCGCGATGAAGATAATAAGTAATGCCGGGAAAATTTTAACAAGTTTTTGGCTGAGCCGAGTAAAATCTGGAAGTATGCTTTTATGATCTAATTTTTCAATAACGTTTGCGAAGGTGAGAATGAGTGCTGGCAAAACTGTAACAGAGCCAATTACGCCCAGGATAACACCTTTAGCCATGACGAGACCTAAATCTAATCCAAGTCCGAACGTCATGAAGCAAAGTGCTAGAAAACCTGCAACGGTGGTAGCTGAACCGCCAAAGACTGAGCTCATGGCCGCCTTGATGGCTTTTTCCATTGCTCTATTATAATTGTGTTCTTTGTCTTGAGATAAGTATTCACGGTAGCTATGCCAAAGGAAGATCGAATAGTCCATAGTAACTGCTAGCTGCAAGATGGCAGAAAGAGCTTTTGTGATGTAAGATATTTCTCCAAATATAATATTAGTGCCTAGATTAATTACAATCATAACACCGATGCTTACGAGAAAGAGGACTGGCGCTAACCAGTTGTCTAGGAGGGCGAGCATAACTGCGAGTGCTAGACAGACTGCAATTACAACGTACAAGTAACTTTCTGATTCGCTGAGTTCTTTTAAGTCTGTTGAAAAAGCTGACATGCCAGAGACATAAACGTGGTTATCTGCGATTTTGCGGAGCTCTTTGACGGCATCCATGGTTTCGTCGGCGGAAGTTGAAGTATCGAAGAACACGGCAATTAAAGATTCATTGCCTTTTTGGAATTTGGTGTAGAGTTCATCTGGTAGAATTTGGGCGGGGATGTTCATGTTTTCTAGATCGCCAAAACCAAGTACAGTATCTACATGGGGTATGGTCCGGATTTTTTCTTCTAGTTTTGTTTGTTCGCTAGTAGGTAAATCTTCTACAATGAGCATAGAAAAAGCACCTTTGCCAAAACTTTCTAGTAATTCATTTTGGCCTTGAACGGTTTCCATGCTATCTGGGAGATAAGTTAGCATGTCGTAATTTACACGAGTGTTAAAATATCCGATGATAGATGGTATAAGTAAAACAACGGCAAGTGCCAAAATAATCTTACGATACTTTACAATAAATTTTTCCATATTAAACCTCAGTGTGTTTATTATAGCACTTTTTTATTTAGAAATCAATTGGTGTACAAGCTTATGGTTATTTATGTAAATGATTTGGGTTGGGCTATCTATAGACATAAGCACATAAATTGCTCCACTTATGATTCCACTTATGATAAAATGTAGTCATGGGAATGTTGAAAAATACAACATTTATAAAAAAACTTTTTCTTGTTTTATTTTGTCTTTTTATAGGGTTTGCTCAACCTTGCTCTGTGATGGCTTTAACTGAAAGGGAAGAGAATTTATATTCGCAAAATAAGATTTTGTTTTATGATCCTTACGACAACCCACTTTTTTGTGAAGATTTGACAAAAGATGACGATGGTGATACTGATACCGGTGAAAGTATTGGATGGGACGGACATTGCTCGAACGTTAACGCGTATGATTCGCAAATTAGCAAATACTATGATTCAATTAAGAAGATTGCTGATCAAAATGGGTTGCCTTGGGAGGGAATTGTCGCTCAGCTTATTGGTGAAAGTAGTTTTATGTCGCGCGAGGTTTGTCCTTTTAACCCCTTGGGTTTGAAAGGGTCTCCTTCTTGCGATGGCAAACATCGTACTTTTTCTAGTTACGATGAAGCTTTTTCTTATTATGTTAATAGCATAAAACCAGTTCGTGAAGCAATGGGAAAGTTTAGAAATGATCCGTACGGGTATATTAATTTCTTAATAAACGGTGTGCCTGGATATAAATATGCAACTGATCCGGAGTATGTGAATAAGATTTCTGGTTTTGCTTGCGGTGTGCAGAAGTGGGCATTTACTAACGGCAAGCCGATTTCCGGAAGTGAGGGCGGAAGTGGCAGCGGTGGTAGTGGCAGTGGTGGCTCTGGCAGTACAGCCAGTGGTACACCGTATTGTAGTACCTATAATGACGATGATAATGACGACAAAGAATATACTGAAGACGACAAGATAAGATTAGGAAGTTTATCGGAATTAGTTAAATTATGGGCGTGGCCAGACTATAAAGGCAACTACACAACAAGAATGCCTGAATATGCAAAATATATCGATCAGGTTGCGTCATATAAGGGCAGTTGTAATGGCGTAGATTGTGGAGCGTTTGTAGCAAATATTATCAAAGCAAGTGGTTGGGATACGAGATATCCGCAAGGTCCGACTAGCACGCAGAGCTCATGGCTAGCTAAGAATTGGCAGAAGGTTTCTTCGTCTTCACTGAAATTAGGCGATGTGGGCATCAAGCCAGGGCACGTAATTTTGTACGTTGGTAATATACCTGGGTTTAATTCTAAGACTGCTTCAGCGTCGCAATGTGATCGCGCGCCGATGGCAGGGTCTTCTGGTGAAAACTTAAATAATTATACTTGGTATAGGAAGAAATGAAAATGGAAGCTTGGAAAAAGATGAAGAGTTGGCAAAAAGTAACAATTGTAGTTGGTATTATCGCGGTGGTTGTTTTTGTGGCTGCAATTATTATTAATACCTTGTTATCTGAACCAAAAGTTACAATTAAATTTGATGAACGTATCAATATTCCTCCAGAAGAACTAAAAAGGGTTCGGATGAAATTGGTTGATGCCATTCGTGAAAATACTGAGGGTTATAATAAAGAGATAACCTATGTTGGGAATGCTCGAGATTATAAAGAAATATCAGACGGTTCACTCAATAATGCTTCATTTATTGTTGATTTTAATTCTATTAGAGAATCGTATAATGTGTCGGTAACCTGGCCGAATCCCGATGATGGTTCGCCGAATATTCTAATATCTTGCCCGCTTCTTGCTAGTAAATATCCCACTACTCCGTGTAAGACTGAAATGAATTCATCTTCTGAAATAGAGAACTATTTGCCTTATATTGGGTCTACGGAGCTAGGGAAGAAGTATAAAATTGTTGGCAGATATTTTGATGATGGTAAACTGTATTTAGATATTCAGGTGGGGCTAAACGGTAGTGATGAAGAAATGAATCAGGCACTTGTTGCTGCGAAGGAATGGATTGAGGAGATTGGTTTTGATGCGAATGAATATACTTTTACAGTTTCTCGTGCAAATGTAAGCGATAAAACTTTAATGTTCTATGGAGATGAGATTTTGACGGCGGCTTATAATGGTAAATATTTAGATCTAGTTTCGTCAGGCATCGAGAATGTTGTATTTTCTGCCGATGAAATGCGTTATTCTCAAGACAATCGTCCCGTAGAAAGCGATGCAAATGTTTATTACGATGCGATTATCGATGCGACTAGCGTATCATCTTTTGACGCATATACTACTAAATTTAATGTTAACATATCTGATGGGCGTGCATATAGTGTGATTACAAAGACCGATTCTCTTAATGAAGATTTCAACTATTTATACTCGTCAATTATTAGAGATGGCGGTGATACAATATTTGTATTTATTAATGGCGATAAAAAAGAAAAGAATAGTTTTATTGAATTTGTAAGAACACAGTTTAACAAAACTTCGGTGAATACTGTTGAGAATATTTTGGAATAATTAATTAAGTAGATAGTCTAATAGAAATTTAGCGGTGAAGAAGCCGGCGAGAGCATCCGATGAGTCTAATACGAGAAAATAGTAAGAATTTGTGCGTTCGATTTCTTCGACAGCGTGTTCTAGGGAGTCGGTAGTATGAAGATAGGATACGGTTTTATCCATGTATTTTTCGGCACGGTCGGTTTTTTTGATTTCTAGGGCGTTTAAAGCTTCTGTATGAATGACTCCTTTGACATGATCTTTATTATCAACGACGGGAAAATTTGTAAAACCGGATTTATACAGACGGTCTAGCATTAATGGGCCAAGAAAATCCTTGGCATTTACAAAAACCATTTCTGATTTAGGTATCATTAAATCTGCGACAATGCGGTCGTCAAAACTCATAACAGCGGCGATGCGGGCGCGACCTTTTTTATCTATGACAGACAGTGGCGTACGTTTAATTACACCGATGAAATCTGTGATGTTTTTGGGCGCGTATGGCTCTACAACTTTTGGTTTTTGGTTGAAATTGTCTTGGCTACTGCTAGAGTTTGATTGCTCTTCTTTTAGACTGGAGATTTTGGATAAAAAACGGTCAAACATGTTATAATCATTATAACACAAAGGAGTTTTATGAAAAAATATAAGGGTTTTTCTAATATTGGGGCTGCAATTGCGGTGCTTGCAGTGGTAGTATTTGTAATTACTGCGACCGTTTTAGTTATAAATGCTAATAATAAGGCTACGAATTTTGATGATTATGATTTTTATTCGGTGATTCAGGGGGATGAACATAATGGAAACATTTCTGACCATGTGAAGAAAGATAAGGACGGAACTTACACTGGTGAGCCAGTTTACATATTTGAATATGCAGACTTTCAGTGTCCTGGATGTGCGTCGATTAATTCGCGAGTAAATCAGGTTGTTGATGAGTTAGATGGCAAACTAGCTGTCGTTTATAGAAATTATCTCCTAAGTTATCATCAAAACGCTACCGCAGCGGCTTCAGCGGCAGAGGCAGCTGGGCTTCAGGGGTACTGGAAAGAATATGGTGATAAACTCTTTGCAGAACAAAGTGATTGGGAATACAAGAGTGGGTCGGAGAGAACCGCGCTATTTGAAAAATATTTTACAGAGGTGAGCAAGGGCCAGGGCGACATAGAAAAGTTCAAAGCTGATATGGCATCGGAAAATGTTTCAAAGAAGATTAGTTTTGATATGGGAATTGGTAAAAGAATTACGATCGAAGGAACTCCGGCATTCTTCGTGGAAGGACAATTTATCCCTTGGTCTAAAAGCGAGGGCGGTTCTGTAACGGTAAATGGTAAAACTATCTCTTGGGATAAGCAGCTATCTGGTACAGAATTTGTCGATATTGTAAAACAGATCGTATCTGCGAAACTCGGTGAATAAGTATATATAATATATAGTATAAAAATACCCCTATTCGGGGTATTTTTATGAGTCTAGACTCGTTAGATTTCGATAAACTCTTGCCATTCTGCTGGCGGTATTTTTGCGTTCGGTTCTGAAGAACGTTTGGTTTTTTTGATACGCATGGTATCTATTCTAACAAATTCTAGATGGCTTTGCAAGCACTTTTGTGGTATAATTTAGCCTATGAGAGTTAGAACTACTAAATTAAATGATTTTTTGGGTGAAGAAGTGGAAGTTGCTGGATGGGTGAATAGCCGGCGTGACCATGGTGGATTAATTTTTATTGATTTAAGAGATTTTGATGGAATAATTCAGCTGGTGGTTACTCCAGACACTAAAGAATCTTTTGAACTGGCTGAAACTGTTCGAGATGAGTTTGTCTTGTTCGCACGAGGCAAGATGCGAAAGCGTGAGCCGGAGCTAGTTAATCCAAATATTCCAACTGGCGAAATAGAATTAGTAGTTTCTGAACTAAAACTTTTGAATAAGAGTGCGCCGCTTCCTGTAAATACTCATGATGATGGTGATATGTCTTCTGAAGAAATGAGACTTAAATACCGGTATCTAGATTTGAGACGCCCTTCAATGCAAAAACGTCTGAAAAGGCGTAGCGAGTACTATAGATTTGTACGTGAATACATGTACAATAATGGTTTTACGGAAATTACAACGCCGATTTTGGCGAATTCTTCACCAGAAGGCGCACGTGATTTTTTGGTACCATCTAGGCTTCACCCAGGCAAATTTTACGCTTTGCCACAGGCGCCACAGCAGTTTAAACAACTTCTTATGGTTGGTGGCGTAGAAAAATATTTTCAGATTGCGCCGTGTTTTAGAGACGAAGACCCAAGGGCAGATAGATTATACGGTGATTTTTATCAGCTTGATTTTGAAATGTCATTTGTAGAAGACGGGGAAGTAGTACGCCGAGAAATTGAACCTTTGTATTTAAAGCTTGTGACTGAATTTGCAAAAAAGAAAATCGTTTGCAATAGTGAAGTTGCGAAAGCTTATATTCCGGAAGACGATGTTGTACCAAGATTGCCATATGAAGTGGCGATGGATACTTATGGTGTGGACAAGCCGGACCTTCGTTATGGAATGGAGCTGATTGACCTTACTGATGTATTTTCAAAAACAGATTTTAAAGTATTCAAACAACCGTGCGTGAAAGCTTTATGTGTAAAGGGCGGTGCCGAGCTTACGCGTCGTGAAATCGACGAATTTACTGAGCAAGCTCGTAAACTCGGAGCTGGTGGGCTCGCATATATATTATATAGTGAAGGACAAGCAAAATCTCCAATTCTTAAGTTTATGTCAGAAGAAGAAATTGCTGGCGTAAAGGAAAAGATGGGGGCTGAAGACGGTGATGCTGTGTTCTTTGGGGCTGACAGTCGTGATTTAGTAAATAAAGTTCTAGGACAACTTAGAATTTCGTTTGCAGATAGATTTGGACTTAAAGATAATAAGGAAGTCGCGCTCACTTGGGTGGTTGATTTTCCATTTTATGAATGGGATGAAAAGAATAAAAAACTGGATTTTGGGCACAATCCGTTTTCAATGCCAAAAGGCGGGCTTGATGCTCTAGAATCGGCAAAAACAGATGCCGAGAAATTAGCTATTAAAGCCGATCAATACGATATGGTGATGAATGGGTATGAATGTGCATCTGGAGCAGTTAGAAATTATAATCCTGAAATCATGTATAAAGTATTTAATATACTTGGCTATAATAAAGAATATGTGGAATCTAGATTTGGCGGGATGCTTTCGGCGTTTAAATTTGGTGCTCCACCTCATGCTGGTTGTGCGCCGGGGCTTGATAGGATTTTTATGATTCTAGAAGATGAAGATAATATTAGGGATGTAGTAGCATTTCCGAAGAATGGTAATGGCGTAGATTTGATGATGGATTCGCCATCTGTAGTTGACGTAGAACAGCTAGACGAGGCGCATCTTGCAATCATTCCTGATGAAGATTAAGGGTTTTTAGTATGAAAAATTATGACAAAAGATGGAAATGGTTTGTATACGGACCGATTGCGGCTGTGATTTTAATTTTAGTGATATCACTGATTTTCCTGATTCATGGTAAAATTTATTCGGCGAAAATAAGTATGCTGATCGCTCCATCTATTGCTGAAGTTAAAATCGGCGACATGGTGTTTAATTCTCATGGAGATAAGATGATTCAACCTGGAGAATATGCTGTGGAAGTATCAGCGGATGGTTTTGAAACAAAAACTGGAAGGCTCGTGGCTAAAGCAGACGAAACAGTGGAGCTAAATTTGTATTTGGAGCCAAATACTGATGCTACTTTGAATTGGTATGATGAACATGCTGAAGATGCACTTGTGGTTGGTGAAATTCAGAATGCTGAAATGATGAAAAAAACGGCTGAGCTACTTAAGAAACAGCCGGTGCTTTCTAAATTGCCCTTGACGGTGGAATATTTTTCGGATAATTATGCTAATTATATTAAATATATTATTAGTTATACTTTGGATGATTCGAAGGCAGGTTTTCATTTAATCATGAAGGATTATACTGGCGAAGGAGTGGGGGCTGCAATTAAAAAGTTAAATGAACTTGGTATGGATACAGTGGGATTAGAATTTGAATACGAAAATTTGGAAAATCAAACACTTCGAGCAAAAGCTAAATAAAAAAATGGTCAGGGTGATCGGACTTGAACCGACGACCTCAGCGTCCCGAACGCTGCGCGCTACCAACTGCGCTACACCCTGTGGCAATGTCGGATATAAAAATGGTCTGGGTGACAGGACTTGAACCTGCGACCTCGACTTCCCAAAAGTCGCGCGCTACCAACTGTGCTACACCCAGATCTATTATCATTATATCATATTTTTTGAAAAAAGTGGTGATAATTATGATAGAATAGATATATGAAAGGAGTGCAATAGTGGCAGGAGAAAATCCTAAAAATTCTGTAAATGGCGTGAATAATGGAGCAGCAAATCGTTCTAATATGATGAGGAGTGCGCTTTTTACGGTTTTAATGATATGTTTAGCGGCTATGCTAATAGTGAATTGGACTAATAAAGGGCCAACAAAGGTTGAAGTGCCAATTTCGGAAGTTATTACTAGAGCGAATAATCCGGATGGTGATATTTCAAAGATTACTGTAACTGGTGATACACTCGATATTACTTTGAAGGGGAAAGACCAACCTACAGAAACTTCTAGAAAGGATGCTTCTGGTACTTTGTACGATCAAGGGCTAGTGAATTACTGTGAGAAATTAACTGGTGATGAGTTGAAAAAATGTAACGAAACCTATCCGACTATAGAATACAAAGAAAATGTCAATACTTGGGGAATTGTGCTTGATGTGGCTCTGACAGTTTTGCCGATTGTGGCGATTGTAATTTTCTTTACTTGGATGATGCGTCAAGCAACAGCGGCAAACAATCAGTCAATGAGTTTTGGTAAGGCAAGAGCTCGAATGTATGGTCCTGATAAAAAGCGTGTGATGTTTAAAGATGTAGCTGGAAATGAAGCTGCAAAACAGGATTTAGTTGAAATTGTTGATTTTTTGAAAAATCCAAAGAAATACGAAAAGCTTGGTGCAAAGATTCCACGCGGTGTGCTTCTAGCTGGTGCTCCGGGGACTGGTAAGACTTTGATGGCGAGAGCAGTGGCAGGTGAAGCTGATGTGCCGTTTTTCTCGATTTCTGGTTCTGAATTTGCAGAGATGTTTGTGGGTGTTGGCGCATCGAGGGTACGCGACCTTTTCTCAAAGGCAAAGAAAAATGCTCCTTCGATTATCTTTATTGATGAAATTGATGCGGTTGCACACAAACGCGATGCACGTGGTGGTGCTGGTCGAGAAGATGAACAGACTTTAAACCAGATTTTGGTCGAGATGGATGGCTTTGATAATGATTCTGGTGTTATTGTGATGGCAGCAACAAACCGGGTTGATATGCTTGATAAGGCTCTTCTTCGTCCAGGACGATTTGATAGGCATGTGAATGTTACATTGCCAGAAAGAAAAGATCGTTTGGAAATTCTAAAAGTACATTTTAAAGGTAAACCAGTTGAAGCGGATGTAGATTTGGAATCTTTGGCAAAGAAAACAGTTGGTTCTTCTGGCGCAGACCTTGCAAATATCGCAAACGAAGCGGCAATTACGGCGGCTCGGGAAGGACATAAGGCAATCGCTAATGCGGATGTAACTGAAGCGTTTGAAAGAGTGGCAATTGGTCCTGAGCGCAAAAGCAAGGTGATGACAGAAAAGGAGCGCAAAATCACTGCGTATCATGAAGCGGGGCATGCTATTGTTGGGCATGTTTTGCCGGATTCTGATCCAGTACACAAGGTGACGATTATTCCACGTGGTCAGACTGGCGGTGTAACTTGGTTCTTACCACCGGAAGACAGAAGCTATAAAAATATTTACGAGCTAAAGGATACTTTGGCACGTGCGATGGGTGGTAGAATTGCGGAAAAGTTGATTTTTGGGACTGATGCAATTACAACTGGTGCTTCTTCGGACTTAAGGAACGTGGCAGAGCTGGCCAAGTCGATGATTGTAGAAGAGGGTATGGGCACTAATACACGCAATTTGGTTTATCCTGGTGAAGAAACTGGGTATTACACTATTACTACTGGCAAACCATATTCCGAAAAAACTGCAGAACTGATTGACGTAGAAGTAAAGAATTTGTCTGATGAAGCAGCAAAAGAGCCGAGCTTGTGCTAAAGGCAAACAAAAAGGTTCTAGATGAACTTGCTAACGAACTTTTGAAGCATGAAACTTTGGAAGAAACGGAACTTGAGCCGATTTTGAAGAGCGCAAAAATGCCAACTACGGCAAAATTGTATTAGTTTTTGAAATAAATATAAAAAGGAGGAAGATGGAGCGTTTACTTAAATATTTTAGACCAGAAAAATATCAGCTTGAACTTGATATTGATAAATATAAAAAGACTATTGGTGGCGTAGTAAAGGTCACTGGGGAAGTTCTTAATGAAACTGTTAAATTTCATGCGGTTAGGCTTGAGATTTTGCAGGTTCTGGTGAATGGGACAGAAAAGAAATATAAGTCCGATGGTGAAATGCTGACAATTTTTGATGTGGAGCTAGGTGATAGCGAAATTGAAATAAAATATGCAGGGAAGTTGAATGAAAATATGCAGGGGGCGTATCTTTCTACTTACGAATACGATGGCAAGAAAGAAATAATTGTTGCGACGCAATTTGAAAGTCATTATGCTAGAGAAGCATTTCCTTGTATTGATGAGCCGGCGGCGAAGGCGGTGTTTGATGTGAAGATAAATTTGCCGGAAGGTTCTAAAGACACGGTTTTGGTTAATACGCCATCTCCTAGGATGAGTACGTATCTACTTGCTTTTGTGATTGGCAAGTTTAATTCTAAAAGTGTTGTAAATGAACATGGTGTGACGATTACGACTTATGCGGCTTTAAATCAAGAGCCGGAGTCGGTAGATTTTGCTAACGAAGTGGCAGCGAAGTCGCTCGAATTTTATGATGATAACTTTGGCGTGCCGTATCCTTTGAAGAAATTGGACCAGGTGGCTTTGCCAGATTTTGAAGCTGGTGCAATGGAGAACTGGGGGCTAGTGACTTATCGCGAGTCAATGCTGCTAGTACCTAAGTCCGCTACGCTTTCTACGAAAAAATCTGTGGCTCTAACGGTGGCTCATGAACTTTCACATCAGTGGTTTGGTGATTTAGTGACAATGGAATGGTGGGATGATTTGTGGCTAAATGAATCATTTGCAAGTGTAATGGAATACTATGCGGTAGATTATATTTATCCGGAATTTAAAATTTGGGAAGGATTTTTTACTGGTGATGCACTGGCGGCTTTGAAACGGGATGCCCTAAATGGAGTTCAGTCGGTACATCAAGACGTTTCGAATCCAGAAGAAATAGCGACGCTGTTTGACCCGGCAATTGTTTATGCGAAGGGTGCTAGATTGATGCTGATGGTGATTCGAGCGATGGGTTGGGAGAAGTTTTGTAAGGGCGTGAATCAGTATTTCGAAAAACATAAATATGGCAATACTGTGGGCGATGACCTTTGGGATGCGCTTTTAGATGAAGCAGATTTTGATGTAAAGAAATTGATGCATGGTTTTATTGATAAGCCTGGGTATCCGGTTGTGTCTGATAATGGAGCGGGTGATTTTGAAGAAATAACACAGAAAAGATTTTCGCTTGATTCTAAAATGCAAAAGTCGGACTGGCTTTTGCCTAAGATTTCGGAAGATATGAGCGGGCATTATATTTTGAATTTGACCAAGAACGAGTTTAATGAAAGATTAGAGAATTTTGACTCGCTTGGCTTAGAAGAAAAGCTTAGGCTTCTCATTGATAGGGATTTGCTTTCGAAGACGGATTTGGCTTCTTCGGCGTCACTTCTTAAACTAGTGGATAGGTTTAAAAATGAAGAATCGGCGGCGGTTTGGAGTATAATTCTTACCATTGTATCTGGGCTCAAAGTGTTCTTTTTGCATGATTCTGATGAAGAAAAAAAGTATAAGAAATTCGTGATGAGATTAGTTAGACCGGGTATTTCAAAAGTCGGCGTGGTTGCTGGTGCGGATGATGACGAAAATACTTTGAGACTTAGATCGATTCTTTTGGCGCTGGATTTTTATGCAGAAGATAAAGAAAATTTGCGGAAGTTAGCAAGCTATTACCAGGACGATTTTGAAAAAATTGACGCGGAAAGTCGGGCGGATGTGCTTGATGCGAAGTTATACTTGGAGCCAGAAAACATAGATAAATATTTGTCTTCATACGAAAAGATAGCAGAGCCGGAAATTAAGTTTGATATTTTGGTGGCAATGACTTTGATGAAGGATGAAGATGGGCTTAAAAAAGTAATGAAACTTTTAAACGAGCCAGAAATTGTAAAGCCGCAGGATCAATTTTACTTGTATCTTTATTTATATCGGAATCCGAAAGTAAGTGCGAAGGTTTTTGAGTGGCTGACTAATAACTGGGAATATGTGAAGAAAATTTCTGGCGATAAGTCGCTTGATAACTATCCGAGATATATGGCAAACAGTATAAAGACGAAAGAAGAATTCAAAAAATACTGTGAATTCTTTGAACCTTTAGCTAGAGAACCAGCACTAGCCCGTGCGATTGAAATGGGGAAGAATGAAATCAGTGCTAGATTAGAGCTGATTGAGAAGGACAAGGCTGCTGTTATTCAAGAGCTTAAGGATTTGTTGTAAATTTTACAACACTATATTAGCAAAATTACTTTGCGGATTTTCTGCGTGTAGTGTACATGCGATGGTATTTTGCCCCGCCTTTCAGTAAAAAATGGTGCTCGCTGAGAGATTTGAACTCTCACAGTATTGCTACCACTAGCACCTGAAGCTAGCGCGTCTACCAATTCCGCCAAGCGAGCATATAGTATATATTATATCATAATATGGTATAATTTAGATATGATACAGGTGAATTTTACCCCTAGGGTGGAGCTAGACAAAATCGAGAAAATCGTGGAGGAGATTAAAAGTGATTCGATGGGCGGTTGGGCAGATTTGCCTTTGAAACTTAGTACGCTTAAACTCCAAAAAATCCAGGAAGTGGCGGAGAAAATTCGCAAAGAGTCTGACGTGGTCGTGATGGTGGGAATCGGTGGGTCTTACCTAGGACACCGGGCGGTGATTGAGGCTTTGAAGCCACATGCGGGGATAGAAATGGTTTATATTGGTAACTCTCTTTCTCGTAGAGATTTGGAATTTAATTTAAGAAAAATTCAGAATCGGGATTTTTCGGTGATTGTGATTTCGAAATCTGGTACAACTTTGGAACCAGCTAGAGCTTTTGAAACTGTGAAACAGAAATTAGCTGAGCGCTATGGCGTAGTCGGTGCGATTAAGCGGATTTATGCGATTACAGATGCACGCAAAGGAGTTCTGCACGACGAGGCGGTGAGAGATAATTACACTAGGTTTGTGGTGCCAGATAATGTAGGCGGTAGGTATTCGGTTTTGTCGCCAGTTGGTTTGCTACCTATGGCGGTGGCTGGAATAAAAGTTGAAGAACTTTTACGCGGGGCGGCAGAAATGGCCGAAAATGTAGATGAAACGTTCCTTGGCAGTGAAAACGCAGAAAGGAAACACGAAGTGAGTTCGGCAATTAAGTATGCGGTGATGCGTAATTTACTCCAAAATAAAGGTTATGATACAGAAGTCTTTGCGACGTTTGAACCGGCAACGGCGTATTTTAATGAATGGATAAAACAGCTCTTTGGAGAGAGTGAAGGAAAAAACTTGCAGGGTGTATTCCCGGCTTCGGCGGTGTACTCTACAGACCTTCATTCGCTTGGACAGTTTATGCAGGATGGTCGGAGAAATTTGTGGGAAACGATAATTAATTATCCAACGGACGAGACGAATGCAAAAGTAGTAGAAGCGGTGCAAAAAGCCCATATAAAAGGGCGGATTCCAGTTCTTAAAATTGATGTTTCGACATACGATGAGCGGGGATTTGGCGAGCTGATTTATTTCTTTGAAATGGCCTGTGCAATTAGTGCGAAGTTGGCTGGAGTAAATCCATTTGACCAGCCTGGCGTGGAAGCTTATAAAGAAGAGCTTAAGAATTTACTTCAGAAGTAAGTTAAATTTGATATATAATATATATATGAAGAAAAGAATAGTATTAGCTTTTGGTGGAAATGCTTTGCAAAAAAATGGCGAAGTAACTGCAGAAGCACAAAAGAAAATTGCAAACGAAGTGGGCGAAATAATTTACGAGCTATCTTCGAAATACGAAATTGTGATTGCGCATGGAAATGGTCCGCAAGTAGGGAATATTTTGATTCATGAAGAAACTGGTTCGTCCGAGAAAGCTCCAGCGATGCCGCTCGAAACGGCAGTAGCAATGAGCCAAGGACAAATTGGATATTGGTTGACTCAAGCGATTAATAATGCGTTTCTAGCGCATGGCAGACAAGCGAAAGTTGCTACTGTGGTGTCACAGGTCGTGGTGTCAAAATCTGACCCGGCGTTTAAAAATCCGACTAAGCCAATTGGGCAGTTTTATACAGAAAAAGAAGCAAAGGCTTTGATGCGCGAAAAAGGTTGGACTGTGAAGGAAGATTCTGGGCGGGGTTGGCGCAGAGTGGTACCTTCACCAAAGCCAATTGATATTGTAGAAAAGAAGACTATCATGGAGCTTATACAAGACGGAGTGATTGTGATCGCGGCTGGAGGTGGGGGGATTCCAGTTTATAAAACAAAGATTCTAGGAAGACTTAAAGGTGTTGATGCGGTAATTGATAAAGATTATGCCGCGGAGAAATTGGCAGAGCTAGTGAAAGCTGATGTGTTTGTGAGTGTGACGGCGGTACCGAATGCATGTGTGAAATTTGGAACTCCTGAACAACAAGCTCTAGGTGAAGTAGCTGTTGATGAAATCAGGCAATATTTGCCAGAATTTAAAGCTGGTTCGATGTTGCCAAAAGTAGAAGCGGCGATAAATTTTGCGAAAAAAGGCGGGACGGGTATCATTACAGATATCGACCATCTTAAAGACGCATTAAAAGGCAAGGCTGGAACCATAGTAACAAAATAACACTAAAAGTTTTAAAAGGAATTTTTAAGTTAGCGCTCCGGGCCGCTAGGCCAAGTCTTACTAACTTAAAAATTCTTTCAAAACTTTCTCGCTTATGCTATAATAGATTTATGGATGGGTATACACTAACATATAAACAACCGTCGCGGAAAGATTTTGTAGATACGGCGGATTTTGATCAAGCAGAAATACTTGATATTATTAATACTGCTAGAATCGTACGAGAATTTATAAAAGGCGGTGGGTATCTTAACTCGCTTTTTCATAAAAATTTAGCAATGATTTTTGAACAAAAATCTACAAGAACTAGAGTTTCTTTTGAAGTGGCGATGGAACAACTTGGTGGGCATGCTCTAAATCTTGCTCCTGGTGCGATTCAACTTGGTGCACATGAAACAATTGAAGATACTGCTCAAGTACTTGGTAGAATGTGTGACATGATTATGTCTAGAGTAGATAAACATGAATCGATTGAAGCCCTTGCAAAATATGCAAAAGTTCCAGTACTTAATGGTATGAGTGATAGGGTGCACCCTACGCAGGGTGTTGGTGATATGATTACAATCTTTGATCATTGGCCAGCGGGAAAGCAAGCGAATCAAATAAAAGTTGTATTTGTGGGTGATGCGACACAAGTTTGTAATACTTTGTGCGAAATGACGACAAAAATGGGAATGAATTTTGTACATTTTGGTCCGGAAAACCACAAGATTACTGATGAATGGTTAGAAATTAGTAATAAAAATGTAGAAAAGTATGGTGGTTCGTGTATTTGGAGTGATGATCCAAAGTCGCTTGAAGGTGCGGATTTTATTTATACAGATGTTTGGTATGGTTTATATGATAAAGAAACGCCAAAAGAAGTATATATGAAAGATTTCTATCCAAAATATCAGGTAAATGATGATTTGATGAAATCTACAGGAAATCCGAATTGTAAATTTATGCATTGTCTTCCTGCAAACAGAAATGAAGAAGTGACTGACTCGGTACTTGATGGTCCAAATTCTGTAGCATGGGATGAAGCAGAAAATCGTTTGACAGCGCAGAGGGGATTGGTATTGCATTTTGGCGGCGTAGCACAAGCTACTTTGGATTATATAAAACAACAAAAGGAGGGCAAATAATGCCAAAAAAGAAATATAAGTTCAGGCTGTTCTCGGCAGTGCTCGCGACGGTCTGTATAATTTTGGTTGGAGATGCGGTTGCACCAACAGCAGCAATCGGTAACTCCATGTATATTTGGTGGGCAATTATGCTTATCGGTTTCTTTGTACCATATGCTCTTATCTCGGCAGAGCTTGGTACGCAATATCCGTCCGAGGGTGGTATGTATACCTGGATCAAGAAGGCTTTTGGCAAAAAATGGGCTTCTAGGGTTGCTTGGTTCTACTGGGTGAACTTTCCGCTATGGATTGCCAGCTTAGCTGATCTCATTACTACGATGATTATGCAAATGCTCGGCATCGAGATGGAAATGTGGATGGTGCTAGTAATCCAAGTTGCTTACATTGCACTTGTAACTATTCTTGGTATGCTTAGAATCTCTCAGTCTGACTGGGTGTCTAATATCGGTGCTATTATCAAGATTGTGCTTCTTGGTGCAATTGGTGTGCTTGGTTTTTATGTACTATTTACAAAAGGTACAGCCAATCCAATTGAATCTTGGCATGATTTCGTGCCGCTAGCATCTGCGGATGGCGGAATTGACTGGGCGGGGTTGTCATTTGTATCGCTAATTATCTTTAATATGCTTGGGTTTGAAGTTGTCGGTACATTTTATGATGATATGGACAAACCAAAGAAGCAAATACCACAGGCAATTATCTTTGGTGGTATTTTAATTGCAATTTTCTACATTTTGCCATCGTTTGGTATGGGTGTAGGTACACCATTTGAAGAGATTCAAACTAATACTGGTTTTCTCGATTCTTATAACGTGCTTATGGCAAATGCGGGAATCGGCGAAGCCGCAATTCAGGCTATCACGGTTGTAGTTGGTGGTCTATTCATCCTCACACTTATTTCAAATATTTCTTCTTGGACTTTCGGTGTATATTCTGTAACTGCTTATGCAGCAGCAGATGGTATGTTCCCGAAATCATGGGCAAAAAGAAACAAAGACGGTGCTCCGTATGTGGTTAGCATTTGGTCTGGAATCGTAGCGGCAGTTTTGTCGGTAGCTGGTATTATTCTAGCTTATTGTTTCCCAGAATGGGAAGATGGACAGAATATGTTCTGGGCATTCTTCGACTTGTCGCTTGTATGTCTACTATTCTCGTACATTCCAATGTTTGCAGCATTTATCAAATTGCATAAGAAAGGACCACAGGTTAAAAACGGTTACTGGGTAAAAGTTGGTCCAGTAATGCGTTGGGTAATGGGCGTGGTGCCATTAATCCTTTTGTTTATTTCGCTTCTATTTACTCTAGTACCTGAGTTTTCATGGGAAGCAATTCAAGATAATGCTACGCTTCTGATTTCTACCGGTGCTTGTATTGTAATTGGTGAAATAATGATTCTCAATATGGCAAGAAAAGACCATAAAAAGCAGTTGGCTAGAAAAAATAAAAGATAAAAGGAATATTTTATGAGATTGAATACAACTCCAAAGACGGATGGATTTTACATGCCGAGCGAACTTGCTCCGCATAAATGTACATATCTGTTGTGGCCAGAAAGACCAGATAACTGGAGAGGCGGTGCTAAACCTGCACAAAAAGCTTTTCGTCAGGTAGTAGAAACTATCGCAAAATACGAACCGGTGATTCTTGGCGTAAATCAATCACAATATTCACATGTTCTGGGGATGAATATGGAAAATGTACAAGTGGTTGAAATTTCAAATAATGATTCTTGGATTCGCGATACAGGTGCAACGATGGTTGTAAATGGCAAGGGTGAAATGCGGGCTGTTGACTGGTGTTTTAATGGCTACGGTGGCTTGTTCAATGGGATTTACTTCCCATGGGACTTAGACGATATGATTGCTGCAAAAATGGCAGCGATTGAAGGTGTTGATAGATATAGGACAGATGATTTTGTGCTTGAAGGTGGTTCGATTCATTCTGATGGCGAAGGGACCTTGCTCGTGACGGAAGAAACGTTGCTTGATGAAGGTAGAAATCCTGGTAAGTCGAAAGAGGAAATTGAAAAGTATTTGCTTGACTATTGTGGTGCTGAAAAAGTACTCTGGATTCCATTTGGTATTTATAAAGATGAGGATACAAATGGGCACGTGGATAACATTTGTCAATTTGTAGCTCCAGGGAAGGTCGTGCTTGCTTGGGAAGATAATGAAGATGATCCACAACACGAAAGAAGTGTAAAAGCGCTAGAATACTTGGAATCTGAGACCGATGCAAAAGGAAGAAAATTGGAAATCACAAAAATTCATGTTCCAAATCCGATTACTATTACTAAGGAAGAATCGGAAGGTGTGGACGTGGTTGAAGGAACATTTCCACGAAATGAAGGTGATAGGCTTCCGGCTTCGTATATTAATTATTATAACTGCAATGGTGCGATTATTTTGCCGATTTTCGGTGATCCACATGACGAAGAAGCAGTACGAACTTTAGCAAGACTGTTCCCGGATAGAAAAATTGAGCCGATTTATGCGCGCGAGATTTTGCTTGGTGGTGGCAATATTCATTGCATTACACAACAAGTGCCAAAAGCGTAGGGTTTCTAAAAAAAGAACGGACGTTGTTTCGTTCTTTTTTTATTGGCGCTTTATAATTGTGATATAATAAATGTATGGATAAGCTACGGTATGATGGGCCTGTAGTGCTCGCAATATTAGATGGTGTAGGACTTGCTCCTGATGGACCTGGTAATGCAGTGAGCAGGGCGAGAACTTCTTTTCTTGGTAGTGCAGCTAGAGAATATTTACACGTGGCTCTTAATGCTTCTGGTGAAGCGGTTGGTTTAACGCCAGATCAGATGGGGAATTCAGAAGTTGGACATACGACAATGGGTTCAGGTCAAATTTTGAAGCATGGTATTTCGCTTATTAATGCAGCGTTTGATAAGGGTGAAGTTTTTAATTCTGATGCGTGGCGGAGCGCTGTAACCAAAGGTTTAAATGGTGGGGTTTTGCATTTTGCTGGGATTTTTTCGGATGGTGGCGTACACAGTCATATGGCACATCTCGAACAGATGATTACTAGAGCTTATAATGAAGGTGTGCGTGAAATGCGAGTACATGCGATTTTTGATGGTCGTGATGTATCGCCGTTTTCTTCAACGATTTTTATTCAGAGATTTGAAAACTTTGTGAGAAAGTTCCCGGATGCAAATATTAAAATTGCTTCGGGTGGTGGTAGAATGGTTTGCGTGGCGGATAGATATGAGAACGATTGGGGAATCGTGAAAAAAGGTTTTGACATGATGGTAAAAGGTGAAGCGGAGTATTATTTTAGGACGCCAGAAGAGGCTATCCAGATTCTTAGAAGAATTAATCCGGAAGTACAGGATCAGAATTTACAGCCGTTTGTAATTGTTGATGATATGGATCAACCGATTGGACGAGTGAAAAAAGGTGATGCGTTTATTTATTTTGATTTTAGAGCAGATAGAGCAATTGAAATTGCGCAGGCGTTTACTTATTGGGACTTTCCGTATTTTGATCGTGGGGATTATCAGCCATCTGATGTGTATTTTGTGGGGATGACGGAATATAATTCTGATACTCATGTACCAGAACATCGTTTGGTTCAGCCTGTACAAGTAAGAGAAACGTTAAATAAATTTTTGGAGACGCGTGGCGTGTCTCAACTTGCAGTAAGTGAAACTGTGAAATTTGGACATGTAACGTATTATTTTAATGGTTGTAGCTATGAAAAGGCACGAGGGGAAGAATTTATTGAAATTGAATCGGATATTAGACCTTTTGAGACTAGACCATGGATGAAATCAGCGGAAATAACGGATGCGGTGATTGATAACATTTCTAAATATAAGTTTATTAGATTGAATTTTCCTGGTGGTGATATGGTGGGGCATACAGCTGATGTGAATGCAACAATGATGGCGATGGAAGCAATTGACTTATCGCTTGAGAGAATTGCAAATGAAGTTGATAAGCTGGGTGGAGTGTTAGTAGTTGTGGCGGATCATGGTAACGCCGAAGAATTGACGGATGAAGATGGTAATAAGAAAACTGCTCATACTACGAACCAAATCCCTTTTATCATTTATGATAATACAAAGAATGCTAAAGAGTATGAGCTGTCTGGTGTAGTGAATCCGGGGCTTTCTAATGTTGCGGCAACAATTGCAACTTTACTCGGCTATAATGAACATCCATCTAGCTGGGGTAAATCGCTAATAAAAGTGTTATAATTAAACATAAGTATGGACGGTTTTTCTACTAAGTTTAGACGACTAAAGTATAATTTTCGGCATGATTTTTTGACGATTGAAAATGTAGTTTTGATGCTTGCGATAATTTTATGTCTTTCCTGGACTTATCGTTCGGTGGAAGCGATGAGTAAGAACTGGGAACTTTCAGAAAATTTACGGGCTGTACAAAAAGAATTAGAAATAAAACGTTTGGAAATAGAAACGGCGGAACTTGAAAATGCGTATTATGAAACGGACGAGTATAAGGAGCTTGCAGCAAGAAAATTTGCAAATAAACAACTTGAGGGTGAGAAGATGGTGTATTTACCAGAAAATTCTGAAGAAGCGAAAAATAAACATTTAAATGAAGTTTCTGTAGAAGTAGAAGAGAAAAAAGAATATTCGAATTTTGAAAAATGGATGATGTATTTGTGGCCTTAAAGGATGGTATAATGTAATTATGGATAAGGTGGGCATTAGGCTTAAACTAAAGACTTGGCGTAACGATTTGAAAAAAAGACTACGCGGGCTTAAGCATTTCAAAATTAAGAATTGGATGTTAGTGCTTTTGCTTGTTCCGCTTTTATTTATTGATGCCACTCTTCTTCGACAAAATCATATTAGGATGACGGAGCTTAGAGATGCGGTACTAGCTGCGGATGCTGAAAACGATGATGTGAAAATCGAATCAGGACTAATAGAGTTAAAGGAATTTGTTTTTTCGAATATTATAGTGAACGTAATTGAGGATAATGGCGAACAGAAGGTAGGGTTTGGAACAGGGCCGTTTTATCTTGAACACCAATACTTAAGGGCAGCACAGGCGGCGCTTGCGGACGCGGAAGCTAAAATGACGTCAGATGCTAATCCGAATGGTAATATTTATGGGATGGCTGGGGAAACTTGTCGGGCATTGGCGCTTGCTAACGGTTGGACTTGGGATAATGTGAATTTTATAAACTGTATGATGACGGAGATAAATAAATACCCGTCTGCTTCGGAGATTCAAGATACAATTGTAGCAGCGCTTCCTTCTACTGAGCTGTTTCGCCATAACTATGCATCACCTGTGTGGACTCCATCGTTTGCTGGTTGGTTTATCTTAATTACGCTAGTGATAATTGTTGTAATTTTTATCAAGATTGTTATTTGGGTAATCCTTAGACTCTCTCTGTTGTTTATATAAAAAAGTGGAAAAATAGAGAGAAAAATGAGAAAAAAGTAGGGAAAACCTATTGACATTTTAGGTGCGGGGTCATAAGATAAGAATATAAAATAACTTAAGGAGGAAGCTTAAATGGCTTACGAACATACCAACGGTAAAGGTGTAAAATACTATCTACATAAATCTGAAGTTACTTTGCGTGGTGGCAAGAAACAAACAATTTATTTCTTCACTAAGAATGCTGAAGGTGGCAAGGGTACTCCATGTGATCTTCCTGATGATCGCATGGTTTGCGAAAACCCAAGGAACGGTTTCCTTACTCTAAAGAAAAAATAATTTTTAATTCATGCAAAAATCCGCCATCTTGGCGGTTTTTTGTTTGCTCGCTCACTCGTCTGGTCTTTTTTGCTTTGCAAAAGACCACCGGGCGTCGCCTCAAAAAATCTCAATAACTTGAGATTTTTATTCGGCTCCTACGGTGGTCGGGGTACTTGGATTCGAACCAAGGACACTGCGTGTATAAGACGCATGCTCTAACCAACTGAGCTATACCCCGATTGATACTATTATATCATGTTTTTGTGCTATAATGTAGATATGAGTAAGCATAAAGGCTTTACATTTGTTGAAGTTTCGCTCTTTTTGGTTGTAACGGCATTACTTTTTATTGGGATTGCTTCGGCGATGAATGTAACTATTTTTCGTCAAAAATACGAGGATTCGGTAAATAACTTTGCTGAATTTCTGAGATCAATTTATTCTCAGGTCTCTAACACTCAGAGTCCGGGAGCAGGGAATAGCAATACGGCAATTTATGGCAAGCTGGTGGTATTTGGTGAAACTACGGATATGCTTGGAAATCCTATAGACACGACAAATGATGGTCAGCAGATTTTTACTTATGATGTGATTGGTAGAGCGGATAGTACGTATGGGATTGGTTCCGGACAGGTGCTACCGCTACTGCAAAGTCTTGGTGCAAATGTGGTTTTTGTGGATAGGGACAGTGCGAATATTAACAAGATAACAAATGTAAGGCTGGCGACTCCGGAACGATATGCACCAAGATGGTCGGCGGAGATACAAAATCGTGATGGGACTCCAATGGCTAAATCAATTTTAGTAGTAAGACACCCACGTTCAGGAACTGTAAACACCTTAGTTTACGACGGCACTATTCAGGTGAATGCTGAAGTTGCTTCGCAAAGGCAAAGTTGTATTGATGGGAGTGAGTCGTGCAAGATTGATAATCTTTTAACTCAGTATTTCGATAGATTTTATATTGATGAAGTGGACTTTTGTGTGGCATCTGACGAACTTGGTCGAAGTGCTTTTTCGTCAAGACAAGATATTAGAATTCTTAGTAATGCAAGAAATGCTGCTAGCGTACAAAAAATCGACATGGATGGGGGAGACAACCAATGCAAATAATAAAAAGTTTATGCTATAATAAAAATATGAAGAAAACTGGAAGGCAAGGTTTTACTTTGATTGAACTAGCGCTTTCGTTGATTTTTATTGCTATTTTGTCGGTAACAGTGGTGCTTTTGATTCAAAATACAGCTGCATCGTATCGACGTGGTGTGATTTTAGGACAAGTGAATACAGTGGGCATGGATTTAATTGATGATTTTAGGGTGTCAGTACAAAATGCGACTTCTGACCCGGTGACGAGAATGTGCGAAGCGTATTATGAATACGGTGGAAGTGTGAACGAAACAAATGAAAAAAATTGCAAAGATGATAATGCTGATAGTTTTATTTCGGTAACGAAAACGGCAGAAGTGAAGGTTGAAGGAAAGAGCATTGGTACTTTGCCAGTTTATGGTGCTTTTTGTACTGGCACTTATACGTATATTTGGAATTCGGGATATTTTGAGAGTGCGGAAAATATTGATTTTCTAGGTACGAACGTCAATCAGCGTGAAGTGGTTGGAGCGAGTCGAGCGGTACTAGGGATTAAAGACGAGAATAAAACTACGGCGTCGTTTGAGCAGGAATATGATAGTATTAGGTTATTAAAAATATACGATACGGAACGATCGGTATGTATAAATAAAATGCGTGAACAAAATGGTTTTTCTAATAATAACTATGTAAAGCTTGGGGATTATTCTAATGATAAAGTATCAAATGAGTTTATTATTAGTAGCAGAATGCTTGCACAGGCTCAAAGTTTTGATGATGGGGCAGTAGAGCTTATGTATGGTGATAGTAACAGTCCGAATGATTTGGTTTTGTATGAACTATATGTTGCAAAACCGGCACTTAGTTCTACAAGAGTAAATCAATTTTATGCGGCGTCATTTGTGCTTGGAACAAGGCGGGGTGGAATTAATATTAAAGAAGCAGGAAATAGTTGTAAACCACCCACGGACGAATTTACAGAATTAGAATATTGTGCGATTAATAAGTTTAACTTTGCTGTACAAGCTGGAGGAGCATAATGAGAAAGGTAAAAGAAATGAAAAAGAAAAAAGGCGCTGCGTCTTTTTATATAGTGGCGTTTTCGACTTTGATTTTGATGGTAATCGCAACGAGTTTTGCTATGGTTGTGATTTCGGAAATTAGTAGAAGTGCGAACGATGATCTTTCTCAGTCGGCTTATGATTCAGCTCTCGCTGGAATTGAAGATGCAAAGGTGGCATTTTCTAATTATCGTAGATGTAAGGAGCTTGGAGTAACGGTTGATTCGAATTACTCGGTGAACGGAAGTTTAGGTAATATAACATGTCAGGATATTGTTTATTGGGTGGAGAAAGCGCCGGATTGCTATATGGTTGGACACATCCTTGGTCGGATTGGCAAAGCCGAAACTCTAGAAGTGCCAATTGGTGGTATTATTGTGACAAATGACGGCAAAGAAACCACTACGAATCAGGCATATACTTGTGTAATGATTGAGACTGAAATGGACGATTACAGATTGGTGCTCGGTTCTAAAAAACCAAGACAAACAATAAGACTGCAGACTGGAGATGCTAATACAAATAGCGTGACGAAGGTCAGGGTCAGCTGGACCTTGGTGCGACATGATGTGCCAGCTAGTTCTTATTTGAAATTTACGAATTCTGGTGGTTTTGGAAGTGTAAATAGTGGTAGTGGCGCTGGTAATCCGCCGACTGTCGAGTTGCAATTAGTACAGACGGGGAGTACTTTTAAGTTGTCAGATTTTGACAAGACTGATGGGGGAACTAATAGAGCAACTTTGTATCTGGTTCCGCATGAAAGTAACGCAACGGGAAAGGGACAATACAAGGAGACGTCTATTTCGGCTGGTGAAGTAGTAAAGACAAATGATCGGATGCAGACAAATGATCCTAAGGCGGTAACATGCTATCCTAAGATGGATGTTGAATTTGTCTGTAGTGCGATTATCGAAATACCGGACCCTATCGGTGGTAAACCAAGAAATAATAATTCTTTCGATATAACGCTGTCTTTGCCTTATTATCAGGAAGAGCCGGATGTGGAATTTTCTATTGAATTAATCTGTGGGGACAGCAGTGCAAAATGCGGAGAAGTTACTTTAGCAAGGCAGGCTGCGGGGAGCGCAAGTGGTGAAAGAAAGATAAAAAATACTCAAATATCGATTGATTCTACTGGTAGGGCAAATGATTTATTCCGTAGAGTTGAAACAAGAGTAGAGACTTCTGATGCGACGTTTGACTTTGGTTACCCATACACACCTTTGCAAGTGCTTAGTACTGAAGGGGTGAAAAAGCAGATGACAGTTGTCAGGGAACTAAATTATCCTTTCCCTGCGTTTTGATTTGAAGCATAAAGGTCTTGACATTTGTCAATAAGTGGTATATAATAGGGGTACACTCGATGAGTGGATGTATTTCGTGGGGTAGAGCAGCCTGGTAGCTCGTTTGGCTCATAACCAAAAGGTCGTTGGTTCAAATCCAACCCCCACAACCACAGTTTTGAATTAGCATTCAAAGCAAAAATCAGCCTAGATTACCCCCCTAATCTAGGCTGATTTTTGTGCACTATAATAATTTCTTTGCGGCGAGAGTGATGGCGGTGGCTGGTGAATTGGCTGGGTGTGTAATGGAAGCAAGCGATTCTAAGCTTTGCTTGTGAGATTTGGCTAGGCTCAGTTCTCCAATGATGGATTTTGCTCCTGGTGCAACTATGGTGGCGCCAAGCAAACGGCCTGAATGGTCGGTAAGAAGTTTAACAAAGCCGTGTTGATAGATTGGAGATGTAAGTGTGGGTATATCTTTGAGATAGACAACTGAGCGTTTGCATTTGATGTCACGAGCGAGCAGATCACGTTCATTTAGGCCGATTGTGGCGATTTCTTCAGAAATATTGATGCATCGAGGTAAATCGGATTGTTTTATTACTATTTTTTGACGATGAAGGAGATTGGTTGCTAGTATATTTGCTTCTAAACTTGAGCGTTCGGTAGATGAGTCGCCGCTGGTAGCATCGCCGATAGCATAAATGTTTTTTGCGGTGGTATTAAAGTATTTATCTACTATGATACCGGTACGTTTATAATCTACGCCGGCGTTTTCGAGACCGTAATCAAGAAATGGCTCGGAGCCGGTGGCAAGAACAATGGAATCTACGCGAACCATTTTTTCGTTTGTACCATTCATGAACACGACGATTTTTGATGCATAATCTTCTGTGATGGCGGTAACTTTGGCATTTGTTACGATGGTGATACCTAAGACTCTGGTAAAGTAATCGCTGATGGCGCTTGAGACGTCTTCGTCTTCGCGTGGGAGCAAGTGCGAACCGCGTTCCATAATGATGACGCCGACACCAAGCATAGCAAAATATTCGGCGATTTGAACACCAGTAGGGCCACCACCGACAACGAAAACGAATTTTGGAAGTCGTTTTTGTGATAAAACATTGTCTGGGCTCCAGAATTTAACTGAATCAAGCCCTGCTATTTCGGTGGCTTTTAATTTTGAACCAGAGGAAAGAATGAAATTTTTGGCAGTGTAACGGTATTCGCCTACGGCAATGGTTTCTTTGTCTAGAAAATGAGCAAATCCGTGGATAAGAGTAATATGCTTTTCTTTAAACTCTTTTACTAACGAATCTCGTTTTATGGAAATCTGTGTTTCTATAGTGCTCTGAAGGGTCGGAAAATTAAAATGGCAGGAACTACCACTTGCGGCTGGGGAAGTACCAAAGTCATGGTAGCTTTTAGCGAAGTTTAGACTAAGTTCATATGGCAAATCGCGTGTATTGATTTCTGTGCCACCAAAATTTTGAAAATCCACGATGGCAACTTTTTTCTTGGCAGTAGCAAGACGAAGGGCGGCGGTGCGTCCGGCTGGTCCACTTCCGATGATAATATAGTCGTAATCGTAATTTTTGCTCATAATAACTCTTTATATAATTTTATCATAGTTTTCGTAAACATAAGCTAAATCTGGATTATACTTGTTTAGCTCTTTTGCTACTGCGCGAGTAACGTCGGATTTAGTTATGATTTTTCGTTTCTTTAATGATTTTTCGGCGGCTTTAATAGAATGACTAATAAAGACATTAGCAGAACCAGATGGAATTTCTAAGGCTTTTGCATGAATCTTTAGGATGGTTTCGGCGGATTTAAATAGTTTGGTGTTTTGATTTTCCATAATAGCTCCTTTAGATTAACATGCCTGCAGCAAAGGTTAGAACTGCGAGAATTAGAAAACTAATAGAAATAGTGAGACGGAAGAAAAGTTTTTTCTTGACGCGGGAACGTTGGATTTCTGCGAGATTTCTACCTGTTTTATAAAGACTTCTAATGGTGAAAAGCGGAATTGTTGCGATAATGATATAGGCGATGATAAAAATAAAACCGGAGCGAGTGGAAATGTTTGAAATCGCAAAGGATGCGGCGAAGTAAAGCGGCAAGGTGAATATTAATTCAAAAATGCAGGTGACAATTCCTAGGACGATGGTGTCTGAGCGGGATTTAGCGGATTCGGCGCGATGTATAAGACTTGCAGCGACATGACGAGGGATAAATAGACTAGTAGATTTTTTGCGGAAGTATAAGAAAAAGGTGGCGACTGCTTCTACGAGAAAAATTCCAGAAAGTACCCATAAATAAATATCGCGCGGGAAGGACTGATCTGACAAGAAGATGCTGGATGAAATATAAACTACTAGGAAGACAATTGCGACACATATTTCTACGCCGAGTATAAAAGAAAGGGCGCGATCGTCGGCTTTTTTTGCGGTGGTTTTACCAAGAGCGTGATGATAAAAAATCGCAAAAAGTCCTGGTGATAATTGTAAAAAACCCTGGATAACCATAGACAGTAAGATGATTCCTAAAGGGATGAAAATGCTCATGCTTCAATTATACCACGTGGGGGGTTGATTTTTGAATTTTGTCATGCTAGTGTGGGGGTCATGAAAAAATTTTTTATAATTTTTATTTGTTTATGTGTGGGTGTAGTGGGCAGTACTTTTAGTACGGCAGGGGTGGTTTTAGCGGCGGATTTTGACGAAGACGACGCAAAAATTAATTTGCCGGAAGTTTATATAAAAGCTGTGAATCCTGGCTACACAGTAGATGGGACACAGAATGTCGGAGAAATGATTGAAATTGGCAGAAATTCCGACGATTTTGATTTGCTCGCTGGTCTAGAATTACGCTATACAAATTCTAGTGGAAATACTGTGGTCCTTGCAGAATTTTCCAAGTACCTTTGGAAGACTGGCGAGACTATCCTCCTCCGATTAGCCAGCTCACCAATGAGTGAGCTGGCCCACGAGCGGTATACAAAGACATTGGCTTTTAAAGCGGGTCCTTTGGAGCTGGTACGAGAAGGCGAAGTAGTGGATTCTTTGTGCTGGACTGGAAAGGATGGATGTGAAATCGCTTTTGATTCTAAAAAGCCAACTACTCTGGTTAGAGATTTAGAAACGGGAGATTTCAGACATGTATCTAATTATGAACCAGAATATTTACCTGACGTTTTGGTAATAAAAGAAGAACCGGCAGACGAGCAAATGGGGATTGGCGATTCTAGTGATGAAGAGTTGTCGACAAACCAATGCAAGGGATTGATGTTTTCGGAAATTTTAAGTTATTATGAGAGTTTGCAAAGAGAACAGTTTATTGAAATATATAATTCTGGTGCGGAAAACTTGCTGCTTGATGGGTGCTATGTGCGATACAAAAATAAAAATTATCCGCTTGTCGGTATAGTAAATGCGGACGGATATTTTGTACGATATTTAGATGATTTTAAATTAACAAAAAATCCGACGAATTTTAATACTTTAGAGATTATTGATTCGTCTGGGAAAATTGTGGATAAACTAGAGTATCCGAATGGACAGAGAAAAGGTGCAGCCTATGCGATGATTGGGTATGATGAAAAAGGTGAAGAAATCTGGAAAGTGACTTATGCACCAACGCCGGGAGAGCCGAACAATTATCAGGAATTCAGGACCTGCGAAGTTGGAAAAGTAATAAACGAAGTAACGGGGAATTGCGTAAAAGTGACTTCTGTGACTGAAAAAATTTGTGGTGAAGGGCAATATTTGAATATTCTGACTGGAAGATGCAAAAAGATACCGGAGTCATCTGGCGGAACGGTTTGTAAAGAGGGATATTATTTGAACACTGAAACTGGACGATGTAGAAAAATTCAAGAAAATAGTGGCGCGGACTACGCTTTGGTGCCAGAGACTTTTAAAGAAGAAAAATCATTCGTGGCTTTATATTTAGTGCTAGGTGTGGTGGGGGTGGGACTTATTTATATTATTTATGAGTTTCGGCATGATATCGGTAGATTTTTTAGAAAAATTAAAGGGAGATAGATATGTGATATAATAAAGGTATGGATGAGAAAATTTTGGCAATCAAAAAATGGCTTGGTACTGGGTCAGTAAATATATTTGGTTATCCAATGTCTGGAAAGGATACGCAAGGGGTAAGATTAGCTGAAGCGATTGGTGGGAAGCTTTTATCTTCTGGTATTATTATCCGGGCAAATGAGGCAGAAAAGCATAAAAATTTGAGTAGTAAAGGCAATTTGATACCTACCGATGTATTTTATGAATGGGTGTTGCCTTATTTTAGCAGAGACGATTTGAAATCATATCCGCTAGTATTATCGTCTATTGGAAGGTGGTTCGGCGAGGAAGATACCGTAATGGAAACAGCGGCGAAAGCCGGTCACGAAATAAAGGTAGCAATACTTTTAAATATTTCTGAAGCAGATGTAAAAGATAGATTTGAGAAACTACAGATTTTGAACGATCGTGGTGAAAGACAGGATGATAAAGATTTAGCGGTATTTCAAACTCGATTGGATGAATTTAGATTAAAAACTTTGCCGGTTCTTGAACATTATAAGAGTTTGGGACTTCTTTTAAATGTGAACGGCGATCAGTCGCGCGATGAAGTGTTCTCTGAATTAGTTGATAAACTATACGATTTTTCACAGAATTAGTACTATTTTTAGTTAAAGTGGAAGTTTCTAGTAATTTTTAGATTTTACGCTAAATAATTAGCACTATTGCATTTTGAGTGCTAATTTTGTATAATTTAAGTATGGAAATTACTGCTAGACAGGAAAGAATTCTAACACACATAATTGAGGAATATGCAGAGACGGCTTCTCCAGTGGGGAGTGTGACTCTAGCTAAACTATTTGACGTTTCGCCGGCAACGATACGGGCGGAAATGGCTAGGCTTGAAGCAATGGGACTGATTGCGCAGCCACATACTTCTGCTGGGCGTGTGCCAACCGATGCTGGGTATAGATACTATGTAAATAATTTGACTGAAAACGCGGGGACTGCAGATATTTTATTAAATAATCCATTGGCAGAAGACCGCGGTATGCATGCTCTTGAAAAGCGGGTAAGTTCGCAGTCACGTGCTGATGCTGCGATAAGAGGAGCAGTTGATTCGCTAGTAGACTTGACTGGCAATTTGGGGCTCGCAACGGTTGGAGGGCAATTATATCTTTCTGGGATTTCGAGACTTTTTATGCAACCGGAATTTATGGATACTTCTAGGGTGCAGGGAGTTGCAAAATTGCTTGATAATCTTGAGCCTTGGCTAAGAGAAGCAGCGCCGGGCGAAGCTTTAAATATATTTATTGGACACGAAAATCCAATTGGCAAGAATTCTGAAGTGTCGTTAATAATTTCTAAATTTGTTTCACCGTTTTCGGATAGAAGCTATATTGGCGTACTAGGCCCGACGAGACAGAATTATATGCGGGTGATGTCGCTTGTGAGATATGCAGGGCGGATGCTGGAAGAAACTTTAAACGAGGAGATGTAAATGAAAAAAGAAGTAAAGGACAATAAAAATGATTCTGTGGTGCAAAAGCTGGAAGCAGAGAAGCTAGAACTTTTAAATGATCTACAGCGGACGAGGGCCGATTTTGAAAATTATCGAAAACAGATTGAAATGCAAAAGGAGAATGAGCGAAAACTTGCCCGGTTTTCTACTGTGATGAAATTTTTGCCACTTTTTGATGATATAGATAGAGCGGTATCTACTTATGCGGAACTGGAGCCTTTGAAAAAATCTCTAGAGAAAAGTTTAAAGGATTTGGAGCTATCTAGGATTCCATCTGAAAACGGAATGGAATTTAATCCGGACTTACACGAAGCGGTGGTGATGGAAGGCGATGGGGATAAACAAGTGATTGCCGAAACATTGCGTCCGGGGTATTTTTATGAAAAAGAAGTACTTCGACCAGCAATGGTAAAAGTATCTAGCAAATAGTTAATAAATATGATATAATAATAGGAAGTTAAGTAGAAGGAATAATAATGGCTGAATATAGTTTGGCGCTTGAAAAGCGTGAATTGACAGGAAAAAAATTGAAAATCGTACGGGCTGAGGGTAAAATACCTTCGGTGATATATGGTGAAGGAGAACCAATTTTAGCATCTTCTGAATATGTTGCTACTGAGAAGGTTTTGACTCAAGCTGGCTATCACTCACCAATCGATCTAGACATTGCGGGTAAAAAACAACTTGCAATCGTAAAAGATGTGCAACTTGATCCGGTGACTCGTAAAATTGTAAATATTGAGTTTCATGCCGTTTCTGCTAATGCAGCAGTTGAGGCAACTACTCCAATTGTAATCATAAACTTTGAAGCAAGTGAAGCATCAAAGATTTATCATTTTGCTCTTACACAGGCATTGGAAGAAATTGATGTTAAGGCTAAACCAGCTGATCTTCCAAAGGAACTAACTGTTGATGCATCTAAACTTACTAGCGTAGAAGATAAACTTGTATTATCTGATGTTGTTTTGCCAAAGGGTGTAGAACTTGCTGATAAGGAAATGAGTGGTGAACAGGTAGTAGCATCTCTATATGATCCAGCAGCGGAAGCAGCAGCTCGTGAAGCTGAAGGTGAAAAACCTGGAGTTGATGCAGCAGATGTACCATCTGATAATGGCTCGAAGCCAGAAGAAGCTTCTGAAACTTCCGAAAAATCTGAATAGTTTTTGGCTTGTTAATCATATGCTATAATTTAAAAAAGGAGTTAATTATGGCAAGTATATATGATTTTAAAGTAAAAAACCGTAAAGGTGAAGATATTTCCTTATCAAATTTTAAGGGGAAAGTGCTTTTGATTGTAAATACCGCAACGGGGTGTGGGTTTACGCCGCAATATGAAGGTATTGAAAAACTATACGAAGAACTACACGATAAAGGTTTTGAAGTTTTGGATTTTCCTTGCAACCAATTTGGCCATCAAGCGCCAGGCGATAATAATGAAATTCATGAATTTTGTACAGCTAAATACAAAACTCAATTTGACCAGTTAGATAAAATTGAAGTAAATGGCGATGAGGCTTCTGACCTATGGGTATTTTTGAAGGAACAGATTTCTGAAGATCCAGAACCTAAGGGAATGAAAAATAAATTGGCTATGAAGGCTATCTCTAAAATTCCAGGAGTAGCGAAAGAAAAAGGATTTATTAAATGGAACTTTACTAAATTCGTGGTGGATAGAGACGGTAAAGTGGTCTATCGTTTTGGTCCAACAGACGAGCCAAAAGATTTTGCTGATAAGATTCGTGAATTAATATAAGAAAGGAAAATATGGAATTACTTGATTTTTATGCCGATTGGTGTGGACCATGCCAAATGATGAAGCCAACGATAGAAGAATTTGAAAAAGCTCATCCGGAAGTTAAAGTTAAATCTGTAAATATAGACGAGGAAGAAGAATCGGCAGAAAAGTATGGAGTTTCTGGTATTCCGTGCTTGGTATTTTTGAAAGATGGAGAAGAAGTGGTACGCGAAGTGGGCGTGATGCCACTAAAGAAACTAGAAAAACTGTTGGAGAAAGCAAATGGATGAGAATATAGATTTAGGATGGGATGAAGACGAAAAGGATGAGCAAAGCTCAGGATGTGAGGAATAATGGAAAAATATGATATTGCGGTGATTGGTGCGGGGATTGCAGGGCTTACGGCGGCGATTTATGCGGTGCGTGCTGGGAAGTCCACAATTGTGCTTGAAGGCAAAATGGAAGGTGGCCAGATAATTAATACGATAAATATCGAAAACTGGCCAGGAGATATGCGAGTGTCGGGGGTGGATTTGATTCGTAAGGTTAAAGCGCAAGCGGAAGAGCTTGGCGCTAAAATTGACTATGTAAATGTGGAGAAGATTTCCGCTATGGATGGTGGTTTTGAAATCTTGGGCGATATGGACGAGAAAATTTTGGTCTCATCTGTGATACTCGCAATGGGAACAAACCCACGGAAACTCAGCGATGCTATGATGAAAGACGCGGGGAAACGTCCGGTGTCGTACTGTGCAACTTGCGACGGAGCGCTGTATAAAGGTAAAAACGTAGTAGTGGTGGGGCATGGCAATTCAGCCAAGCATGAAGTGAAATACCTCGAGGGGATTTGTAATAAGGTTTATAATATTCATCACGACGAGAAGATTCCAGAAGATGCGGATGCGGTGTTTGTGGCAATTGGACGAATCCCAGCGACGGAATGCGCGAAAGGATTGGTAGAGATTGATGGGTGTGGTTATATAGTGGCTGGGGAAGATTGCCATACAACTCAGCCAGGCGTGTTTGTAGCTGGGGATGCTCGGACGAAGACTGTGCGGCAATTAGTGACGGCTGCAGGGGACGGCGCGGTAGCTGCCGAAGAAGCCGTGCGGTATTTGGCATAATGTGGTATAATATAGGATAGGTGGCCGGATGGCGGAATTGGTATACGCGTTCGACTTAAAATCGAATGGAGCAATCCGTACGGGTTCAAGTCCCGTTCCGGCTACCAAATTTGTTGCTAAAATCGCCTATCTTGGCGTTTTTTCTTGCTTGCTCTATAGAAATAGCGCTTCGCAAGAAGAAAACACCAATCTAGGCGATTTTAGCTAACAAATTTTCGCAAGAAGAATCGCCTATCTTGGTGATTTTTTGGTATAATTTAGATATAAGCACTAAAAAACAAAAAGGAATAAAATGCAACCGAATAATTACAATACTCCGATGACACCAATGCAGCAACCGATGCAACCTCAGGCGAACTCTTTGCAGCCTCAGGCGGGACCTATGCAACAGCCGGTGGCACCAAAAAAAGATCCAAGAACTAGAAATACAATTATCTTTTGTTCTATAATGGGATCAATTATAGTATTCGGGATTATTGGGATAGTGCTTTTGTTTGTACTTGGAAGGCCAAGGGGTAGTGGCGGTAGTGCGCCGGCGTCTGGAAAAGTACCTACATTGGAATTGGCTCAAAGCGTTTGTGAAAAATATGATGGTAAAATTGTGGATGTTAGCGATGCACGCTTTGGTATTACTTCTTATTCTCCTGATGAATATGTTTTGTCTACTAAAGTCTGTGAAAGGTATTCTCCTAATGGTGATATGCCATATCCGAGTGACATTTATATTGGGACGAAAGATTTTTCTTATGGAATTTCAAAGTTGAAAGAGGGCAAAAAACAAGAATATCGTTCTGAATTAGAGGATTCAGTTGTGAATTCTAAGAGTGAAGCAGATGTTAGTAGGTATATTGTTTTGGAGAATTCAGATGAATTTATTAAAGCATGTAATTCGGTAGCTGGTATGTTGGTAACTTGTGTGGGTATGTATAAAGATGTGGGATTTTCTATTTTCTCTCCTGACATAGATACTATAGATAATGTTCTAGCGGAACTTGGTTTCCCAGACAGGGCTCATATTAGAGACTATAAGTCTGACGATAGCGGTGATACGGGAGCTAACGAGAGGGATATACAGCGGAGGGACGATTATTCGATGCTTATGGCCGCGGTAAATTCCTATTTGGCATCTAATAACGGCGATATTGATGGACTAATTAAAAAAGCAGATCCTAACACTTTAGATGCAACTAGATGGATTAATAGTACTGGTGAAGATCCGAATGGCGATCCATATAATATCAAAGTATATAGTTGGGATACTTGGAGTGCCGATTCTGTGCTGCCATCTGGTGATAATGGATCTCAAGTGTTCGTGATTATTAGAGCAAATTGTGATGGCATAGATGATAATGGAGATTCGGCTCCAGCTCAGGATGCTGGCAAGCGTTCGTTCTCGGTGTATGGCTATTTGGAAGATGGCTATTATTGCGTAGACAGTGGTGCTGTCCGATAGATTTGGTATAATAGAACTATGAACATAATGTATTGTGGCGATAAGGGGATTTCTGATGGGGTGCTGATATCGATTTTGTCGCTTTTGAAACACAATACAGAGCCGCTAGAGATTTTTATTTTGACAATTAAATACGAAGAAGTGGTGCCGTTTGAACAAAAGACTGCGGATTTTTTGGATAAATTGGTAAAAGAAAAAAATCCGGCGAGCTTGGTGAAATTAATTGATGCGACGGAAGTTTTTGTAAAAAATTTGCCGAAGAAAAATATGGGTTCGTATTTTACTCCATGTTCGATGCTTAGACTTTATATCGATAGAGTGCCGGAAATTAGAAAATTGCAGAGAATTTTGTATCTTGATTATGATGTAGTGTGCCGAAAGGATATCTCAGAATTTTATCATACCGAACTTGATAATATTGAGGCGGCGGGCGTACTGGACATTTATGGTCGAAGATTTTATCATTACCATGGACTTTTCAAACAAGATTACATGAATTCTGGTGTAATGTTGTTCAACATCCCTGAATGTCTTAAGACTGGCATGTTTTCTAAAGCGGTGGAACTTTGCGGAAAACGCTGGATGATGCTAGCGGATCAGGCGGCGCTAAATAAATCGATCAAAAAACGAAAATTAATGCCGGGTAAATATAATGACCAAAATGAGCGCCCCTCGCAAGATACGGTGCTACATCATTTTTCGAATAACTTTAAATTTTGGCCGTATTTCCGTGTACAGAAAGTGAAACCGTTTGAAGTAGGGAAGGTACACGAGGTTTTGAAGATACACGAGTATGATGATATACTAGAAGAGTATAATAAATTGAAGGTAAATTTGTAAGGGTTTGTATGGCAAAGGCAGAGCTTTTTCAGAAAGATATTCCGAAGGAAGAACGAGTGTTTTATTACGAGTCTGAGGAAGATGATCCAATTAAGACTGACGAGCAGGAGCGTAAGGAAAAAGTGCTTTTGCCTGAGGGCTATGAATATATTCCAAAAAATCCATTTGTTAGGCTGTATTCACGGTGTCTTTTTGGAATTTTTTGGATATTTGGTCAGTGGTATGAAAGACATTACTGGAAGGCAAAATTTTATGGACGCGAGAAACTGAAAAAAGCTCGTGGAACGGGATATGTGATGTATTGTAACCATACAAATCCGTTTCATGATGTATTTGGACCGGCGCTAGCGGCAGATAAGAGAATATATACGGTCATCTCTCCAGTAAATTTGAAGATTCCAGGAATTGGACCGATTCTTCCGATGATTGGCGGTGTGCCACTTGGAGTAACTGATACAGAGAAAAAAGCAATGAATGATGCGGTGGATACACGACTCGTTAAACAAAAAAAGTGCTTAGTGATTTATCCGGAAGCACATGTATGGCCTTACGCAACGACAATTCGGAAGTTTCCGGCAGGAGGGAAGTCTTTTAAATATGCGGTACGTAATAATTTACCCGTATTTACAATGACTACTACATATCATAAGAGAAAAAATCCGCGACGTACATTGCCTCGAATGGATATATATGTGGACGGCCCGTTTTATCCTGATCCAAAATTAAGTGCAGAAGAAAATCAGGAAATGCTGGCAAAAAAAGCATATGAGAGCATGAAAAAATATGCTAAGAAAAATACTTATGAATATTTTAAATATGTAAAAAAATCTGATAAAATAGATAGTAAGAAATAATATTTTATTGGAGTTAAAAAGTGAGTATTTTCAGCACGGGGACGCCGATTAATAAACTTACTAAAGCGGTGCCGGTATTTATTACGATAAACAGTGACTATGCTCCGTATGCGGCGGCGGCAATTCATTCGCTTTTTCAGAATGCAGATAAAAAACGTTATTATCGTGTAATTATTTTGCATGATGGTTTGAACTGGGTATATCGGGTAAGACTTAGGAGTTTAGCTACAAAAAATTGTGCGATTCAATTTAAAAAAATTTCCAATAGCTTGTGGCTTAAAACAGTCGTGAAGTATGTTTCTAAACGAAAGGGAATGGGGGATTTCTTTTCTAAAGCGGTGTATTTTTATAGATTTTTTGTGCCACTTCTTTTTCCGCGATACGAAAAAGCGGTATATATAGATAGCGATACGATTCTTCGTGGCGATATTGGCAAGTTGTTTGATATGGAATTAGGCGATAATATGGTGCTTGCGATGCCTGACCCAAAGGTGTCTGGAATTCCTGAATTTAGAGAATATGTTGAAAAAGCTCTTGATGTTCCGGCTTCAGAATACGTAAATGATGGGGTGATGTTGATGAATCTTAAGAAGATGAGAAAAGAAAAATATTTATCTTCTATGGTTGAAATGATGAAAAAATTTGATGCAGATTTAGTAGCACCGGATCAAGACTATTTAAATGTGATTGCTAGGGGTTATATAGGACATTTTGGTTCAGAATGGAATGCGGAACCGACTGCGGAGTTTGATTCTAAAACAATGCTAGTGCATTTTAATTTATTTAATAAGCCTTGGCATTATAAAAATGTGCCGGGGGAAAAGATTTTTTGGAATGCGGCGAGAGGTACTGGGTTTTATGGTGATTTGAAACGACAGCAGGATGCCTTCGATGATTCTAAACAAAAATCTGATCAAGAAAAGGTAGGGGCTCTTATTGAAAAGGCGGGGAAGCTAGCTAAAAGGAACAAGATTTTAATTCGTAAAATTGAAAAATAAGTGTAAACCTAGGGTTAATTAGATGGCTTCGATGGCGTTTGCAATAATATAACTGTAGTAGATAGCAAAGACTATTAACATAAAGGAGCCTTCTTTTTTGGAGATTGGACTGCCACGGCGAGCTACAATCCAAAGAAGTGCGGCAGATAGAACCATCATGATAACATCAATCATTTCAAAGCTTTCTGGTCTAATACCGCCGAAGATGGCGACTGGAAGGCCTAGCACAATACAGATGTTAAAGATATTACTGCCGATGATATTGCCAACCAGAAGTTCGTTTTCGTGCTTTCTGGCGGCCGTGATAGTAGTGACGAGTTCTGGAAGTGATGTGCCAAATGCAACGACAGTCAAAGCGATGATACGATCTGAAATACCGATTGTGCTGGCGATGGTTGATGCGGAGGTGACTACTAGCTCACTACCGCCTACTACGCCTGCAAGACCTAGAAGTACAAATAGAAACGATAACGGTAATTTCCATTTTGGTTTTTCTATCTTTGGCTTTTCTTTTTTATTTTTTCTGGTCATTTGGATAATATAATATAGGAAGATTGCAAAGAATAAGACGCAAATCAGCCCGTCACTTCTTGTAATCCAGTTTTCGGAGGCACCAGAAATGGTAGTATCTAGAAATAGGAAAACTAAACCTACTGTAGTGAGGAGAAGAAGCGGAAGCTCTTTGGAAATCGTATTACGGTTAATTTTGATTGGACTAATAAGTGCAGCTACGCCAATTAGTAGTAAAATATTGATGATATTACTACCCATAACGTTACCAAGTAGCATATCGGTGTTGCCGCTAATCATGGATGTGATAGAGACTGCAAGTTCTGGTGCGCCAGTACCGAAGGCAACGATCGTAAGACCAATTAATTGTTTGCTGATTTTGAAGTTTGATGCGACAGATGATGCGCCGTCTACTAGCCAGTCTGCGCCTTTAATCAAAATTACGAAGCCGCCGACTAGGAGTAAAACTTGTAATAATATATTTGTATCCATAATGTTTGTTTGATTAGCTTATGGTTATATTATAACATACTTTTGTGTCGGTTTTATAAAAATAAAAAATGGTGCGAATGAAGAGACTCTAACTCTCGTTGGCGAAGCCCGAGAGTTGCAAACAAAAAAGAGCTAACTGGAGCTCTATGGTGTGGTGCGAATGAAGAGACTCTAACTCTCGACCTCTTCCTTGGCAAGGAAGCGCTCTAAACAACTGAGCTACATTCGCACGTTGTGATTTAATTATATCATATTTTGTAAAAATATGGAATATTTGGAGGTGCCTACCGGAATTGAACCGGTGTACGCGGTTTTGCAGACCGCTGCGTAACCACTCCGCCAAAGCACCACGTAATAATATTTTATCATATAATTGCCTAAAAAGGAAAATTTGATATAATATATTATATATAATATAAGGAGTGGAAATGAGTCCAGTTTTAATAGTAGTATTAGTAATAGTCGGTATATTGCTAATAGTCGGTGGTATTATTGCTAGTACCTATAATAGTTTAGTAAAAACAAATGAACGCGTAGAAGAAGCTTGGAGTGATATTACTGTTCAACTTAAATATCGTGCAGATTTAATTCCAAATGTAGTAGAAACTGTTAAAGGTTATGCAAAACACGAAAAAGAAACATTCGAAATGGTAACTCAAGCCAGAAGTGCAGTGATGGGTGCTAAAACTGTTAAAGCAGCTGCTGAGGCTGAAAATGAAATGCAACAGGCTCTAGGTAAAATTTTTGCGATTGCAGAAGCATATCCAGAACTTAAGGCAAATGAAAACTTTAAGAAATTGCAAGACCAACTTCAGGACGTAGAAGATAAGATTCAGGCTGCCAGAAGATTCTATAATTCTGGTGTTAAAGAACTTAACGCAAAGATTAAAACTTTCCCTACAAATCTTATCAATAATATGGTTGGTCATTTCAAGAAGCGTGATTATTTTGAAGTAGCTGATGCTGAAAAAGCGAAAATCGAAAATGCGCCAGAAGTAAAATTCTAATTTATATTTATGTATAAGCAGATTGCACAAAATAAGCGGCGAACCATAGCTATAATGATAGTCTTTGTGGCTATTATTATAGCTGTAGCGGCTGCGGTTGCTTATTTTCTAAATGACTGGTGGGTGCTACTTTGGGTTAGTATTGTTTCTATTATCTATGCAGTGATTCAATATTTTGCAGCTGGTTCTATTGCGACGGTAATGGCTGGTGCAAGGGAAATAACCAAAAAAGACAACCCGCGTCTTTATAACGCAGTAGAAAATTTGTCCATTACGACAGGGCTTCCGATGCCGAAGGTTTATTTGATTGATGATCCGGCACCAAATGCTTTTGCGACAGGTAGAGATCCGCAACATGCTGTGGTGGCGGCGACGACTGGGCTTCTTGATATCATGAATGATAAAGAACTAACTGCGGTGATGGCGCACGAAATGTCACATGTAAAGAATTATGATATCCGGGTGTCTATGATTGTGTTTGGGCTTGTATGTATTATTGGTTTGATTTCGGATATTGCAATGCGGATGATGTTTTATGGCAATCGCAAACGAGACAATGAAGGGAGTCCGGTTGCTTATATTCTTGTTGTACTCGCGGCGATATTTGCTCCGTTTTGCGCGGCGATTGCACAGATGGCTGTTTCTCGTGAACGAGAATATCTTGCTGATGCATCGGCAGTAAATATTACAAGATATCCAGAAGGTATGATAGACGCACTAAAGAAATTACAGTCGCACAGTCAGCCAATGAAAAACCAAAATTCGGCGCAGGCATCTATGTATATAAATGATCCATTAAGAAAAGGTTTTTTCAATAATTTGTTTGGTACTCATCCCCCACTAGAAAAAAGAATTGAGAGACTCGAAAATGGCAAGTGGAGTTTCTAAAAAGCCGACAAAAAAAGCTGCTTCAAGAAAGAAGACAAAGAAAAATGTTTCTCACAAGAAGCTAGTTTCTAAAAGTGTTTCAAATGAGAAACCGATAAGCTCTTTTAAACGAGCTTATCGAGAAGATTACGTTAGGGAATTAGAAGTTCCTGGAATGATGTATCATATATTATATACATTTAAAACAATTTTTAAGAATTGGAAATTGTTTTTACCTTTTCTTGTCGTAATGGTGCTTGCTTCAATTGTGTTCGTTGGACTAATGAGCGAAAACACTTATAAACAGTTTCAAATGATTTTGGATCAAACTGCAGAAAAAAATGGCACTGAAATAAGCGTGTTCGCAAAATCTGGGATTTTGTTAATATCTACTATATTTACTGGCGGACTGAATTTGGATGCTACGGCTGGTGCGGGTGTATTTATGGCTTTAATTTTCCTAGTGATATTCTTGGTAACAATCTTTATAATTAGACACAAAATGGCAGGGCATGCAATAAAACTTCGCGATGCACTTTATAATGCGATGACGCCACTGATTTCTACTTTTGTGGTTTTGATTGTAGCGATTATACAATGTCTTCCGATAATGATTCTTATTATTGCTTATTCGGCGGCAGTGGAAACGAATTTTTTATCTGAGCCGGGATATATAATACTATTTGTTGGGTTTGCGGCGCTTTTGATTTTACTTTCTGCGTATCTTTTATCTAGTACAATTATGGCTTTAGTTGCGGTAAGTGCCCCTGGGTTATATCCTCTAGAGGCTTTAAAGACTGCTAGTGATTTGATGACAGGAAGAAGAATACGATTTATTCTTCGAATCGTCGCGCTTTTAATTGTAATGGTTGTAATGTGGTCGATCGTGATGATGCCGCTTATTATGTTTGATATGTTTATGGGACAGTTTAGTTGGACGGAGCAAATTCCGTTTATTCCAATAGTTTTAGTGGCTATGACATGTTTTTCTGGAATTTATGTTTCGGCATATTTTTATTTATATTATCGATGGATGTTGAAATTTGATACAAAAAAATAATCCCTTTAGGGATTTAGCTTGGTGACCCTTATAGAAACGAAGTGGAACGACCTCGTTAGAGATATGTATCGTATCAAAGGTATTGCCTCTGTCCTCTATTATAATAACTACTCCTCCCCCTGCGGGTGTTAATATGTCCTCTATCCTGATATGCCCAATTCCCATACAGCCCAGTACAAGCCCATGAGGTTTGGTCCTAAGTCGTCCTACTTGTTAAAGAGTCCGTAGCTTCGTTGCTACTTATCTATATTATAACACGCCGCATGCTCCCTGCCTAGTAGAGCCTCTTTCTCCTTAAACAGAAATGCCCAGCTCTAGTATTAAGAGAAGGTTTACTGGAACATTAAAGCTTTATGATGATATAGAAACCCTTGATGTCCTCCCCCCCCGGCGTAAATACCCCCTCAAAATGCCCATTTTAGGTCTTTTCATGCAGTCTGGAACTGTGTTTCTAGTATCTCTCGTTGTCGAGACGGTATAAGTATCGTCTCGGAAATTATAATTCATTTCAGCCAGTAAACAACAGGGGTGGGTTTTTCAGATTATAGCTAAAAACGCCTCATTTTCGCGGCATATCTTTTTTACCACCCTCTCTTGGTGCACCTTGTCTGTATAGATAGTGTAGGCAGATTAGTATGGGTAGGAGCCCCCCTGGTGCGGTTGGTTACTGAAGCGTAAACCTTGTGAGGGTTGGAGCGTCGTCCCCAGAGTGCTTCGGTAGTACTACTCGCATAGTTTCTCTGTGTCTCTATGATAGTGTTGTTATCTCCTTGGTATTATTGCCTCCCAACACGCGCGCGCCCGAAAGGGCGAGCAACCAGCGTCAGCTGGTTAACAAAATCGCGGGCGCCTTCTTTTTACCAGTGGGCTCCTACTATTTGGCAAGGATAGATATAGGCATAGTATCTAGGTGGTTTTATTGTCTCTTATCTTGATGCTGCGTCTAGCAATAATAGTGGGGATAAATTATCCACCCCTGTAAAGCCTGTATATCTCTCTTGATGTCTCCCCCTCCCGTTTCTTTGTTTTGACTGCTCCGAGCGTATCGTTTTGCCGTTGTTTCATTCCTTGATGAAGTCCCTCTTGATGACCGCCTCCATATCGTTTATGCTAGTGATTAGACCCTAAATATGATATAATTAAATTGTTCTAGATTTCAAATCTGTTGCAAGTTTGCCTCCGACAAGGCAAAGCAAAGAATTAGACCCCGTGTGGAGCACTCGCTCCAGTCGGCCTAATCGCTTGCTGCAGAAAATGAAGTCTAGAACACTCCATAGCGAGTGTTCCACTTGGTTTTAGAGGACATTCGATAAAATCTCGTAATCTAGGAGCAGCAAAATGAGCGAAAAGAAAGCAAAAGAATTCAATTACAAGGAGTGGGCTGAAGCTTTTATGGACTTTGTCAAAAGTAAAGCTCAGCACGATATGGGCGAGGACTTAAGACTTACATTGTTAAATCTCGACCCCATGACTATGATTTATGAGCCCGCATTAACTCCCGCGGCACATGCTTGGGCTACTATACTGGCTTCTGCTGCAATCCAAGTTACTGATAGTATGAGTAAAGCCGAAAGGGCGCATGGTGAAGCTATACTGAATTACATAGCCAAGAAGCTAGGGGTTACTAGGCTGGACTACGACAGATATATGGTTAAAGCTCAGAGAGTCTATAATGGCTTCATGGAGCTTGAAAGAGGAGTAGACGAAAGGATTGGCGATTTAGGTCTAGATACTGGGTGTTTAGCTATGGATTTACAGTTTGACATTTACGATGACATGTCTCCAGAAGAATGTCATACAACACCTGCAGCCCTAAACGACAGCATGGATAGCGTCTTTGAGAGCTATAATCTACCAAGATTGAGGGCGGCAGCCGTATATGTGCCCCTAGTGTCGAGGTTTGTTGCTATTGCTTATGACTGGATCAAAATTGGAAGAGGGTTTGCTGATAAACACATGTTTAGTAAATAAAGGAGGTAATATGGCTCTACATGTTGAATACAACGGGAAAAAAGTAAATAAGGCTTGGAAAGAACGGGTACAAAATGCCAGTGGTCTCTCTCCAAGTCAAAAGAAGCAACTGATAAATGAGGCTCATAAACAGGTTGCAGTTCATAACGCGAAAGAGGCGGTCTGGTTTGTTATTAAAATAATTGCTGGAATTGCGTTCATGGGACTTTTGTACTGGCTCATGTTCTATGCTTTCCGGTAAGCTGTCAATGACTTGCAAATGTTTTCATACGTGATAGAATAGGTGTAAGGAACTTTTAAATATAAAAACTGTAGAGTATGGGAGATGATTTTCGGCACCTCTCTAGTAACCCAGTGTGGTTTCTAGTGATAGTGTCATGAAAGCCTGTAAACCGCTGTGTCATTTTTCTTCGGCACAGTCCTTCATGAGCCTAGAGATGGAAGGTATCAAGGTGAACAAGATGGCGCTACAACAATAGCCTAGGAAAGGAAGGCTTTGCTGTGGTGCTTTTTTGGTTCCTCGCACGACACGCTAAACAAAAACAGTATGTGTAAACACATATTCTCTAGGGGAAAGGGGGAAATAATATCAGTTAAAGAGGCTCGGAAACTGCTCGGGTTTGTGTCTGCCGACTATTCAGATACCGACCTTGCGCAAGTAGTCCGGTCGATGACTACTCTGTCGGAGCTCCTACTGGACTGTTTTACAGTTCCACAAAACCAAAACGTCTGTTATAATTAAGAAAGGAGAACAGTATGGAACAGATAAGTGAGGACACCGTAGCTAAAAAGGCTTATGGCTACACAAGAGTATCAACAGAGGAGCAGGTCAAGGATGGCAATTCTCTTAATAATCAGCGAGAAGCCATTGAAAAGTATGCCGAGGCTCATAACATTGAGATTGTGGGTTGGTTTACGGACGAGGGCGTATCGGCTAAAACTGCTCATCGTCCTGGGCTAGAAAGCATGCTTGAAGCTTGCCGAGAGAATAAGGGCGAAGTGGAGCATGTCGTGGTGTATAACATCAGCAGAATATCTCGGAATATAAGCTCATTTTATAAAGAGATTGGTTCATTGCTCGCTCATGACGGTATAACACTTCGCTCCACAATGGAACCAGTTGACGAAAGCCCCATGGGGAAGCTCATGCTTAATATTTCGCTAGCTTTTCACCAGTTTGATAATGACGTAAAGGGTGAAACCTCTCACGATAATATGGTAGGGGTAGCAAGAAATGGTTGGTGGCAGACACAGGCTCCAATCGGTTTTATCATTGAGAAAGTGCCTATTGGTGAGTATAAGAACGACGGGCATGAACGTACTCGAAGCATATTGAAGCCCGACTTAAAAGACGGTCTTAGTGAGAAAATCGCCACTGTGTTTATTGAGTTCGCTAATGCTAACGGTGGCATGAGTGAAGCTGACGCATGGAGACTGGCTCACAAACTAGAAATTCGTATGCCTAGCACCGGCGAATTAATCTCCTTTAGTAGTTTTGACCGCATGCTTAGGCGACCAGTCTATGCTGGTTATAATAACTCCGAGAAGCTTCTTGGAGGTGAAATGGTGAAGCTTCGTTTTGAGGGGATAATACCCTTGGCAGTGTTCAATAAGGTTCAGACTTTGCTTGATAGTGACAAAAGAGAACTCACTCGCTCTCCCGATGACCTTTATCCACTTAAAGATACGCTGATTTGTGCCAAATGTGGCGGGCATATTCTAGGGAGTGCTCCTCTAGGTGGCTCTGGCAAAAAATCCCCTCGGTATCATTGCCGGGGGAGGGGGCATGGCTCCATGGGTATAGTAGAGGCTCATGAGCTGTTTGTGAAGCTACTGGAGCAAATCGCGCCCACCGAGGGCACAATAAAGCTGTTCAAGGAAATTGTGCGGAGAACTGCGGCTAAGAAGCTGGGAGACGCTAACGATGAGATTAAGCAGCTCACCAAGCAAGAGGAGAAACTGTCTGACCAAATCGCAGCCACTCTCCACTCATTTCTAGTCGAGAAGTCCATTAGTAAGGACGAGAAGAAGTTCTTTGTCGAGCGCCTAGAGGCTCAGAGGAGTGAAATAAGGAAGCAGCGAGAGGAATGTGAGCGCATACAACAGCTTAATGAGAGCACCATCACCTATGTCTGCAACTTCATTGATAAGCCAGCAAAGCTCTGGAAAGACGCTGATTTAGAGTCAAAACGTGCCTTTCAGCAGATACTCTTTCCAAATGGACTTCATATCGACCTCAAGGAGAAAAGTTGTGGAACGGAGGATTTGAGCCCTCTCTACTCTGTTATTAGCAACAAAAATGAGCCCGGTGGGGGCTCTGATTCTCCTATGGTGACTCCGGTGCGAGTTGAACGCACAACCTTTTCCTTAGGACGGAACTGCTCTATCCATTGAGCTACGGAGCCTTGCTTTTCTTAACATACCAAATATGCTATACTTGTATTATTATACCATGAAACTACTATCTAAAAAAGAGAAAAAGACCGAGCAAGAGAAGGTAGACGAGCGTAGGCAGGAAGTGCTTGCTACTGGACGTAAGTTTAAGTATCCTTTGCAATGGACCAAACATCGGATTGTGATTAGTACGATTTTGATTGCTGTTGTAGTGATTGCTGTGATGATTACCGGTGGATACCTGGCTCTTTATCAGTTTAATATGACCGACGATATGCTGTTTAGGATTACTAAGATTTTGCCAGTTTCTGTGGCGGTGGTTGATGGGGAACCAGTTAGGTTTTCGGATTATTTGATGTTTTATAGAAGTAGCATCACTTCTATTGAGCGCCAATCTGGTCAGGTGGATAATGAAGGATCCATTGAAGATTTACGAATTCAATATAAACTTGCTGCTCTAAATGAGTCAGAAAAATACACTTATGCGTTTAAACTTGCAAAGGAAAATAATATCAGCGTTTCAGATGAAGAAGTAGAACAAGAATTCGAAAGGCAGTTAAAAATAGGTGGAACGGAGCGAAGTGAGGAAAGCTTTATTAAAATTATTGAAGATAATTTTGGACTTTCTAAGGATGAATACGAGAGAATGTTATATTTGACGCTGATTAAGGCGAAAGTGGAAGAGAAGATTGACAAAAAGGCGGATGAAATTGCTACAAAAGTTGAAGAATTATTGAACGCAAATGGTGGTGATTATCAAGCGGTAGCTGAAGCATTGGGCGAGCAAGTTAATTATGAAGAAACTGGCGGGTTTGTATCAAGTCAAAATATTGATGGCGGGCGGGCGTCCGAGGCGATTAGGCTGGAGCCTGGCGAACAATCTGGTAAGTTTGTCTCTACAAACGGTGATGGATATTATTTTGTGAAGTTGATTGCAAAAACGGATACAGAAGTGAATTTTGTTTCTATAAAGGTACCATTTACCGAGTTTAGAGATAGTTTTGATAAATTACGCTCCGAAGATAAAATTATTGAATATATTTCTATTAGTAACCCTAACGAAGATGAACAGGGTGGGAACGGACAGGGCGAAAATAATAGCGATAATTAGTGGCAATAAAAAGACCCTTTAAAAGGGTTTGGTGCGGGTAGACGGGGACGATCCGTCGTCTTATCCTTGGGAAGGATACATAATAGCCGTTATACGATACCCGCTAACAGTCTTATTATACCATAATATGGGGAAATATGCTATAATTAATCTATGCAGGAGTTAAAAGAAAAACTGAAAAATGTAATTTTCGAACTATACGGAATTGATTTTGAACCAGAAATTACACCTGCGCCTGCAAATATTGATGCAGATTTTTCTTCTAATGTCCCACTTAAGCTTGCGAAGGAAGTTCATAAAAATCCGATGGAAATTGCAAGGGGATTAGTTGAGACTACACTTTTCTCATCTAGATTCGATTCGAAAAGTATAGTTTTAGTTACTCCACCAGGGTTCATAAATTTTAAGATTTCTGATGAATATCTCGCTAACAAAATAAAAGAGCGCGTGAATGATTTTCAAGTGAAAATAGATGAATTTAGTGGGAAGACTGTAATATGTGAATTTTCTGATCCGAATCCGTTTAAGGTGCTACATGTGGGACATCTTTATACTTCAATAGTTGGAGATGCGATTTCACGACTATTTGAAACGGCTGGAGCAAAGGTGATTCGTGCGAATTTTGGTGGGGATGTGGGGCTTCACGTTGCTAAGACGATGTATGCTCTAAAAAAGAGACCTTTTGAAACTCTTGATATAGAGGGGATTGCTAAGTGCTACGTGGAGGGGACGGCGGCTTACGAAGATGATGAAACAGCGAAGACTGAGATAACAAAACTCAATAAAGAGATTTATAAAATAAATTCAGAAGATATTCATGAAGGTGAAATTGCAAAGCTTTACTGGAAGGGTAGAGAACTTTCGTATGAATATTTTAAAGATTTTTATGCACGGATTGGGGTAAAGTTCGATAAGTTTTATCCGGAGTCCACCGTGGCGGGGTTGGGACTTGAAACTGTGCTTCGTGAGCTTAAAAATGGTGTTTATGAAAAATCTGATGGGGCAGTAATATTTGATGGTGAAAAATATGGACTTCATACGAGAGTGTTTGTAAATAAAGAAGGTGTGCCAACATACGAAGCAAAAGATGTGGGTTTGATTTTTAAGAAATATGACGATTATCATTTTGATAAATCGGTTGTGATTACTGGAAATGAACAGCTGGAATATATGAAAGTCGTTTTAAAATCCGTAGAACAATATGCCCCAGAATTAGTTGAAAAAACATCTCACCTTACACATGGACTTGTCAAATTACCTGGCAACGTGAAGATGTCTTCTAGAAAAGGCAACTTTTTGAAGGCCGTTGATGTGCTTGAAATGGTTCGGAGCGAACTTCTTAATGAATACGAATCTAGTGATGAAAAAGTCATGCTTGGGGCAGTAAAATATGCATTTTTGAAATATAAAATGGGTGGAGACATCGTGTTTGATCCGTCTGAATCGGTAAAAATGACTGGATGCTCTGGGCCGTATCTTTTGTATTCGGCAGTGAGGGCAAAGAAAATCTTAGGTTCTGTTAATATTCCGACGGTGGCAGATTTTAATGGAGATTTTTCTGAACCAGAACGGAATTTGATGAAAAAAATGTTAGAGTATGATGACGTGCTGGTGGAAGCTGTAAAAGAGATGGCGCCGCATAAGCTTGCAATGTATCTCTATGCACTTTCGCAGGAATTTTCTAGGTTTTATGAAAATTGTCCAGTGGTTGGCTCCGAGAGAGAATCGGAGCGAGCGCAAATAGTGAAAGTGTATTTAAATACGATGATACATGGACTTAAAATTTTAAATATAGATATTCCGGAGGAAATGTAATGAAAAAGGCAAAACTTTTGTGGGTTGATTTGGAGATGACTGGGCTTGTGCCTGGGGAAGACAAAATTTTGGAAGTGGCGGCAATTGCAACTGATATGAGTCTGAATGAAGTGGCGAGGTTTGAAGCGGTAGTGAAAGTTTCGCCTGAGCTTATGAAAAAACGAATGGTGGGTGAATTCTGGGAGAAGAATGCTAAATCGCGCGATTCATTGATGTCGCAGAACGCGGACGGAAAACCAGTTAAAGAAGTCGAAAAAGAGTTGAATGATTTTATTGCCAAGAATTTTGGGAAGGAAATATATCTTGCTGGTAATTCGATTCATCAAGATAGAAAGTTTATTGAAAAAGAAATGCCAGAACTGAATAAACGTTTGCACTATCGGATGTTAGATGTGTCAGCGTGGAAGATCTATTTTGAAAATGCTCTAGGGCGAAAGTTTACTAAACCGGAAGAACACCGGGCACTTAGTGATATAGAAGGTTCAATTGAGGAGTTGAAATGGTATTTGACATTTCTAAAGTAACTGGGATTGGGGATTATTCGGAAAAAACCGAAAAAGTGGGGGCTTTAGGGAAAACTCGGACTTTGTTTTTGAAGAGTGATAAAGTTTTTTTGGTAGAAAATGATAATACTTTGGAAGTTCGAACTGACGCGGAACTCCGTAATCTTTTGGTGGAGAAATATGAGTCTGTGATGGAATCTAGGTATTTTGGTAAAGGTGGTGTGGAGATTGTGGTGGCAGGAAAACAACTTTCCGAGGACGAATTAGATGACCTTGTGAGACTGAGTTATAATCTAAGCTAGATATTTCGGGGTATTTATGGGGAATTAGGCTAAAGTGATTTCTCTTTTGTATGCTATAATAAAGGTATGGCGATTGAGAGATTAGTGGAGCCAACAAGTGCCCGTGAAGATGCGGAAGAAGAGCGAATAGAGAAGTCTTTACGCCCGCTTACTTTTGATGAATACATTGGACAAACACATCTTAAGAGCAATTTGAAACTTGCAATTGATGCGGTAAAAAAGCGTGGAAAGGGCGGAGTTCTTGATCATGTGCTTTTGTTTGGGCCGCCGGGGCTTGGAAAGACTACTATGGCTGGGGTGATTGCTCATGAGCTTGGCGCATCACTTCGAGTAACTTCTGGGCCGGCGATAGAACGCGCGGGTGATTTGGCTTCGATTTTGACTAACTTGAAGGATGGGGATGTTCTCTTTATTGATGAAATTCATCGTTTGAAAAGGGCAGTGGAAGAAATTCTTTATTCGGCAATGGAAGATTACAAACTTGACATTGTAATTGGAAAGGGGCCGGCAGCTAGATCGATGCGGCTAGATTTACCAAAATTCACTGTGATAGGTGCGACTACTCGAACGGGGTCTCTTGCTGGACCACTTAGAGATAGATTTGGAATTATTCATCGGCTGGAATATTACAAAGAGCCGGAAATTGAACAGATTATTTCGCGTACGTCTAAAATACTTGGTACGGAGATTCGTCCAGAGGCATTAGAGTTATTAGCTAGCAGGTCTAGACTTACTCCTCGAATTGCAAACCGGTTATTTAGGAGAGTTAGAGATTATGCGGATGTGAATGGTGATGGGATTGTAGATACTGTTGTAGCTGAGAAAGCACTTGATTTAATGGAAATTGATTACCTTGGGCTTGATCCAGCGGATAGAAATATGCTTCGTTTGATGTGGGAAAACTATGGAGATAGGCCAGTCGGACTATCTACGATTGCAGCGCTTACTGGGGATGAAACCACGACGATTGAAGATTTTTATGAACCGTATCTTTTGCAAATGGGATTAATAACGAGAACCCCAAAGGGAAGGATGATTACCGAAAAGGGTAAAAAACATTTACAAAAATCATAAAGTGTGATATAATAGTAGTAAGGAGCTATCATGGATGAAGGATTGACAAAAATCAGACATGAGCGGAGCGTGAAAGATTTTCCGTTTTTGGAGCTTGAAGACAACGAATACGTTGAATATGCTTTTAAGAGAGCAAAAATCTGGTTGCATTTGATACTTGGAGGCCTAAGTGCGGGCCTAATTTTGATTTTACTTGCATTTTTGTTGGTGCTACTTAGCCAAGATAGTTTAGATGGAATTGGTACGAGTTTTCTTTATGTGCTTCTGGGCTCACTTCTTGCTGCTGTTTGTATTGCTGGGCTTTTTACGTTAATGGTCTATGGTGGTAATAAGCTGTTTATTACAAATAAACATGTGATTCAGATGGTAATGGTGTCTCCACTTGCAAATTCGGTAAATATGATTGATCTGTCATCGATTGAAGATACAAGTTTTTCACAAAACGGAGTTCTTCAGAAAATGTTTAAATATGGGACACTCCGATTATCTACCGTTGGGGAAGAAACAACTTATACATTTAAAAATTCTGATATTACTGGGGAAGAATTAAGAGCGATTTCTAAACTCGTAACGGCAGCGAAAAAATCTGCATCTGACAAAGATAATGTGATTATCGTTAGCTGAGCATTTTTGTTTATCTTATTGGTTTTGGCGATTCTTTTTGGTGTAGGCTTCTTCTTTTTCTAGAATGGCTTTTAGGATGTATTTTTTGCATTTGCCATTTTCGCAGTCGGCAGGTTGATAGGTATAGGAACTTTTTGGGTCACCTAAATTATAGCCGGATGGATCGGTCCAAAGGGCTGGATCTATTACGGTGATATTTTGTTCGGAGATGATTTCTGGATAGTAGCCGTTGTCTTTATAAAAGCTTTCTTCTAGGGCATAATACATGGCATTAATGGCAGTCTTTCGATCTTCGTCACGGTTGAATGCATCTAAGTTTGTTTTTTGGATGATAGAAAGAATCAAAATAAGCCCAATGAAGGCAATAGCGATGACTAGTTCTATGACTGTAAAACCTTGGTTTTTCTTCATACTTTTATTATAGCATATTTTGTGATATAATATATTAAGATGGTACTGTAGCTCAGTTGGTTAGAGCGTGGGACTCATAAGCCCGAGGTCGGTGGTTCAAACCCACCCAGTACCACCATTTTTTTGGCTCAAGTAACCATGGACTAGTTGGGAACCACCGAACCTTCGGTGCGGTGGTTCAAACCCACCCAGTACCACCATTTTTTTTTGGGGCTAATAACAAAAATATTATTACGCCGAAACGCAAGTATTTCCTATATCTTCTAGGATGTTGATCGGCACAAAAAAAGAAGCTCCTGCGGTAGGAGCATACTGCCCCGTGCAAGAACTTCGATACCTTTATTTTATCAAATTAGAGACTTAATGTCAATGATTTGGCCACGCTTAGTGATGAAGATAAGCTCGCCAATCTGTTTCTGTTCTTTTGCCTTTCTCATTAAGAAACGGCGGAGATTATCGTCTCGCATATTCTTAATCCTAGACGAATCGAAAATGATATTCTTCGCCTGTTTTAGACCACGCTTGATGTTTCGTTCTAGTTTGTCTGGCTTATTTGTGAATGGCGACTTCATCTCGTAAGGAACGCCATCTAGGAGAACATCTGCCGTATGGACGTTAGATTCTGGCAGAAACTCAATATTATGCCCAGCAGAAGCTAGAATGTCGGCAATACGAAGTTCATGCGGCCACGGTCTGCGCCCAGCAGGAATGATAATTCTACCTCTCTGTTTTCACACATGTCATTTTATTTTTCTCAGTACTTGGATGATAATAAGACATCTTATTGCAAGTATTATATTAGCACTAAGAAGAAAGACAATAATACCGCCGAATACTACGAAGATCATTCGAATGGACTTGGCAAAATATACGAAAACGTACTATCATCAAAATACATCATAATGACATACGGTGATAATGTATTTTATGTGCCTCAAGCATGTTATGACAAGCTTTACGAATTAACTTTTTCAACTGATAACGGTCGCAACTAGGTTGCGGCCGTTTGGCGTTTCTTAAGGATTTGTGTTATAATATAAATACCTAAAAAGTAGATGAGCGCCCGTAGCTCAGTGGATTAGAGCGTCAGTTTCCGGAACTGAAGGTCACACGTTCAAATCGTGCCGGGCGTACCAAAAGTGTACCAAATCGGGATTGGATAGAGATTGTATAGCCTTATATTATGAATGATTTAAGGATTTTTTTATGCTCTCTTGAAAAGCTCTATAATGGGCGATATGTGGCATGGAGTGAACTTGAGGAAATCAAGAAACAAAAGATGCCGAGTTTTTTGTTAGGTAAAAATATTAAAGTATTAATGTTTAAGGCAATTTTAAAATGTGATTTTGAACAGTTTAAAATTTTAAAACAAATTGATTATTTTTTGAACCAACGAGAGAAGATAAATAATATATACATTAAGACAGAACAAAATAATACATATGAGATAGAAGGAAATAAACTCGATGCTGATCAGATAGCGGCAGTGGTGGTGACAGAGGATGCGGAACTGATTTTGGCGTCTGCTGGAAGTGGGAAGAGCGCGAGTTTGCTTGCAAAGGTTAATCATATCGTTAATGATTTAAATATTCCGGCTGATGAAGTGTTGGTCATTGCATTTACTAGAAAAGTAGTAAAAGAATTGAAAGAAAGAATGAAAGGAAGCGGTGTTAATATTTGTACTTTCCATTCGTTCGGCAACAAAATAATTCAGGAATTTAGTAAGGAAAAAAATTTAAAACTAGTGCCGGATGGCTTTTTGGAAAAAATCGTGGAGAAAGCTTTAAATAGTTTTGAAAGGAATAATTTTTTAAAAGAAGAAGATTTAAAAGAATTTGGCGACAGGGAATCTATGCAAAAACTTTTGATTTCTACTTTGACTTTGCAAAAGAATGAGCAAATTTCTTTAAAGGAGTTTAAAGAAAGAATTTTTAAAATGAAAGATTTAAAAGAGAGAGATAAGGCGCTTTTGTTTTATAAATACTATGCGCGGATAGTGATGACTTATGGCAAAATTTTGCGTGAAAATGGACTGTATGATTTTTCGGATATGTTGTCATGGGCGACAAGAATCATTAAAAAAATGCCGAAAGGAAATTTAAAATATAAATATGTTCTGGTGGATGAAGTGCAAGATTTGTCTTTGTCTAAAACTTTGCTTTTAAAGGCGATTTTAGAAAAATGTCAAAAGGCAAAACTTTTTGCGGTGGGTGATGATTGGCAATCTATTTATCGATTTGCCGGCAGTAATCTAGGTGTGATGAAAGATTTTGAAAAGAATTTTGGTCTAAAAACATACCGCGGAGTGATACGGCGGACATATCGTTTTGGTCAACCGACAGCTTGGGTGAGCGAATATTTTGTTAGAAAGAATCCTTTTCAATCTAAGAAAAAAGTTCAAACTTTTAAAAAGGGAAAGACGCCGATTGAAATTTGTATTAGTTCTAAAAATTTTGATAAAAAAATACCAGCCGATTACGAAGCGGTGAATGAAAAACTGCAAAAATTATACCTTGAATTCGGAGATAAATTATTTGATAAAAATTTACAAGTGATTAGTCGGTATAATCGTGATATTTTTCGTTTGGTGGCGCGGGATGGTAAGTATAAAAATGCGAAAATTTTGGAAGAAAAAGAAGATGGAACTATTCTAGAGTGGAAAATCGAGAGCGCTAAAAAATCCGTTCGGGTGGCGTTTTGTAGTATGCATAAATCTAAGGGAATCACACGAGATATTGTGTTTGTGATAAATATGAATAGCGGTGAAAAAGGAATGCCGTCAACGCGGGCGGATGAGCCGATTCTTGCAACGATGCTTGCAAAAGCGGATAATTTTCCGCTGGCGGAGGAAAGGAGATTGTTTTATGTTGCAATAACAAGAGCAAAAGAAAAAACTATAATTGTATCAGAACGTGGTAAAATTTCGGAATTTGTAAAAGAGATTGCTAAAAATTTAGGTGGCGAAAATCAGGAACTGGTTGAATAATCTAATGGCCAATTAAACTTAAGAATTCGGCTTCGGTAATTCTAGGGATGCCGAGTTTGTCGGCTTTATCGGTTTTTGATTTTCCGGGTTTTTCGCCTACGATTAGTGCGGTAGTGGTTTTGGTTACAGATGAAGTGACGGTGGCGCCAAGTTCTCTTAGTTTATCTTCGGCTTCTTCTCTGCCTAGTGAAGCAAGAGTTCCTGTAACAATATATGATTTCCCAGATAAAGGTAATTCTTTGTTTGATTCTTCTTCTGGCCAGACGCCAATTTCATGTAGTTGGTTTAATAATTTCATGTTGTCATCGTCAGAAAGCCAGGCCATAATAGCTTCAGCTACGGTGTCACCTATGTCTGGGATTTGTAATAAATCTTCTTCGGTTGCATTTAAAAGATTATCTAAACTGCCGAATTTGCGAGCAAGTGCGGTGGCGGTGGCGGCGCCGACATGGCGAATGCCAAGCGCGGTAATAAATTTATTTAATTTCGGATGTTTTGCGGCGGCAATGGCACTGATGAGATTTTTGGCTGAGATTTCGCCGAATCTTTCTAGGTTCGCGACTTGATTCTCGTTTAGTAAATATAAGTCGGCAATGGATTTGACTAAACCACTATCTACTAGCGCTACGACATTTTTTTCGCCAAGACCTTCAATATTTAGAGCTGGTTTTGAAGCGTAATACTCTATGGCGCGTTTTAAAATTAAATCTGAGCTTTCACCTTTGACACGATAAACTACTTCGTTTTCTGGCCTTTCGAATTCTAAATCTGGGTATTGTTTTTTTAGGGCTTCTTCGTAATTAAAAGTAGTAGAATTTTCTGGTCTTAAATCTTTTAAGACCTCTTTTACTTGCGGAATGATATCACCTGCTTTATAGACGATAACGGTGTCGCCGATGCGAACATCTAAGCGTGCGATTTCGTCGGCATTATGAAGTGACGCATGTTTCACGGTGGTGCCAGCAAGTTCTACCGGCTCAAATAAGGCTACTGGTGTGGCGGCGCCAGTACGACCGATTGAAATAACGATGTCTTTTACGGTAGTGGTGGCTTCTTCGGCTGGAAATTTGTAGGCCACAGCACCGCGTGGGGTTTTCCCGACAATGCCAAGAGTATCATAGATTTCGCGATCGTTAATTTTTATGACCATACCGTCGGTGTTAAATTTGAGACCTTTTCGGTAATCGTCTAATTCTTTAATATAGTTAAATAGGTTTTTTAAATTTGCGTTTTGCCAAACACGATCTTCATTTGAAGTTTGAAAGCCTAGCTTTCGTAGCATTTCATAGGCTTCTTTATGGGTTTTTAAATTCGGCTTGACTAGATCGTACGCGATAAATTTAAGTGGGCGGGAAGCGGCGACTTTTGGATCTAATTGGCGGATGGAACCGGCAGCTAGATTTCTAGGGTTTGCAAATTCTGGTTCGCCAGAGCGACGCTGTTTTTCTTGTAGTTTTTCAAAATCGGCTTTAAAAATAATGATTTCACCGCGGACTTCGACTTCTTCTTTGGTGTTTAACTTTAGTGGGATGTTTTCGATGGTTTTGACATTGCTGGTGACATCTTCGCCGACTAGACCGTCGCCTCTTGTGACGGCTTGGTAAAAAATGCCATCTTTGTACTTAAGTGAACAAGCTAGGCCGTCCATTTTTATATCGGTGAAAAATTCTTGGATTTTTCCACCGGGAATTAATTTTTCGTTACGATGCATCCATTCTTCGACTTCTGCCGTTGAGAAAACGTCGGCGAGTGAAATCATGCGTTTTTCGTGAGTGACTTTTTCGAATTTGTCGAGTGCTTGACCTGCGACGCGTTGAGTTGGTGAGTCTGGGGTAATGAGCTCGGGGTATTTGGTTTCTAATTCGGATAGTTCGTGTTTTAATGAGTCGGCAGCGGCTTCGCTCATAATGGATTCGTCTAGAACGTGATAGTGATAACGGTAATCATTGATGAGCTCTCGTAATTTTTCAATTCTATTTTTCGCCTCTTCTTTGTTCATGACTATATTATAGCACACTAGAGAAATTGAAGTTATTTCATAATATGTTATAATATAGATATGCACCCGTAGCTCAGTGGATTAGAGCGTCTGTCTTCGGAACAGAAAGTCGTGGGTTCGAGTCCCTCCGGGTGTACCACATAGGAAAATTTTCGGCAAAAGCCGATTTTTTTCTGCTTCTCAATCTGTAAATCGGGCTTATACTGGTGGTGTAAACAAAATTATTCCGACTAACTCTAAAACCGTCCGGAAAAATAATTTGTTTACACTTTTCCGCTTCTTTAGGTAGTAATTCGACAAAACTTGAACCCAACTTATCAACAAATGATAGGGCAAACGTAATAAACTCTTTTTTATTGTCATTCATTGACGCCTCCAATTTTTCAATCTCATTCTTAATATTGTCAAATTCCATCTTTTTATTGTTCCTCCGCTCCTTGATATCTTGTTTCATTTCTATATCGCTCTCTTCTAAATATGCGCTCATAAGCGAGTCTATTGCCCCTTTTACGCTCTCTAATTTTATCTTCAAACCTCTAATTTTTCTTTTGGTATTATCTTCTTCTTGTTTCCATATTTCTTCTAATGCAGAAATGAGTAGTTTCCTACTCTTTTCGGTCATTTCCAAACTATCACAAATCGCTTTAATGCCGTTATTCACTTCATCCCTCTCCAGACAACGATAACAACCTCTACAACGATATTTCTTATAGAATCTACCTTTGCCATTTCCTTGGTTAATGCCAACAAACGTATTGTACTTTGAAATTCTATGACAACAATCATCGCAGTAAATAAATTTATTCAACGGAAAATCTGGGTTTCCCTCTTTGGCTGGCGCCTTATGGCTCTTACCTTTCCCCTCCATTATTTCAACAATTTTCTCATGTTCTTTTTTTGTTATTATTGGTTCATGCAATCCATTTTCATTTCTATACTTTATCTGTTTTTTGACTTCAACTATTCCAGCATAAAATGGATTCGTAATAATTGTTCTCCATTTATCCATTTTTAAAGGGCAATATTTATCATAGATTAACGGCGCGCGCTTATTATATTCTACCAACGCTTCAGATGGAGTCAAAATGTAATAGGCAATGGACTTCAATAAATCTTGCAATAATTCCGCCCTTTCTCCATCTTTTTCTGGGATAGCAAGTTGTTTGCCTTTTTTGTATCCCCTAGGTATTGCAAACGGATACCTGCCACTCACCAAATGGTCTCGCAAGCCTTTCTTTGCCTTATTCATCCTTTCTTCGTTACTGCCCTCTGCCTGAATGTATTTCATGACCCTTTGAAGTTTTGTGAACAAATTATCTCCATTCAGTTGTTCATCGGTAAATAGCACTTCTACCCCTATCTCTCTAAATTTAACCTGCCAAGCAAAAGCCTCTTCTATGGAGCGCATAAAACGGTCTGGCTCATCGACAATTATATATTTTACATCTTTATCTCTCTTGCATACTTCGTAAATCTCATTCAAGTCTTTTCTCTTCATATTTTTCCCGACTTTGCTTGAAACACTTCCGCTCCAAATATAATCACTAGGAATGATGGCGCCTATTTTTCTCGCCATCTCATGCACAGAAATATTTTGCCTATCAAGACTATTATTATTTAATTGCTCATCAGAAGACACTCTACAAAGAGCAATAGCTTTTACTTGTTTACTCATAATAGAACTCTCTTTTCTAGATACGGTTGAGGACTTGCGGACAAGGCTCATAGAAACCTTACAAGCCCTCAACCCTACCTATAAAATTAAATTGCTATTACCGTTTTCTATGATTTTGTCCATTTTAATTTTAACTCTTATTCTTTCTCTTGTAAAGCGAATAGAGAAAGCCAGCTAATTCATCGACTGTCTTTTGAACAGCAGATGTTTCATCTTGAGAAACAATGAAGTTGTCGTCACTTCCTTTCGTTTCTTCGACTATTATTTCATTATTTCTCATGCCCCCATATTACAAAAAAGATATACTTACGAATTCACGCGTTTTCGTATGTGCACTATAAATGAATTTCTAGTTCTGGATTCAATACGAGTCCATTGTCAACCTTGGTAACCAGATTTTTATTATTGGGTACAATTGGTCTTATTTTATCATTCAAATGCATATAGCCGCCGCCAATGAATTTCTGCCTTGCCACTTTACTTTTCCCGATGAGCATTCCATCTTTCTCGGCTAACTCATATATGTCTCCGTTGCAAACTTCTCCAGTTAGCAAATTGAATTCTGAGTCTGAGAAAAAAGCCCTTAGGAATAAGTCGTCTTTTGCGCCTCTATCTATGAGAATACTCTTATTATTTATAGTTAATTTATGTTTTAGCGGTTCGTATTCTATATTGTAAATTATATTATCTTCAAATTCTTGCAAGTTTTCGACTTTTTCTATTATTTTCTCTATATTCAATGTCATATTCTTAATATCATTAATTTTATTTACAACCGAGTAATAGCAGTTTGTTCCACCGTAAGAAGAATAATAGTCATCTATTACTTTATCGCATTTAATTACAAGTTCACTATTTTCTCGGTTTTTTAATATCATTTTCAATGATGGAGTAGACGACGGAAGAATATCTAGAATATGCCTATTCGTATCTTCGATTACTTTAGATAATCTCTCACCTAATTTTACGATATTATTCTCTTTTGCAATTTGTTCATCTAGAGAAGCTAAATGTTTTTCCGTTATATCGCTAGGAATTACCGAAACTTTATCATTTTCCAGCTCTTTATACTCCGATATGGAATTTTCTAAAATCGAAGTTAACTCATCATATGCCAAAACTAAATTAGATAACAGAGCCTTTTTGTCCATTAGTAAAATTATACCACTCTACTACGCGAACGTCTAAAAACTACCTTAAAATGTGAAATACAGGCTATTTTAGGCAGGCAACTAGTTTACTATGAATATTCAAGGCTTTGTGATTCTCGACACGATATTGCCAATAATTCGCATAGAACTTTCGAGCAAACGACGCATAGAATAAGAAGAAATACTGATAAATTTCATAGACATCGTGCGTATCTATATGCTTTTTTGCAAAAGCCTGCACCCATTCATAGGTATCATAGAATAAAGCAGCGATAATACGTATATTTTGAGTATCAGAGTGCAACTTTGGTGGTACGGTTTTCATGGCGTCAATTTTTTTGCCATCTTCGGTCAGCCAAGTTAAAGCCTTTATTCCTTTTGCTATTGAGGTATCAAGTTGTATTTTGAGTGCGCTTAGATTTGTCGCGCCATCGAAAATATATGTTAAATCCTCTATCTTATCGGTCTCATCTTCTGAAGTTTTTTCAAATAATGAAAAACCGTAGATATTAGTAGCGTGGTTTTCGCTCACAATAAAACTTTCCCCTTTGGCTGTTTTAGAAGCACGGTCAACTTCCTTACGGCGGTTTGCTCCGTAAATAACCAATCCACGTATTAAATCGAGGCAAGCGGAGCTATCGTTTATTTCACCGGTATAATCTTCTAAAGAATCTATCACGCTATTGCTTACACTGATAATGCTATTCATATTGCTAGTATATCTACGCCTTGCTAAAAAGATTTGGCTGTCTCGTTCTTCTTCTGGAACATAATAATTATCATTTGAAAATACTCTCATACAATCTTGAAACTCACTTATGATTGCTGGAAAAAGTGAGAATAGTTGCTTGAGGTCTTTATTGGTAATTGCAATATTCATAATCTTATACTTATAATCTTATCACCAACCCTTAGCGTCCATGCAATCGTTGTAAACTTTGCTGAAAATAGCGTCGCCCTGCTTACCGTATTCTGCGGCTTTACTACGGCAATAATTTACGTCGTTTACTTCTTGCTTCAACATATTATCTAATTCTGCGTCTTGTTTGTTGTTATTTATAATGCCAAACAGTATAAAGCCACCAATAATAACTAAAACCCATACCCACCAATTGTCTTTTTTAGTATTTGCTTCGTCCATTTTCACCTCTTTTAATAACAATTAGTCCAAGAGTACGAACCTACTGAATTGGTAGAACAATGGAGTCTCGTACCACTATTGTAATAACTCGAACTGCCTTGATTTTTAATCTGGTCATTTACCATGTCTATGTAAGATTGGTTTTCGCTTTTATCTGCTCGAAGCGCACTTAATTCACTCTGAAAATCTTGGGTGCCATTGTATTTGTTATAACAATCTATCTGTGTACTATATTTAGAATCCCAACGTTTGAATATGACTAGCGCAGACTGTGCGTCATTTTCGGCGTTAACTATTTCTTCATGACTGGTCGCATAATTCAGCTCCGCATTAGATAAACAGAGAGTAAGGTTATCTCTTTCTATATTCTCGCTAAACTCACTAACTGCGTCATCATATTTTTCCGTCTTGTTATTCTCATGGCATTCAAGTTTTTTAGTATCTTCTTCCAATTTAAGTTTGGCGGTATCTCTCACATCTTCATAAGATGGATTCTCTGGAACGACCGGAGCCACAGCTACATCGGCAAGACAAGCGTCCAAATCGGCACGGACTTGTGCCTTGTGGTTATTTATCATTATATTGGCAATAACGAAAGCAATAGGAATCAATAGGGCTATGGCGCAAACTGCGACAATTATTACGTGTTTACGTTTTTTCTCTGATTTTTTAATTCCCGCCACGTCTTTTTCACTTAAAAATCCGTAACCACGCTCTTTCATAACTTTACGGACTGCTTCTTCATTTTTTAATTGAGCTGCGCTCTTTGGCATTGTACCTCCTTAAACGAAATAGGACACCATCACGGTGTCTAAATCGTTTCTCCGCATTTAGATTGACTAAATGTTTCGGATGGTGCCCTAAGTTCTTAGTCAACCAATCGCGAAACATCGCGGTCGATAAATGCGGATATTTAATTGATTTAGACATTCTTATTATACCATAAGCAAGGCATAAATTAAAGAAGTGGCAGTCGCTTAAAGCTGCTATTTTACAGAGTCTCTCGTCTAAACCCTTTTAAGAAATCGAGAGCCTTTTTAGCCATGTCTGGGTCTTTAGGATTCATTTTGAAAAATCCATCTAAAACATAATTTTGTTCCAAAATCATTTTCTCCGACTCAAACAGAGTATCGTCGAACCATACGAAATCAGAATCCATGTCTATTGCCTCGGTTTTCATGGCTTCCCAATTCGTAGGTAATACTTTGCTATACAGTTCGTCCACTAAATCGTCCGGTAGTTCGCCTCGCAATGCAAAGTCGGTATGGTTTTCGCCGCCACGACAATGAGTAGTTAACCAATAGATACAACCGGCGTAATTATCTAAACAATATCTTAGTAGCGCTACTATATCTTCCTGTGGCGACGCGGTGCCTTTTAACACCCCATCAATGTCAAAGTAGATTCTATCGACCTTTTGCATTTATTTATGCTCCTCTAACGCATTTTACGGCGGTCTGGACGGTTTCTACACGCGAAGCCGCAATGACACTTATGTTTTGCCTTTCCTCGCGTTTCTCGCCGCTTAATTCGTCAATATGCTTTGAGCACTTTTCTAACATTGCGTAGAGTTTATCGGACGGAACAGTACGAAAGCTACGGCGTGATAACTCATTCCTTATATCACGATATAATTCCGAAAAATAACGCAAACGATTGTCTCTGGCGACTTGATAATCATAAAGAATGTCGTTCTTCGTCATAGCCTTACGTTCCGCAATTTCATCTGACATTTCTTTATTCCATGCCACTAGCGTAGATTTACCACATTTCAAGATGTCTGCGATGTCTTGATAACTTGCACCACGAGCACGTAATTCTATGAATTGTGCGCGTTTATCGTTTTTATACAAATCGACCGACTGAGTACGGTTCTTCATTTCCTCTATAATATCCATATTAAGCCGCTCGGACGGAGTACGTCCGGGAACGATTGTGATATCGGTCAGATTTGTATCAATTTCGGTTTCCATATCTATATTATATAATAACTACCGCTATTGACCAAAATAATCATAAGAGTTATACTAGTAAAAGAATATATGATAAAATAAAAATATAAAATAGATTATGTCAATCACCAAAGAAACTTTTGAAACACTGATGGCTCTCGACAAGAGATTTGTTGATGAGGCAACGGTATCACTAAAAGAAAATTGGACAAAAGATATAGAATCAAAGACTACGCGAGATAAATTTCAATTGGATTACAGAAGAAGCAAAATTGAAATTCGCAAATATTCCTTCAACCACAGAACAAGAACAAGTATCGTATTGGTCAGATATTGCTCATTAAAACGCCATACAAATCCAGACGGAAAAGTATTTGAAGGTCCTCATATTCATTTATTTTGCGAAGGATACGATGATAAAATAGCCTTTAGCGTGAAGGATGTGCTTAGTATTGACCCGGAGACAAGTTCGAAAGAAGATATATTGGCAGCACTATTAGATTATTGCCATATAGAAAAAACTGCTATACAGACCACAATGGAGATAGAATAAATGGACGGCAAGAAAATAATTGAAGAATACGCGGAATGGATAAAAAATAATAGTTTTGTACGCGACGTCAGAGACGGAAAATATTGCGCGATAACAACGCCATTCATGGATAGGCATAATGACCATATCGACATTTATATCACAAAGACCGATAATGGTAATTATTTATTAACTGACGACGGTGACACTATTTCCGATTTAATGATAACCGGCACTTTTCCAAATACACCAAAAAGAAGACAAATCATTGCGACAACACTCAATGGTTTTGGAGTGAATACCGACGGGGAAAGCATTTATGTAGAGGTTCCACATACTGGCGATTTACCAAAGAAAAAACATGCTATGATTCAGGCAATATTGGCAATAAATGATATGTATATGATGTCGCAAGAAAACACCTATTCATTCTTCAAAGAAGACGTTTCGACTTTTTTCACCGCAAAAGATATTACCTTTGTTCCTGATGTAAAAATCGCTGGAAAAACTGGCTATGACCACAATATTGATTTTATCCTCCCCAAAACCGCAAAAAGTCCAGAAAGATTAATAAAGACTATAAACAAAGCTACAAAAGACCAAGTATTAGCAATAGTTTTTGCTTTTTCTGACATTTCTGCAATTCGTCTAAATAAAAGTGAACAGATAGTAATGTATAATGATGAATATGGAGATATATCTAGCGACGCAGAAAAAGCGTTAAACCAATATGAAGTCAAACATATACCATGGAGTAAGCGCAACGAGTTTGCAAAAACACTAATAACCATTTAGATTTTTCCACAAAAAGAAAGAAGCAAAGAAAAAAGAACATCAAAGAACGCAAGGGCTTGGTTGCTTGCTTTGTGGCGAGCCGCAACCAGCCCTTGCTTTTGCCCTAGTTTGCTTTAATGTAATTCTCCTCCAGTGTTTAATTCAGTCCGCCACTTCTGATAGTCATTAAACAATATAACCTTCCAACGTGCTATTTCTTCGTTTATTTCTTCAATATGTTCACCAAGGATAACAGGGTATGGTATAATGTTTTTATGCACTTCTTTTGTGTAAACATTCGCACTTGAGGTGTACCAACAGAAGAACTATCAAACATCCAGCGGGACTCGTTCTTCGAATCGAGTCCCTCCGGGTGTACCATTTTTTTGGCAAAAAAATAGCCCCGAATGGGGTGTTTGGTGACCTCAGCGGGAATTGAACCCACATTGACGGGATGAAAACCCGTTGTACTAACCATTATACTATGAGGCCAGCTTTCTGTTATTATAGCAAGAAAACTTAAAAATTGCAAGAGTAAGTGTATTCTATACGATAATTCTCGCTTTTAAAAGGTGATTCTGGGTAGATTTTGATAAAGCTCTTGTCGAGATCGCAATATTTTGCGATGCCGTTTGCGGAATCTGCGTGTTTTAAATCGTCGTAAAGAAGAAGTTGTCGGAATGAAACTGGCGAAAAACCGCGTTCGACACGTTTTTCTAGGAGTTCTGAAACCGTGTCTTGTACTTCTTTTGAAGTTTCTAAGGAATCTTTTGAAATTGAATTATTTCTTAGAAACATCTCGTAAAAATGTTTTTCATAATAATCTTTTGAAATGGATTCGATTTCTCTTTTGATGAGAAACTCTGGTGTGGCAATAAGGTTAAAGAGCAAAAATCCAATCATTACAATCATCACGATTACAATGATTGTCAAAATTATATTTTTGATTTTTGCTGGTGCCATACTGTTATATTACCATAAAAACTATAAATATGATAATATATATTATATGAGTAAACTTTTTAAGAGAACAAAAATTTTAGCGACGATTGGTCCATCAGTATTTGGTGCAGATAAAATTGAAGAAATAATTATGGCGGGGGTAAATGGTTGTAGGTTGAATTGCTCACATGGAACAAGTGAAGAGCGTGATGAACAGATTAAATGGATTCGGGATGCGGCAAAGAAAAAAGGTCGGAGTGTAGCGATTTTACAGGATTTGCAAGGACCAAAGATCAGACTTGGCGCGATCGTTGATAACCATTTGGATCTTTCTAATGGAGACGAAGTTATTCTTGAAGCGGCGGAAGGCTATGAACATGATGGTGGACTGACTTTGCCAGTACAGTATAATCTAGCTGAAAAAGTGAAAGTGGGCGAGCCTCTTTACATGTTTGATGGAAAAATTAAAAGCGAAATCGTTGAAATTGTTTCTGATACGGCTATCAAAGTGAAGATTTTGAATGATGGTTTTGTGATGAGCAAAAAAGGTTTGAATTTGCCAGAAACGGATTTTGGCGGGGATATTATTACGCCGAAAGATATGGAAGATTTGGAGTATGGGGCTCATCAAGATTTGGATTATGTGGCACTTTCATTTGTGCAGTCTGCGACTGATATAGAAAAGTTGAAACAAATTTTGCTATCGCTTGGTTCGAATGCAAAGGTGATTGCAAAAATTGAAACGAAGAAAGCGATTTCTAGTGATGAAAATCTAGAAGCGATTGTGGAAGCGGCAGATGGTATCATGGTGGCGCGCGGAGATATGGCGGTAGAAGCAGGCGCGGAAGTGGTACCAATAGTACAACGAAAATTAATTGCGCTTTGTCGTGCGCACGCTAAACTTTGCATCGTGGCGACGCAGATGATGGGTTCGATGGTAGAAAATCCAGAGCCGACTAGGGCGGAAGTTTCTGATGTTGCGACGGCGGTAATTCAGGGAGCGGATGCAGTGATGCTTTCAGATGAGACGGCAAATGGAAAATATCCCGTGGAAGCGGTGAAGGAAATGAAAAAAGTGATTTTGTATGCACAAAATCATTCGAGAGTGGCTACGATGAAAGTGCAGCCAGAAGGAGAAAGAGCAATTTATGATGCGATTTCTGCAACGGTAGCTAGACTCGCAGAAGAAATTGAAGCTGATGTGATTATTTGTCAGACGGCTTCTGGAACGACGGCAAAGACTATGGCGGCTCAACGACCAAATATACCAATTATTTCTGTAACCCCAGATACTAGAGTGGCAAACCAGTTGGCTCTAATTTATGCGAATTCAGCCTTTACAAGAAAATATAGCGAAAACTTCGGTGCGGAACTAGCTAAAGAATTAAAAGATTCAGGATATTTGCAGACGAAACCAGGGAAGAAAGATTTGCTTGCGGTGATTGTATCAGGCGACAAAAATAAGTACGGTACGGATACGATTAAAATTAGGCATATTTAGATAAAATATGTTTTTATTACTTTTAAACTAGGTGATTTTTCTGAGTAGGGATTTTATTCTATTGCTTTTAAACCAGGTAATTCTTTGCCAAGCAAAAATTCTAGAGCGGCACCGCCACCAGTGGAGATGAGAGAATAATGTAAATTTTCGTGATCTTTTAAATATTCTTCAACAAAACCGGCTGTGTCGCCGCCACAGATGATGGATGCTATATCTTCTTTTTCGCCAATAACTTGAGCGACGATACTGGAAGCGGTGGAGAATGCTGGGTCTTCTACTTTGCCAAGACAGCCATTCCAGATGATGGTTTTTGCCTCGTTGATGTATTTGACGAATTCAGATGTAGAAACTGGACCGATATCTAGCTTGGCGCCAGAACCATCTTCATCAAAATCGTTTGCTACGATGATTTTGGGATTTTCAGAAGTATAGCCGTCTGCGGCGATTTTGCCACCTACAAGTATGTGGTCGGCTAGGTCAACGAATTTATCGATTAGAGGCTGCTTGTCTTCAACTTTTGAACCGCCAATGATTAAAAGAACTGGATGTTCTGGATTTTTAATAGCGTAGGAGAGATTTTCAACTTCCTTTTCTAGGAGTAAGCCGGCATAAATAGGTAGGAAATTTTTGACTGCATCAGTAGAGGCGTGGGCACGGTGGATGACAGCGAAGCCATCCTGAACGTAAAGGTCTGGTTTCACACTATCAATGATGCTTTTGATGAAATCCGGGTCGTTTTTCTTTTCGCCTTCAAAAAATCGGAGATTTTCTAGAAGCAAAATGCCGCCGTCTTTTAGGCTTTCTGCTTTTTTAGTTACTTCTGGGCCGGAGACTTTTGAAATAAAATCGACATTTTTTATTAAATCATCTAGAGCGGCTGCAACAGGCTCAAGAGAAAGCGACGGATCTTCTTTTTCTGGGCGTCCTAGATGAGAAATTAAAACAATTTTCTTGGCGCCATGAGAACGTAAAAATTCAAGAGTTGGCAGGCTGGCGCGAATACGTAAATCGTCGGTGATTTGACCGTCTTTTAAAGGGACATTGTAGTCCACGCGAACTAAAACGGTTTTGTCTTTTAAATCGGTATCTTTGATAGTTTTCATATTTTTATTATAGCATAGAAAGTGTAGGCTCGTCTTTAGCTAGATGCTGGCAGCTGGAGTTATTAAATGCCGGTGAGTGGGACGATATCGGCACCGAGATGGCGAAGACGAACGGCGAAATCTTGGTAACCGCGGTTGATAGAATAGACGTTTCTTAGAATGGACGTGCCAGGAGCGGCGAGCATGCCGATGAGCACTACTACGGCCGGGCGAAGAGCTTGAGGAGCAACAAGCTCAGCTGGACGCCAATTGGTTGGGCCTTCGACATAAAGACGGTGTGCGTCTAGAAGTTCGACTTTTACGTTCAAATTAGCAAGCTCTGTGGTGTAGATGGCACGATTTTCGAATACCCAGTCGTGAATCATGGTGCGGCCTTCGGCGACGGCGGCAATGACAGAAAAGAACGGGAGATTATCGATATTTAAACCGGGGAATGGCATGGGGTGGATTTTATCAACTGGAGCGACTAGGTCGGATTTTAAGATTTTTAAATCGACTAGACGGGTGCGGCCGTTTGCTGCTAGATATTCTTCGGATTTTCTAAAACGAGCATTCATGGATTTTAGTATTTCTAGTTCGATTTCTAGAAATTCGATTGGGGCGCGGCGGATGGTAATTTCTGAATGGGTGGCATAAGCGGCGGCAATGAAACTCATGGCTTCGATAGGGTCTTCGGATAAATTGTATTCTACGTCTGTATCGATAGTGGAGCGACCGCGTACGACAAGAGTAGTGGTGCCAATGCCGGAAATTTTGACGCCTAGCTTTTCTAGAAAGAAACACATATCTTGAACCATGTAATTTGGGGATGCGCCGACAATAGTGGTGCGGCCAGGACTCAGAGCGGCGGCCATTAAAACGTTTTCGGTGACGGTATCACCGCGCTCAACCAAGACGATATAACGGTCTTCGTATTTTTTGAGAGTGTGCTGGTTTACTTTTACTTGATAAAAGCCGCTGTTTGACTCGGCATCAACTTTGAGACCAAAAGATTCAAGGGCTTTTAAGTGTGGCTCGATAGTGCGAACGCCAAGTGAACAACCGCCGGCGTATGGAAGTTGAAATTCTTTATAACGGTGGAGCAAAGGGCCAAGAAGCATGATGACGGAGCGAGTTTTGCGGGCGGCTTCGACATCCATTTCGTCTAGTTTTAATTCGCGTGGTGATATAATTTCTAGGTCGCGATGACGGTTTTGCCAGTGACATTTAACACCTATTGACTCTAAAACTTCAATAATGCGAAAGACTTCTTCGATTCTAGCAACTCGGTGAAGAACAGTGCGACCGGAATTTAAAAGCGCGGCCATAAGGAGACCGACGGCGGCGTTTTTGGATGTGTTGATAGTGATTTCGCCACTAAGTTCTTTGCCGCCACGAATACGAAAACTCTGAGATACGGAATCGTTTATAGAGAGAATTTGGTTGCCGAGAGCTTCGGAAAGTTTTTTGACCATTTCGAGGGAAATGTTCTGACCGCCTTTTTCAATCCGATGGATGGCGGACTGACTGGTGCCGGTAGCACTGGCCAACTCTTCTTGAGTCCAGCCTTTATCTGTGCGCATTTGCTCGATGGTTTCGCCGATGACTTCTTGATATGTTTTTGACCGTTTCATTGTTCGATTATATCACCAGGTGAATATTTTGTAAAGAGTAAATGTGGTATAATGGTGTAATGGATGATGCTTTAAAGCGAGGTAAGAGTGAAAATATGGGCGTGATTTTTGATGGTCTTAACCCGATGCAAAGAGAAGCGGTGGAATGGGGCGAAGGGCCACTTTTGATTTTGGCGGGGGCGGGAAGTGGAAAAACGAGAACTTTAACTCATAGAATTGCAAATTTGATTTTGCATGGGGTACGAGAAAATCAGATTTTGGCGGTGACTTTTACAAATAAGGCGGCGGGAGAAATGCGCTTAAGGCTTTGGCGCTTAATTCAAAATGAAGATAGCGAACCGCCACGGTCTTTTATGCCTTTTATGGGGACGTTTCATAGTATATGTGTGAAGATTCTAAGGATGGAAGCGGACGCGGCGGGGCTTAAGCGCGATTTTGTGATTTATGATACGGATGACCAGATAGCACTGATAAAAAGAATTATCAAAAGTTTGAAGCTTGATGGAAATAAGAATCTAAAACCAAAGATGATTCAGACGGTGATTTCGAGCGAGAAAAATCAGGGAAATACTCCGGAAGGATACGCGGCGAAGGCGTTTTATCCGAATCAGCAGCAGATTGCAAAGGTTTTTTCTGAATACGAGAGACAGAAAAAAGAATGTGATGCGCTGGATTTTGACGATATATTGCTTTATGCGCTGAGACTTTTTGCGAATAATAAGGTTGTGCGGGAAAAATGGCAGAAAAAATTTGAGCATATTCTAATTGATGAGTATCAGGATACAAATATGGTACAGTATCAGTTAATGAAATTACTGGTCAATAAAAAACGTAATATTGCGGTGGTGGGGGACGATTGGCAATCGATTTATTCTTGGCGGGGGGCGGATTTTACTAATATTTTGAATTTTGAAAAAGATTTCCCGGGCGCTAAAGTAATTAAATTGGAACAGAATTATCGCTCTACTGGGAGCATATTGGAAGCGTCGCAAAAAGTGATAAATAATAATAAAACGCGTTCTAAAAAGATGCTTTTTACGGAAGCGGAAAATGGTGAGCCGGTAACGATTGAAGGGTTGGTGGATGATAAGGCGGAAGCGAACTTTGTGGCGCTTAAAATCATTAATTTGAAACGAGATTTTGGGGAACTAGCGAATTTTGCGGTGCTGTATCGGACGAATGCGCAATCTTTGGCTTTTGAAAAAGCGTTTATGGAAATGAATATACCGTATAAAATCGTGGGCGGGGTGAGATTTTATGATCGGAAAGAGATAAAAGATGTGCTTGCGATTTTGAAGCTGGTAGTGAATGGAAGGGATTTGGTGTCGCTTGAAAGGGTGATGCGGAATGTGCTGTCTGGGGTAGGAAGCGTGTCGGTTTCTAAGGTGCTAATGGCGGTAAGTAGTATGGACTCGGAAAGGCCGGTTGAAGAAATTGATTATGACACTCTGCTTTCTTCGGCTAAAGCACGAGCGAGTATGAGAATACTCGCGGAGTTTTTGAGAGAAGCTAGGGGAATTCGGGGGGAGAGTCGGGATGGTAGTGATGGTGGCAATGGTGACAATATTGATGATGCTGACGGTGTTCGATTGAGTGTGCCGAGTGAAATCGTGAAGTCGGCTGTGAAAAAATTTGACTTTGCGACACTGGTTGATGATGGGACACCAAATACGGATGAAAGAATGAAAAACTTGGAAGTTTTGTCTAGTAATGCGATGGAATATGATACTTTGGAAGATTTTGTGGCGGATGCGGCGCTAATGTCGGCGGCAGATGAGAAAAGCTCTAAAAATTCGGTGACGCTGATGACTTTGCACGCAGCGAAGGGATTGGAATTCCCGGTGGTGTTTATCGTGGGGCTAGAAGAAGGTCTGTTTCCGTCGTCACGCGGGTCGGAAACGGAAGCAGAGCTAGAAGAAGAGCGTAGGCTGATGTATGTAGGAATGACGCGGGCGCAGGACAGATTGTTTCTTACTTATGCGATGCGGCGAAACACCTATGGTAGCTATGGGTTTTCGATGCCATCTAGGTTTTTGACGGAGTTGGGGTATAAGGATGTGACTTGGTGGTAAAAAAAATGACAAAAAACTATTGCAATTATGGTTTTTTGTAATATAATAAGAAGTATGTTAGGTCACACATATAAAGTTAAAGACACAAAGAATGGACTTGATGTGAGAGTCTCTTATAATAAGAAAGCAAAAATATTCGGGAAGCGTTTTTGCGCGAAATCACATACATATATAATATATAGGACAGGGATTTTGGCGTCACTTATTTTGGTGTTTGCCCTTGGGTATTTTGTTTGTCCGGTGATTTTGAAACAGGACGTAGCGGAAGGGGCGGCGCGGGAGTCTGATACTACGTTAACCATAGACACGAGCCAATCGAGTGCTAGTTTGGATTTTGCGGTTAGTAGTACGGACGGGACATTTGCGAGTACAGATTCTACGTCCGCCGCTAAATTCACTGTATCAACTAACAACTATACTGGCTATACATTAACACTCAGTGGTACAGACGATACTAGACAACTGTCTAATACTTCTACTTCTACCGATGTATTAGATTCTATCAATGCGACAAACGGTATAGATGCTACTACTTTTAATACATCTACATAT
>JAFUAT010000009.1 GCA_017460625.1 Candidatus Saccharimonadota bacterium | reverse complement strand
GCAATCGGAATCGGACAGCCCCAATAGCGTTGCCTCGAAATCAACCAGTCACGCATACGATAAGAAACTTTCATTGTGCCATACAAATCTCTATCAACCAGCTCCGTCTCCACAATTGGTAAATCAAACTTCTCTGCAAATTCTCTATCTCTATCATCCATCGCTGGCACTGCCATAATTGCACCAGTGCCATATCCAGCAAGCACATAATCGGCCACGTAAATCGGAATCTTCTCTTTTGTTGCCGGATTAATCGCATACGCACCAGTAAAGACCCCTGTTTTCTCTTTGTTTTCCTGTCGCTCAATCTCAGACTTCTTAAGAGCCTCTGCTTTATACTTAGCCACTTCGTCTCGACAGTTATCCGAAACAATAAAATCAAGCCCTTGATACTCTGGCGCCAAAACCAAAAACGTCGCCCCCTTAATCGTATCCGGCCGAGTTGTGAATACGGTGATAGAATTTGCGCTATGTCTGCTGGCATCTGACGATGTCTTTCCAAGACCCTTTCGCGACGACGGGAGCGAACGGAGCGAAGCGTCACCCGTAACGACGGGCTGACGCGAGCGCGTCGAGGAAAGATCGTCGTCAGATGCCGTCACTATCGCAAACTCAATCTCCGCCCCAACCGAGCGCCCAATCCAATTCTTCTGCATGGTTTTGATTTTTTCCGGCCATTCCAAAGAATCAATATCATCAAGTAATTCATCAGCGTATTCCGTAATCTTAAAGAACCACTGTTTCATCTTTTTCTTTTCGACTTCATGCCCACACCGCCAGCATTTACCATTTTCAACCTGTTCATTTGCAAGAACAGTCTGATCTTCTGGGCACCACCACTGATATGACTCTTTTTGATAAGCTAAACCTTTTTTATAAAGTTGTAAAAAACACCACTGTGTCCATTTGTAATATTCAGGAGAAGAAGTATTGATTTCGCGCGACCAATCAATCGCGTAGCCTAATTTTTTAGCTTGTTTTCGGAAATTGTTAATATTAACTTCCGTCACTTCTTGCGGCGCAGTACCAGTTTTAATCGCGTAGTTTTCCGCCGGAAGTCCAAAAGTATCATAACCAAACGGCCGGAGCACGTTTAACCCCTGTTGTCTATAGAACCGCGCCAAAACGTCCACAATTGTAAAATTTCTTACATGCCCCACATGAAGACCAGCTCCAGATGGATATGGAAACATCTCAGCAAGCATCACCTTTGGTTTTCCAGGTTCTTCTGTTACCTTATATGCCTCGGTATCTTCCCAAATTTTTTGCCATTTTTCTTCAATTTTTAGCGGTTCATATCTATCCATAATTATATATATTATAACACATTTCATCTAAATCGCGTAGCGATTTATCTTAATCAAAAAAGAAAGTCAGGACATGTGCCTGCTTTCTTTTTTATACTGGTTTCTTTCGTTGGGACTTTCTTTGGGAAAGAAAGTCCCACAAGTTACCATACTCGGATAAGTACTTCACCGCCAAGATGGTTTTTCTTGGCTTCTTTACCAGTCATCAAACCTTTAGATGTAGAAACAATAATCATCCCACGTCCAGACTTGACGGTCGGAAGTTCCGCAGCTGCAGAATATACTCTACGACCCGGCTTAGAAATTTTAGTAATTTCGCTAATATTTACTACTTTACCTGGTTCGTTAATCACGACATGGAGCATTCCGCGTGGCTTGCCATCAATAATGTCAAAAGATGCAAGATAGCCATTTTTGACCAATATTTCCACGACGGCAACTTTAAGCTTTGAGGTAGGGACGAGAATTTCAGTCTTTCCTACTTGTGCCGCATTACGAATACGTGTAATTAAATCTGCAATTTGATCTGTAGATGTTAGTGACATATTTTCTCCTTTCTCCTTACCAACTACTCTTTGTTACGCCAGGAATTTCGCCCTTAGACGCTTTTTCCCGGAAATTAATACGTGAAAGTCCAAATCGGCGCATATATCCGCGTGGCCGTCCATCTAGAAGGTCGCGGTTTTTAAGCCGAGTTGGTGAAGCATTTCTAGGAAGCTTCTGCAAACCATCAAGGTCACCAGCTGCTTTCAATGCCGCCCGCTTAGCACGATATTTTTCGTTCATTTTTTGTCGCTTAAGATCGCGTAGTACTGCTGATTTCTTAGCCATTTACCACCTCCTTCTCAAACGGCATATTAAAGAGTTCTAACAATTTCAAACTTCCTTCTTTTGAGCCATTTTTAATAATGAATGTTATTTCTAGACCATGAAGCACAGCTGCATCTTCAAAGGTGATCTCTGGAAATACAGTTTGCTCCTTCAAACCTAGGTTGTAGTTACCTTGCTTATCAAAAGCAGTTCTAGATACACCGTGAAAATCTCTCACGTGTGGCAATGCCACATTAATTAATCTATCTACAAACTCGTACATTTTATCGTTTCTAAGAGTCACGAGATAACCGACAGGCGCACCCATTCCCTTACGAATCTTAAATGTTGCAATCGATTTCTTTGCAAGTCTACTTGTTGCAGCCTGACCAGTGATCTTCGCAAGTGTAAGTTCTACCGTTTCGGTATATTTCTTATCTTCGCGTTTCTTACCAACACCTGCCGACACTACAACTTTCTTCAGTTCTGGCACTTGATTAATATTAGAAAGACCAAGCTCCTTCTGAAGTTTCGCCTTTAGCTCTGAATTATAGAGAGCCTTTAGGCGTGGTTGTGCTTTTTGCTCTGCAGTTTTTGCAGAAGCTTTAGCAGCCGTTTTCTTTTCCGCCATTATTTAGCTCCTTTCTTTGCTTTTTTATCGCCTTTTTTGTCAACATTTTTCACAGCTGACTTCACGGTTTTGCTAGCTTCCTTTAATTTCAAATTGGATAAATCAATCCCAAGGTGGATAGTTTTCTTGCCGCCTTTTGGATTAAACTGAGTCCTCTTCATGTGGCGCTCTACTACGCCAATCCCTTCAAGGCATGCCTTGCCAGCTTTGCGATCGATTTTAACGATTTTTGCTTCTTTGCCTTTGTTTGCACCAGCGATTACGATTACAGTATCATTAATCTTTAAACTTTTCATTATAGTACCTCCGGCGCAAGACTAATAATCTTTGAAAATCCAAGGTCTCTTAATTCGCGTGGGATTGGCCCAAATACACGAGTACCTTTTGGGGTTTTGTCTTCGTTTACAAGAACTGCTGCGTTTTCGTCAAACCGTACGGTTGAGCCATCTGGACGACGAATCGGAGCTACAGTTCTTACAATTACTGCTTTTACTACAGCTTTTTTCTTAACGTTTCCTGTAGGGGAAGCATCCTTCACAGAACAGGTCACAATGTCACCTACCCGTGCGTAGCGAGCTCTTGTACCACCAAGTACGCGGATTACTCCAAGTTCCTTAGCGCCACTGTTATCAGCTACTTTTAATCTTGTTTCTTGCTGTATCATTATTTGTCCTCCCCTTCAGACGCTTCCATCTCAGCAGCTTTAGCACGTGCGATTTCATCCGCACCAACCTTTTTCTCTTCGATTACAGTATTAACGTCTTCCTTTAATTCTACAGTGCCGCGTGCTTTCTCTACTACTCGAGCCAAAGTATAAGCCTTAGTCTTTGATAGTGGTCGACAAGCAACAATCTCTACTTTGTCGCCTACACGTGCAGCGTTCTTTTCATCATGGGCAGTATATTTACGAGTCTTAGTATACTGCTTACGATAAAGTGGATGAGTTTCTCGACTTGCGATCGAGACGGTAATGGTCTTATCACGCAAAGTGGAGATAACAATTCCTGTAAGTGTGTGTGCCATCTTAGAACTCCTCTTTCTTAATTATTTTGCATCTTACTGGCAATTTGTGCGAAGCAAGTCTGAGAGCTTCTCTAGCTTGTTCTTCGGTCACATCCGCAATTTCAAACATTACAGTACCAGCTTTAACTTTTGCCACAAAGAATTGTGGCTCACCCTTACCAGAACCCATTTTTACGTCGAGAGGTTTCTTGGTTACAGGTGTATGTGGGAAAATCCGAATCCAGATTTTACCACCACGCTTAATATAACGGGTAATCGCCTGACGAGCGGCCTCGATTTGTCTCGAAGTAACACGTTCGTTGTCAAGTGACATTAACCCAAAGTCGCCAAAGGCTACAGTATTACAACGAGTTGCAATACCTTCGTTTTTGCCCTTACGGACTTTGCGGTGTGCTGTTTTCTTAGGTAGTAAAATAGCCATAATTATTTCTCCCCCTTATAAATCCAAACCTTTACCCCTACGATACCAGCAATTGTTGGCGCATGATGACAATAAAAGTCAATATCTGCCCTTAAAGTATGTAGTGGCACCGAACCTTCGATAAACTTTTCACGACGGCTCATTTCAGCACCGTTAAGACGACCAGCCACCTCGATACGGACGCCTTTCGCGCCAGCATTCATAGTAGATGAAAGTGCCATCTTTACGGCTCGGCGGAAGTTCATCCGCTTACCAAGCTGAAAACCAATGTTTTCTGCTACGAGCTTAGCATTAAGCTCTGGCTTTCTGACTTCTTCTACGTTGATCCTGATAGGACCTTCTACGAATTTTTCCAAATCTTTCTTTAATTCATTGATGCCTGCACCTTGTTTCCCAATCACAGCACCTGCTTTTGCAGTAAGTATAGTGATAGTGGTAAGGTTAGCAGAACGTTCAATGTTAATCCGAGCAATTGTTGGGCGATTTTTATATCGTTCTTCAATCGTCTTGCGGATTTTGTCGTCTTCCACTAGCCAACGTTTAAAGTCGCTTTTGCGGGTAAACCACTTGGACGACCAGTCTTTGCTGACTTGGAGACGGTAAGAGATGGGATTAACCTTCTGACCCATATTACTTTTTCTCCTTCTTTTCTTTCTCTTCGCCTGCAACTTCAACGAAGATATTACTACTAATCTTCTCAAATGGAAGTGCACGACCTCTTGATGCTGGCATATAGCGACGCATCCTTGTTCCACTTGTTACGAAAATCCGAGCAATTCTAATAGTTTTCGGATCAATCGAAACCTTAGAATTGTTCAAAAGATTTGCGTTTGCTGATTCAATTGCTTTTCTAACTGCTGTAGCAGCCTTTCTCGGAGTGTTTTCCAAAATGACTACAGCATCAGCTACGTAACGATCTCTTACTAGAGAAGCTACAATATTAGTCTTTCTAGGTTGAATATCGATACCTTTCTCATATGCATGTGCGAAATGTGTTTCAGCCATAATTATGCCTTTCCTTTCGCCGCCGCAGCTTCAGCTGCTTTCTTACCACCATGGCGTTTAAATTTACGTGTTGGCGCAAACTCACCTAGCTTATGTCCAACCATATTTTCCGAAATAAACACCGGCACGTGAACTTTACCGTTATGTACAGCAATAGTTCTACCTACCATTTCTGGAGAAATCGTAGAGTATCTTGCCCAGGTCTTTATCACGGTGCGGTCTTCGGAAGACAAGGCGGCAATTTTCTTAGCGAGTTTTAAGTCCACAAATGGACCTTTCTTCATACTCCTAGACATTATTTCCTCTTTCCTTCGTGACGACTACGCACGATCATTTTATTAGTTTTCTTATTGTGGCGAGTTCTGTAGCCAAGTGTGAGCTGGCCCCATGGAGTACGTGGCGCTTTACCAGTACCATGACGACCACCGTCACCACCACCGTGTGGGTGGTCGGTAGCGTTCATCACTACACCTCTTACTGTCGGGCGAATCCCCTTGCGACGACGTCTACCTGCAGCACCAATTTTTACATTCTGGTGCTGAAGATTAGAAACTGTCCCAATAGAAGCTTCACAAGTCTCTAGAACTTTCCGTACTTCCTGAGATGGCATTTTGAGTGTGGCGTAGCCATTTTCTTTTGCCATTAGCTGTGCCTGAGCACCAGCTGCCCGCACCATTTGTGCGCCCTTACCAGGAGTAAGCTCAATTGCATATACAAATGTACCTACTGGAATATTTTTAAGTGGCATACGGTTAGAATCTTCTACTTCGATTTCTGAACCAGTTTTGAAAGTTGTACCTTTCTCCATCTTGGTATCAGCAAGTACATAGTAATATGTACCATTTTGATCTTTTACACGCGCAATTCTTGCAGAACGGTTTGGATCATATTCAATCTCTTCTACGGTAAGAGTTAAATCTTTTGGTAGATTATAGGTCATGATACGATAGTGTCTTTTTACACCACCACCGCGATGACGTACAGTAATCCGCCCTTGGTTGTTTTTACCAGCCTGTTGCTTCTTTGCACGAACCAAAGATTTGAGCGGCTTACGAGTGGTAATCTGATCATAATCTTCAGTTGTCTTTTGACGCTGAGCTGGAGTCATTGGGCGATATGCTTTAATACTCATTACTTATTCTCCTTGCCTGCATTCTTGTCTGCCTTTTTAGTCTTCTTAGCTTCTTTCTCTGCTTTTTTGGCTTCCTTGACATCCTTTGCGCTGGCTTTAGTATTATCTTCTTGTTCTTCAAATACCTTGATAGAATCGCCTTCCTTCAAGGTAACGTAAGCAAACTTCTTGTCCTGACGAAAAGTTGTACCAGGATAAGCATGCTTGCCTTTGGAATATTTAGTTTTCTTACCATCACGAATAAGAGTCCGGATGCTAATAACTGTTACATTAAATTCTTTTTCAACTAATTTAGCAATTTCTTGCTTGCTCATGCTCTTTTTTACTGGAAAAACATAAGTTCTCTTCATGGATTCAGCATAAGTCTTTTCGGTAGCTCTTGGCTCCAAGAGATGAAGTTCTACCTTTGCTGTATTTTTCTTTGTGTCCGCCATTACTTATCTCCTTTCAACCATTCAGAAACAGCTTTTAGTGAACTTTCCGAAAATACGATTGCATCTGCATTCATAATGTCAAATACGTTTAGATAAGTAGCTCTGACTAATTTAAGATTAGAAATATTATTAGTAGAGCGGAGAACTTCTGGAGTTTTCTCAGCCACTACCATCAAAACATTTTTATCTTTAAGCTTCAAACTATCAAGTAGCTTAGAAGCATCTTTAGTCTTGCCAGCAAACTTTGGCTCTGCATCTAGGACAACTACAGCTTTATCTGCGTTCTTCATAGAAAGAGCTTGGCAAATAGCTTGACGTTTTGCCTGACGAGAAATCTTTTTGGTAAAGTTTTCTTCGCCGGTGCGCCCGAAAGCTACACCACCATGACGCCAGATAGGGTTACGAGTAGAGCCAAAACGAGCCCGACCAGTGCCTTTCTGCTTCCATGGTTTTTTACCACCGCCTCTTACTTCACCACGCTTCAAAGTTTTTGCGTGAGAACTTCTTGAATTGGCCAAATATGCATCGTAAGCGAGTTTCACGAGCTCATGGTTTTCTACCGAAAGGCCAAAAATGTCTTTATCTAGTGTAGCCATATTACTCCTTTCCCTCCACCGTTACGATTGATTTCTTTGGACCTGGCACTGCGCCTTTTAGACCGATCAAATTGTTAGCTGCATCAATATAAGCAACTACCAAATTCTTAACGGTGACGGTGTCATGCCCCATTCTACCAGGCATTTTCTTGCCTTTGAAAACTTTTTGCGGATACATAGAACCGATAGAACCAACTCTTCTGATGTTACCCTTAAAACCATGGGTATTTCTCGATTCGTTGAAATTCCAACGTTTAACCGTACCTGCATAGCCTTTACCTTTGGAAGTCCCAGTTACGGAAACTTTGTCTCCTAGGTTGAAACTTTCGACCGTGAGATTGTCGCCTAGTTTCATGCCTTCAGGAATTGCATCTACACGAAATTCCTTCAAAACTTTAGGACTGATATTAGAGCCGGCCTTTTTTACATGGCCAGCAACCGACTTGCTCAGATTCTTACCCTGACCGTAGCCCACTTGCACAGCATTATAACCATCGGTTTCGACGGTCTTTATCTGAGTCACTGTGCACGGACCGGCTTGAAGTATAGTTACAGGAGTAACTATGCCATCTTCACCGATGATCTGGGTCATACCAATTTTGGTGCCGAGAATGACTTGCATGTCTTCCTTTCCTTTAAATTTTATAACACTCTTAAAACTAGATTTACGAGCCGGTTTCTCTGGAAGAGTGTTTAAGCGACCAGAGACCTAACCCCATATCTAGTTATTGCTAATAATTTTAGCACAGCTCTAAATATTTGTCAATAAATTCGTCGATTTTGCCATCAAGAACCGCATCGGTATCCGTAGTCTCAAATCCGGTTCTAGTGTCTTTTACTAATCTATATGGTTGCAAAACATAATTTCTAATCTGTTGCCCCCATCCCGCCGACTCCCCAGCTCTAAGCTCAGAAATCTCCGAAGCGTTCTGTTCTAACGCCATTTGTGCTAGCTTACCACGCAAAATTTCCATCGCTTTTTCCTTGTTTTGATGAAAATTCCGCTCGTTTTGAATTGCCACCGCTATACCAGTCGGCAAATGCGTAATCCTAACTGCCGAGTTAGTTGTATTAACTCCTTGTCCACCATGTCCACCAGAGTGATAGGTATCGATTCTAAGTTCCTTCTCATCAATCGCCACATCCGTGTCTGTATCTATAATTGGCAAAACTTCCACCAGCGCAAACGAAGTTTGCCGAAGATTATTAGCGTTAAATGGCGAAAGTCTAACCAGCCGATGCACTCCATGCTCAGATTTCAAAAAACCATAAGCATTCGGGCCTGTTATTTCATAAACAGCTGTCTTAATTCCCGCTTCTTCGCCTTCCGTTCGCTCAATCAGTGATACTTTAAAACCTCTTTTTTCAAAAAATCTTAGATACATTCTCTCTAGCATTCCAGCCCAATCCATCGCTTCCGTACCACCAGCACCAGAAGTGATTCTAATAATTGCGTTTTTCGTATCATATGGACCAGTAAATAAAAGCGCCTTTTTATTTTCCGACAAATTGTCTTCCATTGCCACAATTTGACCTTCGATTTCATCTTTTAAGTCTTCGTCAGAAATCAAAATTAACTCCTTTAAATCGTTAATCTGCGCCTTTAAAAGCAAAAACGGCTGAATTTCTTCACTAAGCCTAGATAATTCTTGATTTTTCTCTGTCGCAAGTTTTACATCTCGCCAAATTTCTGGCTCTGCCACTTCTTTTTCTAACTCATTCAAATGTTCCGCTTTCTGGTCAATCTGGAGTCTTTCATAGACATTCAAAAAATCTTCTTCCAATTTTTCTAGCCTGTTTTCTAGTTCCTGCATACTATATATAATATATCACACCAAAGCCCGTTTAACCAAATGTAGCTCCCACTTTATTCGCGTGATATGTTATAATGTGTAAATGATTTGGAATGAACTAAAAAAACCTTTTCTAATCCTTGCGCCAATGGAAGGCGTAACGGATGTAATTTTTCGTCAAGTCATAGCTTCTTCTGGCCGACCAGATTTATTCTTTACCGAATTTACCAACGTATCTTCTTATGCTTCCTTGAAAGGACGCGAAAACGCCCTAGAAAGACTCGCCACAGTTCCTACCGACAAGCCAATCATCGCTCAAATTTGGGGCAAAAACCCAGAACATTTCGGGGAAACCGTCGCCGCATTAAAAAAACTTGGGTTTTCTGGTGTAGATTTAAACTTCGGCTGTCCTGACAAAAACGTCAATCGCGCCGGCGGTGGTGCCGCCATGATAAAAACCCCAGAACTCGCCATTAGCTGTTTTAAAGAAGCCAAAAGTCACACTTCTCTCCCAGTTTCTATCAAAACCCGTCTTGGTTGGTCTGATATAAACGAATTTAAAACCTGGCTTCCAGTTTTGCTTAGCGAGCATCCAGCCGCCCTCACTGTACATCTTAGAACCAAAAAAGAAATGAGCAAAGTTCCAGCCCACCACGAACTTATTCCAGACATTTTATCCCTTAGAGTTAAAATCAGCCCTAAAACCAAGCTTATTATTAATGGCGATATCAAAGACAAAGCGAATGCTATGAAACTTCATCAAAAATACCCCGAAGTAGATGGTTTTATGATTGGCCGCGGAGTTTTTTCTAATCCGTATTGTTTTACCGACCACACCCCAACAAAAGACGAGCTAATGAAACTATTATATCTCCATCTAGACCTATACGAAGAATACATCAAGACCCACTCGGCTTCATATGAACCTTTGAAGCATTTCTTCAAAATTTACATCAACAACTTCCCCGGCGCTTCCGATCTACGCGCCAAGCTCATGGAAACTCACTCAACAGAAGAAGCTCGCGCTATTCTGGCACAGCAAACGGCAATTTCCCGTACCCGTTTAAGCGATGATGGTACGCCCATCTAAGTTCGTCAATGCTCGCAATACATTCAAATGGTTTCATCACTCCATCTACGCCAAGTAATCCTTTAAAAATTTCCGCCATCCTTAAGTCTTCAAATAGATCTCTGCCAAAAATCTTTAGCTGTTTTTCGCAATCTACAAATGGCGCGAATAATAAATACGAATTCGCACATTTGGCACATTCTCCACACCATTTTAGGCCGCTATTATTGGCACCTTGTTTGTAATTCGCCTTGTTACAAGAAGAAAACATTTCGCCATATTTATCCCAACATTTTTCCGCAAATTCCTTAGCTATCTCTAGCTCATTTTTGTTTCCCAAAACCGATCCCACAAAAACATCGTGCGAAATGTAATTTCTAATATATTTTTTTAATAAATCCTGCGCTTGCTCTGTCTTGGACCACTGATGATTAACCGGTAAATCACCTATAAAAGCATGTGGTTCTAGTCCTTCTCTACCCACACCAAGCTCCACGCGATTATATCCAAATAAAATTGCCTGTACAAGCGCCAAAGCTTCGTTAATCAACGTCACTGGTACATGTCCATTTAATCCCCCAGCTTTTTTTAGATTATCTACATCGATTTTCCGCCTAATAATTACCGGCGCACCAAAATCCCGAAAGTCATCCAAAATCTTCGGATACCCCTGTTGCCCAGTAATATAACAAACTCTAAATTCCGCCCCGCTTTCGCGTATCTTCTCCGCAGAGAGCAGCGAATCCTTTCCACCACTAAGAAGCACCAGAACTTTGTCGTTCTCGGAAACATTTTCGGAAACATTTTCGGAAAGTAAAGACGCGCCTGAATCTTCGCCTTTTTGTTCCACCTTGAGCCCTTGTTCCGCCTTGAACTCCGCCAAATCTTCCCGAGTCAATCCATTTTCAAAAGCATATTGGCTAAGTCCTTCCTGATAGATTTTTGTAAAAAACTCCGCTTGCGTTTCATCTAACAAAAAGGATAGTTCCACTTCCCTAGTCGGATGAGCCTTATAATACGAAGTCCCAAGCACAATCGATGCAAATTTCAAAGCATTTTCTAGCGCTGTCTTGTCGTAGTCTTTGCCTTCATAGAACTCCACTCTCTCCGTAAAAACCAAACCATCCTGGCCTTCATACAAAAACTCTGCATTTTTTCCGTCAAATTTATATCCTAAAAATTTAAATCTACTCATTTTAGCCCCATCACTAGCGATTTAAATTGATCACCCCTATCATAAAAATCCTTAAACATATCAAAACTTGCCGCACCAGGGCTAAGTAACACCACCGGACGCATTTCCGGTTCAAACTTTTCCGCCTCTTTTTGTGCTTTTAAAACAGCCTCCCTTAAACTATCTACCAGCTCATACCTGTCATGTTCTGCGCCTTCCGCTAGCTTTTCTCTAGTTTCACCCATCAAAAACACCTTTTTCATATTTTCTGGCTCAAAAATCGCTCTTTTATTAAGCGTCAAATTAAGCCCACGATCCTTTCCACCAGCAATCAACACCACCGGCCGACCCGAAAAAGCTTTTACCGCCACTTCTAGCGATGGCTCAGACGCCGAAAAGCTATCATCATAGTAGTCCACTCCATTAAAGTTCCTTACAAACTCAATATGGTGTGGCAACCCCTTAAAATTAGAAAACGCATCCCGTATCTCTTCCTTATGTTCTAAAATCAATTTTTCTACCGGCATTTCCAAAAATCCAGCCACAGCAAGCAGCGCCGCTTCGGCATTTTCCTTGTTATGAGAGCCAGGCACATTTAAAGCGTCAAAAAGCTCTTCCATTCCCGCTGGCTTTTCGTCCAAAGGATAAGAAAATTTATGAAGCGCCTGTGATTTTTCCGCAATTTCTCGCGACCACTCATTATTTTTAAAATAGACAAGTACGTCTTCCGGCTTTTGAAACTCCGCAATGTGACCTTTCGCTGCCACGTAGTCAGAAAACCCATCATGCACATTTAAATGGTCTGCCTCAATTCTAAGCACCACCGCCACCTCTGGTGATTTTTCCATGTCCCAGAGCTGAAAACTACTCATTTCATACACAACTACATCATCTGGCGCCGCCTCGTCTAGAATATCTAGTGACGGATTACCAATATTGCCCACTAGATACACTTTTCGCCCCATCGCCGTCAATATCGCCGTAATAAGAGAACAGGTAGTTCCTTTACCTTTAGTTCCAGTTACCCCAATTACTGGGGATTTTATGTGCTCGAAAAAATATCTCGTCATGCTAGAAAAACCGTTTTTCGGATGCACCGACGGACTTCTAAGGACCAAATCAAAACCCGAAAAATCCATTTCACTAAGTTTTTTCTCATCAAAATCGTCAAAAACTTCTACCAAGTCTCCTTTTTTTTGAAAATACTTCTCCGAAGACTTTCCTTCTTTCCCATATCCCAAAATCGCAATTTTCATACTGATATTATAGCATAGTTTACTCTAAGATGAGCCGATTCTCACTAAAAGTTCAAATGTGTTTCAAGATCAGAAATTACTGCTTTTTCAACTGACGAAACCGTCGCAAACCCCTTAATTCCGCTTCCTGCAAACTCTCTAGAAAGCTCAATCATCTTTGACTTATCAATCGCCTTAATTAAATTCGGTACATTATCATATTTATCTACGGCTTCATTTACAAAATAATTTTCAGCATAATAATCCGCAATTTGCCCCACCGTTTGCGCTCCCATCTGAAATCTACCCACCGCATAGAGTTTTGCCGCTTCAAAATCCGCATCCGAAATCTCACCATTTAAGGACTTCATTAGCTCCGTCTGAATTAGCATAAATAATTCTTTAGCGTTTTCTTCTGTCACTTCGCCCTCAAAATCCCAATAAGTGCTGTGGGCGTTACTAGCTACCGCGCTTCCCATTCCGTAGACAAGCCCCCGTTTTCTAGCTGTACCAAAAATTCTAGAATTCATTGTTCCATTCAAAATATGATTCAAACAGTTCATCGCATAGACTTCTTTAGTGTCTAAATGCCTAGGCGTCACCAAAGAAAAACCAAAGGTAATATTGTTTGCATCTTTCCGCCGAATCGATACCGCTTCCGATGAATGTAAATCTGCCATCGGTATTTCAAATTTTTCACCTTCTTTTAAAGGCCAAGATTCTAATTCCTTGATAATTTTGTGCTTCCGTCCGTGAATTTTCCCGGCAATGATAAACATCATGTTTTTAGCCGTATGCGTCCGCCGATAATGCTCTCGTATATCTTTCAGTTCAATATTAGAAATCGTCTTTAGCCGTTCAGACAAGTCCAAGATGTTTTCTCCAATCGCCTGCTGTACTCGCGGCCAAAGCAACCGGTAATAATCGTTCATATACCCTGTTAGTTCACTTCTGACGTTTGCCTTTTCAGACTTCAACTCTTCTTCGTTGAATTTCGGTTCAGCAATCGAAAGTCTCTGAAGTTCCATAATTCTATCCCACTCAAAATCCGCACATTCCGTCTCATAGCAAACCGATATATCCGAAGTCCAAGCGTTATGATAAGCCCCATTCTTGGTAAATTCTGCTTCAAACTCTTGCTCATCCTTGTATTTTGTATTCGCGCCAAAAGCAAGATGTTCCACAAGATGAGGCAATTCATAAATGTAGTGGTTTTTGGCATACATCATCCCAGCTCGAAACTGTATCCTAGTCGCCATTACACTAGCTCCTGGAATGTCGATAAGCAGCCCCTTCGCACCATTTTTTAGCTGTATTTCTTCTACTGAATGCTTCATATTTTCTCGTTAGAATTGACAAAAACTGAATCTTATGATATAATAAAGTTATGTGGTTACTTCCGCTTTGATTTCTTCTTGGCGGATTTTTTCTTTTTACTAGTAGATTTCTTACTACTCTTTTGCGCTGTTCTTGCCGTTACCCCTGCACCAGGCGTCTTTTTCTTAAACTCATTGTCCAAATTCTTTTCGCCCGCCGAGATTTCATTCACGCCCTTATCGTTACTTGATGCCATCTTAGTAAGCTCAGACTCGTATTCTTCGCCATCTGTGACATTATCTTCTGCCGCTTCAACTGGTGTAATCGTGAGCAAAATCTTTAGGACTTCTTCACGCAAGTTTCTTTGCAAACCGTCAAACAACTTCTGTGATTCCGAACGATATTCTACCAGAGGATCTCTCTGACCTACACTCCGCCAATGAATCCCTTCACGCAGATGTTGCATATTTTCTAGATGCTGCATCCAAAGCATGTCAAGTACTTTCAAATACACTTCGCGTTCTACTTTGCGCATCGTATCGGCGCCAAACTTTTCTTCCTGAGCCTTGTAAGCTTCTTCTACGGCTTCGAGAGCTAGTTTTTCACGCTCTTTTTCTTTTCTCTTTATACCAATCTCATGAATCAAATCATCGTCAAAGTCAAATACTGCCTTAAATTCCTTTTCAAAATTCTTATTTACCCGAGACGAAAATTCAGTCAACATCTTAGTCTCGTCCACCATCAGCCGATGAATTTCTGGATAAATGTCCTTTCCTTCTAGAATCTTTCGGCGCATCATGTAAACTACCTTACGATGGCGATTAATCACGTTATCGTATTGCACTACATTTTTACGAGAATCAAAGTTAAAGCCCTCAATCCGCTTCTGCGCAGATTCCAGTGTCCTAGAAATTGCCCGAGTCTGAATCGGCATATCATCATCCACGCCGAGCCTAGTCATGAGCATCTTTACTCTATCACCCTGGAAAATTCGCATCAAATCATCTTCACAGCTTACAAAGAATTGAGTTACGCCAGGATCGCCCTGACGACCACCACGACCCCTTAGCTGATTATCTACCCGCCTAGAATCGTGTCTGGCCGAGCCAATCACAACAAGACCACCCAGCTCCTTTACACCTTCACCGAGCTTAATATCCGTACCACGCCCTGCCATGTTTGTGGCAAGTGTAATTGCGCCTTTTTCACCAGCGCGCGCCACAATTGCAGCCTCTCGCTCGTTATTCTTAGCATTCAAAATCTCGTATGGCAAACCAAATTGATCCAAGTATCTCGCGATTTCCTCGTTATTTGCAATTGAATCCGACCCCACCAAAACTGGTTGACCTTTAGCATGATATTCTTTTACCGCCTCAGCAATCGCCTTCAACTTCGCCGCTTTGGTCTTATAAATCAAATCATCCTCATCTACACGAATAATTGGCTTATTCGGTGGAATTTGAATTACATCTAAAGCATAAATCTGTTGAAACTCTTCTGCTTCTGTAAAGGCAGTACCGGTCATACCCGACAATTTCTTATACAAACGGAAAAAGTTCTGGAACGAAATCGTCGCAAGCGTCATGGACTCTTGTTTTACCACCACGCCTTCCTTAGCTTCAATCGCCTGATGCAAGCCTTCATTATATCGTCGCCCTTGCATCAAACGCCCAGTGTGTTCATCGACAATAATCACTTCACCGGAGTTCGTCACGACATAATCTTTATCTCTCTTAAACAAAACTTCAGCTCTTAGAGCTTGTTCCATGTGATAAACTAGCGGAGTGTTTTTAGTAGAATAAAGGTTCTCAACCCCCAGCATCTTTTGGACTTTATCAATTCCTTCATCTGTCAAAGTCACGCTACGTCGTTTTTCATCTAAAATATAATCTTCTGGGGTCAATCTATCGGCAATCTTAGCAAATTGATAATAAGATTCTGGATTATCACCAGCTGGAGCGCTAATAATGAGCGGCGTCCTAGCTTCATCAATCAAAATCGAATCAACCTCATCCACAATGGCGAAGTTAAGTTCTCTCTGGCGCAAATTCGTTACTTCAGATGTCATATTGTCGCGAAGGTAATCAAAACCAAACTCGTTATTAGTACCATAAGTAATATCGGCGTTATACGCTTCCTTTCTAGTACAAGGCTTAAGATGCCTAAATCTTTCATCATCATGAGATTCGTTTTCGTATTCTTTGTCATAAATAAATGACGCTTCGTTAATGATTACACCTACAGAAACACCCAAAAAATCATAAACTGGTCCATTCCAGCCTGCATCACGCTGCGCCAAATAATCATTAACCGTCACCACATGTACACCATGGCCACCAAGTGCATTAAGATACGCCGGGAGCATAGCGACAAGCGTTTTACCTTCACCAGTCTTCATCTCGGCTACAGCGCCAGAATTAAGCACCATACCACCGATCAACTGTACATCATAAGGTCTCATTCCTAGTACGCGAGAAGAAGCTTCCCTAGTCACTGCAAATGCATCATTTAGAATCTTATCCTCATTCTCGCCATTTTCGAGTCTCTTTTTAAGCTCATCGGTCTGAGTCCTTAGTTCTTCGTCGGACATCTCTTGATATTTCGGCTCTAGATTACCGATTTCCTTAGCTCGTTTCCAAAGTCTTTTCAGGATTCTTTTTTCTGCATCCCCAAAAACTCCCTGCAAAAACTTCGTTAACGCTGTTTTATCTGCCAACTTATCTGTTGGTTTCTTCTCTTTTCGGACTTTAGCCGCACCATCTTTCCGGATATTGTCTACTTTTTTCACAGCAGACTTCACAGAATCTTTTTCTTTTGTCATAACACTCCTAATCTTACCCCCCATTATAGCACATTAACCTCTCCGAATAAAGAGATTTTTCAGACTTCTTTTTTGGCGATGTGGTTGCATTTCTAGCTTGTAACGTCGTATCTGCCCAGTTACTTTTGCTTCCACCAAATCTACCCCTGCAAAAATATTTGAACATTCGTCTTTTGCAGCAATAACTTTACCACCAGGAATCTCCATAGCTACAGAAATTTCGTATTTGTCGCCCTTGTTTTTATTTGCCTCTGTTACAATGACTTTCGCAACTACATCTTTTTTGTATCCATGCGGCAAATATCGATCAAGCTTGCCAATTCGTTTTTCAACGTATTTTTTCAACCCCTCTTCTACCTTGTAGCCGTTGCCAGTAATTTCAATTTTTTCAATCATATTATCTCCTTTTAAATATAAAATTATAGCTCTTTTCTGCCGCCAAGATATGGCTGTAACACCTTTGGAACCTTAAACTTACCGCCTTCCACAGCATAATTTTCAAGTAATACTACAAGTGCTCGCGCCAAAGGAATCGCTGTGCCATTCAAAGTATGAACATATTCTAGCGAACCGTCTTTTCGCCTTACCCGACAATTCACTGCTCTAGCCTGAAAATCTGTACAGTTTGAGCAAGAAGTAATTTCCTGATATTTCTGATTTACTGGCGACCAATATTCCATATCGTACTTCTTTGCCGCTGGCGCCCCTAAATCACCTGCCGCAATATTTATTATATGATAAGGAATTTCTAGTCCTCGCCAAATATCTTCCTCAATTGCTAAAATCTTTTCGTGAATTTCCTTAGATTGCTCTGGTAAACAAAACACATACATTTCTAATTTATTGAACTGATGTACCCTAAATAAACCCCTGGTATATTTACCATATGCGCCAGCCTCTTTTCTAAAACATGCCGAATATCCAGCGTAAAATAATGGCAATTTAGACTCATCTAGAATTTCATCCATATGGTATCCCGTAAGAGGCATCTCCGCCGTAGCAATCATTGCTAAATCTTCTCCTTCGATGAAATATTCGTCAGATTGCTCTGATGTCCTTGGGTTAAAACCGCAACCCTCAAGCACCCTAGAAGACACCATATCTGGCACCGTCATATAGGTAAAACCATGCTCTAGAACCTTAGAAAGTCCGTACTGCAAAAGCGCATTTTCAAGCAGGGCCAAATCACCTTTCAGATAATAAAACTTATTACCAGCAACCTTTGCACCCTTCTCAAAATCCAGCCAATCCCGGCTAGTCGCATAGTCCAAATGGTCTACCCCCGTTTCATGATTTTTGCCCCATTTTTTAACTTCTTTAGAACATTCTTCACCGCCAAGTGGCACGTCATCAAAAATCACATTTGGTATCTGTTTTACAAGGTTATTTAGCTCTATTTCGATAATTTCAAGCGCGTTTTCTTTTTCCGACAATTCTAGTTTGATTCTCTTACCTTCCGCTATCAGTTCTGGCGCTGGCTTGCCGTTTTTCATCTTAGAAGCAATCTCGTTTCGCTTTGTTCTAAGCTCTTCCACATCACGAAGTGCCACCTTCCTATTATCGTCAAGCTCCACCACTTTCGAAATGTCGATTTTATATCCTTTTTCTTTGGCTGATTTTTCTACGAGTTTAAGGTTATCTCGGATAAACTTCACATCTAACATGCTTTCATTATAGCACAAAAATCATCTAAATCTAGGTTTTCCGGCCGCAGCTCGGCATATTTCTCTGGTACTCCAGGAATATTATGTTTTAGTTTCTTTCTAGGGTTAGAAAACGCCCTTTTTATAAGTTTCATCACCGTTTCATCATATTTTGGCCCACTACAAAAAGGTTCCAAAATCAATACCTGCGAGTCAACCTTTGGCGGTGGAGTAAATTCATCCCTTTTCACTAGTGGCCCTAGTGTTGCCTTCGCTCGATTTTTAACAAACAGAGACAAAACCGAAGATTTTTCCGACACAATCCTCTCTGCCACTTCCTTTTGCATCAAAAGCACAGCGCGTTTTGGCAGATGCTCGGCTATCAAAATCTTCTCTATAATTGGGCTTGTAATATAATACGGTATATTGCCAGCCACCACGTATTCCCCTGGAATATTTTTAAAATCAAAATCTAAAACATCGGCGTTTATCACTTCTAAATTTTTCCCAGGAAAGCTCCCTGGTAAATTGTCTGCCAACCTAGCATCATATTCTATGGCTATTACTTTATTAAATCGCTTAAATAAAGAACTCGTCAAGGTGCCAAGCCCTGGTCCAATCTCCACGCAAAGCTCACCTTCTCCCGCAAGAGATGCAATTTCATTTAAAATCTCTCTGTTATAGAGCCAATGTTGCCCCAGAGAAATATTATTAGCGGCCATCTTTGTTAGTCCAGTCTGTCGCAAGGTCAAATTGCTCAGAATTTACCGCGGCAAACCCACCAGTATCATATACTTTACCCGGACCAAGTGACGTCTCTACAGTAGAACAGCGTGGATATTTTGTCAAATTCGCAGCCACCAACACGAATCCATCTGCATCTATCTTAGCGCCGTCTTCTCTCACTGTATAGGTAGGAGCTACTCCACACATTCTAGCAGCATTCTGCATCACTACAGACATCGGTAAATCGTAATAGGTTTCTTTTCTCTCCACCGCCGAACCATCAGATTTCTTTGCAGTATAAATATTTACACCCATTCCAGCCGTAAGTGGTCGTCTTTCTATCGCGCTCGCTCCAACTGCCACAATCCTTTCTACTGGCTCCCTGACCACATTTTCAGAGATAAGCTCTCGAGAAACTTCTTCACCATCAACATAAAGCACTTCGTAATTTGATACTTTCAAACCTACTTCACCGAATTGCTTCACCATTTTCTGTCCTGGCGCAATACTATAATCCTTCACAGTTTTCTCTGTAAACGGAATTTCGCTTTCTACCGTCATCGTGCGTCCGCCGTTGCGCTTCACTTCATAAACAGTTGCTACACCCGTTTCGAGTAAATTATCACTCTGTGAAATCTTAATTTCATCGCCATCATATACCAAAAATCCCGCATCTTCAACAATCGCCCGCGCCCCAGAGCTAGCCGTCATGATATATCTTTCGTTCACGCCCACCTTTACTACCGCAGGTCGCGCCCGATAAATATTAATAAAGAAATTATTTCCGTCGATTTTTGTATCGTATGCTGGTTCTACCTTATCACCCACACTAATCTCATAACCAGCCTTATCTAGTGCGTCTTTCACCGTTGATGCGGTAGTTTTAACAGTAAGTTTATTGCCATCGTCATAAAAGGTCACAAAATGCTCTTCTTGTTCTTCATAAACACCATCTTCACTCTCAGCATAGGTATTTACCATCATATTTTTAGCCATAGTGGTACCAAAAACAAATGCCATCAAAAACACCGTAACAAGTAAGAGCGCCTTATCTATCTTATGATTAAGCTCCATTCTTTAATTATATCACACTTTTGCCAAAAAATAAAGCCTTAAGGGGAATAAACGCCAATTTCTTATAAAAATAAACCTGCCTTTTCAGCAGGTTTATCTCAATTTCTAGGTGAAAATATAGCCAAAATAACCGTACACTCTCACCAAAACACCTTCCAGAGTTCAGGTTTCTCTCAACAGAGATCTGAACTTAATTCTATTTTACCATAGCCGTTTTCCGTGTCAATATTGATTTTTTACAATTTTCATGTCATAACTATACTTGACAAATACTATAATTATTATAGTACTGAGCAATCCCTATCTTATATATCTTTTCGAAATAGTTTCAGGTGAGAAAAGATGTATAAGATAGCCCTGTATATGCTATAATTAAGATATGAAAAAATTGAACACTTCACCAATTTCCGGCACTCAGGAACTCTTGCCAGTTCCTCAGGCTTCTTTTAATGCGTTAAAATCAAAAATCGAAAATTCTTTTTCTCTTCATGGATTTTTAAATATCGAAACCCCAATTTTAGAACGCACAGAGATTCTCTTCGCTAAAGCTGGTGGCGACACCGAAAAGCAAATCTACAGAGTTTTTAAAACTACAGAAGACCCTACGCTATCAAACGAAGCTCTAAGGTTCGATCATACTGTTCCTCTGGCTCGCTACGTCATAGAGCACGAGTCAGATTTATCCTTTCCACTAAAAGTCTACCAATCTGGCGAAAATTTCCGCGGCGAACGCGCCCAAAAAGGTCGTTTTCGTGAATTTTATCAGTGCGACATCGATGTAATCGGCAGAAACGATTTACCAATCTTTTATGATGCTGATGTCATCTCTACCCTTATCGATACCTACAAACATTTCGAGCTAAAAACTCCTATTGTAGCTCGCATTTCCAATCGCAAAATTCTAAAAGGCATCCTTTCTGGCCTAAATCTAGAAGAAAAGTCAAAAGATATTTACAGTATCATCGACCACGCCGAAAAGGTTCCCGCCGAAAAAACCGATTCAGCTCTTACCGAGATCGGTTTGTCCGACGAAAACAAAGCCAAAATTCTTAGTTTTATCAATTTATCCGGCTCGAAAGATTCTGTTTTAAGCGGATTAAAGTCCTTAGGTGTCAAAAACGAAACGATGAGCTCTGGCATAGAAGAACTTATCTACGTCCTAGATGCACTTACTGCAAATGGACAATCGGATTATTTTATTGCTGACATGAAAATCGTCCGCGGTCTAGATTACTACACTGGCACCGTCTTTGAATTTGCTATGCCAGATTTTAAAGATGTTGGCTCCATTGGTGGCGGCGGTCGTTACGACAACCTTGCCGAGTACTTTACCGAACAAAAATTCCCAGGCGTTGGTGGTTCCATCGGCTTAAATCGCCTTTTCTCAGTCTTATCAGAAAAGAATCTCCTAGAAAATAGCTCGGCCCGACCAGTTGATTACACCATCATCCCAATTTCCGAAAACGAACTCACTTTTTCTCTTAAAGTAGCAAGAGATTTACGCTTAAAAGGCTACTCTACTACCATTATCACAAACAACAAAAAACTCGGCGACAAACTAAACTATGCTTCTTCCACCGCCAAAAACGCCATCATTATTGGTGAAAACGAAGTTAAAACCAGTACCTACGAAATAAAACCACTAACTTTTTAATCCAGTGTCAAAGTACATTTTGACGTATTCCCACCCCCAGCTCATATCAAACCCTGAGCTTATATAACTATTGAACTTAAAATACGGCATACCGTTTATATTTTTAGCTGTCTTCGCTGCCACGTCCATCATCTCAGAAATCGAATCCCCATCCTTTACGCATTTAGAAAAATCTTCGCCAAGTCCTACCAGTTTACCTAGATCAATCCAATATTCCTTACCGAGACTATTTAATTCAGAAAACGCGTTTTTCCCCATATCTTTAAAATAGTTATTCCAAACCGTTCCAATCGCTAAATCATAATAATCCCAAAACTTCCCTTCCTTTTTTGCGCAATAAATCGCTTCCGCGCTATGCCTAGAAGAAATTGGGTTAGTTTGCCCGTATTCATACAAAAAGTCCGACAAACGAATTTCTACCAGGACATCATTTTCGGCGATATACTTGTTAAACTCGTCCTTATGTTCCAAAATCGCATTCTCAAACGCCACGCAATACGGACACGCAATATCAGAATAAATAATAAAATAGTTTTTGGCGTCCTTATTGCCAATAATAGTTTCCAGGTCCCAGATTTTATCAGCATTTGGTACTTTTTGATTAAAACTTGCCACCATTGCAGCAATAATCACAACCAAAATTGCGACAATCCCTATAATTCTACCGGCCTTTTGCATTTTTCTCCTTCTCTTTATCCGCCTTTTTAGCAAGATACTTTTCATTAACAATTATAACATACGTTTCCACGCCAAGTCTTTTTAAAGATAAAATCGCAATCACCACTGCAAGAATCGTCACGATTGTCGAAATCGCCCCAGCAATTGCCAGCGAACCAGTAGAAAAAATCGCACCAAGAAGTGGAGTTAGAAGCGTAGTGCCACAAGTCGGACACCCAGCACCGAGCGCGATTAGCCCAGTAATGATTCCCGCTTTTTCCACGCTAGCCGAATTGCTTTCTTTTTCCTTTTTCTTTTTTTGCCACAAAAACACAATCAAACCAACCAAAACACCCTGGAGTAGAGCCAAAAGAAACGTCGGCAGCCATTCAACAAAAATCTGATTCACCCCAAACACGGCAAGCAAGGAATCACCTAAAATCTTCATCGTCCCAGAAAAACCAGTCGCCCCCATCAGTTCAAATTTAGAAAATCCACCAGCCAGCAGATTTATCAGCGTTCCAAAAAACAAAAAAGTTGGTACAAAGCCATACCAAAACCTTTTCTCTTTCGTCGCGAGCAGTATTCCCTTTCCTGCCAACACAAAATCATCAAGCCATTTTCTAAAGTTCATATAGTCATTATAGCACACATGGTGTTTTTTACTATTTTTTGGCAAAAAACAAATTTTTGTGGTATAATAAGAACACGGCTCTGTAGCTCAGTTGGTAGAGCAGAGGCCTGAAGAGCCTTGTGTCACTGGTTCAAGTCCAGTCGGAGCCACCATTAACAATCTGGGTCGGTAGCTCAGCAGGTTAGAGCACGGGCCTTTTAAGCCCGGTGTCGAGGGTTCGAGCCCCTCCCGACTCACCAAGCTTATGAGCAAAAATAAAACTTATTTTATTTTTCGAATAAGCGCAGGTGTGAAAGATTTTATGAAATAAAATCTTACTCACCATTCAAGGGCGGTTAGCTCAGTTGGCTAGAGCGCGTCTTTGACGTAGACGAGGTCACAGGTTCAACTCCTGTATCGCCCACCACTATTTCAAAATTTCCACCACTTTGTGGTGATTTTTTTCTCCTCGAATAATCGTTACACAGCTTTTTGAAACACCATAATATTTTGCAAGCGCTTGAATCAGCCCAACATTTGCCTCCCCCTCATGCGCCCTTGCATGAATATACACCACCAAGCCATCAGCCGATTCTACAATCTTTTCAACCTTAGCGCCAGGCTTCACTACGACGTTTATTTTCATACTAATATCATATCACAAAAAAGTGGCGACATGCCGCCACTTTTCAAACCGATACTTATTTCTTCTTATTAGAAGTATTCTCAGCAATATCGCGAGTATTACGCCAAATCATGATAAGCATCATCATCAATTCGTAAAGCACGCGTACGATAATTGGCCCAGCAATCAAAGTTAAGAAGAAATACAAAACTCCGGAGCCACCGTATTGCAAAAATGTAAATGAAGAAAGAATCAGGAAGATAGTAGCAAAATAATAAATCATCTTCATGATTGGCTCTATCCACATAATCTTAAACGACAAGAAATCCTTTAACCATTTAACGAATTTGCCCTTAACGTCGGTTTTAGAATTGACAAACAAAAAGTATACAAGTACAGCGCCGATTATAGAGATAACCAGTGCGATAATCCCCCAAACACCAGCTCCGCTAGTTTCAGGTACAGTACTGTACGAATATGTTGTATACATTTATAACTCCTTTATTTATTATTAACCACATTATATCACATTATTTTGTTAATGTTCAAATATTCCTAAAAAAATTTTAAAAATGTCATTTCATGTAACTAAAGCGTATATCTGTTTTTAAACAAATATTGTATAATATATAGTATGAATAGAGTGCCACTTGCGGAGCGTATGCGCCCAAAGACTTTAAAAGAAGTCGTTGGACAAGAAGAAATAATTGGCAAAGGCAAAATCCTTACTGAAATAGTAAAGAAAAAAGAACCCGTCAATTTAATTTTTTGGGGGCCTCCTGGTACTGGAAAAACCACACTGGCCCGTATTTTAGCTCGTGAGTTTAATGCTGACTTCGTAGAAATATCCGCCGTTACTGCCGGCAAAAAAGACGTCGAAGCAGTCGTCGAACGCGCCAAAACCAACTGGAATCTAAAAGTTCGCACCGTACTTTTCGTAGACGAAATTCACCGTTTCAACAAAGCCCAACAGGACGCATTTTTGCCCCATGTTGAATCAGGACTCATTACATTAATTGGCGCCACCACTGAAAATCCTTCATTCGAAGTCATCTCCCCACTTCTTTCTCGTTCCCGCGTCGTCGTCGTCGCTCCTTTATCAAAAAAAGCCATATTAAAAGTCCTAACTAATGCCTGTAATGAGCTCGGAGCCGATATCAAAAAAGATGCACTAGACTACATAGCTGAACTTTCTGGCGGCGACGCTCGCTCCGCCCTAGGTGATCTAGAGCTAGCCATGTCGCTAAACAAACAAGTCACTATCGACACTGTTATCGAAGCCGCCGGCAAAAAACTCCCAGGCTATGACAAAAAAGGCGACCATCATTACGACACAATTTCTGCCTTTATTAAATCTATGCGTGGCTCCGATGTAGATGCAACGCTCTACTATCTTGCTCGCATGGTTCAATCCGGCGAAGATCCTAAATTTATCGCTCGTCGAATGGTGATTTTTGCCTCCGAAGATATCGGACTCGCTGGCAACGGAGCTCTTTCTCTTGCTACCGCCTGTTTTCAAGCCGTAGAACGAGTTGGAATGCCAGAATCCGGTCTTATCCTTGCCCATACGGCTGTTGCGCTCAGCCTCTCCAAAAAATCCAGACGAACTACTGATGCTTGGTACAAAGCTCAAGATCTAGCTCGAAAAACCATGAACGAACCAGTCCCCATTTGGCTCAGAAACGCCCCAACCAAATTAATGAAGGATCTAGGCTTCGGTAAAGGCCAAAAATGGGAATCCGGCTTCCATCTCGACAAAAACTACCTCCCGGACAGCATCAAAAACGAAAAAATCTGGAAATAAACTAAACTTCTTAAATTTACACTTTATTAATAACTGGTATCACAATCGGCGTATGCCCAGTCGCATCAAATAGAATATGCGTAATATCGGTTTTAATTTCTTCTTTTAAAACTTTCATCTCTGGGTCAGTAGAAATAGATTTGTCGGTTTTCTGCCGGAGATAATGTCGTATTTTACCAATTAACTCTTCTGAATTGTCAAGATATATAAAGGCTCTAGACACAATATCCGGCGTTTTCATAAGATGACCAGTCTTTTTATTAAGAGTCAAGATAATCACAAAAATCCCTTCTCTAGAAATATGAATTCTATCTTTTACGACCGCTTCATGAACAGCCTTGTCAGCATCATCATAAAGTTTGTTTCCAACTGGAATTCTACCGCATTTTTTAATCGTCTTATTTGGCAAAAGTTCAACGATATCGCCATCATCAGGCAAAATTATCCTGTCCTTAGGAATACCGATTACATTCTCGGCCATCTCTGCATTATGCTGAAGCATATAAAATTCACCATGATATGGTACGTAATTTAATGGCTTCATCCTTGTCACAAAATCCACATGGTCTTCAAAGTAAGCATGCCCAGAAAGATGCAAAGGTCCGATATTTGTTAGATGTGTCTTTCCATTTTGAATTACCTGCGCGCCTTCGCGAAGTAATCCATCAACCGTAGAAACTACATGTGGCTCATTACCCGGAATTGGATTTGATGAAAAGACTACGGTATCCGTTGGCTTAATTTTAATAAATTTGTGCGCACCGGTAATCATTCTATTTAGCACCGCATTTAACTCACCCTGAGAACCAGTACAAACGATACAAACCTTTTCATCTGGAAGCTTCAAAGTGTCTTCCATCTTAATAATTGTGTCTTTTGGCACCTTTATAGATTTTGACCTAAGCGCCACTTCTACGTTATTAATCATCGAAAATCCAGAAAATGCCACTTTGCGTCCACGCTTAGCCGCCTCTTTCAATATTAACTCAATTCTAGAAATTTGCGACGAAAAACAAGAAATTATAATCCTTCCACCTGCATAATGATCCATCACTCGACCCAAATTCTCACCAACATCATACTCAGAGTGCGGATGTCGCCCCGGAGAATCAATGTTAGTAGATTCGTTGAGCATCAAAGTGACGCCTTCGTTTTTGACTATTTCATCTAGTCTATCATAGTCAGTTTGAATCCCCATTGGGTTTGCTTCATAACGCCAGTCCCCAGAGAAATAAATTAGCCCATTTGGAGTTCGCACAACAATTGCGGCATTCCCAGGAATTGAATGCAAGGTATGAATAAATTCTACAGACAAATTCTCCGACACTTGGATTTTTTCATGTTTAAACGGATCCACCGAAATATAATTCATCTCAGGCGCATCTTCAAGCTCAGACATTTGCTTTTTGATCATACCAATCGTAAAATCAGTACCATAAATTGGTGTAAGTTCAGAAAAATGTGGCAAAAGATGCCGGCACGCTCCGATATGGTCAAGGTGTGCATGAGTAAAACAAATCGCTTTTACTTTACTTTTATTATCTTCCAAGTATTTAATATCTGGAATCATGTAATTCACGCCAGGATAGTCATCGCCAGCAAACAACACGCCCATATCTATAATTATCATCTCTGATTTATATTCTACAATGGTCATGTTTTTACCGATACCGAATTCACCAACGCCACCAATTGGAATAATTTTAACAGCATCTGGATCCGGACGCATTTGTTTTAATTTTGAATTAGTAATCTGTTCTCCACCATAACCATTGTAACGAGATTTATCTACCGGGATGCCAATAATATGCTGCGTAGCCTGAGCATTCACATCTTGGGAAAGCATTCTCTGGTGATGCACCATATCACCTTTTTTAGCAGAAACAGAAAGTTTTACCTTGCGTTTTTCTGCTTCGGTCTGTTTTGTCGTTTTTTCAGTAGATGCTTTGGCTTTTTTTGTTTTAGCTGTTTTAGCCGATTTTTTAGTTGATTTATTTACCAAATTAGCATCTTTACCACCTTCTTCAAAATTAGAATTAAAATGCCTTTTTTGGGCTTCCTCGAACTGTTTCTTGATGTCACCGATTCTTTCAGCTCTCGATTTAAGGAGCCGAGCACGGCGTTGTTCTTCACTTATATTCATTAAGTTCCTTTTTTATTATTTTTTAATTACAAGTAAGATTTGTTACCCTAATTATATCAAAACGCTTGCATTTTTTCAAGTCCTTTGCTATAATAAAAACATACACAAATACAAACCGACCCAGCAGGGCCGGCTGTTTTAATTTAAAGAAAGGAAAAAAATGGAAGGATTAGACTTAAAGCAAATGTCCACTATGGTAGACATTATTGCTGAAGAAAAAGGTCTCCCAAGAGACACCGTTCTAGGTGTTATCGAGCAAGCTATTGCCGCTGCCTGGCGTAGAGACAATGGCGATAAAGACATGAATGTCCGCGCAGTCTTAAATACCCAAACTGGCGAAGCAGATGTCTATGTAGCTCGTGAAGTTATAGAAGATGAAATCGCCTATAATCCAGCCACCGAAATTCCACAAAAAGAAGCTGGCGCAAAATACAAAATCGGCGATATCTGCGAAGAAAAGCATAAAGTCACGACCTTTGGTCGCGTTGCTGCACAAACTGCCAAGCAAGTAGTCATCCAAAGACTCCGCGAAGCCGAAAACGATGCCGTGCTTGCCGAATTTGAAGATAAAGTTGGCACCATTGTGACAGGTGTAATCTCTCGTGTCGAACCAAAAATCGTCCGCATTGATCTTGGTCGAGCAACAGGCATTATGCCTCGCTCCGAACAAATCGATGGCGAATATTACTCCGTTGGTTCACGCATTAAAGTATATGTAAAGAGCATCGAGAAAAACGAAAAAGGCGCGCAGCTTATCTTATCTCGCGGTTCTGCTGAATTTATCGAATGTCTCTTCCGTCAGGAAGTGCCAGAAATCGAAAATGGCACCGTAGAAATCAAAGGTATTGCTCGCGAATCTGGTCGTCGTACCAAAATCGCCGTCACCAGCTCCGTACCAGGTATAGATCCAGTTGGCACCTTTGTTGGCGGCCGTGGCGTACGTGTTGGAGCCGTTATGAACGAAATCGGTGACAAAGAGAAAATCGACATCATCACTTGGAGCGACAATGCTTCCGAATACATCAGAGAAGCGCTCTCTCCTGCCGAAATCAACAAGGTTGAAATCGACGGCAAAAAAGCCAAAGTCCTAGTTTCCGAAGAAATGCAATCCATTGCTATCGGCAAACAAGGCCAAAACGTTCGCTTAGCTTCTAAGCTCACAGGTTACGATATTGATATCGAACTTGTCAAAACCCCAGCCAAAAAGAAGAAAAAGAACGTAGAAGATTCTCTCCTCTCCGCCCTAGAAGAAACCTCTGAAGATTCCAAATAATAATAAAAAGTTCTAAACTCACTATTTTCCGGCTAAAAAGTCGGAAAAATAGTGATGGAAAGCCGGTACTGAAATACCGGAAGGCTTCCATCAAATTATTTTTCCGACTTTTTACCGTAGTGAGTATGAACTTTTTATTATTATTTTAAATTATCAAAAAATCACCCTTTCGGGTGATTTATTGATAATTTGGCACCTTCCTAGTTTCCCGCTTTTAGCAGTATAATCGGCGCTACTGGGCTTGACTTCTGTGTTCGGAATGGTTACAGGTATTACCCCAGCGCTATGGGCACCAAATTGTAATAACAGAAGTCTATTATTACTATTGATGTCCATAAGGGCCTGAATTAACATAGATTTTAGACTTCACGGTACATTTCAAGCACCGATTGCTAGCTACGTCTCCCAAGTTCTAGCTAAAAAGTGTTTTATCTAGAACTTGGAACATAAAAAGGCGATGGACTCCTTAGTACGCTTCGGCTCCATATGTTGCCATACTTCCACCTTGCGCCTATCAACCAAATCATCTATTTGGGATCTCCTAGGGAATTCTTATCTTGGAGTGGGCTTCGCGCTTAATATGCTTTCAGCGCTTATCTCTTCCGCACATAGCTACCCGGCGATGCAGCAGGTGGCCACAACCGGTACACTAGAGGTGCGTTCATCTCGGTCCTCTCGTACTAGAGACAAATCTCCTCAAAATTCCTAACGATCATGCCGGATATAAACCGAACTGTCTCACGACGTTC
>JAFUAT010000008.1 GCA_017460625.1 Candidatus Saccharimonadota bacterium | reverse complement strand
TGGTTATACTTTCAAATCCTGGTGTGATGGTACCATTAATACTACAGCACCAAGTGCTACAGACCTAACTACAGGTACTGTCTGTACTGGTACAGAATACACATATAACTCTACTACTCAAAACTATGGCACCATTTCCTTCATAGACCAAACCGCATCCACTAATGCTAAAACTCTCTACGCAGTCTGGGCACCAAACAAATATGACATTACTATTAAAACTGCAGCAAACATCAATGAAGTCAGCCTAAATGGTACTACTACCACCTCCACATCAGGTACAACTGTAAGTAATCTTCTATACAATCACGTCTATGCCCTTACTGCTACACCAGCCAGTGGTTATAAAATAGATAAATGGACTATGAGTTCAGAAGCAGGCTCCATTGCAGACACTACTAGCGCCACTACCACCTTTACCGTAGGTCTAGGGAATAACACGCTTACTCCGAGTGCTACTATTGCTGCTACATATATTCAGGATTACACTAAAGCAACTTGCCAAACTGAAGCATCCAGCGCGAATAAAACTGTAGTAGACAAACGCGATAACAAAGAATATACAGTAAGATACATCAACAAAAATTGCTGGATGACCCAGAACCTGGCCTACATGGGTGACACAGTAGGAAGTACTTCTACCACGACTACTTGGTATCTAAAGTCAGCCACATCAAACGTTAGTGCAGACAAAACTATGAATATGACTGATTTAACTTCTGGGAATACTTATGATAATGCTAGATACCATCTCGCCACGTCAGACCAAGTTCCATCTGGCGCGGACTTTACCGCTACTGATATAGGCGTCTGGTATAACTACGCTGCTGCATCTGCTATGACTATTACTGGTTCAAGTAACTCTACGAACGCGACCTATGATATTTGCCCTAAGGGTTGGAGATTACCAACCAACGCAGAGCAGGGCACTATTGGCTCATCAAGTGGTTCTACTACCTACGTTTCTGCTTTCTCCCCCGTCTATAGTGGGTACAACTACAATGGCTCGCCGTACGGTGTCGGCTCGAACGGGTACTGGTGGTCTTCTACCGCCTACGGTAGTACGTATCGTTACAACTTGCTCTACTACTCCGGTAGCTTATATTCCGGCAACGGCAACAGTCGGTACGTCGGGTACTCGGTGCGGTGTATCCGTGCTAGCTAACCGATTTGCTCTATACGCCGGCTTGGCGCACCTACTTGGTATCACCCCCGGCAATATGTTTAGCCATAAAACATGCTATAATAATTCAAAGGAGTATTAACTATGCCAAAATCAAAAGTTTTTTTCACGAAAGATATTAGTCCAGCGGGGTTAGAAAAAGTCTATCAGGCGCTTGGCCTAGACGTTACAAATGGCGGGACAAACAAAGTCGCCGTCAAAGTTTCCACCGGCGAAGATGGTTCCAAAGGCTATTTAAAGCCAGAGCTCATCGGCCCATTTGTGAAGTCTCTAAATGGCACCATCGTAGAGTGTAACACCGCCTATCCTGGCGCGCGAAACACTGCCGATGACCACAGAGAAGTCGCCAAAAAGCACGGCTTCACCACCTACACCAACGTAGACATCATGGACGAAGACGGCGATTTCAAAATCCCAGTAAAAAACGGCAAACACCTAAAATTTGATCTCGTCGGTAACAATTTCAAAAATTATGATGCCTTTGTCAATCTTGCTCACGGCAAAGGCCATGCCATGGGTGGATTTGGCGCCAATCTCAAAAACCAATCCATCGGCATCGCATCAAGAGACGGCAAAGCCTACATTCACTCTTGTGGCAAGACTAAAAGCCCAAAACTCTGCTGGGCCACCCCGCACAAACAAATTGATTTTATCGAATCAATGGCGGAAGCCGCAACGGCCGTCGCTGACTATTTGAAAAATGAAAACAAACCAATTATTTATATCACCGTAGCGAATGCACTCTCTCTAGACTGCGACTGCGATTCTAATCAAGGCGACCCAGTTATGGCCGACATCGGTATTTTTGGCTCAATCGACCCAGTCGCAAACGACCAAGCTTTCATCGACGCCATCTGGAGTTCAACCGATCCAGGCGCCAAAGATTTAAAAGAGCGTATCGACACCAGGGAAGGACGCGCCATTTTGCCATACGCCGAGTCGCTCGGTCTCGGTTCCACAGAATACGAACTAATAGAATTATAAAAAAGAAGGGCCCGGATTTCTCCGAGCCCAGTAGTAGGGTAATATATTATAAACGTTCTACTAAGTTAAAAACTTTTCGAACGATTATTCGGTTATAGGTCCAAAGATTCTTTGCGTCTCTGGATCTTCTAAGTCGGGCAGTTTATAATAATGTCCATGAAAATCATGGAATTTATTATGCTTTCCCGTGCCATCGCCAGTAAAATATAAATACTGACTAGGCAAAAATGCGTAGGAAAGTCCGCTTTCCCAGAGTTGCATTGCAAACTCGGCAGCCTCTCGACATTCTTCTGGTATTTCGCCAGAGTAAATCTCGGCGTACTGTTCGGGTGCCGTTATATTTTCTATCACGGTATCTGGAAACTTTTCGCTGTCTACTCTATGCAGAACTGTCAGTCCTACACCGACCTTGTCTGAAAATGGGATACAATCTGACCCAGCCTCTGGATAAATTATGCGGCTGAGATAATCTATGTCCTGCTCCCGTGCTTGATAGGCAGGATCATCTAAAATTTCCACATTTTTTACAATCTCTTCGGGGATATTGTCATCTCCAAGCACTGAAAATCCAGCGCTTATCAAAACATCTTCAAGCGCGACCTGCGCTTCAGGTTCAGTTTCAGCCTCAGTATTAGCATTAGGCTCAGCCTCGGTGTCAGTTTCGATAGTATCAATTATTTCATCCATATGGAATACTGAGAATCCAGCGGACGGTAAAACATCTTTTAAGCTGCTGGTTTCTTCTTCAGCCTGTGCTCCTAGCGAAAACAACATAAAACTCGCCAGAATAGTTAACAGTAACATAGAAAATTTTTTCATGAAAACTCTCCCTTTTCCTTGTTTTTAAGTTACGATTTGCCATTTTTAAGACAAATAAACCCTACATCACTTAATTGTATCACGAAATGGCAAATATGTCAATATATCCATCTGTAACTATTGCCAAGATAAACAAAATGTAGTATAATATATAAGATAACTGTAGTCTGCTTGAAACAGGGGAGGTGTAATTATGCAGGAATCCAGTTTAGTAAAGATGCTGATTTGTTATGCATCAGATCCAGAAGCCGGCGCGTTTCTTTTTAGGAACATGTTGGCAAGTTCTTTAATAAAGCTAATCAATCTAACGAAGGAAACAAGAGACGATGTCGCTCGCTGGGTAGAGGACGCTAGTAAAAACGCCAGAAAAAACAACGATTGCGTCAGGTTCATCAAGGAAGCATTAGACAATGTCGCGTGTTATCTAAAAAACGTCGGTAGCGTATACGAAGAATGCCGTGAAGTACATTTTTTCGATGAGCTAACCAGTGGTCCGAACGTTAAAGGCGACGATGCAATGTCGGTATTATATAGACTCAGCGCCGAAACTCTCTACGCTCGCGATGAGTTCTATGATATTCATTGTGAAATCATGGACGCATACGTCAAGAGAACAGGCAAAAAACACGGCTACGACCTCGACGGCCTTGACAATCCCGACTACTCGGCCGGATTTACACTTGCCAGAAATTATTTAGATAATCTTCTAAAACTATTAGAGGATATCGATGACGACATCAACTATCTTGGCGTGCTGAGTCATGACCCAACTGAACTAACGGAAAGGCTTCGCCTTCCCAAAAAAGATTAAAGATTAGCACTAAAATAGCCCCAACCGGGGCTATTTTTCATGAAACAAAAATGGTGGATGATGAGGGGCTCGAACCCCCGACCTTCTCGGTGTAAACGAGACGCTCTAGCCAACTGAGCTAATCATCCATTGCACTTATTATACCACACCCCAGACGTTTTTAAAACCATAACTTTTAAGACACTCGCCTAAGAAGCAGACTATTGTATCGTCTAAGCCAGGCCAAAACATGTTAAAATCACCCCAATGGAGGAGAAAGGTTTATTTTTAAATGCTAAAGATAGTAGTATTCGATAGCGGTTACGGTGGCGAGCTCTTCGCTGATAAGTTAGAAGAAACATTCCCAATTACAGACATTATCCGTGTCATCGATTGGCGAAACGCCGATAAAATCCAGAAAAATTGGCGTCTGTCCCGAAAAATTGCTCAGGAGTCTCTAAAACCATATATTGGTCGAGTGGATTTAATCGTTTTTGCAAATTTTTTACTCACTGCCACGAGCCTTAAATATTTTCGTCGCAAATATAAAAATCAGAAGTTTACCGGTGTTAATTTCCCAGTACTCACTACCTTCATAGAACGTCCTACGGTCATTCTTACAACTAGCGCAGTTGCCCACACTATCAATTATCGTAGCTATGTTTTTCGCCTAAAAAGGCATGTTGACACTCTGTGTCTAGACTCTTGGCCGCCGCTAATAGATGACGGAGAACTAAGCGAACAAATGATTTATAGAAAATTCGACGAATTTTACCACGAAAAATTATACCGTCCAGTTGAGGCGGTTCTAATCTGTACTCAGTTTTGTGACATTACTAAAGAACTGAGAAATGTTCTGGGTCAAAATCTCAAAATCCACGATGGATTTAATGATGCCATCACCGAGGTTGCTAAAGTTTTGAAAATTCGCGGCGGCACAGGTAGACGTAAACACTAAAAATCTCTCAATCTGTGGTATAATCATTATAGAGTAAGAGAAAGGGAAAAATGAAAAAATCAATCGATCTTGAATCTATGCGCCACACCTTGAGCCACGTTCTTGCTGCCGCCGTCCTAGAAATTTACCCACAGGCTAAATTTGGTATTGGTCCAGCCATAGATGATGGTTTTTACTATGATATCGATTTTGGAAAAGTAAAAATCAGCGACAACGATCTAGCTAAAATCGAAAAGAAAATGCACGCCATTGTGGCTAAAAATCTCCCAATGGTAAAGAGAATGTCTACCAAAACCGAGGCTATGAATTGGGCAAGAGATAGCAGGCAAGATTACAAGATTGAGTTAATTGACGAATTAAACGAAAAAGACGAAATCAGTTTCTATGATTTAGGCGACATTTTTACCGATCTCTGCAAAGGCCCACACGTAGAAAACACTAACGACATTGGCGCCTTTAAACTTACTCGTGTAGCTGGTGCATACTGGCGAGGTGATGAAAAACGCAATATGCTTACTCGTATCTATGGCGTAGCATTTGCTACCGAAGAAGAACTCGAAGCATATCTAAAACGTCAAGAAGAAGCCAAGGAACGCGACCATCGCAAACTCGGCAAAGAACTAGATTTGTTCTGTTTTTCAGACTTGGTTGGCGCAGGACTTCCGCTATTTACTCCGCGTGGTACCGAACTAAGGGAACTCATGGCAAACTATTCTCTAAGTCTTCGTGGTAAAGAAGGATTCAAAAAGGTTTGGACTCCACATATTACCAAAACTGACCTTTATAAGGCATCTGGGCACTATGCGAAGTTTGGCGACGAACTCTTTATGGTACATTCCCAAGTCAACGGCGAAGAATTTGCGATGAAACCGATGAATTGCCCGCACCACGCACAAATTTTTGCCTCTCGGCCACGCACCTATAAGGAAATGCCAGTCCGTTATATGGAAGCTACCACAGATTACCGCGACGAAAAAACCGGCGAGCTCGGCGGGCTTTCTCGGGTTCGTTCGCTTACTCAGGATGACTCGCATGTATTTTGTATGAATACCCAAATCAAAGATGAAGTCAAGCGTCTAGTGGCTATTGTAAAAGAATTATACACTACAGTTGGTATGCAGAAACTACGCGCAAGGTTGTCATACCGTTCTGATGAAGACAAATATCTAGGTGACAAAAAACTTTGGGAGATGGCCCAAAGCCAAATTAAACAAGCCGCCATTGATAATGGGCTAGATTACTTTGAACAAGAAGGCGAAGCTGCTTTCTATGGTCCAAAAATCGATTTTATGGCCGAAGATGCCCTTGGCCGCGAGCATCAACTAGCTACCATCCAGCTAGATTTTGTTCAACCAGAACGCTTTGGTCTAGAATTTACCAACAAGGAAGGGAAGAAAGAACGTCCTGTAATGATTCATCACGCTACGCTTGGTTCTATCGAGAGATTTCTATCTGTGTTTATCGAACATACAGGCGGCTGGTTTCCATTTTGGTGTGCACCAGAGCAGGTTCGCATCCTAACCGTAAATAATCAAGTATCTGATTATGTTGAAAAAATCACCGCAATTCTTAGCGATATTATCTTAGAAGAGCCATTGAAGCATAACGAGCTACGCTTCTTTATTGATGATTCTGCCGACACTCTTGGTAAGAAAATTAAACGTGCTTCGGAGATGAAAATCCCAGCCGTACTCATTGTCGGTCCAAAGGATGCGGAGTCCGGCGAAGTCTCCATCCGTCTCCGTGACAAAGAAGAAAAGGTTAAACTGACAAAACTTGCAGACTACCTAAAGAAACTAAAGTAGAATGGAATTTGCGAGCGAAAAATTCTGTCCTACTCTAGTCATCCTGGGCCCTACAGGCTCCGGCAAAACTGGCGTTTCTATCGAAATTGCTAAGAGACTAAATGGCGAAATCATCTCCGCCGATTCTCGTGCAATCTATAAAGGAATGGATATCGGCACAGCTAAACCAAACATAGAAGAAAGAAAAGGCATTCCCCACTACGGACTTGACTTAGTGGAGCCGGGAGAACGCTTTACGGTTGCCGACTGGAAATCCTACGCGGAAGCGAAAATCAAGGAAATCCGCTTAAAAGGCAAACTCCCGATAGTGGTCGGTGGCACCGGACTTTATATTGACGCACTCGTCTATGACTATCATTTCAAAGGCCCGACTGGCAACAAAATCGGAGACATTGAACAAAAAAGTTGTTCAGACAGAACAGAGATAAAAGGCGACTTTTGTATCATTGGCATCAAATGGAGCACCGATGAGCTAAGAGAGAGATTGAAGAAAAGAATTGATCAGATGTTCTCGCCAGAGTTGTACGAAGAGACTAAAAAACTTGTTCAAAAATACGGCTGGGGTAGTGGCGCCATGAAAAGTGACATTTACGAATTTGCCTACAAATATCTAGAAGGCGAGCTGAGTCTAGAAGAAGCCAAAGAAAAGTGTTTTTATGAAGATTGGCATCTAGCTAAGCGTCAGATGACTTGGTTTAAAAGAAGCCCATATATTAAATGGTTGGAGCTTGAAAAAGTACTTCCATTTGTGATAAAATTATACATGAAATGAGTAAGGAAAATAGCACACCAATAGAAAAATTATTCGGTTCTAAAACTCGAGCTAAGCTCCTTCAACTTTTCTTTAGCAACCCAAACAAATCATTCTATATCAGAGAGATGACAAGGGTAATTGATGAACAGATTAACTCCGTCAGACGCGAACTCTCCAATCTAGAGAGTATCGGCATCATTAAAAACGAATCATTCGATAACAAAGTTTATTACTCAGCTAATAACAAACACCCATTTTGTCGTCCGATGGTTGAAATCTTTTCGAAAAAAATTGATTCAAACCGCGACCATGACATTAAGGAAAGTACGTGGGACGAATACTGTCGTCCAGTACGTAACTACTTAAGTGGCCTTATTGTAACGAACCGCATTCCAGGCCAAGACGGACTTGATTTACTAATAATCGGCAACGATCGCACCAAAAAGCTCACTCGTTGGGCCGAAGTAATTGAGAAAAAACAGGGAAAAATGATTAATTACGCAATTCTGTCGCCAGAAGATTTCTCCTATCGAAGAAGCGTTCATGACCGTTTTATAGAAGATGTTCTAGAGATGGAAATCATCGAAGTTATTGACCCAGACAACATCATAAATATTAAAAAATAAGGAGTTATATGTTTGAAATAGAAAGCAAAAATCAAGATTTAATCACTATCATCACTAAAAAGACCACTATAAACTTTAATATAGCTGAATCTACCATAGACGCCAATCTTTCAGTCGGCAAAATTACTGGGCCAGGCGAATTTGAAATTGGTGACGCGACAATTCGTGGTATCGCTACAGAATCTGGTCGCACTATCTATTACGTAGAAGTTGGCGGAGTGCATATCGGCATCATCGGCGACATAGAAGAAAACCTAGACGATTTGGTGGCAGATATCCTCTGTACATCATCTGTCCGGGCTGTCCGCGAACTAGAACCGAAGCTAATCATTGCAACTGGAAATGTTGATGGAATGGTGACAGATTTGAAACTGTCCGCCCGTACCGAGAAAAAGCTCAAAGTTAAATCTCTAGATGCTTTGCCTACTACTAAAGAAGTGGTAGTCTTATCATAATGAATCAAGACCCAGCAAAAATTATCATCGTGCTCTTAATCACTGTTTTTTCGGTGATTCTTCACGAGCTAGCTCACGGCGTAGTGGCATATTTTCTAGGCGATCGCACTGCCAAAGATGCTGGGCGCCTAACGCTTAACCCCTTGAAACATATAGACCCATACATGTCTATTTTAGTCCCGGTTATATTATATATATTACACGCACCAGTATTTGGCGGAGCTAAACCCGTTCCAGTAAATTATCGCAATCTAAAGGGAAAAGAATGGGGCATGGCTCTAGTCGCCGTAGCCGGCCCACTAACAAACTTTCTAATCGCTTTGATTTCGTTCCTGATTGGTTATTTCTCTGGAGTGCTGCGTGGTTTCCCAGAGGGACTCTTATATTTTACTTTTGCTGAACTTGTCTATATCAATATTGGTTTTATGCTGTTCAATCTTATTCCGGTGCCACCACTAGATGGCTCTCGGGTACTCTATGCTATTTCTCCAGACCCAGTAAGGGGAGTACTACAAAAAATCGAACAATATGGCATCATAATCGTCTATATTTTGATTCTACTCTTTGGGAACATCCTTTCCAGTCTGATGCTAGGTGGTATGGAAGGCATCATTAATTTCTTCTATTTATTGGTAGAGTAGAAAGCCCCAAACTGTGGTATAATTAAAATAGCCTTTGCTGGCGGCATGATTTTCCTGAATAATCATGTTTTAGGGATTTCGTGGCTTACATCCGTGGATGTATCGCATAAGATTTTACCCACCTTGTATATATTACGGGGAAAACAGGTCAGTAAAGGCTTCCATAAAAAGGGTGGACATGAAAAAGAGAATCCGCGTAGTTGCAATTATCAAAGACGGAGACAAAGTTTTAGTTTTGAAACGAAATCGAAACCGGGTAGAATCGCCGGTTTTTTGGGAACTTCCTACCGGAAAGATTGAATTTGGCGAACAACCCGAAGAGGCAATCGCAAGAACCCTGGAAGAATATGTTGGTTTAAGTGCGTCGTCGGTAAGATTAAAGGATGTAATTACCTTTGTCGCACCAGAAGGCTCCAGTCGTCTGGATAATTTATATATTGTCTATGAAGTTGCCTCGTCTGAAAAACCAAACCCGAGAGAACGCTACCTAGCGTATAAATATATCAACGATTTAAATATTTCAAGTGTTCATTTGGACGGTGCATCAAGTGCAGTGCTAGAGATAGAAGAAGGCAAAATCATCTCAAGTCAATTGTCCCATAGAGAGACGGCTTCTGCTAATATGGTTTATGTTGATGGAGCCAGTCGCGGCAACCCTGGCCCATCGGGGATTGGGTACTGTATCAAAGACCCAAATGGCGCAGTTCTAGAGAAAGGCGGGGAATTTGTTGGCTTTACTACTTCTAGAAGTGCAGAATATTTTGCCATGAGAAAGGGAATCGAACGGGCTCTAGAGCTTGGATTTAAGTCTGCACGGTTTATTTCAGATAGTTTAATGATGGTAGAACAGCTAAATGGAATTTTGAAACCAAAGAATCGAGATATTTTACCAATCTATCATGATATTTTGAAACTAATCAAAAATTTTGACTCAATCTCGTTTACTTATGTATCTCGCGCAAAGAATTGGGAAGCAGATAAAGAAGCAAATAAGGCTATTGATAGAATTTTGAAAGTATGATATTATTGTCACGAGCCCAAAAGATGGCCGCCTGATTTCAGGAGGAAAGTCCGGGCAACAAAGAGCAAGGTAGTCGCTAGCGGCGACCGTCCGCAAGGATAGGGAAAGTACCACAGAAACTTATACCGCCTATTTTAGGTAAGGGTGAAAAGAGTGGGGTAAGAGCCCACAGCGCATTATAGCGATGTAATGCGGAGGCAAACCCTACCTGTTGCAAGGAGTGCTATCAGCCCCTGCTCGGGGACGCACGCTCACCGCTTGAACATTATAGCAATGTAATGTCTAGATAGATGGTCATCGGCTATATATTATATATAGTTACAGAACCCGGCTTACTGAAGGCTCTCATTAAGACATCAAAAAACTACCAGAACATGGTAGTTTTTTGTTTGTAGGAGTCTATTTAACTAGACCCTTTTTCTTTAGTGTTCTTAAAGTTGAAGCGGCAACATTGCACTTTACTTTTTGGCCGTTAATAACCAAAGTTCTCTTAGAAACATTTGGTTTAAAAACTTTACGGGTGTGTCTTTGAGAGAAGGACACATTATGACCGTACATCTTGCCTTTACCAGAAATTTCACAAATCGCCATCTTATTTCTCCTTCACTGCATTTACAATTGCTTTAAATGCTTCTGAGTTATTTACAGCGAGATCAGCAAGTATCTTTCTATCAACATTGATGTTTTTAGCCTTCATCCCAGCGATAAGCTGTGAATAGGAGATACCATTCTCACGAGAAGCATTGTTAATTCTTGTAATCCAGAGAGCGCGAAGGTCGCGTTTGCGATTACGGCGATCTCTGTAGCTGTATCTAAGAGCCTTAATCACACCTTGCTTACCAAGACGGAAGCTACGGGTGCGGTAATGCTGCATTCCTTTAGCTTTATTTAAAATCTTCTTATGTTTAGCATGTGCCGCTACACCTCTTTTTACTCTCATACTAAACTCCTAATGCTGTCTTAATGTTTTTCTTGATTTTGCCAGAAATAACTGCATCAGTCTTCATGTTGCGCTTTCTAGCTTTAGATTTTTTGGCTAAAATATGGTTGCCAAATGCCCGTTCACGGGTGATTTTGCCTGAGCCAGTAATTTTGACTCGCTTGGCAGTACCTTTATGCGTCTTTAGTTTCGGCATAAAATTCCTTTCGTTTATTAGTTGGTGTTATAAAACGTGCGTACCGGTAGCCTAAGGGAAGTAGGAATCTTACTTCCTTCGTACTTGCACCGATAAATTTCGTCCGTTCATCTGTGGAGTGCCTTCCATCATGGCATCATCGCCAAGAAGCGCAATAACTTTGTCTAGAAGTTCTTTGCCAATCTCTTTGTGAGCCATCTCGCGACCTCTAAAGATAATCATTACCTTTACGCGGTCACCGTCATCTAGAAAACCTCGCATTTTGCGGACTTTGATGTTAAGATCGTTTTCTGAAATCTTGAGACCAATCTTCATTTGCTTAAGCTCAGACTGTTTCTCGCGAGCTTTTTTACGATTCTTGGACTCTTCTTTCATCTTCTGATACTGGTATTTACCCCAGTCAATAATTTTAACGACCGGTGGATTAGCGTTAGCAGCAATCTCTACTAAATCTACTCCCTGTTCCTTCGCAAGCATCTGGGCTTCCTTGCTAGACATAAGACCTAGCTGCTCACCGCTACTTCCAATTACGCGCACCTCTGGATACCTTATTTCTCCATTGATACGCACATGCTTGTTTGGTGAGTTTTTGATGATAGCCTTTCTTCTCTTGAATTAACCTGTAACCATTATATCAAATATTAAACTTAAAAGCAAGAGAAAAATACACTATCTTCTTCTATATGTCAGAGCTTCTGCTATATGAGAAGATTTTATGATGGCGGATTTTTCTAAATCGGCAATCGTGCGGGCCACCTTTATCACCTTAAAATAGGCTCTTGCAGAAAGTTGCAATTTGTCGGAAGCGTTTTTGAGAAGATTTTTTGCTGCTTCGTCCATCTGTAGTAACTTAGTTACCTCATACGAAGTGAGAGAAGAATTGTATATATTATCCGAACCGTATCTAGTGAATTGCTGTGTTATTGCATCTGTAATAGTATTTTTTACAACATTATGAATACCCCTGTTAGAAAAACCTTTAGCTAAATCTTGGTTCTCTACCTTTTCAACTGTCACTAGCATATCTATCCGATCGAACAGAGGCCCAGAAAGCTTTTTCTGGTAATTCTGTATCTGAATTTCGGTGCATTTGCACTCATGGGTGGGGTCGCCCAAGTATCCACAGGGACAGGGATTCATCGTAGCAATTAGCATAAAATCAGCCGGGTATGTGGTCTTTTGGTTTACCCTAGAGATAGTGATGCACTTATCTTCTAGGGGTTGTCGCAAGGCTTCTAGAACTGGTCTTTGAAATTCCGGCAACTCATCTAGAAATAGAATGCCCTTGTGTGCCAGGGAAATCTCACCCGGCATTGCATTTGGACCACCACCGATGAGCGAACTGGTACTAGCGGTGTGATGTGGCGCTCTAAACGGTCGCTCGCTAGCAATTTTGTCCTTCGATATTCCAGCTAGTGAATAGATTTTTGTCACTTCGATTGTCTCTAACGGGGTAAGATTTGGCAAGAGATTTGCTGCTACCTTAGCGAGCATAGTTTTACCCGCCCCTGGCGGACCAGAGATTAAAAGATTATGGTGGCCAGCAATGGCGATTTCAAGCGCTCTTTTGGCGGTTTCTTGCCCACAAATATGGTCGAGAATCGGTCCTGAAGCCGTTTTAAACGCCATTTCAGGGCATTTTAAACCGCTTGTGCTTGGTAATACGGCTTGACCTTTTAAATGCAAATAGAGTGCCTGCAGGCTCTCCACGCCATAAATCTGTATGCCACTAACAAGATTCGCCTGAGAGAGATTCTCAAGTGGGACAAAAACTTCATGTACTCCAGAAGATTTGGCATTTTCTACAATGTTAATGATGCCTTTGACCGGACGAACCATCCCATCAAGAGATAATTCACCTACAAACATTTTGTCTCTGGTGTCAGACTTTAAAAGTTGTTTTGATAAAACCAAAACAGATAGGGCGATAGGCAAATCAAGATAGGAACCGTCCTTGTTTAAATCCGCTGGTGCTAAGTTTATAGTGACCTTTTTATCAGGGAAGGAAAAACCAGAGTTTACGATTGCACTTCTAACTCGATCTCGCGCTTCGCTGATGGTCTTGTTGGCCATGCCGACGATATTAAATGCCGGCAGCCCCCTGTTCATATCTCCCTCCACCTCCACCGGTTTTGCCAAGAAACCGTAGGGAATCGCTGAATGAATTTTACTAATCATGCGCCCCTTGTAGCATAGGGAAAAATAATTTTCAACCCCCCACCCCGCGGTTATGGTTAAAATTAAACCGGCTAGGCTTATTTTGCTACGCTGTAACGCCCCAAGAATTTTTAAAACGCTTGTGGAAAACTCAGCAAAAAAAGTGCAAAAATTTGTTCAAAAATGTATTGACATTAGCATTTTCGGGCGCTATAATAGAGATAACTTTTGAATAAAAAAATTATTCAAAAGTCTAAAACAAAAATATAGCCAAAATAACTCCACACTCTACTTATGAAGGTCGGTTTCCTCGCAGTTAGCCGACCTTCTTCTTTTGTCTAGAACCTTGTCTATCTTAAGCGCCTATGGTATAATTGAACTAGTTGGGGCTGACAAAGCTTAGACAGATTGTTAACAGATTTGATGCGTGTCGATTAAATACCGTAAGTATTGAATAAGTGCTAAAAACACTGAAGCTAAGCATGTAGCTTACATGCCAGCATACGCCTAGTTTAATTATTATAGGCTGATCTGCGTCTAAGGTTTCGTAGGGCGTAGATTATCATACTACGAGAATAAGGCTATTTAAGTAGCGACAAATAGCCCGACAAATAGCTATGGCTTTTATCAGTTTCGTTTTCTGCAGCTGATAGAATTTGCCAAGACAAAACAGAAAACTATGCACGTAGATTCAGATCCAAGTGGCAGTTTGGACCCGGAGGCAGTATCCGGCAGCTCCACCATAAAGAAATTTAATTCCAAAACGACAGACAGTGGACGACTTTCGCGAAGAAAATAGTCCACCATACGCCAAATGTTGTAAAAAATACAACGAAAATAACGAAAAAGCAGAACAGGGAACAAATAGCAATAATGTTGTAAATATTACAACATTATTTTTGTATAAAACTCTTGCATTTTTAACGAGCTTATGCTACACTAAGAACAGTCGAGATGACTAAAACAAAAACAACAAACAAAAAGGAGAAAGCATGAGAAATTATGCTCGCCACAAAGAAAAATATCACCCATAAATAGCTCGAACTTGGCGGACCAAAAGGTAATTTCTAGCCATAAATTACACTATAGGAATTACCTAAGCTCCGCTAAGAGAAGTGAAAACTTCAAAGCGTCGAGCGCGCATGAAAATCTTTCGTTAGTACCTTAGAAGAAATAAAACAGAGCGAAAGGAAAAAACTTGCAAGGACCATATGCTTCACCTCTGCGTGAAGCGGTCAAACGGAAAAAGTGGAAAGGTTGCGGCCAATAGTTAAGATTTAGGAGCCGGATAACCTTCCACTTTTCTCCATATACCGTAGTCTCACACCTACGCAATGTAAATGGGGGCGGCCTTGGGGGAATTTACCAGTTCAAAAAAATATGATACAATGAGCTTATGGCAAGTAGCTTCGTTGTAAAAATAGCAGGAATCTTGAGTCTCGCAGCTCTGATCTTGATATTATCACTAACTTCACCTATGGAAATCGGTCCATTAGGTGTTTTAGTTTTTTTTACAACACTATATATTACTCTTTTTTCAGCGATTTCGCTTATCTGGCAAGCCTTCATTCGCCTTGCCTTCAAGAGAGAAGCGATGCGTCGTAAAGATTATTTTTGTTCTGCAGTGCTCGCCTTTGGTCCCATCATGATTATTCTGGCTCGTTCATTCGGCGCTATCAACCTCTGGACTTTAAGCCTTATCGCACTGTTTTTGATTTTAGCCGAGTTTTTAGCGTATAAAAAAGCATAAAAACATTCACAAAAAATCACATTTTATGCTAAAATAAGCATATGGAGAATGGGCAGAATAATTTGCAGAGAGACAATTTTGCTGATGATGCCAATCTGAACGAGGAAAACTGGCAGAAATCTTTGGAAATTTCTGTGCCAACAGATTTACCTACCCCAGAAGAATTATCCCGAAAGGCTAGCGGAATGCTATCCGAGCAGCCAGCATTAAATCCTAAAGAGTCACAGTCAAAAACACCAGACATATCTGTTCAGTCTGTCGAAACAGAAGAACCAGTAAACCTCGGCCAAATCTCTACAGTCTCTAGTCAAAGCGCTACCGGTGTACTATCAGAGCCTAGCTTTAATAAGGACAATATTGGCTTCGAAGGCGACCATTTGAGCAGAAGCGCTATTGCTGAAATTGATAACTCCATAAGCGAATTGAATCAAACCAGAAACCTATCTAATTTTTACGAAGAAATCCGCAGTATGGCGGACACTTATCAAGATAAAATCGGCTTTAAAGGAGAAAACCAGTAATGCCGACCTGGGTGGTAATTTTAATTCTGATAGGGAGCTTGCTCATCTTAGCAGCTATTATCTCTAGCACGCGTATCAGTAAATTACGAAAATCTAAACGCTATGAACGCGGTTTAAAGATGGTTTCACTTCTGATCCATTTACCACCATCCACCGATGATATAGAAGGGGGTGGTCGCGATAAGCGCGATATTACTCTCGAAGCTATTTCAAAATCCCAGGTCATGTACTCCATCCTGTCTTCTACAGTTACTAAAGGCTTCAAAACTAAGCTTTACGGCCAGAGGCACTTCTCCTTTGAGATAATCGCAAAAGACGGCTTTATCCACTACTACGCTGTAGTGCCGGCTGTCCTTGTTGAGACGGTTAGGCAAGCTATCCAATCAGCCTACCCTACCGCCAGAATCGAGCAAAAAAGGGAAGAAAATATCTTTGCCCCTAGGGGTACAGTAGATACGAGTGCAGGCGCCGAATTAACTTTAAATAAAGATTCATTTTTGCCGATTGCGACCTACGAAGAGACCAAACGTGACGCTTCAATGGCTATTTTGAATGCCCTGAGCGCAGTTAAGCAAGACGAAGGCGCGGCTGTACAAATTTTGTTCCGCCCTGCACACAAAAATTGGTCAGAAAAGGCCAAGCAATACATCGACGGCATGAAGAAAAACAAAACCACCACGCATACAGTCGGTGCCGGTATTGGGCAATTCGCTATGGATGTTCTTCGCGCTCCTTGGGAAGTGCCAGATGAACACGAAAAACACGAAGTTACCGAACAAATCAGCGAAGTAAAACAGGATGAAATCTCTGCTATAGCGGGTAAAATGCGCTACCCAGTTTATGAAACACTGATTAGAGTGGTGGCAAGCTCAGATACTAAACCGCGCTCAGAGGCGATTCTAGGCGGTATTTTAAGCAGTTTGTCTCAGTTTAATTCAGCGGAATTCAATGGCTTTAAGGTGAACATGATGAAAGACACTAAAAAACTAGCCATTGACTACACTTTTAGATTTTTCCCAATTAAAATGTCCAGCAATGTATTAAACAGCGTAGAACTTGCTTCGATTTTTCATTTACCAGAGCAGGACGCTATCCCTAGCTCCAACGTAGAACGTCAGCTCACTAAACAGGTGGATGGTCCAGCTAAACTAATGGAAAGTGGACTCTTTCTTGGCACTAACGAATTTCGCGGCATTAAAAAACCAATTTATCTCGGCGAAAATGATCGTCGCCGCCACATGTATGTGATTGGTCAAACAGGTATGGGTAAATCTGTTTTTCTTGAAAATCTTGCATTTCAAGATATGTGTGATGGGCGTGGCTTTGCTTTTATCGACCCACACGGTGACGCTGTAGAAGCAATCTTAAAACGCGTCCCAGAGGAAAGAGTCGATGACATTATTTATTTTGACCCAGCCGATATAGAACATCCAGTAGGGATGAATATGTTTGAGTTTACTTCCGAAGATCAAAAAGATTTCATTGTTCAAGAGGGGATTAGTATGCTCCAGTCTCTTTTTGACCCAACTAATCAGGGTTTCTTTGGTCCACGCGGTCAGCACATGTTTAGAAACGCCGCCCTTCTTTTAATGTCGGATCCAAAAGGGGCTACTTTCATTGATATCCCACAATGTTTTACAGATCCAGAATTTGTAAAATCAAAATTAAAATATGTCACCGACAAGGCTGTTTATGATTACTGGACTAAGGAATTTCCAGCCTCGCAGAAGTCATCAGATGCCGGTGAAGTGATTACTTGGTTTGCATCTAAATGGGGGCCATTCCTATCTAATACAATCATGAGAAACACCCTTGGGCAAATCAAATCTGGATTTAATATCAGGGAAATTATGGATAATAAAAAGATTTTCCTAGTTAATCTTTCTAAGGGGCGTCTCGGGGATATTAATGCGAATCTATTAGGTATGATTTTTGTTATGAAATTCCAGCAGGCCGCTATGAGCCGTCAAGATATCCCTGAATCTGAGCGCCAAGACTTCTGTCTCTATGTAGATGAGTTCCAAAACTTTGCCACGGATTCCTTTGAATCAATTCTATCTGAAGCTAGAAAATATCGTCTAAACCTGATTGTGGCTAACCAGTTTATGACTCAGCTTACTGATAAAATCAGGGAAGCATTGCTTGGTAACGTGGGTACCATCATCTGTGGTCGTATTGGTGTTACTGACGCAGATTTGATGGTAAAAGCATTTACCCCTGTATTTACCGCCGAAGATTTAACTAAAACTCCAAACCATGCCGCTATTGCTAAAGTGATGATGTTTGATATGCCTTCTACTCCGTTTACAATGAACCTGCCAGCGCCAATGGGCGAGCCAAACGACAATCTAATGAATAATTTAAAACTACTTTCTGCTACAAAATATGCCAAGACGCGCAAAGAAGTAGAAAAGGAAATACAAGACCGTTGGAATGCTGCTGCCGCCGAAAAGGCACAAGCATCTTCAGAAACACCTGCTGTAGCGCCCGTAAATGCGTCTGCAAGCGCTTCTAGCGATCAAGACGGGTTCTTAGACGGTTGGCTCAACAAAACGGCCTCCTAGCGCATTTTATGCGTAATTTTGTAGCCTTTTCCTTGATTTTTTTTATTTCTAGGTATATAATAAACTGTAGACATTTAAGAAGAGGTATAAAATGGCAAAGGAAGCCTATGATTCATCCGAGATTCGCGTGCTCGAAGGTCTAGAACCAGTCAGATTACGTCCAGGTATGTACATCGGGTCTACTGGCTATGATGGTCTTCACCATCTTATTAAAGAAATCGCCGACAACTCTATCGACGAAGCTATCGCGGGTTTTGCCAACAAAATCGAAATCACCATCTTAGAAGATGGTGGCGTCAGAGTAGACGATAATGGTCGTGGTATCCCTGTAGATATTCACCCAAAAACCAAAAAATCCACTCTAGAAACAGTTTTGACTGTTCTTCACGCCGGTGGTAAATTTGGCGACGGCGGCTATAAAGTTTCATCTGGTCTCCACGGGGTAGGTTCATCAGTGGTAAATGCTCTCTCTACCCATATGAAGGCAGAAGTTTACCGCGATGGCAAAACTCATCATATTGAATTCGACGTGGGAAAACCTACTATGGAGCTGCAGGTCACCAAGGGCTCTCCTAGGGAGCACGGTACTTCCATCACATTTTATCCAGACCCTTCTATCTTTAAAGAAACTACCACTTTTGACTATAAGTGGGTCTCTTCTTACGCCCGTCACCAGGCATATCTTACCAAAGGTATTTTAATCACAGTTAAAGATGAGCGTACTGGCGCATCAGAATCATTCTACTTTGAAGGCGGTATCAAGAGCTACGTCAAACGTCTGAACCAAGGGAAGGAACTACTATCTGATGACATCTTTTATGTAGAAAAGCAGATGAATGAGGCTATGGTTGAAATCGCCCTTCAGTACAACGATACCTTTGCGGAAATTATGAAGCCATTCGCAAATAACGTTCTGACTCCTGATGGCGGTATGCACGTAGTTGGCTTTAGAACTGGTCTTAATCGTACCATTAACGATTATGCCAGGAAAAACGGCCTCTTAAAAGAAAAAGAAGAAAACCTTACCGGAGACGACATTAAAGAAGGTCTTACCGCTGTTATTTTGGTTAAACTTCCGGATCCGCAATTTGAAGGTCAGACCAAAAACAAGCTCGGAAACCCTGAAATTAGGGGCTACGTAGACAAAGTAATGAGTGAATACTTTGGCTACTATCTAGAAGAAAATCCAGCTATTGCTAAGAAAATCGTCGGTAAAGCCACTCTTGCTGCACGCGCTAGAAAAGCTGCTCGTGCCGCTCGTGATAACGTCATTAGAAAGGGCGCCTTTGAAGGGCTTAATTTACCAAGCAAACTCGCCGATTGTTCTAGCCGTGACCGTTCCGAATGCGAGCTCTTCATCGTAGAGGGTAATTCCGCGGCTGGTTCTGCTAAGGAAGGCCGCAACCCACAGATTCAGGCAATTTTACCACTTCGTGGTAAGGTGCTAAATACCGAGCGCGCAAGATTAGACAAGATGCTAGCAAACCAAGAGCTAGTATCTCTCATCAAGGGTCTCGGCGTAGGCATCGGCGAACAATTTAATCTAGATGGTTTAAGATATGACAAAATCATCTTCATGACTGATGCCGATGTTGATGGTCTTCACATTGCAACTCTTCTTATGACCTTCTTTTTCCGTTATATGCCTGATGTCATAGAGGCGGGCCATGTTTATCTAGCTAAACCACCACTATTTGGCCTAATTAAAGGTACCGGGCAGACTCGTAAAATCGATTATCTCTACGACGAAGTCGCCTTGGAGAAGAAATTAAACGAAAAGATCGCCGAAAGAAAGAAAGCAGGTACCAAGATAGACGAATCTCAAGAGAGGTTCAAGCAAGCTGGCTATACCGCACAGCAGCGCTTCAAAGGTCTTGGCGAAATGGACGCTAAGCAGCTCTGGGAAACCACTATGGATCCAGAGAACCGAGTTTTGGTACAAGTCCATGTAGAAGATGCCGAAAAAGCCGACGCAGTATTTACGAAGTTAATGGGTGACCAGGTCGAGCTTCGTAAGAACTTCATTCAAGCCGGCGCCGCTACTGTCAACTTGGATGATTTGGACTTTTAAGGAGGAAATATGGAAGATGACAAGAATATAAACAAAGACCCGAAAAACCAATCACCAGATGGCCTTGAATTAAAACCAGTCGAATCCACCATGGAAGATTACTTCTTAAAGTACTCCATGTCTGTTATTATTGACCGCGCACTCCCAGACGTGCGTGACGGTTTGAAACCAGTTAACCGTCGCATACTATATGCAATGAATAAAAATGGCTGGAAAGCACCACATCCTACCGTAAAATCCGCTCGTATCGTTGGTGAAGTAATGGGTAAATATCACCCACATGGCGACTCGTCAATTTACGATGCTATGGTGAATCTTGCTCAGCCATGGAAAATGCGCTATACCCTAGTAGAAGGCCAAGGTAACTTTGGTTCCGCCGACGGTGATGAACCAGCCGCCTCCCGTTATACTGAGGCTCGCATGGATAAAGTTGGTGCTGAACTTCTCTCAGACATAGAGAAAGACACCGTTGATTTCAGAGATAACTTCGATGGCACAGAGAAAGAACCAGTGGTTTTACCAGCAGCTCTCCCGAACATTCTCTTGAACGGCCAGATGGGTATCGCTGTAGGTATGGCTACTAACATCCCGCCACACAACTTGGGTGAGTTAGTAGACGCTACTGTTGCGCTTATTGATGATCCAGAAATCGGCCTTGAGGGACTAATGCAACACGTTAAAGGTCCAGATTTTCCAACTGGTGCCGAAGTTTATGGTGGCGCTCCGATGAAAGCGGCTTACGCTACAGGTAAAGGCTCTGTCACTATCAGAGGTATTGCTAATATCGAAGAACGCAAGAATGGTCGTTACAATATTGTTATTACAGAGATGCCATATGGCGTGTCTAAGGAAGGACTAATTGGCAAAATTCGCGATTTGGCACTTGCTAAGAAATTAGATCATATTGCCGACGCCAGAAATGAATCCGCCCGTGGCAAAACTAGAGTAGTTATTGAACTTAAAAAAGATGCATTTCCGAAGAAAATATTAAACCAGTTGTATAAACTAACAGATCTTCAAGTTACATTCCACTACAACGTTCTAGCACTTGTAGATGGTATCCAGCCACGCGTTCTCGGTCTTAAAGAAATTTTGTCCGAATTTATCAAACACCGTCAAGTTGTCATTCGCCGACGTACTGAATTTGACTTGAGAAAGGCTAAAGAGCGTGCTCATATCTTGGAAGGTTTGAAAATTGCACTCGATAACATTGATGAAGTCATCAAGGTTATTCGTGCATCCTATGACGATGCAGATAAGCAGCTCATGAGTCGCTTTGGTTTATCTGAGATTCAGGCAAACGCAATTCTCCAGATGCAACTTCGTCGTCTCCAAGGACTAGAAAGAGATAAAATCGAAGAAGAATTGCGCCAGCTCCATGAGCTTATCAAGAAATTAGAAGCCATTTTGGCATCCGAAGCCGAAATTTTGAGAGTAGTCAAAGAAGAACTCATCGTCATGAAGGAAAAATACGGTGATGAACGTCGTTCTAAGATTATAAACCATGAGATTGGTAAATTCTCTGAAGAGGAGCTTATTCCAGAAGAAGAAAGTGTCATCTTGCTTACTACAGAGAATTACATTAAACGCGTTCCGCAAAATGATTTCCGCCGTCAGAACAGAGGTGGAAAGGGCAAACGCGGTATGACCACTAAGGAAGAAGACGTTATCGCTGAGATTGTCACCACTAATTCCCACGATTACCTACTATTCTTCACCAACCAAGGCCGTCTCTTTAGGATGAAAGCCTATGAAGTACCGCAAGCATCACTATCTGCCAAAGGTACAGCTGCAGTTAATCTGCTTAATATGCATCCAGAAGAAAAAATCACCGCCATCATCAAGCAAGGTGATGCGGGCGAAAACAGCTATCTCTTTATGGCTACCAAGAAGGGAACCATCAAAAAATCCGCCATCAAAGATTTCTTTAATGTGCGCAGTAACGGGCTTATCGCTATTAAGCTAGATACAGGTGACGAACTCCGCTGGGTAAAGGAAACTACTGGTAGTAACGATATAGTTATTTCCACATCAGCTGGTCAGGCCACTAGATTTAATGAAAAAGAAGTTCGTGCTATGGGTCGTTCAGCTATGGGTGTTCGTGGCATGAGACTCCGTCCGAAAGATGAAATCGTCGGCATGGATGTAATTACAGATAGTGGCCAGAAGTTAATCGCCGTATCTGCAAACGGTTATGGCAAACTCTGTCTTGTTTCTAATTTCCCACCTCATAAACGCGGTGGTGTCGGCATCAAGGTGGCTTCCGTTACAGAGAAGACCGGTCCAATCGTGGCTGTTCATACTCTAGATCCGCTAGCAAGAGAAGTTATTATGGCTTCTACTAAGGGTCAAGCTATCAGAGTAGCAGTTAAAGAAATTCCGACTCTAGGACGCGCCACTCAAGGTGTTCGCATCATGAAAATGGGCGAAGGCGACACTGTGGCATCTATTGGCATCGTCCTTCCAGAAGACGAAGAAGAAACAGTCAGCGCGGATGCTAGTGCAGAATCAAAATAATACTTTTTAAACCTTTTTAAGCTCCTTAAACCGTCAATTTTAACTCTTAAACCACAAGCATGAAATGATTTTTCAAAGGGGTGAAAACCCTTATGCATACTTTTTAAAGGGTGGGGGGTTGATTTTCTATATCATATGTGCCTATATTGCCCCTATTAAGTAACAAAAGGAGCATTTTATGCCAAAGAAATTGACCATTTTATCAACTATAGCAGGAGTAGCCATTAGCACTTTGGGTGGCATAGTGCCAGTTTTTGCTGATACTGGCATTGGATATTATAGTGTGCCAGAATTAGCCAGTTTACATGCTAAATACGCTGCCAGCATGGCCGAATGTGGTGAATACTCTACTGAACCATCATTTGAGGAATGTTATGACAGGGTCACCACTGAATATCGTTCAGAATATGGCGGAAAATTTGAATCCATGTACCAACTGGATTTTAATGGGCGCATGATGGTGACAGGGATAAATCCAACCGCTGGCACTCTGCGCTTTTATGTAGACGAGACGAAAGCTTACAAAAAACCTGCTTTTGAGTTCCAGAATCTCTTCGTTTTCTGGGCGGACCGTACAGTAGACCCTACTCCATCATGGGACGACGATGTTGCCTGGAACTACGTAGATACATTGCTATCTACCGGTGAAAAATTACCTGGATTTCACCTTTTGTATCAGGGGGAAAGGGGTGAAAACGGCTGGGCGACAATTAATAACGAAAACAGGGTTCTCTATGACGACGAAACACCAATTGTTTGGAACAACCAAAACAGCCATTTTTTTGTACTAGGCTATGACACGAACGGGGAGCGGCATTTCGAAAAAAATACATTAACCACTTGTTTTAAAAATGGTGTCGCCGAAGGGAATGAATGCCGTCTTGAATATTATTATAACGGTACCAAGGCCGAGAAAAGGTATGTAGAATCAGCGCCGACTCTAGAAGACAGGCTAATTGTAGAGCTAAAACTGGCTACAAAAAATGTTAAAATTGCCGAGCAAGCGGCTTTAGATGCTGAAAATCTTGCCATCGACGCCAATAATCGAGCTTTAGATGCCGAAGAAAGAGCCAGGGAAGCCGAAGAAAGAGCAGTCACCGCCGAAGCCGCTGCGAACGAGTCAAAAGCTGAAGCTGAGGTAGCGAAGCAAGAAGCTAGCAGCGCCAAAACAGAAGCTGAACTGGCTAAACAAGAAGCCGAAGCAGCCACTGCCGAAGCTGAGCTTGCCAGACAAGAAGCTGAGTCTGCGAGATTAGCAGCTGAAGAAGCAAAAGCAGCCGCCGAAGCTGCCAAAAGCAGAGCCTTAGAATCCGAAGCTTCCGCAGTCGAAGCAAGAAGGATTGCTGAAGATGCAAGGGCTGCTGCACTAGATGCTGAAGCCAGGGCGCTAGAAGCGGCGAATAACGCTGCTGCGGACTCGGCCGCATCAAGAGAAGCTATTGAGCTGGCAAACTCCGCAGTTATAAAAGCCGAAGAAGCTGCTCGCCTTGCAAACGAAATTGCAGTTAGGAGCGAAGAATCAGCACGCATCGCTATCGAAAATGCCGAAAAAACAACTAAACTTGCCGAAGAATTAATTAAATCTGCTTCTGAAGCAGCTAAAGCCTATGAAGAAGCAATTGGAAAAGCCAACAAACTTTCCGAGATTGCCGAAGAAACCATAAAGCGAGCCGAGTCTATCTCGAGTATATCGTCTACAAACACCATTACAAAGGTAGTCGAAAGAATAGTAGAAGATCAAACGACAAATGATAAAACAGACGATAACAAGCTACAATTGGCTACGTCGGACTCGGCAGATAGCTCAGAGAAATCCATAGAATTGCCATTAGTTGGCGAGCCAGAAATAAAAGAATCAAAAGAATTTCCTTGGTGGATTATCGTCTTTGCTTTTTCTGGTATTGCGCTAATAATCTGGTGGTTTTTACCTTCAAGAAAGAAGGATTAGCTATATTAGCCCTATTCTACATATTAAATCCAAGGGATAGGGCTTAATTTACTAAAAATTCTAAAAAAAAGTTTAAAAAAAGGGGTTGACAAATCTTACGCGGTGGGGTAAACTAATATTAGTCTAAAGCTGCGAGATAGATTATTTTAGGAGTCTTTAGAGACTGTTTAACAATTTAGTTGTGCAATTATCATCGTCAGTTCATTTTAATTTGAGTTGATTCAAATTTAACCAATAATGGAGAGTTTGATCCAGGCTCAGGATCAATGCTGGCGGCGTGCCTAAGACATGCAAGTCGAGCGGTAACAGGAAGTCTCACCGTTTCCTTGACACACCTAGCGCTTTGGTCGTAGGTTGTTGACTTCGAGGGAACAGTGAGATTTCGCTGACGAGCGGCGGACGGCTGAGTAACGCGTGGGAACGGACCCCAAACTGAGGGATAACTACTCGAAAGAGTGGCTAATACCGCATGTGATCTTCGGATTAAAGGATTTATCCGGTTTGGGACTGGCCTGCGTACGATTAGATAGTTGGTAGGGTAATGGCCTACCAAGTCGACGATCGTTAGATGGTTTGAGAAGATGATCATCCAGCCTGGGACTG
>JAFUAT010000007.1 GCA_017460625.1 Candidatus Saccharimonadota bacterium | reverse complement strand
AGAGAAACCAGATACACTATATTGTCTGCTTGGATTGGTGATGCTGGTGAGACTGCTAGAGTTATAAGTTACCGTTGCAGATGTGGAGCCAGAAGAAGTGGCGTTGTAGTTGTTAAGATCAATAGTATAGGTACCATTCGCAGCCGAAGCAGTAAGTGTAGTTGTGCCATCGCCTACTGTGTAGGTTGTATTGCTACTACCGCTATTTGCAATACTGCCGATGCCAGTGCTACTAGTCCAACCACTAAAGCTGTAGCCTGAGTTTGTTGATGCGGCAAGGCTATAACTGTTTTTGTAGACAAGGTTGGAAACAGTGCATCCTGTACTAGATGTACAGTTTGTACCATTTAGGGTAACACTACTAATACCAGTACTGGTTCTAATAGTGACATCATAAGTCTTTGGAACCCACAAGGCATGTAGATTTACGCTGTTAGTGGTGGAGGTTTGATCAATAAATGATATACTGCTACCGTTAGCATATTCTGTACCATTACAGACGGTGCCGGTAGTATGGTCTGTGCTGCTTACATCGCTAGTATTAACTGAACCAAGGCACCATTTGGAGAAGGTATAACCAGTTCTTTCTGGAGTTTTGTTAGGACTAATAATAGCAGAAGTGGAATCTATGGTGCTGGATTGGGTACTTGGCATATTAGATACACTAGTATCACCAGTGCCATCTAGATAATGAATTGAATAGCTGATTGGATTGCCTACAGCAGTTAAGACGAAAGTGTTAGAATAGGCGCCTGCAGGGCTGGTATAATCTGCTCTTGCGCCCAGACCAATGGTGTAGCTGTTTGCTGTATTATTCGCGTTTGATGTAACGTCTAGAACTGTAGGTTCTGTAGCAGTAGGTGCTTGATAGAACTTTGTGGTGTTTGCTACAGAGTTTATTTTGCTTGGTTTAAAGCCCCATTTACCATTGTAGGCAGTCGTATTGAACGTTGTCTCGTCTATACCACTAGTTGTAGCAATAGACTCAAGGGCGGCACCAGCGTCGCTATTTACTAGGTTGCCGGTATCATCTGTGCCTTTTATTGTTAAGGTGTAGCCGGTAGCGTTGTTCGTCTGCACAGTGAATTGTGCAGATTCGTCTACAGAGCCACTAGCGAAGGTACCATTCGTACTGGCAGTGAGAAGACTTAGACTTGCGTTTTCGTGGTCTGTGTTCATGGTAAGAGTGGTCACAGAAGTTTGAGCGGCACCGTCCACGTTGTTCAAGCCTAGGACGATAGGGAAAGAAAGGTATGAGAAAAACAAAAACAAAATAATAGCAGACACCATGCCTGCACGCGAAATAATAGTGTTTGTATTGATATTAGAATTGAAGCCAATTAGGCTTTTTGTTTGTTTGCCAAAAAGTGTGGCAATTTTATGCAATACGCATAAAAACGTGTTGTTTCTATTTTTGTTTTTCTTTTTTTGTGTGACCTTTTTACATTCTTATAATAACATATACAAACATAAATGCAATAGTTTTTTTAAAAAATAATGTTGTATTTTTTACAACACTGTAGTTTTTGGGATTTTGAATGATTTGTGCTATTATAATATATATGCCAAAAAACTTAGTGATAGTAGAGAGCCCGGCCAAGGCCCACACGATAGAAAAATACCTAGGGCGAGATTTTAAGGTGCTTGCAAGTGTGGGGCATATTCGCAAGGATACGAAGGTTGACAAATCGACATTTGATGTAACTTACGAAATTGATCCAGAACACACCAAAATCATTGCAGAGCTAAAGAAGGCCGCAAAAGCCGCCGACAAAGTCTGGCTTGCGACTGATGAAGACCGCGAAGGTGAGTCTATTTCTTGGCATCTTTGTGAAGTTTTGAAATTGCCTAAAGATACCGCTCGAATTACTTTTCATGAAATCACAAAACCAGCGCTTGAAGCAGCGATTAAATCACCGCGCACGGTAGATATGGATATGGTGGCTTCTCAGCAAGCGCGCCAAACTCTAGATATGCTGGTTGGGTTTGATCTTTCTGATATGGTACGAAAGAAAGTACCTGGTGCGATTAGCGCTGGACGCGTGCAGAGCCCAGCTCTTCGGCTGATCGTAGAGAGAGAAAAGGAAATTGAAAAGTTTGAGAGCAAGTCTAGTTTTAAAGTTTTTGGCAATTTTTCTAAAGGGCAGGAATTCGCTGCAAATCATGAAGACAGTAAAATTGAAACCGAATTAGAGGCGAAAGAGCTCTTAGAGAAATTAAGCACAGCGGACTTTAAAGTAGAAGACGTAGAAGAAACGGAAGGGACTAAAGCAAACCCAGTGCCATTTACCACAGCCTCACTTCAGATTGAAGCAAACGCGAAACTTGGTTTTTCTTCTCGAACTACGATGAGTGCGGCGCAAGGACTTTACCAGGCAGGTCTTATCACGTATCACAGAACCGATTCTTTGAATTTATCCAAGCAAGCCGTGGCGGCAATTGCTAGTTTTATTGAAAATACTTTTGGCAAAGAATATTTAAAAGTACGAACATTTAAAACCAAAGACGCTAGCGCGCAAGAAGCGCACGAAGCAATTCGTCCGACTGACGTCAAACGCGCATCGGCAGGCCGAACTGAATACGAAAAACGACTGTATTCTCTAATTTGGGCTCGAACAATGGCAACGCAAATGGCAAATGCCAAAGTAGCAAAAACCACCATTCGTTTGTCACATAATTTTGTTGCGAAAGGTGAAGTGGTGGTGTTTGATGGTTTTTTGAAAGTCTATGGCAAGAGCAAGGATACAGAGCTGCCAAAACTAAAAAAAGGCGACGCGGTCTCTTGCCTATCACTCACTGCACGCCAGAATTTCGCTAAACCACCGGCTAGATTTACAGAAGGTTCTCTAGTAAAAAAGTTGGAAGAACTCGGAATTGGTCGGCCATCTACCTACGCAACCATTATGACCGCAATACAAGCGCGCGGATACGTGGTAAAGGGCGATTCCGAGGGTGAAGAAAGGGAAGTAGTAGAGCTTAGCGTAAAGAAAGGCTCCCAGGTTTCTCGCTCAGTTATAAAAGAAAAATACGGCGCCAACAAAGGCAAGCTTGTGCCAACTCCAATTGGCGAGTTAGTTGCTGGTTTTTTGACTGACAATTTTAAAAACATCGTTGACTATAAATTTACCGCTAATATTGAAAAAGATTTAGATTTAGTAGCAGATGCAAAATTAGAGCGCGTAAAAATGCTCCGAGATTTTTATGGGCCGTTTCATGACACCGTACTGGTAGCGAGTGGCGTAGAGAGATATAATAATGCGCGGCTTCTTGGACATGACCCGGAGACCGGTAAACCGATTTATGCAAAAGTTGGCAAGAATGGCGGATTCATTCAGCTAGGTGACAACGAAAAAGAATCTGGCGAAAAGCCACGATTTGCGCCACTGCCAAAAAGAAAATCGGTTAAGACCGTTAATCTAGAACAGGCATTGAAACAATTGTCTCTGCCTAGTTTGCCGCGAGTGCTCGGAAAGACTAAACAAGGTGTGGAACTAATTGCGGCGAGCGGTCCGTTTGGTCCATATTTAAAGGGCGGAAAATACAATGTCCCGATGAAAGATTTAGATCCATACACGGTGACGTTTGAAGAAGCTTTGCCGATATATCAAGCGAAAGTGGATTCTATTATTGCGGATTGGGACGAAATCATGATCATAAATGGTGCTTATGGCCCATACGTAAAAGGGCCTGGACGGTATAATAATGTAAAAATTCCAAAAGACGTGGAGCCTTCGTCAATTACTTTGGAACAAGCAAAAGAAATGCTCGCAAATAAGCCCAAGAAAGCTGGCAGAACTCGGCGAGGAACTAGGGGCGGGACAAAAAAGAAAACTAGCAAGAAAAGCTAAAAAGTTTTTAGCTTTTTAGCTTTTCTGTTTTTTAGTTTTTTAGCTCGGCGTAAGCTTTTTGTAAGACTTCTAAGAGCTCCTTATAATCGTCTTCTGTAACATTTCTGATGTTAGTATAAATGTAGATGGTATTATCTACTACTTCTAAGCTGTAGCTTGGGTTTTTGCTGTAGAGATACTCCATAAACTTTGGATTTAGAAGCTCAAATGCTGGGAGCGCATCACGCGAGGCAGCATAAACTTCGTAGCGGTCATTAAATTCGTTCCATTCCATTTTAAACTTTTCGTAGGACTTATCTGGTTTTTTGCTAGTGTTGAATTTGCGCGATTTCACGATAACGCCTAGATATTTTTTCGGTACATTGATTTGACCAACGATATAATAGCTTGATGTAGTCTGCCCTGGAGTAGGAGCATAAGTGTAAAGTTGAATGAGCGAATCACCCCATTTGCCAATAATGTGATTATTAACATCAGCGATTTTCATGCTGGAACCGCCAAAGATAAGGCCACGAGCAGGGAGCGCGTAGCGACCCCAATCTGGACTATAGAAGAGTTGATTTTCGTCTGCAAAGTTTGCAAGAGATTTGATTAGATGTGGTGCAGACTCGGTTGGCTGGGAGATACCTTCTAGTTTTAGACTTTGACCATCATAGATAAAGTTCCAGGTTTCGTCTGCATAGGAAACGTAGGTTGAGTAGAGCTTTTGATTGGTTGTTTCATCTATAACTTCGTCTTGGCCGTCAAAAATGAATTTGAATCGGATATGGATCGGAAGGGTAGTGTTTTCTGGGATTGAATCAAGCAAAATTACCTTTCTTACTTTTAGTTTGCTTACTTTATTAACACGATGAAGCTCTCTTAATAGGTCTAGCATTAGAGAAGCATGAGCTTGATAGTGACTAGTGGTATATTTGCTAATACCGGCGTAGTTGAAATTAGTCCAGTCTGACTGATAGGATTCAAAAATTTGTTTGGCTGGGGTATGGAGCTGTTTTTCTAGCGTAGTAGAATTGTGGTCTTTATATGATTTACCACCTTTGAAATTCAAAATGAAAATTATTACTGCGATAATGCCAAAGGTAACGAAGAAGAGAAGCGGATCGGAGTCATCGCTGCTAGAACTAGAGCTAGAGCTGGAGCTGTGACTACTATAACTAGAACCGCCGCTAAAGCCACCACCGCCACCACCGCCAGAACTAGAACCACCACCGCCAGCAAACCCCATAAAGGCTAGGATTACGCTGATAATAATTGCGGCGATATTCATGATTTTATTATAGCATATGCTTTTATAATTTTTTTTCACAATTGTAAAAAATGTGCTACAATAATAATAGAAAATGTTAAAATCCATAGTTGACATAGTCTATGACTTATGGTATTATATTTATAAGTAATCTAAATAACAGAGTAGGGATAAAGGAAAAACCAATGGACCAAAATGCGGAAATCCTAAAAAAAGCAATCTCCGGGAGCCTGAAAATCGTAGAACAGGAACGAGAAAAAGAAATTATTTCACGACGTTTCGGGTTGAAGGGAAGGAAAGAAACTCTCGAACAAATCGGTGAAACGCTTTCCATCACCCGCGAGAGAGTTCGCCAGCTCGAAAAGGCCATTCTGATACGTCTCCAGATTTCCGCCGAGGAGAATCAAATACCAGAGCTAGCTGCTGCAGAAAAGATTTTGGTCCGTAATCTTACAGAAATGGGTAGAGTCGCAAGGCTTGACGCGCTCGCCGCTAAAATTTATGGCAAAACAGCTACTCCCTCCGAGCAAAATGGTATTTATTTTATTGCCACATTTGCGAAGAATTTAGCCGTTGTAGAAGAGAACGACCGTTATTACTATAGTATAGGGATTGCGGAGTACGGTTCTACATCTGAGATTAGAAGTAGAGTGGATCAGATTGTTTCTGTTATTTCAAAAAATAAACAACCAATGACTCTAGATGAGCTTGACAGTAAGCTAGATTATGAGCATCCTGATCATATAAAAGCTGTTGCGTCAATTTCAAAACTGCTTGCTACGCTTAATGGAGTTTGGGGGCTAACCAAATGGCCATCTGTGAATCCTAAAAATATTCGCGACAAAATTTATGTGATTCTTGAATCAAAGAAAGAGCCAATGCATTTTTCGGATATCGCGAAGGAAATTGCTAACTCCAACTTTAAACGCAAAAACGTCACGATGCAGGCAATTCATAATGAATTGATTAAAGACCCGCGTTTTATCTTGATTGGGCGCGGTATTTATGCGCTTAATACCTGGGGATATAAGAAGGGGACTATTTCTGACATTATCGTTTCGATTTTACAAAAGTCCGAAAAACCGCTAAGCAAAGAGGAAATCGTGAAACAAGTTCTAAAAAATCGCAAGGTCAAAGAGACTACTATTCTTTTGAATTTACAAAATAAAAAATTATTTAAGAAAATAGACAAGAATTCATACGTACTAGCGTAAATATGTTATAATGATAGTATGGAAAATGTCATACATTTTGTTTTAATGCCAATCTTTTGGATACCAGTAGTGGGGCTGCTGGCTTTTTTGACCTATAGAAATTACAAAAAGCTCAATAAATTGAAGGTTCTCAATGTGGATTCGGTACTTTTGATGCTTGAAATACCACGTGCGAATGACAAAAAAGAGTTGGCGGCAGAGCAACTATTTGCGTCACTTCATGGAATTTTGCGCGACAAGCAGGAACTTCGAAATTCTGGTGGAGTACAAGAGCATTTGTCCTTTGAGATCGTTTCTACCGCTGGGCAAATTAGATTCTATGTTTGGGTGCCAAAAGTTTTACAAAACTTCGTAGAAGGACAGATTTATGCCCAGTACCCAACCGTTCAAATTTACAAAATGGACGAAGATTATGCCGACAATCGCAATAAATACCCGATTTCCTATACGACAGAGCTAAAATTAGAAGCAGATGAAGCCTTGCCAATTAAGACTTTTGACTCATTTGAAGTAGATCCGCTAGCCGGTATTACTGGGACTTTGGCAAAGTTGGATCCAGACCGTACCGAAGAAATGTGGATTCAGATTCTAACGCGGCCAATTCCGGATGATTGGCATAAGAGCACAACTGACAAATGGGTGGAGCAGGTCAAATCAGGGAAGAAGTTTAGTAGCGGATTTGACTGGACTTGGTTTATTGAAGCAATTGGCGCCCTGTTTCGTCCACCAGCAGGAGGAACTGGTTCAGATACCAAGATAGAACTATCTGAGAGAGCCAAAACCCAGATCGCAAAAGCCGAAGAAAAGGCTACCAAACTTGGTTACGACGTAAAAATTCGTTTGGCATATCTAGGGCAAAACGAAACAGACGCCAAACTCAACATGCAAGCGCTAGTTGGCACGTTTAAACAGTATAATTCTACTTCCATCAATGGGTTCCAACAGGCTGGCGGTACTTTTGATAAAAAGGCGCTCGAAGATTATAAGATGCGTCAATTCTCTGACAGGGGTTTTATTCTTAATATTTCTGAACTAGCTTCGGTTTATCATTTGCCACATACATCCGTGGAGACGCCAAATATCGTTTGGGCAAATGCCAAGACAGCTGAACCACCAGCACAACTTCCGGTTTTGACTGGCGAAAAGGCGATTGATGAAAATATTTCTGCGTTTGGACTTACGAACTTCCGTGGGATCAACCATCAGTTTGGTTTGCAAAGGATTGATCGTTCTAGGCATGTTTATATTATTGGTCAGACAGGGGCAGGGAAGAGCGGTATGCTAGAGCTTCTCGCGCTTTCTGACGTGTTTTATAACCAAGGGTATTGCATTATCGACCCGCATGGTGATTTTGCAATTGATAATTTGAAGTTTATTCCGGAATCTAGAGTAAAGGATGTAGTGTATTTCAATCCAGCAGATACAGCCTTCCCTGTTGCATTTAACCCGCTAGAGATTTCAGATCCGTCTAGAAAGCCGAATATTTGTTCTGAAGTGATTGGTGTACTTAAAAGGATGTTTGGAGATTCATGGGGGCCAAGACTCGAACATATCTTGCGCTACACCTTGCTTGCGCTTCTCGATAGACCATCCACAACCTTGCTTGATATTTCTAGGATGTTAACTGACAAAGACTTCAGGAAGGAGACTTTGGATTACTGTCAGGACGTAACGGTCTTGCAATTTTGGAAACACGAATTTGGACAGTGGAATGAAAAGCAAATCAACGAGTCTATCGCTCCGGTCCTAAATAAGGTTGGCGCCTTTACTGCGAATCCGATTATTAGAAATATCATTGGGCAGCCGAAATCATCTTTTGACATTCGCAAAATCATGGACGAAGGCAAAATCTTGGTTGTGAACCTTTCAAAAGGTTTAATCGGCGAAGATAACGCTTCCATTCTCGGGGCATTTCTAGTCACTAAGGTACAACTTGCCGCAATGAGTCGCTCTGACATACCTAGAGTCGAAGACAGACGTCCGTTTTACCTTTATGTGGATGAGTTTCAGAATTTCGCGACGGATTCGTTTGCGGTAATTTTGTCTGAAGCTCGTAAGTATGGACTAAACTTAACCGTGGCGAACCAATATGTGGCTCAAATGACCGAAAATGTGCGCGATGCGGTGTTTGGCAACGTCGGTACTACTATTACTTTTCGCGTATCGGCTGAAGACGCGCCGATACTCGTAAAACAGTTTGAGCCGACTTTTGATGCATCTGATCTTTTGCAACTCAATAACCGACACTTTGTGATTTCGATGATTATCAACGGCGAAAAGGTTCCAGCCTTCTCTGCTACTACTCTATCTATTCCAGCTACACCACAAGATAATTTCTCTGCTATCATTGAATACTCCCGCGTGCGCTATGGACGCCCACGTGAAGAAGTGGAAGCTGAAATTCGTGCGACTATCGAGCAGGCTGATAAGTACAAAAAAGAGCTATCCGACTCTGGGCGCGCTGCGGGCTCGGCGGCTAATGGTTTTGATAATACTGGCAGATTTGTGGGGGACTCTGGTCGAGTTGAGATACCGCATACCGAACAAAAACCGAACTTTAGATTCATACCGACACCACAGTCGGACTTCATGAAAGCTAAACTTAGCCCTAATACCGCTGAAGGCAAAAATCGACCAGGTCTAAAAGATTTGGCGAAACTCGTGAACGAAAAAGAAGCCGTCAAAACAGGGAACAAGGATTTAGTGGCAACCGCACCAAGTGACAATGCAGGGAATGATAAGATTGCTGTCGCTCCTGCCCCTGGTAACACCCCTGTTAGGAAGGGAAAGAAGAAAAATAATAAACGCAAGAAAAATGGTAAGGAACGGGGCAAAAAGGCCTTAAACGTCTCTATAAACCCACATGTAGAAGTCGAATACCAGGAGAAATCTACTGTAAATGTACCGACGCTCAAGAAGCCGGCTTCCCCTGTTTCCCTGTCGACTCCTGTTACAAATCCGGATAATTATGACTCTAAAGATGTATCCGCTGATGGGTTTAAGGCAGCACGACACTAGCGCTAGATAGTAAGGGAGTTTGAATTCTGGGACGGAAGTGAATTCCGTTCCAGAATTGAATATTTATTAGAATTTTAACGTAATTCGACGCAATCGACATAACGACAGTCGTCCAAATTTATATAATTTTAATGTCGCACAATATAGATTTTAAGACATTGGAGTATTTAAAAATAGACGATTGTCGATGCGTCCTGAAACCAGTAAAATGCTAGTGGCTAAGGGAAAAACGGCTAAGCGGGAATTAGTGTGGCTAGGTTTTAAACCAATAATTACGCTCGTACCTGGACTTGAGATCTTAAATATATCATAACTGGGGCGTGAACAGAGCTGTTCATTGGTAATTGTAAAGCATTTTTGGGTCTTTAAACGAGACTTATTGTTGATAAAATTACAACTCTGGTTATCTAAAATCCCGCCACCCCTGTTAATAGCCTGCCGCGTGGCCGAGTTTTCCACATTTGACTTTTTCCCTTGATTATTTCCCTTTTTTTAGTTTTTCCCTGTTTTTCTTTACTTCTGCCCTACTTTAAATGTAAATACTTTAAAAATTCCCGAACAAAAACCGAACGAAAAGAACAAAAAACATACCCGAACAAAACCCGAACGCTTTTCTACTTATAGTAGGCTTTTCCGTCTATTCTGACATCTATATAAGTAAACTCTGATACTTCATTCAAGGTGAGATACCGAAGCATCCGATCGGCGTCTTCGGCGGTGACACCGGTGCCGCGGTCGATGGTGGTTTTAATATAGCCGGGTACACCTTCTAGATAAAAATCCACTTCACGGATGGAACCGGCTGGGATGACGGCTTTTATTGGGGTATAATTCCTTTCGCGGAAATCTGATTCGAGTTTGCCAATATATTCAGACATGCGGGTGGTGATGCCGCCTGCGGCGTTTTCGTCGATTATCTCTATCGATGGTTTGTATGTTTTTACTACTGTAGTGGGTGCCGTCTCGACTTCGTTCACTTCCCTTTGGGATAGTACTTTTGTCAGGAGTAGCACGACAGCGACCCCGACTATGATAAAACCAACAACTGTAATAATAATACGGAGATTCTGGCGTTTTTTGACTTTTTTTCGAGCGGCTAGACGCTCAGATGCGGTTTCGACATGTTCCCTTCTCTCACCAATGGTTCGGCCTGATTTGATGTGAGAATGTTTGTTTTGATGGCGCCGAGCGAGTTTGGGTGCTTCGGGCGCGGATGGTGCTGGGTCTTTTTTTCTCACTTTTTATCTGCCTCTTCTAGGATTAGATCTGCTAAGCGCGTAGCGGCATCGACGCAAGCCTCGCTATGAAGGTGATCGGCCAGATCAGCGCGAAGACGTGGACTACGGACGAGATGGGTAATAGCTTCTAGAAGTTCGGAAGGATTTTTCATCATATCTGCGTCGGAGACCATTACAGCGGCTTCTGAACTAGACAAACGTTTGGCATTTTCTAATTGGTGCGAGCCTGGCAAACGCTCAAACGGTACTAGAATTGTGGCTTTTTTCAAGGCAGCTAATTCTGCTATGGTGGTAGCGCCGGCGCGAGACACTACAACGTCAGCTGCACCCATGAGCTCATCCATTGTAGTATTAAACTCCCACATCCGAAAATTTGATTCTAGTGAAGCATGATCCCAGTTTTCGTATTTTTTGAGATCTAACATGTTCTCGTAATGTTTGCGACCGGCAACCAGGGCGACCGATGTAGATTTTAATAGTTCTGGCAAAATAATTCGCGTAGTTTCGTTGAGATTTTCAGACCCCTGCGAGCCACCTGTAATTACAACTAGAGGCCGATCTGGGTTAAATGAAAAGGCTTTCTTAAGCTGTTCCATGCGAAAAAGACTGACTGGCTTAAACTCTGGAGCCACTGGTATACCGGTATAGACATAGTTTTTGTGTTTTTCCATTATCTCGTCTGATGGTGGCATACCAAAAGCAACCTTGACGGCTTTTTTCATTAATAAACGATTGGCTAGGCCAGCTACGGAGTCTGATTCGTGAATGATATATGGAATACGAAAAAGTTTAGCTACCATGCCGATTGGTAAGCACGTATAACCACCTTTTAAGAAGATGACATTCGGACGAGTGCCTGGTAAAATCAATCTAACAAAGCTCATAACAAGGCCACCTAGAAAGCCGAGAAAGCCTAGAATATTTCCGATTAGCAAATCTTTAAGCGTGATATCAAAATGTACGAAATAATCAGAAAACTTCCAACCAGAATAACGGTGGAATTTGCCCGCTAGAGTTCGACGGACACGAATGACGGGGCCTTTTCTTCCCTTTTTCGACTCGTAACCTTCCGCCCAGGAAACGCCAATTTCAGAACAAAGCTTGGTGACGTTTTTGAAGTATTTAAAATCAGTCCAAAATTCAACCTCTGCACGAGGGCGTTTTTCTAGAATCTCACGAATGACGGCGACGGCTGGAGTAATGTGACCCCCGCTGCCGCCCCCCACTACTAATATTTTCATGCTTATCGATTCCCTCTCTACTAGTATAACACGAAAGTTGACAAACGTAACCAATTGCAAAGGCGATAAAGAGCATGGAAGTCCCACCGTAAGACAAAAGTGGTAATGTAATACCGGTAACTGGAACCAAGGCGGTCATAGCCATAATATTTACAACTACTTGAGCTAAAGTCCACGAAAAAATACCCACGATTAAAAAGCGGTTGTTGTCGTCTGGCGTATGGCTTGCCACTTTTAACATCCGAAGAAGCATAATACAAAAAACTGCGATTACTAGAAAAAGCCCAACGAAGCCAAAGGTTTCGCCCATGATGGCAAAAACGGAGTCGTTGATGGACTCTGGTAAATATCCGGTGGCTTGGACTGAATTGCCAATGCCTACGCCACCGAAACCTCCGGTGCCAATGGCTAGCATGGCGTTGTCTATGTGATAAGTAGAATCTGATGAATCGCCGCCCGTCAAGGTAGTAAACCAAGCATTGACACGTTCCATCCGGTGAGACGACATTACTACGGAGCCAACCGCCACGGTTAAAACTATTGCTAGCATCACGAGATACTGCCAACTTGGAACCCCGGAAACTAACAACATGCCAAAGATAATTGCGATGAGTGCAACGCCTGTACCTAAATCACCCTGTGCTACCACTACGAGCCCCAATGACAAACCACAAACGATTATTAGTGGCAACCAGAATTCTTGAAACTTCCCTACTTGACCTTCAGCTTTTTTGCGAGCAAGAAAATCGGCAAGATAAATTGCAAGGGCCAACTTTAGAATCTCTGCTGGCTGGAAACTGACCGAACCAAATTGAAACCAGCGGCACTCACCGAGTTCGCATTTAACAATTGAAGCGTGAGCCATCGACAAAACCCAGAGCGCTAATGACAATAATAGCGCAAAAATTAGTAGTGGTTTGGCGGCTTTTTGGATGTATTTGTACGGCAGAACTTTAAAGGCAAAGAAAAACGCCGCAAGGGATAATAACACCGAACGGAGTTGACCTAGAAAAAAATCGTTCGGGCCGTAATCAGTGCCATAGGTACTATTTAGAACGTTTGCCCGCATCGGACCGATAGCGTAAATTACAATAAGACCCAGCGCCATGAGCCCTAGTGCGGTAAAAAGAATCACCAAGTCGGATTTGTGTTTGCGATTCATACCGCACCCCCAACGGCGGCTAGAAAGACACCCAGAATAGCACAAACGCCAGCAATAATCCAGAAGCGCATAACAATTTTTGCTTCCCCCCAGCCTTTAGCTTCTAGATGATGGTGGAGCGGTGCTGATATAAAGATTTTGCGCCCCCAGAATTTTTTGGAAATAAGCTGGATTAGCGATGAGCCAGTCTCTACTACAAAAGGTAGGCCAATAATTGGTAAAAGTAGAAGTGAGTTGGTCATCATAGCAACAACGCCTAGCCCGGCGCCAAGCGCAAACGAACCAGTATCACCCATCATGAAGCGAGCAGGCGGAACGTTGAACCAAATGTAGCTAAGAAGCCAGCCAATAACGGTAAGACAAAAACCAAACAACATGATATTTCCCTGAAAGAGTGCGATAACGCCAAAAGCGCCGTATGACAACATCGCAAGACCCCCAGCTAGACCGTCTAGACCATCGGTAATATTTACGGCGTTTGATGTAGCAACCACGGCAAAAGCAAACACGGCGATTACGCCGACTATGCCGATTTCTATATTACCAATAAATGGAACGAGGATACTTGTCCAGCCGAGTTTAACAGCGAAGAACCAACCGAGCGCAACGCCTACTGCGGTGATTAGCAAAAATTTAACTGGTCCACGAAGACCAGCGGCACCACGACCAGAGCCAAAAATATTGATAGAATCATCTACTACCCCCACAAAGGAACCACCCAAAAATCCGACCAGCGGCAACCAAGTTTGGCCACGATCTAGATTAAAAACCCAAGTAACTACAGTGACAGCAACTATGCCAATTAAGCCAGCCATAGTCGGAAAAGTCCGCTTGAATTTGTGCGCATGAAGCTTAGACATGATTGGCAAATCTTTGCCATCGACGGTTTTTTGTTTTTGCTTTTTCCAAAAATGATATTTGTAAGCAAAATGAGTATAGATAGGGGTTAGCATCATTGAAACTAGAAAACTAGCCAAGGCTAAAAGCAAACCGTAGAAAACCTCCTCGTTAATAACGCCCATACTGTTATTATACCCCTCCTGGTTTAATTTTTAAATAGTTAATTACGTAGTTTGAGAGTGTGTCGAATAAATCCTGTGCTTCCCCGCCAGAAAGAGCCTGGCCTTCGCCCCACATTTTGACCATAATGACATATTCGGGCATTTTACCAGTTGGCGCGACAAATCCGATATATGAGCCGACAAGGTTTGTCATGCTGTCGTCGTAAGCGCCATTAACGACGACCTGGGCGGTGCCTGATTTACCGCCAACGTCATAGCCTGGTTTATCAATTCCGGCACGAGCTTTGTAACTACGGTTGTTGATAAGAAGGCTTCGCATTGTAGCAGATGTTTCTGGTAAAAGAATTTGGTCTTCGACTTTTTCGTGGTTTTTTAAAGGTTTAATCTCACCGTTTTCCAGAGTGCCTTTAACTACCGATGGGGTGCGCCAAACTCCGCCATTTACTACAGATGAAAATGCGGCGGCAGTTTGAATCATAGTGGCAGATAGATTCTGACCAAAAGTCATATTGGCGTAAGCGGCGTTCAAACCATAGATTTCTGCATGTGGTTCCCAAATGAACCCTTCGGCTTCAATTAGTTCTATGCCGGTAGCGTGCCCCAAGCGGAATTTATCGTTATAATAATTATACATACGCTCGCGACCAGTAGCGGTAATTTCATTTGGATTGTCACCTAAGAATTTAAGCGCCTGAATAGAACCAACGTTGAGAGACCAATAGAGAGCATCTCTCATGGTTAAAGTTTGGTTATTTAAAATCGCTCTTTGCTCAGCATTCCAAATCTTGTTGCCATCTATTTCGGTAAATGGAGTATTTAAATAAGTGCTATCGGCGGTCATCTTCCCTTCATTGATGGCAGCGGAGAAAATGAAATTTTTGAAAATTGAAGCTGGTTCGTACGGAACTTCCGTAACTTGATTTATATAGATAGATGCATCTTTGACATTTCCGTAATCGCCAGGATTGTAGCCAGGAAGTGCGGTCATTGCTACTACTTCCCCAGTATTTGGATTCATTACTAATGCGGCGGCATTGGTGGCGGCTGTAGAATTAATAGCACCCGATAAAACTTCTTCTACGCCACGTTCGAGGCCGCGATCGATTGACAAGACTACATCTTTGCCGTCGGTGGCTGGGATTTTAACATTGTCGTTTCCAATAGACAATGCAACATTATTTACATCAGAAATCGATTTCAAAAGTCCATCTTTGCCAGTTAGCAAATCATTTAGCGACCCTTCCACGCCATATTGACCAAGACCATCAGAATTGACAAACCCTAGAACCGTAGAGCCGACTTCGCCTTCTGGATAAACTCTACCATTTCCCTCTTTTAGCCATACGCTACTGATGCCCTCCTTCGCGATTTGATCGGCAGCAGTAAATGGAACATTTTTTGCAACAATATAATAGCGTAATCCTTCTATATTATATATATCATCAAGATTTGCGGTGATTTTATCGCTGGCATATTTTTCTAGAGCCGACTTGATTTCTTCTTTTGGGGTAACTGCTGGGTCGATAATAACCTGGTAGACTGACTGATTCAAAACAACAGGCACTGGTTCAGAGCCATCCAACATATAAATTTGGCCACGGCGTGCAGTGATGGTTTCTAGCATGGTGTGCTGCTCGTTGGCTTTAGCAACCCATGCGTCGTGTTCGACGATTTGAATGAAAAACAGCCGCACCGCAATAATCGCAAATGCAGCTAGAGTAATATACTTTAAAATTTTAATCCGCCGCATAACCGGTCACAGTAGCGTCGGGCATAGTAGCAGCGACGGTGCTTGATTTGGCTGTAGCCACAGAAGTCAGACGGGCCTTTTCGACCGCAAGGTCATCACGACGGGCATTCAATTCGGAAATTTCGGATTCGACGGCAGAGATTTCATAATCAAAACTAGTAGCTTTGGTGCCTTCGGCTGCATATATTAGACCGAAAATCAAGGTAATCATACTGACAATTACAATTTGTGAAATTGAACCGAGATTTCGTTTTTCTACGCGAATAGTGTTGCGACCACGGACAAAACTGACCGGCGATGCTTCACGACGCGATACGAAGGTTTGAACGCTACTCATTGAATTTAATAACTCCTTTTTGTTTTTATTTTTTGTTTTGTTCCCTTTACGAGCGAAATGTCTTAGGCCAACGGCCGCTAGGTAAGCAGAGCTACAAGTGACTTATCTAGGGTCGTTGGAAGGTCATACATCACACTCTCACAAATGAGAACTCTATTTTGGCGGACCCTAAGGGCCCATGTCTTTAGTGTTTTCCATAGATGTGGGGCGATTAGGCCCCACATGGGTCACACATAAATTAGGTTTGAAGGTTTTCTTCAATTAGTTTGATTTTTTGAAGTTTACCTTGATGGTTTGGGTGCGAGAACGGCTCGCGACTACGATTTGTTTTGGCATATTGCCTCCTTTTTTATGTTTTGTTTTTATTTTTATCAATTCCGCTAACTATACTCGCTTAGCTACTCTGAGCTTTGCACTTCTAGCACGCGGGTTGATAAACAACTCCATTTGCTCCGCAGTGATTGGTTTTTTGACTTCTACTTTTAGTCTTGATTCCTCGCCATGTTCTATCTCTTCTCTTAGGAACTCCTTGACCAATCGATCTTCTAGACTATGAAAGGTGATGATTCCAAGGCGTCCGTTTGGGTTTAAAAGTTGCGGAAGAAGCGGGAGGGACTTTTCTATAAGTCCGAGTTCGTCATTAACGGCAATACGGATAGCTTGGAAGACGCGAGTAGCTGGATGAGTCTTGGAATAGCCATGGATTCTCGTTTTAATGAGATCGGCTAGACCCGTGGTGGTATGAATAGGACGATGATGTACGATTACTCGAGCATACATCCGAGCGCTACCCGATGGGATTTCGCCGTATTTAATGAAAATATCGCCGAGATCTCGTTCGCTCCAGTGATTAACTATATAATCCGCTGTAAGCTTTTGCCTCTGGTCCATCCGCATATCCAGATTAGCTTCCTCACGGAAACTAAAACCGCGTTCCTTTATATCTAGCTGCGGTGAAGAAACTCCAAAATCGGCTAGTATTATATCAAAAGTTTTTCCACACTGCAAAAGCTGTAGCACTGAATCGTAAAAATCGCTATGATAAAACGTAATATCTCTGCCTTCGAATTTCTTTTTTAGATATTCTATGGCATAGCTATCGCGATCTACCAGCACGGAATCCTTATAATTCTGTGTTACATCCAAAATTTTCTCGGCGTGTCCACCGTAACCAGCCGTGAGATCTAAATATGACTCACCAAGCTTAGGACGAAGACTTGCCAAAACTTCAGATAATAATACTGGATTATGTAATTTCTCCATGTATATATTATATTCTATTGTTTGAGAACGCTCAACTAGAAACTTCAGCGGTTTTGTTTCTGTTTGTTTTTTGTTTTAATACACAATTTATCCACCACAATTATAAAAATTGTAGCCGTTGAGAGACTTATTGTGTTGATCATACACGATCTATAGAGTTTTATTGGGAGGTGTGTTAGAGAAAAGTGCGCACGATTGTTTTTTCGCATCTCGCTAAATTTTAATGCGCGCCAGAGCTCCTAGTTGATCGTTCTCAAACCTTTTTAATGTGCTTTTTTGTTTCGTGGTTTTTGTAATTGTTTCCACTAACTTCAGTATAGTATGTTTTTCAGGAAAATGCAAGTGCTTTTTTGAAGAATTTTGACATTTTTTCACACCATGAAGTTTTCCACAAATGTGGATAAGTTCTCTGTTAATTTACCGAACAAAGTGGGGTTGACTTTTCTCCCCTTTATTTTTTAATTACCGAACAATACTAGTTGGGGTAGGAATTTCTAAAGCGTGTCCTTCGGACACGCTCCGGGCCGCTCTGGCCAAGTCTTTATGTTCCGAAAACACGTTTAGAAATTCCTACCCCATCACTTTTTTAGTTTTTAGCCTTAAAAACTTCTTGGGCTTATCAAAATGCTCAAAAAACACCTATCTACCACACACCCTTTTATGTTATAATTAAATAAAATAAGTGAGGTAAAAATGGAAGCAAATGAACCGTTTGATGTGTTCTTGTGGGCGAACCAGATAGATGCAGTAAAAAATAACGTTTCGGCGGAGCTGTTTCTTTTTAATAAAAATTACACGCCGTATAAGATACGCTATTCAGATAAACTGACTGGCGCAGTGAAGTCTGTCTTTATGCAAGAAGCCGTATCATATATTATAAATGAGGCCGAAAAGGGCTTGGAGTGCCGTGATTACGAGAAGGCTGATGGTGAAGAAAAGGTAGTTTATCGTGCTTCCCTTTCCAAGGTAACAAGGGCTGAGACTTTGATTCATTTGATTGAAAACGAATACAAAGATATTGATTACTTTTCCGAGAACGAATATGATTTTAAGAAGGTTAAAGGTATTATTGCTAAGTTTACCTATCCAGGCGAAGAAGGTCTTGAAACTTTTTATATTGCAAAAATTCTACCGGCTTCTTCGGCGCTTAAGGGTGCCTCTTCCTGGGAAATTAACGGAGAAAGCTTTGAGCCATTTTCTGCTGAAATAGCGCTCAAAATGCCAGATGATAATCAGGTAGCTATCGTTAAAGATACCATCATTGTATTTAACCAAGCGAAATTCGAGAATTTGTTCCAATATGATTTTAAATCACAGGTGCTTGCAGATGCAAAGGCAAAGGAACTAACCGAAAAGTACAAGCTTTCTTTCTCTGAAGGTTTAACATTAAATGGTCTTCTCGCCGACAAGAAACCACTACTTAAAAAAGTTCAGGCGATGGATATTGCTGAAGAAATGCCACAAGATAAGTTACTTGATTATGCAGATGAAATGCAACTTGAGTTGATGACGGATGACGATGGCTCTATTATCATTATGGATGATAAAGATCTCACAATGTTTGTGAATTTACTAAACGAAGATTATTATATCTCACCAGTAAACGGAAAGAGATATGAAATCAAAAGCAAAAAGCTACTTGGTGAACCTGATGGCGAGCCACCAAGAGGCTAATTATAATTCAAAGTAAGCGGATTCGATAACATCCGTCTCACCGAAGGACCGAAGAGTAGAAATAAGCTCGGTTTTGGCGGCGATGGCTGGTTCGCGCTCATCTAGAACTGATTCGATTTTGGCATAAATCGTGTTGTTGTCATCTAATGTATCTAGATAGAGCATGGTGTTTTCGCTCATCTTGATTTCTTCTCGGCGACGAGAGACTTCACCAAACTGCTTGAAGCCAAGTTGCAAAATGGTGCGAACCATACCTTCGTAATCTACGATGGAAGTATCTTCAATAATGTCCACACCAGAATCTTCGATATGACGACGAAGACTCAAAATATATTTTGGCGGTTCGTCTACGGCATGCATTTCTGTTCGCATTACAAGGCGGGGGTAGTTGCTCCTTCCCTTGTAACCACGCGGGACAAAAACCCGATCGTGTTGCCAATAGATTGGTGAAAACTCTAGACCGATGTCCTCCAATTTTTTTTCTAAGCGGTCACGGTCTCTAACTTTGCATTTGACAATGACTTTTCTCATAACATGATTATAACATAGCTCGAGCTGGATTTAAAATGCTTAAGCAATGATATCAAGCAACCGAGCTTCCACCGAGCGAGTGCCATTCCATTCGTTGATTGTTGGTTTAATCAAGAAACTATGTGGAGAATCGATGTCGATGTCAAACCAGCCAGATGGAGCGGAAAACGCGACTGCTTTAATGATGGTATTGTCTTTTCCTTTTAAATCTAGACGCAAATGATTACCGTCTACACCCATGCGACGCTTATCATAAATATATGCATCCTTCAGACAAAAGATTGGTTCTTCGTTCCCTGGGCCGAACGGCTCTAAAAGGCTTAGTTCTGCCATTAAATCCAGGTTTAGATCTTTTAGGTTAGTAATATCTAAATCGGCGCTCTTTTTCAAAAAACGTTCTTGATTTTCTAGATGTAAGCTATGATAATACTCGTTAATTTTTTCCCTGAAGGCGTAAAGGTCTTTTGACTTTACTTGGACGCCAGCAGCAGCAGCGTGCCCTCCGCCGCCGATGATTGCATCTTTGGCGTATTCTAGGGCGCGAGCTAAATTAAATTCACCGAAGCTGCGTCCTGAGCCTTTAAAAATACCTTCTTCTACCTCTGACAAGACAAAGGCGGGCTTTTCGTATTGTTCCACCAAACGGCCGGCGATAATACCAAGTATGCCTTCGTGCCAGGTGCCGGTTTCGATAATGACTGGGGGATGCTCTTTGGCGGTTTTAAGGTGTTCGGAAATTTCTGCGGTAGCAGCGCGTTGCTCGGTGCGACGTTTTTTGTTTAGTTCTTCGAGCTTAGCGGCGATTTTGGCAGCTTCGGCAGAAGACTCTGTGCGAAGAAGATTTAGCGATGTCTCGGCGGTAGCAAGACGACCGGCGGCGTTTAATCTAGGGCCAATTTGAAAACCAATTGACTCTGCCGTAATGGATTTTACGCCGGCATTTCTCATGAGTTCGATTAGGCCGGGGCGTTTGGTTTTTTCGAGGACGATTTTGCCATAATAACAGAGGATGCGATTTTCTTTTGACATGAGCATGCTGTCGCAAATTGTGCCGATTAAAACTAAATCTAGCAACCATTTTTCTTGAGATTTTGTGATCATGTTTTCGTTTGAAAGAGCCTGAGCTAATTTGAAGGCTACTCCTACGCCGGCAAGGGCCTTTAAAGAGTCTGGACCGTTGTAATCGTGGCGGTGGGGATTGATAACAGCGACGGCAGATGGAATAGTGTCTTCACATTCGTGATGATCTGTCACAATAGTGTCAATACCGTTTTCGTTTAGTTCGTCGATAATGGCGCGATTTCTAGAGCCACAATCTACGGTGATAACTAGTGTTATTTGATGCTCTATAGCCCTTTTAATTAGCCTTGGGCTCATACCATAACCATCTATAAAGCGGTCTGGTAGCATTATTTCAATCTGTTTTAGACCGGCGGATTTAAGTGTTTGTTCCATCAGAGTGGACGAAGTGACACCATCTACATCATAATCACCGTAAATCAGAACTTTCTCCCCTGTTTTTATAGCCTTTTTGATGCGAGTAATGGCTTTTTTGATATCTGGGAGCTTTTCTGGGGCTTCTAGGTTTTCGTATTTTGGGTGGATATAATCATCCGTGAGATGACGAGACTCCACGAGTTGAGTAAGAATTTTGTTCATTTATGACCCCTGTTAATTGATGGTTTTCTTGGGCTTACTTCTTTTTTGGCTTTTAATCACGATGGATTGAAGTTCTTTTAAAATGGGGAAATTTTTGTTGGTTTGGTAAATTCTGGTGGCGCCTTTTTTGGTCATAATTAAGAAATTCCCTTCGACGAGACGCTGAAGCTCGCGTTGGATATTGCCTGGGTCTTCTTTAATTAACTTTGCTAGGCCACGAGAATGTATCTTAAAGTCTGGGTATTTGGCAAAAACCACTACGATTTTGCGACGGACGCGCGAAGAAATAAACAGATCTAACATTCTCTACCTCCTTTTACTTTCCCTATTATAGCACATTATTTGTAAAAATTACAACGAGTTTAGCTGCGAATAGGTTCCTTCTGTACTACGGTAAAAACCAGAAAAAATAATCAGGTGGAAGCCTTCCGGTATTTCAGTACCGGCTTTCCACCACTATTTTTTCAGGTTTTTAGCCGGGAGATAGTACAGAAGGAACCTATTCACGACCTAACGGCTGCTACGTGATATAATAGATGTATGTATGTGGAGGTGATACTGGGAAAGGGAGTAGGTAGGGGCGCGAGCACGCTGACTTATTTTTCTTCCCTGCCAGTTGATATTGGGGCGATTGTGGAAGTGCCGCTGATGCGTGGGAAGGCGCCGGCGGTGGTGGTTAGAAAAGTTGCTCAACCGGACTTTAAATGCCGTGAGATTTCAAAAATTTTGTATTCAAAACCACTTCCGAGTCATCTAATTAAGATCTCTGAATGGATGTCGGAGTACTACCTAGCGCCGCTTTCATCTGTTATGCAGATGATTTTGCCAACGGGCGTATTGAAAAAACGCCGAAAAACAGGGGCATTTTCTGGAACCGAACAAACCCCTATAAAAACCGAACAGACCGAACAAGATGAAACTCAGTCCAAGAATGGGAAAATTCCGCTTAACCCTGCCCAAAAAAAGGCTCTAGAAGGCCTTTTAAAGGCTCCTAGCGGCACGAAGCTGCTGTTTGGCGTAACTGGTAGTGGTAAAACCAATATCTACCTTAGAATGGCTGCTAGGGCCCTTTCCGAGCAAAAATCAGTTGTGCTGTTAGTCCCGGAAATCGCTCTGACATCACAACTGGTAAAAGTTTTTACTAATACCTTTGGTGAGATGGTGACGGTGATTCACTCTAAGCAGACGGAGATAGAAAGACAGGCTATTTTTGATTCCCTGCTACTTGGAGACGGGGCAAGAGTGGTGGTGGGGCCGCGTTCAGCGCTATTTGCGCCTCTTAATAATCTTGGGCTTATCATCGTGGATGAGGAACATGAATCCACCTATTACCAGGAGAATTCTCCGAAATACTCCGCTATTAGAGCCGCATCTAGGCTTGGTGAGCTTTTAAATTGCCCCGTGGTGCTTGGTTCTGCCACCCCTGCTATTGATGATTTTTATCTGGCGTCTTCCCATGATTCACTGGTTACCCTTTTTGAAAAAGCCAAAAAGACCGCTGTTCGCCCCGATGTTAAGATTATTGATTTTAAAAAAAGAGACAATTTTTCTAAAAATCGGTATTTTTCTAACGGACTACTCTTAGCAATGCAACGAAATCTTGAGATGGGGCGGCAGACGCTGATTTTCCATAATCGACGGGGGTCTTCCCCACTGACAATTTGCGAAGATTGCGGATTGGAGCTGAAGTGTCCGAACTGTTTTTTGCCTTTGACACTGCATGTAGATACCTACGAGATGCATTGTCATACCTGCGGGTACAAATCCAAGGTGCCCTTAAAATGCCCAAATTGTGGGGGTGGCCCCCTTATTCATAAGGGATTCGGGACTAAACTTTTAGAAAATGAGCTACGGCGGCTCTTCCCGAAGGCCAGAGTGCAACGGTTCGACGCGGACAGTAAAAAAGGTGAGAGTATGGAAGAAATGTATACACAGGTCAGAGATGGCGAGGTGGATATTTTGGTGGGGACTCAGACTCTAGCTAAGGGGTTAGATTTGCCGCTTTTAAATACTGTGGGGGTGGTTCAGGCGGACGCGGGGCTGAGTCTTCCGGATTTTTCGGCGGAAGAGAGAGTTTTTCAGCTAGTAACACAGGTGATGGGACGCGTGGGGCGAGGCCATACAGATACAGCAGAAGTATTTATACAGACTTTTCAGCCAGAACACCCAGTTTTGAAATTTGCGACGAATGAAGATTTTTTGGGTTTTTCTGAATATTTGCTAAAAAACCGTAAAAAAAGTGGTTTTCCGCCGTTTAAATTCGTAGCAAAGGTGTCGGTGACAGCAAAAACGGAGATGACAACTTTGAAAAAAATCCGGGCAGTGTCAAGGATGTTGGCGGATAAAAGCGTTTTTTTGGTTTCCCCGCCTCAGCCGGCCTTTCACGAGAGAACCGCAAGGGGTTATACCTGGGAAATTGTGGTCAGGTGTAGTTCAAGAAAAGCGCTGAAAGATACTTTGGCTAAGTTGGATACGAGCTATAAAATAGCGCTCGATGTACCAAGCCTGCTGTAGATTTTTTCGAATTCTATAATGGCTTTAATACCCCTGGACTAGAGAATATTTTTGTGATATAATTAAGCTTATGAAAATTATTACGACGCCGGACAAGCGCCTAAGGGAGTCTTCTGAGAAGGTACGCCAGATTGATGATGAGATACTGGGGATTATTTCTGATATGCGAAAATTGTCAGTGGATTGGGAGTCTAAACACCCTTATGAGCTATCGGCGGCGATGGCGGCACCACAGATGGGTGTAAATAAGCGCATTATTATCATCAGAGATGATATGGAGGACAAAAACAATGCGCATTTTACTGCGCTAATTAACCCTGAAGTCACAAAAACCGAAGGAAAGACCGTGACAGATTATGAGGGGTGCCTCTCGGTGCCTAAAATTTATGGGATGGTTCCACGCCCGTTTAAGGTGCGTGTAAAGGCCAAATTAGAAGATGGCAAAGAAGTCCGTATCAAGGCGACTGGGGAGCTCGCACGGACTTTGCTACACGAGATTGACCATTTGAACGGAATACTCTTTATCGATCATATCAAGGACAAGGCTGATGCTTTTTATTATATGGATGATAAAGGCGAACTGAAACCTATAAAAGATTATAAAAAGGAGATTCGAGATAATGCGAAACTCTGGGGCGAAGAATAAAATCATCTTCTTTGGTAACGGACCACTAGCAAAATATGCATTAGCAGTTCTAGAGCGCGAGTGCCAGGTGGTTTTTCATGCACACGACAGAGATGATTTGGACGAAGCAGTACGGCTAAAACAAGAAAATCCAGAATATCACGGAGTTTTGGCATCATTTGGGGTGATGATTCCCGCTAGAGTACTAGAAGCTTTTGAGCCGGAGGGGATTTTAAATATTCATCCTTCCCTTTTGCCTTTATATAGGGGTGCTTCGCCGATAGAAAGTGCAATCTTAAACGGAGACAACGCCTTTGGCGTGTCGGTAATGAAACTGGTTTCTAAGATGGATGCAGGACCGATTTTGAATCAGGCAACGCTTGAGGATCCGCCTCTTAACAAAGAGTATTTATACCAGACGCTAGCGGAAATAGGGGCAAAGATGGTGGTTTCTATCTTAAACTCTAAGAAGGCGGTGAAATTAGTTGTTCAGGATGAGAAAAAAGCGACTTTTTGTTCAAAATTCGAGAAAAAGGACGGAATACTGACGCCGGAAACAGATACAGCCGAGCAGACTCTAAGGAAAATCGTGGCTTTTCAGGGGTTTCCAAAGGCCAAATATACGTTCTTTGGCAAAAATTGCGCGATTTTAGATGCTCATATAGCTAACGCGGGTGAGACGGCTCTTCTTCCCTTAGAGTGCGCTGATAAGCAAATTGTTGCGGTCGACAGATTACAACCAGATGGCCGCAAGGTAATGGATGCAAAAAGTTTCTTGAATGGATATGGGAAATAAGACTAGTTCTGAACTAGGCGAGATTGATTGGCGCGGATGGCCTGTTTCATTTCTTCGACACAACTCGTGACGATTTGGTGGTAATCTGGGCGGTTTTTTTCGAGCCAGGCACCGATAGCGTTCATGTCGGTAAGAGTGTCAAACTCCTGAAGCTTGTCTTCGGGGACGCCCTCAGCGATACGCCGTCCGATGCGGACTTCAAGCTCTTCCTGGATGTAATTTAGGAATTCTTGTTTTTTGTCTTCCGGCATAGCCGAGAGACCCATTTCTTGTAAAAACTTTTCATCTAAATGCATAAGGTTATTATAGCACAAAATTATTTTTTGTTGTTTTTTATCAAGATAATTACCACGGTGCTAATAATCCCAAGCCCTAGTAAAGTAGGCCAGACGAATGATAAATCTTTTGTAAACCAGAACACGGCCAGTATTGCGCCTACGGCGCCGGCATAGCGGAGAGATTTGTCTTTTATGAAAATTCCGCTCAGTAGGATGATAACCGTCTCTATTAAGAATAGATACATTGCCCAGGAAAGACCGTTAAGCGCTACGATACCCACGGAAAGTAACACCACAATACAACCAATCAACAGCCTGGTATGTATTTTGTTGTGGTTTTTGCGTTCAAATAAAATGCTACTAGTGATGAGTCCCGCTAGCGCAACGTGTCCGGCTACAAGGATTTCGGTTTTTATGCGACTATTTAAATTGAGATCGGTATTAAAAATATTGAACATACGATAGATTCCAACAGCAGCACAATAAACGGCTATTTCTTTTAATGTATCATTTCGACTCCTAATGCCACGAGCCAAGAAACAAGCAGCCATAATTAGAAAGATTATTGGGGAAGATTGTTGATTCCACCCAGCAATTAGAGATGCCGTTCCGAGTATGAAAACTGATAACATTGTGAATATATCGTTTGTTTTTTCGGCGTTCTTCCAAAACAGCGCTTCCAAACCTAGCATCTCTATCAAATATGAAGTAGCATAAATTGTCATGGCGTTATTTGCGCTCACTCCCAAAGCACTTGTGATAGCGATTGGTAGCGCGATGCCTGTAGCTAGTAGCCCTAATGCCCAAACATCCTGTTTTAGAAGATGCCTAGTCACTAATAAAATAGCTGAATCTAGGGCCAGCGCAACGGAGACCCAAGTCCAAGTCATGGTTATGTTTCTATCACCAAGATAGATGCTTGCGACTATAAAGCACACCATTATAACAATGAGCCATCCGCATTCGGTTTCTTGTCTGTGTTGCTCGTACCCTTTCTTTTTAATGATATTAGAGAAAACGAGCACGGCTTGGCCTACAGCCACGCACGCAAGCGAAATACCGATTGTAAGGTTCGAAGGGACTATAGTGTGGGCTAGAAGTACAATCCATGCCGGCAAAATTAATCTAAGTATGCTCTCTTTCCCTATATTTGGTTTTAGGATATACGTCAATATCTGATGTAATATGGCGATTCCTAGGATAATAACAAAATCGATTTCCCGAAGATTCGTTATCGCAAACAAACTTGCAATAAATGCAGCAAGCGGTAGCCATTCGCCAGATTGGCGAGCTGGCTCCAGGAGCACGCTTAATTTTTCATTTTTTGATGCTAAGTTTATAAATTCAAGGATAAAACCTAGAACCATCACAAAGACAAAGTACCAGACCATAGCGAGACTCATGATTGAAACAAATGAACAGCTTAGCGATATAAAGCCAGCGATAGTAAAAAAAAGAAAATATCTTGTTTTGCATAACATAGGCGGCAAAAATATAAATCGGCACCCCGATTAAACTCATTATCAGCCAAATAATGCTAGCATCGATTTTTATGGTGTCGTAAAACAAGAACCCTAGAAATGGTAACATTATCATGCCTGTGCCAACAAAAACATGGCTAGCAGTTTTCAAAGCTTCACTATTTCGTGCTAGAATTCCCCCGATATAGAATACAAGCATCATGGTAGTTAACAAGATTAAACCAGGTATTTTAGCACCAGAAAATACCAGGCCTCCGACACCGGCTAAGAGCAAGATACTACCAATATAGAGCGCGATGGTGAGACCACTGATTTTTGAGACGTCAGCATCGGATGGGTTTTGAAGTACTTTGCCTAATTCTTGATTGTTATTTGATATAATTTCAGATTGCACGGGCGCTGTTTTTAGGCTGTCCATTTCGGCGCGTAATTAAACATAGAAAAATTTTCAGGAACAAGTTTAGCCCAGAATCTTTTGGGATGGTCTTTGGTTTTATCTCAGTAGGTGGTCGTTTATTCATTTTTATCCTAGTAGTTTTTCTTTATTACAACACAAAGAATTCTAAGTTCCAAAAAAATAATATGGGGTTTTAAGAAGGTTAAAGTGTGCGTTTCTTGGTCTCGCGAGTGAAGAAGGAAAGTCGGTCGCCTATTTGCAAATCGATTTTTTGGGTGGTTTTTAATGCGAGACCACCAGTTTCGCCGGCGACGAGACCATCCACGTCCATTTTTTCTTTTTGGGTGCTCACGACTTCGGCTTCGCCGATGAATTTCTTGTTTCTAACTACGCGGGCTAAAAAGCCTGGCTTTACATCACCTTTTAGTACTTCCCCGCCGGCGATGATGCTGGTTTTCTCGGTGCGGAAGACGCCGAGAACCTTCATTTCGCCTTTGTCTTCTTCGATAATTTCGGCATCAAGAAGATTTTCCATTTCATGCTTGGCGTCGTCTAATAGTTCGTAAATGACTTTATAAGTGCGGACTGGAACGCCGTCTCTAGCGGCCATTTTGGAAATATTGATAGGTACGTTTACATTGAAACCGTAAATTACGGTGTTTTCGCCGGCGGCCATATAGACGTCATTTTCATTAATATCACCGACGCCACTTGAAACGATATTTAAAGTAATTTCTCCGTGGGTATCGATTAATTTCAAACTATCAACTACTGAAGTAACGGAACCAAGCACGTCGCCTTTGACGATAACATTGAAGACTTTGGAATTGTCTGCTACGTTCATCATTCTGAGAAGGTCGGTGCTAGTGACGTTGGCTGAAGCGGATTCGTTAGCGGCAGCTTGAGCGTTTAAGAGTGCCATTTTTCTTGCGGTTTTTTCGTCTGGAGCTTCGGTAAATCTATCACCGAAATTTGGTAATTCTTTGAAACCAGTAATAGTGACTGGAGTGGATGGAGTGGCTTTACCCTTTGGTTTGCCGCGCCAATCTAGCATGGTACGGACTTTGCCATAAGTAGAACCCGCCACGATAAACTCGCCGGTTTTTAATTCCCCGCCGGTGACCAGGAGATTTACCACTGAGCCTTTGCCGGTTTCCATATGAGATTCTATGACTAGACCTTCGGCTGGAATATCAATATCGGCTTTTAGCTCTTCGATGTCCGCTGTGAGCAAAATCATGTCTAGAAGTTCTTCTAGGTTTTGATTTTGTTTGGCGGAAATTGGAACCATGGTGATGTCGCCGCCCCATTCCTCTGGCTGAAGGCCATGGTTTGACAAATCGGCTTTGGTACGATCAATATCGGCGCCTTCGCGGTCGATTTTGTTGATAGCGACGATGATTTTGGCATTAGCGGATTTGGCAAAGTTGATTGCTTCTATCGTCTGGGGTTTTACGCCGTCATCTGCAGCCACTACGATAACTACGATATCAGTCAGGAGCGCGCCGTGCTGGCGAATGGCCGCAAAAGCTTCGTGCCCTGGTGTATCTAGAAATGTGATTAATCTGTCATTGTACTTTAGTTGATAAGCAGAAATGTGCTGAGTGATGCCACCGGCCTCTTTTTCGACGGTCTTTTTGCTGAGAAGGGTGTCTAGGAGAGTGGTTTTGCCGTGGTCCACGTGGCCCATTACCGCTACCACTGGTGGGCGCTTCACTGCTTTGTCTGAAAGCTCGCGATGATGCTCGCTGGTTTTTGTGGCGGTGTTTTTCTTTTCGAGTTTGACATTCTTTAGACCTAGCTCATCGATGATGATTTGAGCGGTTTCGTAGTCTAGTCTTTGATTAATTGTGGCGACGATGCCATTTTTAAATAAAGTTCCGATAAGTTCGGTTACAGAAAGGCCAAGGGCGGTTGAAAGCTCGTCCACAGTAATAGAGCCTGCGACTTGAATTGTTTTTTGCTCTTGATTTTCCATCCTGCTCCTTTCCTTTTTGTTATTGGTAAGAATAGTTGTTTTGCTAGCGATTAAAATGCTCGCAAAATTGCTATTTCTTACCACTAAAATAAGAATCTGTATTTAATTTTACCACATTTTGAAAAAATATGCTATAATGGAGTTACGCGCACTACTTTAAGGGAGAAGTTATGAATCTCCTGTGGTTAGGCTCCTAGTAGAGTCGGGCGCGGCATATTATTAGTTAGTCCCGGGTAGCTCAATGGTGGAGCAAGAAGCTGTTAACTTCGAGGTTGCTGGTTCGAGTCCAGTCCCGGGAGCCAATTTCCATTTTGGAGTGGCTCAATGAGCATATCAAAAGGCTTCAACAGGTTAAATTGAAGCCTTTTTTGGTTGATTTCCAAGTTCGCAACTAAAAGTTTCAAAAGTTTGGTTTTTTCTTCGGGTTGCGAATTTTCAAATAAGGTTTTGGCTTTGTCCGCCAATTCTAACAGATAGCCAGCCTTAATTTCAAACGATTTATCGTCATTTGATAGCCTTACGATTCGGTCGTCCAATTCTTCCACCATATTTCTATATTCTGTCGCATATTTATCGTATTCTTCCACAGTAATACGCCCGTCAAGACGGTCAGCATACAAAGTTTCCAATCGGTTTTTATATTTTCTATATTCGTGGCGCGCCTTTTCCAGCGCGCCAGCATAATATGTTTGTTGGTTATCGTGTTCGTTTTTAAGTGATTCCAATGCTTGTTCAACAACGTCCTGCCCAATATGAAGTCGGTCAAGCAATTCCAATACTTGTTCCATTACGACCGATTCCGGTATATTTTTTTGTGGGCAGCCATTACCCTTTGCTTTGGTGCAGTGTAAATAAACGTGTCCTTTCTTATTGTATGACGACATACTACAACCACAATTAGCACAACGGAGTATTCCGTTAAACGTAAAATGGTTTTTGACCGCGGTCTTGGTTTTATTCCAAGCCCGCGCGTCGCTTGCCGCTTTCGCTTTATCAAAAAGCATTTTGGTAATCAATGGTTCATATTTATGAGGGTAAAATCCGCCGTTGTAGCGCATAACCCCATAATAAAACGGATTTTCCAATATGGCCTCAATCTGACTTTGTGTAATTGGGCGCGGGACTTTCATATTACTGGTAAATCCGTCTTCGCGTAATGTTTTCGCGATAGCGCGATATGAAGCACCTTGCGCACGCAACCTAAATGTTTCAACAATATAGTTGCGGCGTTCCGGGTCTGGAACAATATTTTTGTCCTTACCCTCAATTATGTTCATATACCCTATCGGCGCTTTTCCAGGCCACTCCCCATCGTGGATTTTTTGGTTAAAACGGCGTTTTACATTATCACTAATTGCGGCAGAATAGTATTCCCCGAAAACCATACCCATACCAAGACGAGTCTTGTCGCAAGCCGGCGAATCTTTATGAATTATTAAGCCGTCGGACGGAAAATGCAGCTCAATTCTTCCGTCCTTAACCATATCTTTGAATATACGGACTATCTCTGACGAACCGTCGCGCGTAAACCGGTCAATCTTGTCGAATACGATTATACAGAAATCCGGGTATTTTTGGATTTCCGTAACTATTTCTTGGAACTTTTGCCTGTCCTCTTTATACGCCGTTTCGTCAAAACAACGATAGTCGTAATTAAGTTTTAATTTTGTCGCATATTCTTTCAACCGTAATTCCTGTGCCGGCAATGCGTCGCGTTGGCTTGGGTCAGAAACCCGTGCGATTAGAAATGCTTTTGTTCCATTATATTTATTATTACTCATATTATTTTCCTTTCTTGCTTTAATTATTGTGATATAATTTCTAGCTCTCTATCTTATAAGCGGAACCGTTTTTAGTCCAGCCCGATTTCAGATGAGCGCAACGTTTTTGCTTCTGATATAACCCGCCCGATATAGAGCAGAGTTTTCAGTTGAGTTTTATTAGGCGGTTCACGGGCTTTTCTTAAACCCGCCCACGTTGACCGCGAAAAGCGATTTTCAATAACGTTGCGTAGTTGTCGCGAATCTTCACACTGTCCCTCTAACAAAATAAAACCTAATTTTGCCAATGCCTTTTGCGGGGTAATCTTGTTGTCTTTGATAATTCTATAAAAAAGTTGTTCGGGCGAATCGGAGTCTAATAATATTTTTGGGATTGTCTTAAAAATCTTATTCCAATGGCTGAATAGAATACCTTTTGCTAATTCCGCCCTAAATATGTTTTCGAAGGTCAAATCTTCGCAATCAATGCCGATTGCTTTTAATTCCGCCCTGATTTTCTTTTTGCTGTTAAGGCGCACCTCAACGCGCAATATGTCGCGCTTGTTCTGCTGTAATACTTTAAGCAATTTGGTTTGAACGTAATAATCCTGTTCGAAACCGCGCTTCTCACTAATCTTTCCTTGTCGCAAATCCGCAACCTTGTCATAAAAGACTATGTCCGAAGTATTACAATGGACGTGAAATATATGACCGCCATTTCTAAATTTCGTATAGTCCGGGTCGTATATCATTGAAATATCTGCTTTCCGAATTTGATTAGTTATCGACGGAACTGAGACGTATTCTGGAAGGATTATATTTTTACATAAATCTACTTTTACTACACTTGCCTTTCGTATTTGTTCCGGCGTAATCGGTGCGCCCATTTCTTTAAGATTTCGTGTTAGCAAGGAAATGATTGTTTCAAAATCGTTTTCAGCGATTTCCTCAAAATTATTACCGAATATCAATTTTGGCAATGACATTTCTACTAACAGCATATTTATCGACTTATCAATACCAGTTGGTCGTCGTATAAAGGTTAATCGTGGACGGTAAATACCCAATCGCCGTTCCGCCGGAATTGGATTGCGGAACGTTCTAAAATACGACGTAGAACCAATTCTAACGGCATTTAGTGGCGTTTCAAACGCTACCTTTGATAAGTCTTGGCTATCGTTTATTGGGATTGCTAATTTGATTGTATCTATCATTTTCATTACTTCTTTCAAAAATCTCATTAAACTTTTTAACGATTGCCGATTCCACCGCCTTACTTGTTTCGCGATTTATTGGGTGGAATATGTCCATTACCCGCGAGCCGACTACTTTCGTCGGGTATGTAATTCGATAACCGCCGCCTAATTTCGTATGAATACCGATTGAACTTAAAAACCATTTATCGTCAATCACGATATTGGCAAATCCAACAAGCCCGTCGTGCGGCTTAATCGGTGTAATGTTCACTTCACTAATCCGCATAACTTACCTCTTTCTGTTTTACGTATGTTCGACTATTCCCATATTCATCAGAATCCATACTAATAAGAACGTCAAAAAACTGCGCCAACGCGATTTTTGCGTCGTCGGTCAAAACAATGGCGTTATCGTTCGCCGTAGTTTTTCCGTTGTTTTTTGAATCATCGCTTTTCATACCCCCATTAAAACGCGACAATTCCGTGCGATTCCGCGCGGAGAGCTTATCTGTTTAGTTTGTTTTATTCTTTATTTTGCTGTCTTATCAGTGTTGGGTCTAACCCGTAAATACCTTTTCCAAAATACACAATAAAATCTTTTTGTGTTCCTAAAACACGTCCAATGAAGTTATTTATTTCCTTAATAGCGGAATCAATCCCTTTCTGAAAAGACGCTATTTTTGTCTTTGTTGGATTTTCGGCGTGCGTTTGTTTATTGCCTATAAAGCTTTTCTTATTCTTGATATAATCGCCGGAATAATCATAATACAGATTGTCTATCAGCCAACGTTTCTTTGCCGTAAGTTTTCTGCCACCAAAAAATTGTTCGGCAACAAATGCCATTTTATCACCACTCATAGCGCGTTCTCGTCCGTTGATGACGAGAAATGGGGATTCTGTGTTTTTCTGATATTCTATCGTTTTGATTTGTTTTAATTGTTTCAATCCCTCAACTTCTTCAATCAATATTTTTATGCGTGCGTCCATCTTATCAATAACGCTTATAAAATCCGTTGGTATCTGCACAAATTGAGCATTAAATTGAATCTCATTTGATATTAAGTTATTTAACGGTATTAAATCGCACAAAAACGAATCAACTGCTTGCGCTGTGGCTTGTTCTAGCGTTTTCGCTATCCCGCCAGCATTTTCTACGACCCGCAATAATTCTTGATAACGATTAACACTCACGACGTTGTTGCTAGACAAAAGATTATTCAAAATCGGTGTATTCCAGTCAATATCACGTGTGACTGAAACCTTTACGGTTTTGCTTACGGTCATTACATCTTTCATATCTTGATATAATTATACCGCAAAACGTATCATCTTATTGCCGTTCACAGTTCAACATATCGTCATACGCTGTGTTGTATGCTGCCTGCGCGTCTAAATAAGTTTGCCAAGCAGCGTCTATGCGCGCTTTTTGTTCGGCGTAAAGAATGTTTGCTTGCGTAAGATTGTCGCCCGCTTGGTCAGCGAGTTCGCTATACGATTTTCTGCTATTAAAAATGCTGTTGTATTGTTGTTCCTCGCGCACCATTAAGGTTTTTCGGATTTCAACCTCGCGTTCTTCGGCACTACAATCCGGTGCGGAATAATTACTGCCGGTGTTTTGGGTCGTGTTTACATTTGTAGATTGATTTGTGGTTGTTTGTTGGGAAATTGAACTATACGCGGATTCAATATCGGCTTGGCTAACGCCGGCGTCTTTTGCGGCAATTTCCACGTTACTCAAACGCTGTTTTATGTCCGATATTTCCGATTCATTGTCCGGCGTGGGGTATTGGTTATGGCAATCAAGTTGCGCTTTATATGACGCAATAAGTTTCGGGTAAAACTGTGGGTCGCCAGCCTCTATGTCTGTATATGCCGCGTTCAAACATACCGCTAAACCCGCGTAATCGGCGTTCTGAGGCGTGTCTTCGTTGTCAGACGTATCTTTTACCACCTCGTCGTTTTTAGGCGCTTTTATCAACGCGAAAACGCCAAAAGATAAACCGCTAATAACTACAATGGCGGCTAATACTTTACCGATAATACTAAAATCAAAATCACGACGTTTCTTTTTAGGTTTGGATTCCAACGCTGTTTCAAAACCGCGTTCGCGCATTATGCGGCGGACTTCATCTTCGTTTCGTTGTTGCGCGTCGGTTTTTTCCATATTCATTATGCCCTATAAATTAACTCCAATTCTCGTATCGCCTCATCAACTTGGTCTTTTATATCTTCATTAGCATTACGGAAACGTTTGTGTAATTTTTTCTTAAAATATTCTAATTCATATTCTTGTTGGCTTTTATTTAATCCGGCAAAATCCCTTTTATATTCTTCCCAAGATTCAGTTCCTAAACGGATTGTATCGGCGCTCGCTTTCATAGTTGTAGAATGCTCTGTTATTGGTTTGATTTTGCCGTCTTTTTTCGCTTGTTCTATGATTTTGTCTATATCGGAATCGCTGTTTTTGCCTTTGTTTTTAAACGCACTAATAATCAAAGCTACAACGACCCAACCGACGATAATTGCCAATATGCCTTCCATTTCGCAAATACCTCCTTGGTTATGTAATATCTTGGTCAGACGGTTCTAAATATAAAATGAGCACCGTCTGACGATGCTCTAAATCGTTTTCCCGCAACACAGGGTTTATCTGGTTACTCGCACACGGTGCTCATCTCATCAGATAAACTATTCCGTGCCAAAGACAGGTTTTCCTGTATTGCGTGTTAAATTAAAATTGATTTAGAGCAGTTTAATTATATCACGAAACGGGTTAAAAATATACCCATAAACCGGTTATGGTTTAGAATGTTGTCGCTGTTTTCACGCTGTTATTCGGCTGTTATTTTTTGTAAAGCCACCGTTTTCTTACCGTTTTTTCGCCGTTTTTTGAAAAAATAATTTATTTTCTCGTCGTCGCCCGTCGTTTTCCCGTCGTTTTTATTTTAAAAAATTATTTTCTTGTAAGATTTCTTGACAATTATAATGCGTGATATTCGTAAATTCACTAAACGAATCGCGAAGCGGTTTTACGATTTTAAGGTATTCCTCGTTTTGACCTTTTATCAAATTCTGCTCAATTTCTTTGAGGCTTAACGCTTGTTCCATATCATATTTAAAATCCCGCAGATATTTCATAGCCTTTCTATCATTTAACCAATCGGCAATATCTTTGCGCGCAGACACAACATCTCCACGTGCAACGTCTGGGGTTTTTATTTTATGACAGCCCGTCCAATTTTTAAAATGTTCATTATCTAACGTTTGATAGAAAACACGCGTTAATTCATCATAAACAACGTTCAATCCGGATTTGAGCCAAGTGCGCGCATAGCGTCGTTCTCCAAAATGACCTTGGTAGAAATTAAGATAATCAAACAAAACGACAAAACCTTTGCTAACGCCTATTATTTGGCGGTAATATAAATCAATTTCTTTCAGTCTATCAGTTTGGCTTTTGGTTAGTTCTTTATCGTCATATATTGCGCCGTTTAATAGTTCGGTTAATAGTCCATACGTTCTTTCAAGGTCGCGCAATGTGTCGTCCATACCACACGTTTTAGTCATTATTTTACCCGCCGGCTTTCTGTCCCGTTCAATAATATTTCTAATATTGTCATTGTAATTTTGGATTGTCGCTATTATCTTCTTATACGATTTAATAAGCAGTTCACGTGGTTTAGTGTCATTAAATTTACCGATAATGCCAAGATACTCCCATTGCGTTGCCAACGAACTCACAAAGCCGTGTCCTTTGTGGAATTTGATTTGGATTCCCGCTACACTAAACTGATTTTCTTGTGTAATATATTCTGCAATTGACTCTATCTCCGGTGTTATTTTTGTTGCTATCAGTATTTGGTTCACGCAATCGCTAAACAATTGATTAGCATAATACAGTATTGAATCGGGAAACGGATTAAAGACCAACTTATCGCCGGGATAATCCTTTTGTTTCTTGAACTCATTATCACAAAAACTAATCAATTTATTTAATCGGTCAATATCTTCCTTAAATGGTTTGACATAACGTTCAATTTCTTTATTTGTCAACCATTTCTCTAATGTATTTTTACACCTTTCAACGCTTTTAATATCAATGTCTTTTGGCGGAATTAACTGTTTTGGTGACGCATATTCAGAAGGCTTTTTGTCTTCGTCAATTTCGTTAACCCTTTGATTCAAATTACAACATAATAATTGATAACTCGCGGCAAGAACACCGTATTCTCTGTATGGCGCATTACCGACGACTTTGTCCAATAACTCGCCGATTTCAATAACTCTCTTTATACGGTAATCAACCTGTGGTAATTTCTTCAATTCTTTTGGCGTAATCTCTTCGCCATTATATTCGCCGGACTTCAAAGCAATGACAACGGCTTCGTGCGCGTGACGCATTGCCGATAAATTATCACTTATCATATCTGACGGTCGGCTATTGTTCATAGCCTTATTATACCATAATCGTTATCTGTTAAAAAGAGCGGTCGGCTGCGATATTTATGCCGCTCTGACGCATTTTAAGGCGGTTCTAACGCGTTCTGTTTGCGATATCGCTATAATGCTTGCGTCTTTTCTATCTTCGCGTTTTTCGCCGCTCAATTCGTCAATATGTTTTGAGCATTTTTCAAGCATAGCGTAAAGCTTGTCGGACGGGACGTCGCGCAGAGTTCGTCTAGCTAGTTCATTTTTTATATCGCGATATAATTCAGCGAAATAGCGTAAACGATTATCGCGGGCAACCTGATAATCGCACAGAATATCATTTTTCGTCATAGCCTTGCGTTCGGCAACTTCATCTGCTAATTCTTTATTCCAACCAACCAGAGTTGATTTGCCACAATCCAAAATGTCAGCAATATCTTGGAAACTCGCGCCGCGAGCACGTAATTCAATAAATCGCGCTTTCTTATCATTCTTATACAATTTAACTGACCGACTACGATTTTTCATTTCTTCTACAATGTCCATATTCAAACGTTCGGACGGAGTGCGTCCGGGGACGATTGCAATATCGGTCGAATTCGTATCAATTTCGGTTTCCATATCTATATTATACCATAACCGTTATCTGTTGCCTATCTGTTATCTTCTATCATTTGCGTCAATATAGGCGACGTGCTATAATTATCGATGAGAATTTTTACATTCTCAAACTTTACTTCGTCATATGGAATACTGCTAGTTCGCAATGTTTCCATTTGCCGGAGCCATGCATCTGACGATGCACACAAAAAGCAGGACATCGTTCTCGCTTCGCTCGAATCGAGTCCAGTTCCGAGAGCTTACATTCCGAATAAATCTGCATGCGTTCCTGTATCAGACAAAACCAAGATTAATATTTCTTCATTTATTGCGTATATTAGCAGCCAGTCTGGTTTTATATGACATTCGCGAAAACCTTTATATTTTCCAGTAAGAGCATGATCTTTATATTTTGCTGGTAGCATCTCTCCGCATCTTAGCAAATCCACAACATTGTCTAGCAGGCTCATGTCTAGCCCGCGTTTTCGCATCTTCTTGTATGACTTTGAATACCTAGAGGTCATTCTTAAATCATACATCTAGTTATCTCCTGCTAGGGCTGCATGGTATTCTGACATAGTTCGATAAGTTGGAGCGGTGTCATCCTGCATAAGCTTGCGAGCCTCAGCTATGGCCTCCTCCGTTTCTTGATTATACTTGGGAACTTCTATTTGAAAAGGGATTCCGCCTCTTAATATACATTGATTTAGAAAAATATTAACTGCGCCAGACATATCCATCCCTAGCGTAGCGAAAAGTTCGTTCGCTCGTTTTTTAGTATTTGTGTCTATTCTAATTTGGGTTGGTGTAGTTGTACTCATATATATCTCCTTATGTTGATTTTACTACAAATGCAATACAATGTCAAGCATTTTTGCGTTAGCAAAAGCTAGCGACCAGTCCCGGGAGCCACAATGTTTCGATTTTTAGCCGTTCTCTCAATCGGAAGGTTTGGAAGTGATGATGTCTTGGTTTTTTGGCATTTTGTTCTGATGAAATTGATTTTATAAAACTAAAAATGCTTTGAATATCTTTTTTGGCTTCGTTGGAATATGCAATTTTATATTTTCGCATAATCCTCCCCGAGAAGATCGCCGAAGACCTCAGCTTCGGAATAGATTTTACCATTCTCGGCGGAGTCAATTCCCTTCTGAATTTCCGCCATGAGCTCTTCATGAGTGAGCTTGTCGGCTTCGACGATACCGTAATCGGCTGGGGTTTTTCTAGAGTGAGTTCGTATGGTAAACCTCTTTTTTCAATGGTCTTATTGACAAAAGTAGAAAAAGCCGCAGATGCGGAAAGTCCCAATCTATTGCAAATTTCATCAAATTTAGCTTTTTTGTCCCTGTCTAGTCTTATGCTATAGGTTGCCTGCGTCATATTATTGTCCTTTTTATGATAATTTATTACATTTTATATAAAAGTTAATAAATTGCCAAGCGAAGTTTTATGGTTGTAGCTTCAAAAGAATGAGTTTTGTCATTGATACTCCTTTTTTCATTATAACATTTGAGGTATGGACTGTTTTGGATGGTTTTTGGCGGGTTTTAACTGGCTAACTTTTGTTGCATAATGACAAAGCCATCGTAGTATTTTTGCATTTTTTCTGGGTCGGTGTGGTAAGAGTTACCACCGAAAAAATAGTCGCAAAATTCATCGCGCGCCATCAAAATCTCCGTGAGACATGGTCGGTTTGTGCGATTTGGCTCGATAGTAAGATCAAAAAGCTCTAGAGCGCGATCAATCGCCTTGTCGGCTCGGGCTTTGTTCCCTGTTTTGGACCATTTAAGCGAGCGTGAAACTTCACTACCGATGTTGCCCATTTGGCTGGTAAGCGGGAGATTTCGCCAATTTTTACGGGTCTCTTCGCTGTGAATGTAGTTCTTGGATTCTTTAATAAGGTTTAACTTTGTAGTTGGGGTGTTTAAGATTTTCATGAATATATTATACCACTCAAACGCAAGAAAAATCACCCCGAGAGGGGTGATTTAGCGGAAAAATTATTATTCTTGCAGCTCGAACTTGCTGCAATTGCGTCTAAAAGCACTCCAGAAGCCACGGCGAAGCCCCAATAAAACGAGGGTAAGCTCAGGCATTAAGGACTGATCTTCTAAACTCAAAATCCAGTCGCCTGATGCAGCGTACTCCTCATTGGCTTTGACCACGGCATCGTTGCTATTGATGGAGGCCTTGAAATCTTCTGGCGTCGGCACGGCAGTGACGATTTCAAGGTATTTGCTTACATCTGCGAGAATGCGCAATTTCATGCACTTGATGATGCAATCGGCAAGATCTGTCCATTCTTCCTGGGTAAGATGAGTATAATTATGGAAGTGTGGCTCGAAGGATTTTTCCTCGAGATGTTCTAGGGCGCCTTCAGTAAACATAAAGCCAGCATATCCCCAGCAACAATCATCATAAATCTCACTTAACAAGATCTTGGGGAAATCCGCCACTACACTTCCACGTTCATATAAAAGCTTGGCAAGACGATGAGACATAAGATCGCCATCATGGTTAGTGCCAGGGGCATCTACCTGAATCAGATAATAGTATCTCATCGGTTCGCCGGTGCTTAGGTCTTTCCAGTCGAAATGGTAAAAAAATAATTTCTCAACACTAGTTTTCATTAAAGAACCTCCTATTCATTAGTCTGAATATGTAACTCAACAACGATATAGAACCTTATAAGTATAGCATAGATGGCAACTTATAGCAATAATTATTTTCGGATGGTTTTTAGATATGCCTTCATTTCGTCATCAATGCGGCGAGAGTCGCAAATTTTAGAAATAGCCTTATTGAAAGTCCATTTTGGAAGTTTGGACGCTTTGAGATAGCTTAAAGTTTCTTCTGGGTATTTAATAAAGCACTCAGCAAGAAGCCAAGCCATAGCCATTTTGACGTAGTATTCTTCCCTGTCTTTTAGAGCTTCAATGCGATCAAAAATTACCGCAAGATAGTCTGGGTCAATATAAGCAAAGAGAAGTACCAACCCAACACGGACTTCGAATTCTTGGTCTGACTTTAAAAGTGAGTCAATTTTTTGTTCAAAAAAATCTAGGCGATGCTTTTTTATTAAGGGTTTAATATTTGAGCAAAAAATGTCACACGAGCACCAATTGTCGATTATCGATACTTGCGAATCGAAAAGTTTTAGCATCTCGGTATAATTCAATCTAGAAATCAAAATACCACGAAGCAGCACTTCTTCCAAAGCGACTGGAGTTTTGCCAATTATTTGCATAATATCTGCAGACGGAACAGCTTTAGCTATCTCGCGAATTATGGGAATACGAACGCCTAAAATCGGACGACTAGTTGGGATACCCTTTGAGACAAAAACTTGGTAATCATCATCAATTTCGCGAGATAGAGCTAATTTTATTTCGGCGTAGGTCATACTATAATTATACCCTATATCGAATAGTTGAAGTATTTAGGTTCTTTTTTTCTATAGTTTTCATAGTCCATAGTGTGTTCCTTGTTTATGTTTTTATCATAACAATTTAAACTTAAAACAAAATTAAAACTTCTTAAGAAATAAACCCCAGGACGAACCTGGGGTTTTGTTTTGTGGTGAGTCAACTGTTATTCTTTTGTAGGTGAAATTTCTGTAGGTAATGGGCACCAGTCTGGCACGAGAGCGTATCTTTCGGGATGCCAATCATCGGCGGTTACCATTTTGTATGGACACCTTCCACTATATGTAATCGTTGTCTCATTCTCTGGGACTGTTACTTTTTTGCAGAAAATTCCTATGTCGTGCTCAAACGAATCCGCTGTCAATAAATCGTCCGTCCAATGGTATGGACACTTCGTACAATTGTCAATCTCCAGATAAACCGTTTTTGACATTTTATCACCCCCTTGCTAGATAAACCACAAAACAAATTACAAAAGAGCTCCCGCTTGACAGAGATTATAACATGGAGATAAACAGATTGCAACCCCTGTCAAAAGCGGTTCGTTTGACTTTTTGTATGTTTTGTGATATAATTAAGATAGTACTTTAACATTGTTTGGTTTTTGGTCTTTTTAGGTTGTTTTCAAACGGAGGTAGAAATATGAGAAAGTATAATGTTAGAATTACAGAAGATGAAAGACATGTTTTTCGTGACGAGCAAGGACGAGAGATACGGGTGGGGCTACTACCGAAGGAGCCATTTCATCTGGCTTCTTCTAAATTCAAGATTAAGGAGGTCCTGTGGGAGAATCCAAAACGAAAGGAGCTCTGGGCATTGCTTTCCAACGATGATAGTAGTAATATAGTTTACTCACTCATGTTTGACGACTTTCGTTCTCCACCGTCGTACGTGTATTGTTTTGCTAGGTTTTTGAAAGTAGGAAAAGGTCTCGTGGCTGAGATTTTTACCTGCGGTAAAATAAGTGAAACTGCACGAATGGAAAGCTACCCAGAAGAAGACGAAAGGTATTTTGAACTTTGTACCGATGACTGTCAGGAAGATAATTCTGTCTGGGTCGGGAAAGTCTATACGGATTACTTTGACGGCTCGTTTTTCGGCGAATCTGGTCCAGAGAAGAAAGTGCTGCTCTCTATTCCTGATGTTGACGGAACATATTCCGCGATACTGGATTTAAAAGGGAGGATGGTCGAGATAGACGCTGATTTTGACAATGAAAAATGGAGAAATCAGTGCGTCGAATTCAAAAAAGCCTATGGTGTTTTCCCAAAAGATATTGACTGGCAGATTTATGGTCGTCCTGTCATTTATGATAATGGCGACAAAATCAGGATGATGCTGGGAAGCCCAGACTTCGACTCGGTATGGATAGAGGTCTTCACCGACAAGAAGACCTGGGAAAAGACTCACAAATGGAAAATTCGAAATTTTGAACTAATCTTTTTCCCCTACTAAAAACCAAACAAAAAAGCGCCCCTTTAAAAGGGGCGCTTTTTTAGAGATTATCCGCCAAAGATAATTTTAAAAACTCCAAGCGAAACAAGCAGCATGATAAGACCAGCAGTCACAACGCCAGAGATAATTGCAATCATGGTTTTCTTAAAGTCTAGATTTAGTATCGAGGCGGCGAGAGTGCCAGTCCAGGCGCCTGTACCAGGGATTGGAATCGCTACGAACAAAAACAGCGCGAAGTATACACCTGATTTGGCTTTTTTAAGTAGCTTATCACCAGCTTTCTTCCCTTTTTCCAAACAGAAATTACAGAAGTTTTTGAATGGCTTCCATTTGGATTTTTGCCCCCATTCAAGAACTTTTCTGGCAAATAGATAAATAATTGGTACTGGGACTATGTTGCCGATTAATGCGATGATGAGAACCGCCCATTCTGGCAAGCCTAAATCCATGCCAATGGCAATTGGAATAGCGCCACGAAGCTCAATTAAAGGCACCATTGAAACTAAGAATACGAGTAGAATCTTCCAAAGCATATTATCTCCGTCGCAAGAATTTAGGCAATACTATTCCGAAATTGATGGCGTTTTTCTGGAAACTGTGAACAGTGGCACGAATTACGATGAAGGATAGGATGGCTATCTCTACCAAACCAATGATGAGCTCAGGGCTTGAAAGCGTGCCAAAGGCGCTTCTTAGCATTAGAGCGGTTGGAGCTGACAATGGGAAATAGGTCAGGAAATATACTAGAAAATTCGGGTCGGTAGCCATAAAGGATTGCATAAAGTAGAGCGGAAAGACCACGCCAATAATGACTGGACCGATAAACTGTGATGCATCTTTGGCAGTAGGGGTGATGGTACCGATATAGGTTAAGAAACCGATGCTTAAAAATACTGAAAGGATGAACAAAGCCAAGTTTATAATGATGCTAACAGGGTCTATTTCAATGGTAGACAGAATACCGGAAACTATTTCGTTATCTCTGTAAATTATAACCGCGACTATAACAGGAATAATGAGAGTTAAAATCTGGATGACACCAAGCAGCATCATGGCAATGATTTTGCCAACAATCAAATGTTTGGTGGAGACGGTCGTTAGAATCATTTCGGAGATGCGGTTTTCTTTTTCTTCTACTACTGTCATTAGCATCCGTCCGCCAAAGAGTGTAATTAGGAAAAAGAAACAGACTAGGAACACAAACGGGATGATGGCTTTTCCGAGAGCGTTAGATACTTCGCCGGTGGCGGTGAGTTTGTTATCTACAACATCAAACTGGCCTGTCAAAGCCAAGACATCTACAACGTCGAACTCGGAAGCTACAGCTTGATTCAAAATCCCTTTGATAGCTTGGCCGTCATTATTAAAAATCTCCAAACCTTCTGAAATATGATAAAAGTCCACTTTTTTACTTTCTTTAAAGTCTGCTGGAATGTAGAAATAGAGGTCAAGTTCCTTGTCTATGACTTTATTTTTGCCCTCTTCTCTAGTGTAATCTACCACAATCGGCATTTCTTTTGGTAAAATTCCGACTTCGTCCGTGATGGCCACTTTGGTATTTTCATCCAGAGTAGGATTTGCTTTTACCCCGCCAGATGTCATGAACGAAATCGCCATCATGCCCACCACGAGCAAAGGTATAAGAATAATCGTTGCCCAGAATGATGGTTTTTTGATTTGTCTGATAAACTCAAATTTGACGACCTTTAGTAAAGAATTACTCATTTTCACCTCCGTAAATATCTATAAAGATTTGCTCTAGAGATTTATTTTTGTGCTGTTTTTTGATTTCACTGATAGTTCCGTAGGCTTCGGCAACGCCGTTTTTAAGAAGAAGCGCGCGGTCGCAAAGCTTTTCGACTTCGTCCATGTAGTGAGTAATTAGGATGACGGCAGTTCCCTTCTGGTGGAGTTCTTCGATGATTTCCATGAGAAGGCGACGATTCATCGGGTCAAAACCTTTGGTTGGCTCGTCTAGAATTAGGAGCTTTGGGTCGTTCATGATGGTAACGCCTAGCTGGATTTTTTGTTGCTGGCCACCAGAGAGCTTTTCTAATTTTTCGTTTTGCTTGTCTTCTAGCTTGACGCGCTTTAGATACTTTAGCGCCCAATCCCTAGGGCTTTTCAGACCTTTTAATTCGCCAAAATACACGAGATTATCTAGCACGGTTTCTTTGCGATAAAGGCCGCGCTCTTCTGGCAAATAACCTATCATTACTGCTGGATTTTCTGGATCGTATGGTTTTCCGTCCACAAGTAGTTCCCCGCCTGTAGGCGTGTAAAAACCAAGCAGTGCCCTTAAGGTTGTTGTTTTCCCTGAGCCGTTAGCACCAAGAAGGCCGAATATTTCACCGGCTCTTACGTCAAAAGACAAATCTTTAATAATTGTCTTTTTGCCAAACTTCATTTGGAAGTTTTTTACCTCGACAATATTCTTCATGTTTTAATTATAGCACGTAATAAGTTATAATAGATGTATGATTCTGTCTGTCATTATTCCGGTATATAATTCGGGGAAATATCTTTATCGGTGCCTGGAGTCGGTTTTTCGGGCGGTAGCTTTATCCAAAGTATCAACCGAAGTCGTTATTGTTGATAACGGTTCTTCAGATAACTCAATGGAAATCGTCAAAGATTTTATGGAAAAGTCACCGCTTAGGATTACTGTGTTACAATGTCATACAAAGGGAGCGGCGGCAGCAAGAAATTTTGGTATTTCTAAGGTTAAATCCAAATATGTTTGGTTTGTGGACGCAGATGACACGATTGCAGAAAAGAGCGTTAATCTGCTCATATCTGAAGCGGAGTCTAAAAAAGCCGATATCGTGATGATGGGGGCGTCCAGGATTTACAAGGGCAAACATTCTGATTACCTATCCGCAGTTAAGCCAACTGAGCCGAATTTCAAGAGTCGGTTCGTGCGATATGGGGCTGGGCCTTGGCAGTTTGTTTTTAATCGAGAGTGGTGGATGCGGCATGGGTTTTCGTTTGCCGAAGGGATGATTCACGAAGATATGGAGATGATTTCTGCTTTAATTCTCTATACCGACAATTTTGCGGCGGTGGACCAGCCACTTTATTTTTATTATCAAAACAGTGGCTCGGTACTTCATAAAAAGGCCTGGGATCCGCATTATTTAGATATTTTTCCAGCGCTTTCTGGACTTTATACCAGATTCGAAAAAGCAAAAGCTACTTCAAAATATCATGATGAACTTGAATGGTTTTTTATTTGGAATTTACTAATTGATTCAAATAAGGATTTTTCTAGTTTCCCAGAAGGAAAAGTGGGATTTAAAATGACTAGAGAGATGCTTTCGCATTATTTTCCAAAATGGCGAAAAAATCGCTTTTTAAGAGAAAAACCACTTAAACTGAGAATTAGAGTAAGAATGAATTATTATAAATAGGCTCTCTGCACGCTACGGTAAAAACTGGAAAATGGTGTGTAGAAAGTTTTTTATTTATCTTTTTCTTGTTCTTCTTTTTCGAGCTTTCTGAAAGCAACTTTGCCGATTAAGGTTTTTGGTAGTTCGTCGCGGAATTCGTAGGCGGTTGGAAGGGCGTAAACTGGAATGTTTCTTTCTAGCAATTCGCGGATTTCTCGTTCGATTCGCTTCCCTGGTTTGTAACCTTCTTTTAAGACGATAAAGGCTTTTGGCACTTGTCCTTTGTGAGGATGGTCAATGCCAATAACGATAGATGTTTCTACGGCCTCATGAGAGTTAATGATAGACTCAATGTGAGTAGGATAAATATTATAACCACTACTAATGATAATGCGTTTAAGCCTTTGGCCGAAGTAAATTAGACCGTCTTCGCCGATGTGGCCGATATCGCCTGTATGAAGCCAGACTTTGCCGTCTTCGTGGACTTTCATGACTTTGGCGGTTTCTTCTTCGTCTCCAAGATAGCCCATCATTACAAGCGGACCAGAGATACAGATTTCGCCGTCCTCACCAGTTGGAGCCTCCTTTTTGGTGCCTGGTTTTACGATTTTGAAATACATATCTGGCATCGGAGCACCGATGATACCGTCTTTAAACGAATTCTCCGGGGAGAGACAGACGGCGCCTGAGCCTTCGGTAAGCCCATAGCCAACCCGAATTTTAGCCTTAGAGCCGTGTGCAGCGAGGAACTCATTGACTTTATCTCTTAAGGTACTGGTCAGGGTGTCGCCACCACAAATAACAGCGGTGACAGACTCTAGATCATTTGGACCGAGTTTGGTGTTTACTAGAGCTTCAAACAGAGTTGGCACACCAACGATGAAATTAGGGGTGTTTTTTCTTAGAATGTCGGCAAATAACTTATGAGAAAAGGCTGGTATTAGATTACAACCCATACCTTTACAGAGAGGAGTGTGGATACAAACTCCTAGGCCAAAGCAGTGAAAGAGCGGAAGTACTGATATAACATTAGCTCCTGGCACGATTTGACGTATCATGGTGGCGTCCACGATTGATTCCGCGTTGATATTAAGGTTTGATAGCAAAACGGCCTTAGGAGCGCCCGTAGTGCCCCCAGAATACATAATTATGGCTGGGTCGGCGCCGCCACGCTCTTCATGGTAGTTCCCTTGATAAAAATAGCTATTAGCAATAAAATCTTCCCAGAGAACAACACGCCCATCGTTCATCGGAAGACGCACTTTTTTAATGTGAAGTAATCTGTAGAGTTTCTGTTTCAAAAAACCAAGGCCATCAGATGGGCGAACCACGATGATGCGTTCTAGACCTGCAGTGTCTCTCAAACGATATATTTTATCAAAAACAGCGTCAATTACAAGAACGTATTTAGACTCAGCTACCTTGATATAATACTCTAGCTCCTTCTCTGATGACAACGGATGAACCATGTTACAAACACCGCCAACCATGTTTACTGCGTAAACCATGGTGATGCCTTCAGGGGTATTTGGCATACAAATGGTGACGCGGTCACCCTCTTTTACGCCGTAATTTTTAAGGGCACGAGCGGCTTTTTCTATCTTTTTGACAAAATTTTTATAGGTTACTTTGTGACCGTAATAAGAATAAGCAACGTTATCTGGATATTTTTCGGCGGTCTGGATAATCATATCAACGATAGAACAATCTGGATACTCTAGAGTGTCTGGAATATGATCTTCTTTGTAATATTTGAGCCAAGGGCGAGCTTTGTCTTCTGATTTCTTCTCTTTTTTGGCTGATGATTTAGTATCTGATGGTTTTTTATTCACAAAAATCTCCTTACAGACGATTATATCATACTTTTTATGGAATCAAATAAACTAGGCTGTTTCTGGTTGCCGCTCTGGAGCTTCTGAAGCTCTTACTTCCCCTAAACCCGTACGGCCAAGTTCTGGGGCGAATGCAAAGCCGTTAAAATCTACATCGCGAATAATGGTCTCAGTAATTGGGATTTGTTTAGTAAATTCATAGACGGCTGGGTGCTCTACTGCTGTTTCAATGATCTGTTGCATAGTACCAGAGAAGGAATTGGAACCAACATCAGTTGCAAGCGGAATGATATGCTGGACGCCATCTGGATCTACACCGTTATCGAGAGCTACTTCGAAGTAACGATAGAGTTTTTCGCCGTTATCGCCGATAGCCTTGATAGTTTCGCCTGTAGTAGTAGTAAATACGCCATTTTCACCCCAAGAGAGTTGACCATTTTGATCTATAGACGAAACAATTTCAAATTTAGAATTACCAATGGTTAAGAAGCCTTTAGTGTTAGTTGGGTCATAATTGACAGTCTGGCCGTTAACTGTGGAAGTGCCACGCATAGTAGAGAAAAACCTACCGTTCTCAATGCCGGTTCTGAGCTCGTTACCATCGGCAGCTCTAGTGCCATTGTTAGCCCAGCCATCGTATTTTACGTCGATTTTGGCAGTAGAATTCGCTGGGTCGATGTCCGCTATTTCCCTGTGTGGCTCACTCCAGGCGGAGCTGACTTCGGTCTTGGTGTAACCGTCTGCTTCGTATCTGTTTATGACATCTGGATTATCTGTTCTGATAGAAGTAGTTTCGTATCTGGTGATTACGTCGGCTGGGTTTTCTTTGCCACGGTTTACAAAATCGAAACCTTTGGCGAGTAATGTTTCGCTTGCTTCACTACTATTGGTGGTCTTGATCAAACCAGCGCGTTCAAAAATACCGATTTTATTTGGACTAATGATAGACGCTATCTCTTGAGAGCCAAGGAAGAAGGCGCTACCTAGGGCAAGAGTCTTTCCGGCTTTCTTTAGAGCTAATTTTGCACGTAATTTTTTGAATTGTTCATCATTTTCGTCTACGCCAGCGTGGTGTTCACCTGATTCGTCGTCGTAGCCTTCGGTGATTTTATCCAGGATTTCCTGTTTCATCGCTCTTACGATGATTTTGTCTTGTTCCGACAAAGATTTTTCGGCTTTGATTAATGCAATATCTAGTCTTAAGCGCTCATCACCCCTTTTATCCGCTGAGGAATAAGAAATTAAATCCTTTTGTTCGCTATCAGAGAAGTTTGTCCTAACTCGTGCTTCTGCAATAGCGCTTAGAAGCTCTTTAGTGTGGTTTTCGCCACCTTCGGTATCTTCCATGACTGATTCGATTCTGCTTGCTAAATCTGTAGCTTTTTGCATATCATAGAGTGTTCCACCGATGTTGGCTTCGTATTTAGCCATTTTTCTGGCATTTCTACCTTTGATTTCTTTGATTTGCTCTTTATTTAATCCTTTGCCATCATAAGAAAGACCATTAGCAACATCCCTTAGCATGCGCGTGCGGTCTTCTGTGATGCGGTTGCGTTCTTTCAGCCCTGACAAGGCACTTGAAGCTATAATGCCCCCAGCGGCGCCGAAAATGGCTCTAGTGCCCGTTTGAGTGAGTGCCAGCGCTGCGCCAGCGGCCCCAGCAACGATTTCACTTGGGATAAACTGCCCGATTTTGCTACTCTCCCACCAGTTAGTGATTTTATCGATATTGTCCCTGTGGGCTTCAGTGCGGACACCGTTTCTAACTTCGGCGTTATAGACTCTAAAACCAGCCATTACCTGTTCCATCGCCATTTCGTGTTCGGCTTTACCCCTGGCGTTTGTAGCTAACTCCTGGTAGCGACGCGCAGCTTCCTTTGCGACAGACAGATAATTAGTAGTTTTGTTGCCTTTTTCAATGAGACCCCCATCGATAGCTTCTTGCATGATGCGGCCAACCTTGTTCTGAAATTCACGATCCAAATCTTTTAAGTTTTGGCCCGGCTCTGGGGTGGCCTTAGCATATTCTTCGATGGCGCTCCTAATGCTGGCGGTAAGCTCTGGGTTGGCTTTTTCTAATTTCTCGCCGGCTGCTTCATGAACAAAACGGCGGTCATTCTCGATGACACCCATGGTAAAACGCTCAATGACGCTTGATTTTTGTTCTTTGATGATGTCTTTGATGGTTCTACCTTTTTCGTCTTGGCGCTCACCAGATAAGAATTCCTTGGCGTATTTTTCTTCGTAAAATTTCTTGAAGAGTGTGCCTTTCCAGATACGCTTGGCGATATTACCTTTTGCTACCTCGTCGTTTAAGGCCTGTTCGGCTAAATCATGGGCAATTTCTTTGGAATCATGAGTCCAATCGGCATTAATTGCAACAAGTGGAGTGTCGAATGGGTTTTCTGGCTCTTCAGGCTGAGTTTTTGCTGATTTAACCGGTTTTGTTTCTTCTTTCTCTTCTGTTTTTGCTTCTTCTGTCTCTTTAAGCTTGATTTTTGTTGACTCTTCTGTTTTCTCTTTATCTCGCGCAGCTAGCTGTTGTTTAATTTTAAGGAGTTCGGCTTTGGCGGATTCAATGTCGTCTTCGGTTGACTCGGTCTCTGTTTTAATCGACTTTTCTTCAAGTTCGGCGAGTTTCTGATTGGTTTTTATTAATTCGGCTTTGGCCGCTTCAATCGTTTGCGCGCTCAGGGCTTCTTCTTGCATCATGGCCTGCACCTCTCTTGCCATGGATACTTGGACTTCCTTTTCGATTGCTTCGGCTATTTCTGCGTCTTGAATGGCTTTCATATCAGCGTTTACTTCGCCGCGATTCATCAGGGCTTGGCTTCGTTTTTCGCGCTCGATTTCATTTTGCCTGCGAATCTCCGCCGCCATTTTATCCCAGCTGGTCATACTTTCGCTGTTTACTATTCCCTGCTCTTTTTCCATCTTAGTTCTCCGTGCCTAGATAGAAGCTGCGGAATTTCAACATAGTTTCAAGCGCAATTTCTTGCAAATTTACGCCAGAGTTCATCATGAATTCGGTCATTTTTTCGTTAGTAAAATCTGGCTCATCGATTTTTTTGGCTAGTTCATCGGCTTTTTCTGCGCTTAATGCATTAATGGCTGCGCGATTGATTTGATCCATCAAACGTTCTTTCATTTCTGCTTTTAATTCGTCCTTAATATCAGGCTCTACACTGAGACCTTTTTCGTCTATTAAATTTTCTATAAAATTATCGATGTTTTGCATTTTTGTATGGCCTTTCTTTTCATCTATTATAATGCTTATTTATAAAAAAGCAAGGTCTTTACCAAAAAACCAGACCTGTTTTTATTGGACTTAGGTCTGGTTTTTTAAAAGTAGCAAGTTCTATTTGTCGATTGAAAGAGAAATCTTGCGACCTTCTTTGTCGATGTCAAGAACAGTAAAGCTCTTGCGCTCGTTTAAAGTGAAAACCTTTTCTGGGTCGACATCTGAGCCTTCGCCGAGTTCAGAAACGTGTACCAAAGCCTCTACGGCTGGGCTAATCTGGACGAATGCACCAAATGGAGTGATACGAGTAACTGTACCTTCTACTTTGGCACCCTTCTTTAGATTTTCTACTTCGTGGAGCCATGGGTCTTCAATGAGTTGCTTCATAGAGAGAGACAAGCGTTCTTTGTCGATGGCAATGATTTTTGCATCGATTTCATCGCCGATTTTGACGTAATCTGATGGATTATTGACGCGTTCCCAGGAGATTTCTGAGATATGGACTAAGCCTTCAATGCCATCCACATTTACAAATACGCCGAAGTCTACCACACCGGTCACTACACCGTGAATAGTATCGCCAACGTTTAGATTTGCAAAGCGCTCTGCTAGACCATCTTTGATAGCCTCCTTCTCTGAGAAGATAAGCTTGTTTTCTTTCTTGATAGCATCAAGGATGCGTACCTTGATTGGTTTGCCTACGAGAGAGTTGAGGCGTTGCAAGATTTCGTCTTTATCAGCACTACCTACTCTTGGGTAATGCTCTGCAGACAATTGAGAAACTGGTAAGAACCCACGAATACCTTCGTATTCTACGAGCAAGCCGCCTCTGTTAGCGTCGTATGGAGTGATTTCAACGGTTTCAGCGTTGTCCATCTTGCTCTGGATTTCGTCCCAACCTTTATCCTTAACTGCTTTTCTAAGAGATAGAAGAACGTAGCCGTCTTCCATTTCGGCTTCAATTACTGAAGCGGTAACTTCGCTGCCAAGCTCCAAATCTCTGATATAGGATGCTTCGCGACGAGGCACAAGCCCAACCCCTTGACTGCCGAGATCGATTAGAATCTCGTGTTTTTTGATGGAGATTACCTTCCCTGATACGGTGTCTCCAGCGATGACTTTCTTTGATGCGTCTTGATTCTTTTCAAGAAGCTCATCAAAGCTCATTTTTTTGGCATCAGCCATAATTATAACTTTCCTTTCTTTAGGCTCATTCAGAGAAATCGCCTGGAAGCGACATCTTTGAATGAGCCCAAATCTGATTTTATTATAGCAAAAACTCCCCAAAATGTCTAGAGTGTAGTATAATCGAAATATGTATTTAGCGATAGATATTGGAGGTACAAAAACATTAATCGCGCTCTTCTCTAAACGGGGGCGGGTGCTAAGAAGAGTTAAATTTAAGACCTCTTGGAAAAAAGAGCGATTTTTAAAGGAGCTTCTAATGGCTCTACAGAGATTTCGTAAATACCAGTTAAAGGCTGTGGTTGTAGCCGTTCCTGGTGTTGTACAAAAAAATTGTTCAGTCCGGTTCGGTAATCGTGATTGGGGCAATTTCTCCCTGGTAAATGTTTTACAAGAATTGTTCAGCTGTCCAATTTATTTTGAAAATGATGCAAATCTTGCTGCAGTATATGAATCATACAGATTGCCTGGCAAGACGGTTTTTCTTACTTTTTCTACCGGAATTGGCGGTGGGGTTGCTTCCAGGGGCAAACTACTGGCGGAATCTGATAAGTTGGAGCCTGGACACAAAATTTATAAACTAGATGGGAAAACGGCCGAATGGGAGGATTTGGCAGCTTCTAGCGCGCTTGAGAGGGCTTTCCATGTGGATATGGCAACAGAGCTAAGGGGTAAGAAGGCAATGATGTCTATCGCAGAGCGGGTTTATCTTGGCATCCCAGACATAATTAAAGAGTACAAACCTGACACGATCATCCTTGGTGGACCGCTTGGTAAAATTTTTAAGCTGTATGTAAAATATTTACCCAAAAATGGTGGGGTGCGGTATCGTCGGCCGCGACGGCCGCTGGAATCGGTGATTTATGGATGCTACCTTTTTGGCAAAACTCAAGAGTGATTACCCTGATTATAGGTTTGTAGCTGGGGCAAAATTCTCTTATCGTCCACCGAGAACGATAATTTATAAAAAAGATTCTGAAGAAGTTTCTGACTGTTTGTTGATGCTGCATGAGCTTGGGCATGCGCTCTCACACCACCGAACTTTTAAAACAGAAGTTGGGCGGCTTAAGATGGAAGTCCAGGCCTGGGAGAAGGCACGCGAGCTTTGTACTGTTTATGGGGTCGAGATAGACAAAGATTTGATACAAGAAGAATTAGACACGTATAGAGATTGGTTACATCAAAAATCGCGTTGTCCAGAGTGCGGACTAACGCGATTTCAAACCCCTGATGGTATCTGGCACTGCCCTATTTCTTAGCTGGGCCACGACGTGAGATACGACCACCTTTAGCGCCCGCTACACGAGCAAGAGCTGGATTAGCGGCAAAACCACCAGTGTGACCATTTTGGCCACCTTTTTTACCAATACGAGCATAAAATTCTTTACCGTATTTCGCTTTGTTAGTAGCGGCTGCTTTCATACCGCCGGCTTTAGTTCCAGACATTTGTCCTTCCTTCTGCCCACCAATAACAATTAACACACTTTTTAGTGATTGTTTTAATTATATCATACCGCTTTCGTTTTGTCAATAGGTTTTTCCCGAACAAGTTTTTTAAAAATTATGCACAAAATGTGGAAAAAAGGTATTGACATTATGCATCACGTGATATATACTAGAGATAACTTGCGCAGATTAAACTGCGAGGCTGCACAAGTTATATGTATGACCTGGAAAACCGCCCCTCTCCCAACATTATAGGCGGTTTTCTCTTGTTTTATATATAACGATGTCTAGGCGTGCCAGCCAAAGAGATGAAGAAAGCGCTGCCAGATATTTGGAGCATTATCAAATGCATCGTGGGTAGTTTTTATATGATGCTCTTCCCCGTTTACTATAACTGTCAGCCCCTGTTCGCTTAGCGTGATGCTATTTTCTTGATCTTCTAGAATAATGGCTGATAGATTTTCTTCTGCGACGATATCATGACGACCGTTCCACCAAGTTTCGTAGTAGCCGACGTTTTCACCACTTTTTACAATTACTGAGCTTTTTAGCTCGCTGAATAAACGAATGAGCTCGTTTTTGCTCCCTTCAAAGGAACTAGCACGCGAGGTGGCTCCAAGCAGCGTCAAAACAATGATATGGCCATCATATTCATAGGCGCTGACAAGATTGTAGCCTGAAATGTCGCCGATATAGCCCGTTTTAACACCGGAAACTGCCACGCTGTCTCCTAAGGGTTCACCTAGAATTTTGTTTGTGTTTTCAAGCAAGCCAGCCACTGGAACAGAATATGTTTTTTGACCAACAATTTCCCTTAAAACAGGATTTCTTAGGAGCGCGGTTGCAATAATGCAAAGATCGCTAGCGGTTGAAATCGTCGTTTCGCTATAACCGCTAGCATCGGTACCTATAATTGTATCTGTAGCTCCAAGTCGTGCTAGCATCTCGGTAGCATAGGAACGGTATTCATCCATACTACCAAAAGCCCAGGTAGCAAGTGTATCGGCCATGTTGTTTGAAGAAACCATTAAAACGGAAGCGATGGCGTCATATTGGCTGATTTGTTCCCCTATTAAGACTTTGGTCGTAGAGCCGTTATGACTGATGTACCAAAGATATTTTTCGTAGGATTCTGGGGATATTGTAATTCGCTCCCCTTCTTCACCTAGAGAAAATGGTTTCTTTTCCATAATGGCAAGACTTAGTATTATTTTGGCAGTTGATGCAGTTGGCAGAAGGGTTTTGTTTGTTTCTTGAATTACCTTTCCATCTAGAGCGGCGGCCTTAGCACGATAATCGCCAGGTAGGAATTCTGAAATATCTATAGGGGTTGGTAAAGTTGCTGTTTGACTAAGCGTGATTTCGGTGGATTGGGTAAACATTTTGTATAAAACTAAAGACGAAAAAATCAATATGACACCTAGAACACTAATAACTATTAATTTTTTCTTATTCATGACAGAGATAACGCAAGTTTTATAGATTATATTATAGCATGACTCTTGATTTTTTAGGGTGTTTGGTGTAAAATTTAAAGTACATTGCACATTTTTATGGGGTAATAGCTCAGTTGATTAGAGCGCCGCCTTTGCAAGGCGGAGGTCCAGGGTTTGAGTCCCTGTTACTCCACCATATTTGGGGATATAGCTCAGCTGGTTAGAGCGCGTCACTGATAATGACGAGGTCTGTGGTTCAAGTCCACATATCCCCACCAATTTTGTTTCACAAAAAAATAAAAAAGTGGGACTGTGGTGCTTGCGCGGGCAAGTCCACATATCCCCACCAATTTGTTGTAAAAATCGCCTATCTTGGCGTTTTTTCTTGCTCGCTCTATCGGAAATAGCGCTTCGCAAGAAGAAAACACCAATCTATGCGATTTTTACTAACAAATTATACCAGGTAAAACCCCCGGGTGACCGGGGGTTTATTTTGTGCTATTTTTCTGTTTCGATCTTGATGAGAATTGGCATGTTACCAAGTTTGTATCGGTATGTAGCATTCAGCTCTATCGGTCCAACCATTTTAATGACAGATTCTAATGCGCCGCCCTCCTTTAAGAGTTCTGTTAGTTCGTCGATTGTTTTTAGTTCTCTTTTCTGTTGCACGCTAATTTCTTTTGGCTCTGGTTTTTTGACCACTGTTTCTCCATCATTTAGTATCGCACTAGCAACATCAAGCCATCTTTCACGATCATTCCCGAGAATTCTTCGGATTACAGTGTATGGCGGCAAGCCGAACTCCTTTTCCACGTCGTTGTATCTTCGTGCAGGCGGGAGTTCCTCGTGTTCAGCCCAATACGTTGCTACAGCTTTGGCCACTTCTTTAGCACTCCAGCGCTTTCTGCTCTTTGGTGTATCGACTATCTTTTCTACAGTCTTGGTTTCTTCTGCATTTTCGTTCATCTCTCTTCCCTCCTTTTTTGCAGAGATGGTTTCTCTCTGACGTGCTGTTCGTCGCTCATGTTGACTCATAAATTTACGTCCTGTCTTCTCTTCGGCGAGTCTTCTGATTACCCGCTCATCGACTAGTCTAGTTTTTCTGGCGATCGCTACTTCTTTTTCCGAAATCAAGGGATTTTTCTTGATTTTTCGAAGTGAAGGCATCTCTCCGCCTGCCGCAATGTACATATCCACGAATTCTTCGATTATTGCAGCTTCTCTTTCTGGACTTAATCCGCTCATTCGCGTTCCAGAAGTTTGACTAACCCCTGAGGTGCTCTTTTTGGTTTTTGCTTTACCACCATTTAGTACATAGTTATGAGCTACCTTTGCCGCGTTTGAAAAAGAGCCATAATAGTACGCGTAATTATTCGGCGATGGCATGCCTGGATCTTCTTCCATTTCTTGAAATGTTACTTCACGGCCAAGCTCTTTCGTCTTCTTCACCAATTCATCAAAAAATTGTTGTTTTCTGCCACTCACTTTCTCACCCCCCTTCAAATTATTTAGCACAAAATTTAAACTACTCGATCACACTCCAATCGCTACTAAAATTATAGCATATTTCCCAGATTGTTGCTATTTGTAAGAGTTATAGCTCTATAAAGTTACCATCGAAATCTATGAAGACAATATCATAACCATCAGCGGTCATAATGTTGTTTATAGATATAATTTCGGAATCTATGGCTATTTCTTCGACTTGTGGTGTTTCAGTGTCGTAATTGATGCTTGTGGCATTTTTTACTGCACCGACCGTGCCATCACTTCTAATAAAGTAGAGTGATTCACCGGCTTGGCCTTCGTACAAGAAATCTGCAAACACAACATCTTCGGCGATGGCCTGAAGGTTTTCTAGGCGACCAAAGAGTAGATTTGCGTTACTATCAATTTCGGCATAAATGTACTGTTCGTCGGAAATTTTGGCGGTTTTAACGCCGTAAGTTAAATCTCCTATTTCTTCGATGTTCGCGAGTAAGTTATTTAAATAGTTTGCGCCATCTTCTGACTCTTTATTTTTGGCTTGTGATTTTAAGTTGGCGACCTGAGTTTTTAGATTTGAGATTTCGCTGTCTTTATTTGAGCTTTGCATTATCCCAAAAATACCAAAACCGGCACCGCACAGCGTAAGAACAGCCATGATGATAATAGCAATCATTGGGCCTTTCTTCTGTTTGCCGTTTGTAAAAGTCGATGCCGATGTAACTGACATGGTTGGTGTTTCGGTTGGCGTAGTTGGTGCTGATGTAGCAGGCGTTTCGGTTGGCATAGTTGGCGCCGAAACTGGTGGTGTATTTGGTGCTGCCGTAGGTGCAGCAGTGCCAAATGGTGAATTTTGTTCCATAGAATTCCTTTTTATAACTTTTATGTTTAAATTATATCATAAACAATGAGCAGACGGCATGATTTTCTTTGTTTGAATGTGGTATAATGGTTATATGGATTTTACTTTCAGTATCGGATGGTTGTTTGGCGGACTTTTAATTGCTGCGGCAGGAGGAGCGGTGGTGTTTTTTCACCGTCAAATCGCAGAAAACTTGGCCAATGGTGTTTCTTCTTATGAGCACGTAAAACTATTCGGCGTTATTACCATCGTGGTAGGGCTGCTTGTGGCGATGAATTTGCACACTTTTATTCTAACAATACTCGTAAATATTATTACTGGTAAATAGTTATTTTAAGACAATTTGGCGTATCCACTCATACATAGCAATGGCGGCAGCGGCGCCAACATTGACTGAACGGGTTGAGCCGAAAGATTCAATATAGCGAATTTCGGTGGCGTGAGCTAGTAGTTCTTTTGAAATGCCGCTGTTTTCTGAGCCAAGAATTAAAGTAGTGTTTTCTTTGAATGATTTTTCGTGCAAAGGTTTGGCATTTTCTAAGTTGTTTTCTATTGCGATTAGTTCCCTATTTTCTTGAGTTTTTAAAAAATCTTCTAGACTGGGATGGTGGATGATTTCTAAATATTTATCGGTACACATGGCGCCACGACGATTGTATTTTTTCTTGCCAATGATATGAACTTTTGATACGTTAAACGAGTTGGCCGTGCGAACGATTGAGCCGATGTTAAAATCATGTTCAACGTTTTCGATGGCAATTTCTAGAGAGTTCCTGGTCTTTGAGAGCGCATAAAAAATTTGTTCATTTTCCTTTCCTTTGAACTCATCGATAAGATTTCTGGTATCTTCCACTTTTTCCATTGTGTTATAATTATAACAGATAAGGAGGAAAAATGGAATTTGATGACTATCAAAAACAAGCTAAGACCACAGACCTTGGTGTAAATAATATGGGACTAATCATGTCTAAGAAAACTTTAAATGTGCCAGAATTTATAGATAAGGTGCTGGGGCTCGCGGGAGAATCTGGCGAATTTGCCGATAAAGTTAAAAAAATTATGCGAGATAAGCGAGGTGAGTTCGATGCAGAAGACAGAATTTCACTCCTTAAAGAGCTTGGCGATGTGCTTTGGTATGTGGCGGAGGTGTCTTTATATCTTGATATGCCTTTAAGCGAGTTGGCCCAAATGAATCTAGATAAATTAGCGAGCCGAAAAAAGCGAGGAACTCTGGTCGGTGCGGGTGATGAAAGGTAGATGATTTGTTTTAGCACCGCCAAGCTTTATTAGTAACAAAAAAACCGCCCTGGCGGGCGGTTTTTTGTTTAACAACTTAGCTGTGCAATCATATCGTAATTCGTGTGTTAGCTTTCATTACGTCTGGTAAACCAGAAAATGTTGTGTCTTAAGCTTTTAGATACAACCGTAACCGACTTGACTATCTGTTCTCCTAGAGGAGTTCAGACGTCTAATTCCTTCTCAAGAAAGGAGGTAATCCATCGACACGTTCTCGTACCGATGCCTTGTTACGACTTAACCCCAATCATCTCCCCCACCTTAGGCCGCCGAGGCGGACTTCGGGTGTTGGTGACTCTCATGGTTTGACGGGCGGT
>JAFUAT010000006.1 GCA_017460625.1 Candidatus Saccharimonadota bacterium | reverse complement strand
TGCATACATATAGCGGAAAGGATAGGCCGGAGCCCATGCCAATCACTAATACAAAAGGTGATATAATCAATAAGAGCCTATACGAAAAGTATAAGGGATTCTTGAAAGGAATTAAGCTATGACAGAAGCTCAAGAAAAAGCAAAAAAAGAATATCTGGAAGTCTTAGGATATGGTGGCGAAATTGAATTCAATTACAATGGTTTCTTTTATCATATTGAAGCAGATTACAAAAAAGAAGATACTTATAAAATTTGGAAATTTGCTGATAAATATGAGGGTGGCGGAGACGTAATTGCCATTTGCTCGCCCGCCGAATCGGTTTTGGAGACAAAAGCTTTTGATGGCAAGACCATTCTCGAGATAGAAGACGATATGACGGATTGCATTCTGCGATAATTAATCCAAAGATAGCTCCATGTTGCTTTTGGAGTTATCTTTTTATCGCAGCTGTATATTCCTTAATACTTGAACAGCATCTTGTCGCCATCCCAGGCCGCCCATTTATTGCGCTCCTTTTCTTCGGGCGTCATCTTTGCCTGTTCTTTGTCAATCCTATCTAGAGCCATCATTAGCTCGTAGACATTCTTCTTCGCTCCTTCCGTCCACTCTATCTTAATTGCATTTCTTTTAGCACCGTTTTGCTTACCCATAAAACTCCTCTTTAGATATTACCTGAATTTTATCAATAAAATGGTTCGATAGTGATTTTTTCGTTTAAACTGGCTATTCCTCGAAGCAAACAAAATATGCCCATCTTAGGCAAATATCTGAGAAATAATAATGATAATAGGACGCTAATGCATCTCTGTAATGCCTAGGCCAAAGGCGATGTAATGGACATTTTCCAGCAGCCTCTCATATTTTGCGGGGTTCCTAATTACATCCTGAAGTTCCAGCCATTTTTTTTCGCAAAAATGTTGACAATTTGCGAAAAAATAGTAAAATAGATACTATCACGTTATTTCATGGGGCATTACTCATCAAAATGCACAAATGAGAGCTAGAAGTAGCAAAGTTCTATGGATAACAGTGATACCATCCCTACCTAACGGCCGGGGGTAGCAACTTACAAATGTGGACAAGGTAAAAGGGTGTGGTCAAAGCTGATTGCGCACATGGAAAACAAATGTAGACACGATTGCTCTACAACAACTGTTTTTTATGAACACCTTTAAAGAGAAGTTAACATAAATAGCGCAACGAACTCCCAAAAAATGTATAAATACCAACGAAAGATATTTCAAGAAACGATAACAACTTTCATCTTACGATGAAATACTGCACCCATAGTGCATTCACACCACCATCCTTTAAACCTTGTACACCATAAAATCTCTCAAGGCCCCGGTAATTTTACCGGGGCTCTTCAATGCGGTACTATTCTGAGCGAAGCGCTTCTACAGGATCTTTCTTTGAAGCAGCTTTCGCAGGAATTAACCCGCCGATTAATGTTAGTACAATAGAAAGCGCAATCAAAATGAGAGCAGCATTCGGATAAAGTTGAGCATTTAACGGTATGTCACCAGTAAAATGATGCAAAGCCGCATTAATAATTGGAATAAATAGATATGTAATCCCAATTCCAATTAGTCCAGACAAAAGACCAACGATAAACGTTTCCGCATTAAATATATTCGAAATATTCCGCTTACTGGCGCCAATTGCCCGAAGAATCCCGATTTCTTTTGTTCTTTCATACACTGAAATATAAGTAATCACTCCAATCATAATTGAGCTTACGACAAGCGAAATAGACACAAATGCAATCAAAACATAAGAAACCGCATCTACAATTACCTTGACCGAAGACATGAGCATACCCGTAGTATCGGAATACTCAATCACATCTGCATCATGTTCCATTGAACGCATGAGTTCATTATATTTTTCCAAAAATTCAATAAACCTAGTTTTTCCATCAAAAGAATTAAAATAGAAAGAAATATGCTCGGGGTCGTCTAAATCTTGATACCCCATCAGAGCAAGATTTGTATTTAGCGTCGCTTCGCTCTTATTAAACATTGCCGACACGACGCGTGCAAGCTCATCTTCAGAAAAATTTAAAGTAAAGGCCGAGAGAAGCGCGCTCTCATCTAGCGAAAAAGCATTTGCAAAACTAGAAGAAAGATAAGATGTAAGCCCGCCCACGGCTGTCAAAATCTCAGATTTCATAACGATTTCGGTAATATTTACAGAAAGCGCCGTGATAGTTTTATCTATCGTTTCCTTAGAACCTTCAGGGTTAGACAATTGAAGTCCAATTAGACCTGTAAAGATTTCTCTGAATTGGTCCGCCGGAATCAAATACTTCGAAGCTAGCTCATTAAAATCTTGCTCGCTCATGAAATCATTTAAAATCTCCGGTATCTTCTCCGTGTCTGTCATTGGATTAAAAGTTCCATCTTGAATCATTCCCTGGATTTTTAACCCAAAACCATTGGTTAAACTCTCAAGTCGGTTCGTAAGAGCGGTTTTTACTGGTTCCACGTCCGCAGTAATGTCATCGGAAATCTCCGTCATGTATTCTTTAGTTTTTGCGGCTATGGCATTTTGATCAATCGTGGTTTTAAATGCTGCGGATATTTTGCTCTGATCCACACTGACTAAATCTTCGAATTTAAAATCAAACGAATCTTTTTCTTTGCCAAATTCCGTATTCGAAAACACGTCAATAGTTGGGTTTTCCAGCTGGCGTTTAACAATCTCAGAATTACGAGATTTTTCGATAATATGTGTAACTAGGCTCGGCAAATAAAATACTCCGCTCCCAGATGAAAATTCCATCGAAGAAGTTACTACGCCAACGATTTTCAAAGGCTCAGACTGGTTATCAAAAACATTTTTCATGTATTCGGCGTCATCAGACATATCTTCATAAACATTGTATTTACTATTATATTTGTAAATATCCGAAGCATAAACTAGTCTTAAATCTAGCCCAAGTAAATCATCATATTCCAGTGTCAAAGGCTCATTTTTAATATCAACACTCTCCCCGCCCATAATTTTGGTAATAATATCGCTGAGCTCTTTCGTATCATGAAAACCAAGTGAATAGGTCAAAAAATCCGAAATCTGGTCAGGCTCCGAAAGATATACGACCATTTCATTATACTTTTCTGGGTATCTCCCAGCAATGATAGTGGTATCCCGCTCGATATTTTCAAGTTCATACTGTTGAAAGACAGATGTTAAATTAGAATAGGCATTGAGAAGCGAACTCTCGCCCATAATGCTTGAAGAAACTGTGCTAGGATTTAATTTGGCGATTGCTCCTGTGGCATCTTCTGTATAAATAATCGGATCGATGTTGTATTCATACTCGGTCAATCTCACATCGTCCTTTATTTCGTCCTGATGTGCTCTAAAATAATCCATAAACCCATTTAAATTATTCTGTGTAACATTCCCAAGCGTAGAAGTTAAAACCTGGTTTTCATGGAGTTTACCATCGTCAAACTTCGCCCCGCTATCCGTTAAACTAAGCAACATGCCAGTAATATTGGTAGATTCCTTTTGAAGCATCAAAGGATAAGAAGTCAGAGTATCTCGCTCGATTTTGTCAATATAAGCCTGAAAACCCGTTGAAACAGCCAAAATCAGTGCAATCCCAATAATCCCAATCGAGCCAGCGAAGGCTACTAAAATAGTTCGTGCCTTTTTGGTCAGCAAATTCTGTAAAGATAAAGAAAGCGCAGTGAAAAACGACATTTTTGTTTTGTGTTGTTTTCTAGCAGACTTTTCTTCGTCTAAATCCGTTTTTACTTTGCCGTTGTAAATATTCGAATCAGACGTCACTTCCCCATCTTTTAAAGTGATAATCCTAGTAGCGTATTTTCTGGCGAGCTCAGGATTATGTGTCACCATGACTACAAGCTTGTCTTTTGCGACTTTTTTAAGCAGCTCCATGATTTGGATTGAAGTATCAGAATCAAGCGCGCCAGTCGGCTCGTCAGCAAGTAAAATGTCTGGGTTATTTACGAGCGCCCGCGCAATCGCTACTCTCTGCATCTGCCCACCAGAAAGCTGCGCCGGTTTTTTGTCGATGTGCTCTTTTAATCCCACCTGTTCTAATGCTCTTTTTGCCCGTCTTGTTGCTTCAAATTTAGAAATACCAGAGAGTGTTAAAGCTAATTTTACGTTATTTAATATCGTCTGATGCGGAATCAAGTTGTAACTCTGAAAAACAAACCCAATACGATGATTGCGGTAAGCATCCCAATCCTTATTTTTAAAATCCTTAGTCGAAACCTCGTTGATTTTCAAATCGCCATCGTCGTAGTTGTCCAACCCACCAATAATATTAAGTAGCGTAGTCTTACCAGAACCAGACGGCCCTAAAATCGCCGCAAATTCTGATTTGCGAAAATTTAAATCCAGGTGCTTTAGTGCTTTTTGCGGCACACCACCCACAGTATAGATTTTAGAAATCCCTTTAAGCTCTAACATTACTAATAATTATAACACTAAAACGTCAAAGTGAAAACCGTAAGTTTTAATGAACGGACGTGTAATTTCCAGTGATTTTTTTCAACTAAATTTTTAGCAATCGAAAGCCCGAGTCCCACGCCCTCATTCGATTTGTCAGTCTGGTAAAATCTATCAAAAATATGTGGCAACTTTTCATTTGGGATTCGCTTGCCATCATTTGAGACAATAAGCGTATGCTCAGTCAATTTAACCGTGATTGATTTATCAGAATACTTTACGGCGTTGTCCATCAAAATCGATAAAATCTGCTCAAAATCGGCAGCATTTATCTTTATTTTTTTGTCTAAATCAATTTTTCTCGTTAATTTCTTTCGACCAAGTCTAGACTCAAACCTATCCAGGACTTTAGAAACCAACTCAGCTAAATTAACTTCGCTCGTTTTAATAACTTGAGAAGAATCAGAAACCAAATCGGTCCTGGCCAGATTTAAAAGATCGTTATTTAGCGTGGCGAGTTTCGCAGTTTCTATTTCAACATTCTTAATCCATTTATTGTTTTTAATATCTGCCGCCTCTAGATTTGCCGAAATTGCAGCAATCGGCGTCTTCATTTCGTGAGACGCATTTGCAATAAAAATTTTTTGAGCGCTATATGCTTCTTTCACTGGTTTTATGGCTTCTTCCGCCAAAAAATACGATACAAAAACCACTACCAGCTCAATTATAATCCCAGAAACAATCAAAGTTACAAGAAGCTGTTCGGCGGCCGTTTTACGCTCTTCACGGATGTTCATGGAAATCATATTTTCCCATTCGTCGCTTTGTTCATTTTTAACTAAAACATCATGAAATACAGGCGGACGATTCTCGGCACTTTTAGCAGATACTGTATAGATTGTTGTAAAAATTACAACAATCACAAAAGTCGTAATTAAGAAATTAATCAAAATCAAACGATTTCTCAGTTTCTTAAACATCTTGATTCTCCAGTTTATAACCAAGCCCACGAATCGTTTTTATTTTAACTTTAGAGCCGAGATTTTTTAGTTTCTTTCGAAGGTAGCTCACGTAAACTTCTACATAATTATCATCATGAACCATTTCATTTCCCCAGACATGTGTCAAAATTTGTTCCTTGGTAACCGTGCTACCTGGATTCTTCATGAACATGGAGAGAATGTCGGCTTCTTTATCCGTTAAAGGCTCTCCAGAAAGAGTGCGGTTCGTCACATCAAACTTCAAATCACCAAAACCAAGCTCCTGAGAATTATAAACCGGCGGACGTCTAACCAGTGCATTAATTCTAGCGATTAGCTCGGCGGTCTTAAATGGCTTCGCAAGATAATCGTCCGCACCAAGATCCAAACCTTTAATCTTGTCTTCAACTTCATTTAGAGCCGAAAGCATAATCACTGGGGTTTTAATATCTCGTTTTCTAATCGTCTCTAAAATCTCTAATCCAGACATCGTTGGTAGCATGATATCTAGTACAATGCAATCATACGTAGGCTTAAGCGCAAGCTCTAAAGCCTCTTCGCCATCAGACGCCCAGTCGACCATTATTTTATTTTTGGTGAGTAGATGCATCACGGCATCGGCCAAGTACTTTTCATCTTCTACGTATAATATGCGCATTTTTATCTCCTTTGTCCAGCATTCTGTTGATTCGCGTTTCCACCACCATTCATCATATTTCCGCGGTAATTGTTAGCTCCACTTCCGACTACGGTTGTGATGTCAGAAATCGTGAAACTGTCATAAAGGGAATCATTTACATATATATTATATGTTTCACCTTTTTTAAACTCTTCCGTGCCAGCAGACAAATGGTTGAATGTTTTTGCTGAAACGTGAGAAAGAATAGTTTTTCCATTAGAATCACGTATTTCGACAGTAGTTCCCTTAGCTAGAGCCGAAGTAAAATAAACACTTATATTATATACACTAGAGGAAGAGCCAAGCGTTTCTGCCATCCCGCTAGCCCCCACAGCAACCACCGTTCCACCATTCATCACGATACCAGAACCAGAATCTAGTGCGCCATTACCATTGTTGGTCGGGCCATCTACAACCACCGTTCCGCCATTAAAATACAACCACCCGTTAGAGTCAATTCCATCGCCAGCCGCATTTACATATACATAGCCACCATTTATTGCTAGTTCGCAGTTTTCATCAGCGTCAAACGCTCCCGCCCCCATCCTATTAGTAGCAGATGCATCTGCGCCACCGCCAGCATTTAAACCGTCGTCATTAGAGTAGATGGAAATTTTGCCGTCATTAATCGAAATTTTCTGCGCTTCAAGACCTTCATACGATTTTGAAATATTGATATTGCCGCCATCAATAATCAATCTGGCATCAGCATGAATACCGTCATCATTAGAGGCAATCTCGATATTCCCATCGATTATGCCAATGTAATTATTAGTATGAATACCATCATCGGTAGAAGTTATTTCGTAATCACCACCATATATTAATATACTGTTTGTGGCTTTTATGCCCTTTGCTTGTGAAGTGATGCTAAAGGAACCATCATCAATCAGTATAAACCCTTTTGTAGTATCAGTTTCGTTTGTCGATTTGATGGCGTCCGCTTTTGAAACAATTTCAAAGTCACCTTTCTCGACATGAACAGAATCCTTTCCGCGAATTCCATCGTCCGCCGCATCGATAACATACAACCCACCACGGAAAGTCAAATCGTCTTTGCCTACGATTCCATCTTGATAGTTAGCCTTAAGCGTAAGCGACCCATCACCCTGGAATGTCAAATCGGATTTTGAATAAATTACACCAGTTACATCTTCGTCATAATCAGTAGAATATTTAGAACCATCTTCCAAATAATTTTCGCCAATAAGTTCTATCACTAAATCATCGCCCGAATAGCAAGAAATCGCAGGTCCATTAGGATTTGTAATAGAAACATTGTCAAGAATAAGCTTTACTACGGCTTCCGCATCGGTTTTAATCACTATAGAACCATCATCAATCGCCCCAGTCAAATGATAAACGCCAGATTCAGTAATTGTATAAGTACTGCCGAGTTCAACATCGTGATACTTATACCTATCCCAATTGATTTTTAAGTCCCCATTGTCAATCTTGATGGAACCAGCAATATTCGCCGCGTTATCTCCGGTATGATTGTAATTAAGATTTAATACGACGGCGAAAACTAGCAAAACCGGAGCCGCAATAATCGCCGCTAGGGTCGCTTTATTCATTACAGCTCCTCTTCTAGAATTGGCTGGCTAAGCGAAATCTTTAAATTACAATTTTTAGTACGAATTTCGTCCATAAATTCTTTCTCTTTTACACCATGTTTAATCTTAACGAAGTAGGTCAAATCGTATAGGCTCCCCATATTCGTAGTTTTTGAAGTCAAAAGTTCATGCGAAGAAGTATATTTTTTAAAAATCTCATCGAAGATTTCTGTATAATCCATATCTTCAGGCACAACAACGCGCAAAATTTTTTCTTTTTTGTTTGGTTCAAAAATTGGCACATAAGTAAAGAAGACGATAGAGACGGCGCCAATAAGAGTAATTACTGCACCGAATAAAACATGTCCCATCCCAGCGGCAAGGCCGATCATCATCGCGAAGAAAACACTAAGCAGATTCTTTGCATTACCACGTACAGAACGAAAACGAATCAAAGAAAATGCACCAAGAATCGCAATCGAAGTGCCAAGATTGCCATTTATCATAATCATGACCGCCATTACGAGAAGCGGCAAAACGGTAAGAGTGACCAAAAAGCCCTTTGTAGCGCCGCGCGAAGTTTTCATATGAGTTATCGCTAGTACTAGCCCCATTAAGAGTGATGCGCCAGCCGCAATTAACGCTGTTGGAACCTCCATCCCAGCTGTACTTGTATCAAATATACTATTAAACATTATTTCTCCTTTCTTATTAATTCGTATATTTTACCAATCTTAGAAAAACGTACAGGATAAATTTTATTCTTAGACAATAAAGAAACAAGCCAAAGCGGCATGCCACCCATAGTCTTCACTTCCATTATAATATTTTTTTCGTCTTTAAAAAAGCGTTTATCACTAGCTTTTTTCACAAAACTAAGATTGTCATTGCGGTAAGTTAGATTTTCGTCAAACGTAATTCTAAGCGAATTTTCGCCGACATAACTCTCTCTCTTGTAATAAATTAAGATCTTCGGTTTTAAATCAAAATAGTTTAAAATATAATCGATTTCTTTAGCTATCTGAATATCAGAATTGGTTTCAATTTTCCTAGAAGCCAGTTCAACTGCTGTTTTCTTGCCACTAGTAAGCTCCTTAAAATCACTGTGAGAAATCAAAAAACGTCTTTTGTGGCCAACACGATTACCGCATTCTTTTAGCTTGGTTTTTATTTCCAAAAAGACTTTATCGTAGCCATCGTACGAGCGCGCCCTGACTTTTTCCTTGAAATCGGGATTATCGATCGATTTAATCACGAGATCATAATTATCTGTGTCAAAGTAAATATTCATTATTCCAGATTTGAAATAATCATCTTTCTCCATATTTTTGCGAATTGTACTAAGAAGAGCTTTTTTCTGCTTTCCAGAAATTAGGTATTTCTTCTCAACTCGCTCGAATATCTTTTCATCCATAACTACATTATATAATAGAAACCTTAAAAAATATTTAAAAATTGAGAGGCGAAATACCATGCTATTAGATAGAAAAATATAATTTTTATAAAAAAATATGATATAATTTAAACGTGGGTGGAGTAGATTAATAGGGAGGTGATTTTATGCTAAGGAATCTGGATTTGTACGATCCGATCGAAAGAACTGCCGTAATGGAATCAAGCGAGTTTACGACCTATGTGGACATCAACAAGAATCACAAGGGCCCAACCGACGATAAAATCATCAGCGAGATAAGGCATTCATTCTACGAAGCTCATGTAGACGTAGATATTGCTTTTCTCGATAAACTTTGGGAATTTGTTGAACGAATGATCGCAAACAACCAAGGTTTGGCACAGTTTACTCTAGATTACAAAGGTGCTGAGTCTGATTTCTTCTTCCCCTGGTTAGTGGCGGTTGCTACTTCCCCGTCGGAGGCGTTGGAGATGGCATACGGTGCAGGCAAAGATTTAAAGGGTAATTGGATCGAGAAAATCGAAAAGACGTCTGATCCGATAGTTTCATTCGTCAGGAACGACCCGACCTTTGTCTATAACCGCGAACGCCAGCTCTTCGTAGCGGATCTCGTAACCATCATCCAGAACAGAGCTCGCAGCAAAGTAATTGACCTAGGCGCCGGAAGGTTAGCTTGGTCCAGATGGCATGGCTTTATGTTTACTCCGTGTGCACAGACAATTTATGCTTGTGATTCCGACGATACCATAGAGCCCGAAGAACTGTTCACTAGCAACTTGGAGAATCTGGGGATTAAATATCAAAAAGCAGACCTTGTTTCTGTTTTACGGAATCCACCTTGCACGGACGCAGATTTAGTTTTACTGAGCGGCGTACCTTCATATATTCCGCTTGAGACGTTCTCACACCAGATTGTGCCGGCAATTTACCAGATTTTAGGTAGCCATGGAATATTCTTCTTTGATTACCAGATCAATTGTCTGTATCTTCAGCGTAGTATGAGTATTTTTAATTGGCCCAAGATGTATCTCTACGATGACGCAGCAAGCTGTATCGCAGTCGTAGAGACTATCCGTAAGAACCTTTGGAATAGGGGCATGAAATTTAGCGCAGAATACGCTATCGATACTTATAACGAACGTCCGTCCTCAGTAATGATAACATTAGAAAAGTTATAAACCACCACCCACATCTAAGCCCGCTTTAATAGCGGGCTTTTTCTTGTTTTAAAATATAGCTATTAGAAATTTGAGAAATACTGCGACCAGTGAGTTTTGTATTTAGTATCCGGGTCAAAATAAAAACCAACGGCAAGTTTAGTATAGTTAGGATTTAAAATATTTTCTCGGTGTTTCTCGGAATTCATCCAGGCGGCAACAGCACTTTCTGGCGAAACGGCAGAATTCCCAACTACTAGGTTCTCCCCTTCCGTATAAGTAGAAGCTCCGCTTGGTTCAAGACATGCAGTGTCCCAAGAACTACCGTCAGGACGAGTATGCGAATAAACCTTTACGATTTCTTCAGAACGGATTTCTGCTGCATCTGCGCAAGTTTCACCCCAAGTAAGCTTTTCTAATCCATTTCTGACGCGTTCTTGGTTCACAAGAGAAAGTACTTCATATTTCCATTTTTCCTCTGGTACTTCTACTACAATCACGTCAATACTATCTCTCCTTGTGCCGTCATACGTACCAGCAGTAATAGTGGTTTTGCCGACACCATTTATGATAGGGTATCTACAAGTATCAGCTGAATATCCTAGCCATGTTCTAGCATTAGAATAAAAACCAGAAATCACGTCAGTATTGCTGGTCTGCCAATACATTGGACCTAGGTTCTGTAAATCACCACCTACGCAGATATCCATATTTGCGGTTTGATAAATCACTATCGAATCACCTGCCCAAAGTTCTCCATCAGGAACCGGCTCCGAATTGCCAGCAGAAGTAGCATAGATAGAAGTAATATAATTTTTTTGTGCATCAGTTAGCTCGGTTTCAGAATTCGTTTCCGCTCCAATTAGTTCGTCTTGAGACGCTGAATCAGAAACTTCATCGGTCCGTTCGCCGACCACCCTAAAGTCTAGACCACCGTTCAAAAGAATTGCGCCAGCTATCAAAACGCCTGCAAGCAAAATTGCTACTGCATTCACAGAAAGCAAGATCGTCATCTTGGTTTGTCTAAGACTTGCTGCGGCCGCCATTCTCTATTATCGTTCCCATTAAACTTACGATCATCGTGACTTCAACCAAATCTTTGTGTTCAAGATTGCTCTTTGAAACGGGTTTTCCAAAAACCATTTGCCCTAAAACATCACCATTGGCGCTGGTAATAGCTGCAATTTTAGAAATGTCGTACTCGTCAAGAGCGTTCTTAGAAATGGACGAAACACTTTGCCATACACTATGAGCTGGCGCCGGTAGTTTACTAATTTCTGTTATTAGCTCCGCTGGAATTTTACAATCATCAGCTACATAGAATTTACCCTTGATTAGAAAACCGATGTAGGAAAAATGCATATGTTCAGAAAGGAAACCAGAAATATCCTTATAGTCAATTTTGCGACGACCAACATTTGATAATTTTTTCACAATATAAGGGAGATTAATCTGTTTAGTCATAATGAGAGACTTGGTAATCTCCATAATCTCTGAGAACGCCGGAACAAGTGCAAGCACAATTGCAATCATTATAAAGTTAAGGAGAATCACTTGATAAGATGGATTATCAACTTTAAATAGTGCCGAAAAAACTAAATGGAAAATTAATAGATAAACAATAAACGCTCCACTAATAAGCACGATGGAAGACATAATTTTGAGCCATCCAGTGTTAAGATTTACCATTTTGAATTTCAAAATCGCAAAGTAAAATCCAAGAATAGTTAATCCGATGGCAAGCGGGCCAACCCAAATCAAATCATATCGAAATGGTGGCATCAAAAGATCAAACACGCCAGAAAGAAGCCCAGCAACACCAAGCCCAATCAGGAAGAATAAATAGCCATTTTTAGCTTTTTTATTAGATGTGTGTAAGATTTTGTAAATTAAGAAGAAGCAAAATGCAGGAATCAAAGTGCAGAAGTATATTTCATAAGCGATATAAAATCCTTTGCTCATATCGATTACTACTGACGGTGAACCGCCACCAAGCAAAATTTCCGAATAAAGCACGCTCGGATCATAAATAAATACCACTGCGAGAATAATACCTGCAATCGCAAAAAACGCCGTAAAAGCTTTTCCGATTTTATATTTCCAAGAGACATAGCCAAGTATAGATGTGTCCATTAAAATTGCGCCAATATAAATACCCTTAATTAGCCAAGGAGCAATTTGATAATCAAACTCGCCATTTCCAAGCGACAAAAATACCGCAATCGAAACAGCCCATATTACTTCACCGATAGCAGCAGACAAAAACCAAAGACTGTTAATTTTATCGCTTTTAGTGCTACCAAAAACATGTGCTAGAGCCGCAAGAATTGTCAAAACGGCTACCGCGATGACTAAGACATATATAAAATGCACCTAGATGACCTCCTTATTATGATTTTAGTATAGCACAACCGTTTATTTTTGACAAACTATACGTTATTTAAGGCCGAGCCTTAGAAAGTCTTTCGATATACCATTTAGTGGTTTCTGCATCCATTAAGTCGGTCTGCATGTTTTTATCGTAAACCGTCGGAATAATCTTAGTCTGAAGAAGTTTATTGTTGTGAACATAATGCGAAAGCATCAAACTTCTAGTTGTTCCAGGCCACCAAATTTGGTCAAAGAAAAGATTCCCAAGCCCATAATAAATTACACCATCACCATATAGTTCAAAGGTCTGCGGCTGATGCGCGCTGGTACCTACAACTACGTCTGCACCAAGGTCAATCAGATGTCTAAAGAAACCAATTTGGTCGCCAGCCGATGAATTTGCATAATCGCAAATTGGATCCTCGTATTCAGACGCATAAGCACTACATTCGTAATATTGAATATCTACGATAACCAAATCTCCGTTTGTTTTTGCAGTCTTAATTTGCTCTGCAGCCACCGCCTCATTGTACTGATTAGCTCCAGGAGTATCATCAAGCGTTGCTCCGCCGGTCGAAAGATTAAAGGCAAGCATTGTTATATTGTTGTTCTTTTCGCTAATATTAAGTGGCTCTTTAGCTTCATCAGCAGTCTTACCACCACCAATAATCTTAATCCCCGAGCTAAGGTAAGTATCAATCGTTTCCATTGCAGCTTCATCACCACAATCTTGATTGTGATTCCCAGTAAGTTCAACAATATCAAGTCCTATTGCCTCTAGAGTGTCGATAAATCTTTTATCAGAACAAATGTTAGACCCAGATGCGTAATCAGAAAAAGAAGATTCATTCGAAGTGTGCGTTAAATCAAAAGATGAGAGAAAATCGCCAATCTTTTCAGAAAAGAACGTCGCATCACCGCCGACTTCAAGTAGCTTTCGATTCATGCCGCGAGACAAGGCAGTCACTCCAGTCTGAATAAAACTAAGGACATTGTCTTTTTTTGGGAAATCTTTGTCAAATGTCTTAGAAATTAATTTTTCAATCTCTTCATCGTATTTTTCAGAATCAAAAGATATCACCCTAAACACGGCACCACTATTAAAATCATCCAAATAATAATTATCATTGATTGAAAGAAGCTTCCTCGTAAAATCAAGCTCGTCGAACGGAATCAACGAAAAACCATTTTCGGTTTGAAAACTAGTATCAAAAACCTGCTCAGCACTGCTTGTAGCGATATTCGATTCAGATGAATAAAAATCCGTTACTGGAACATATATATTATATATATGTTCATTATTTTTTAAACTATCAAGTTGCAAAATATTTTTCGCACTAATCCGCACGTCTTTATCTAGAATTACATCATCACTAAAAATATTTTTAAAAATTTCAATCTCTTCCGAGCTCAAACTGTCATCATAATAGACAACTCCTGGAATTTTAAAAAATCCAGTCCTTGTAAAAAACTGCACACCAAAGAAAACCCCAGCAGAGATTATAACAAAACTAAACAGATAAATAATTAATTTCGTTCTGTTCCTTTTCCTGGGGGTACTCATACATTTATGATAGCACTATTTAGAAAAAATAAAAACACTTCATATGATATAATAAAACTATGAATTGGTGGGCCAAATGGCTACAAAAAGACGAAGCAGAAAAAATCATAATTTCACCTGACGGCAGGCTGAAATGTACCTTTTTATTAAAAAATAGCCAGATTTATTATTCAGTCACCAAAGATAATAAATCAGTAGTAAATAAATCTCGCTTGGACATTCTACTTTGTGGCGAAGAACCATTAAAAAGCCGTTTGAAACTCATCAGAAGTCGCACCATCCGTCATCAAGAAACCATAGAAATGTCCTGGGGCGAAGACAGATTTTTAGATAATACCTACACAGAATCTACTTTTTATTTAGGTGAGACAACCAAAAAACGCCGCATTTTTACTTTGCGGTTCCGAGTTTACGATAACGGCGTAGCATTTCGCTATGAAATTCCACCTCAGCCCAGTTTTTCTAAAATAATCATCGCTGAAGAACAAACCGAATTTAATGTAGATTTAAATTCCATTGCTTGGCAAATTCCAGCCTATCAACCAGATCGTTATGAATATAACTATGAGCGCACCAATGTTTATGATCTAAAAAAATCAGTTCATACTCCGCTGACTATCAAAACTCCAAACGGATTTTATTTGTCAATCCACGAGGCTGCGCTTTATGACTACGGTTCCATGACCATCAAATTAAACGAAAAAGATGCGCTATTTTCGGATATTACACCACTGTCTGATGGTACAAAGGCGCACGTAAATCTTCCGTTTCAAACTCCGTGGCGTCTGATTATGGTTGCGGATTCTGCCATCGAACTTACCACGAATCGCATTATGTATTGTCTAAATGACCCGCCTGTAGGTGATTTTAGCTGGGTGGAAACATTAAAATTTATCGGCATTTGGTGGGCAATGTATGTCGGTGAATGGACTTGGGCGCCAGGAGAACGTCACGGCGCCACAACAGTCCACGCCAAAGAATATATTGATGCCGCCGTAAGACTAGGCATTAAAGGCCTATTAATCGAAGGATGGAATGAAGGATGGGAGGGCAATTGGCTTGAAAACGGTGTCAATAATAAATTTACCGTTCCAACACCAGATTTCGACTTAGAAGAAGTAGCGAGATACGCTACCGCAAAAGGTATTGAAATTGTCGGCCATCATGAAACTGTTGGGTTCGTGGATAACTACGAAAATCAGCTCGAAGATGCTTATAATTATTATGCTGCAAACAATGTGCACTATATTAAAACAGGCTACGCTGGCAGTATGATTACTATAAATGGCCATCGCGAATTTCATCATTCGCAGGCAGGTGTCAGACATTATCAAAAAACTGTCGAACTAGCCGCCAAAAAGAAAATCTGTCTAGATATTCATGAACCGATCAAGGGTACCGGTCTGGAGCGTACCTGGCCAAATCTACTTACTCGCGAAGGAGCACGTGGCCAGGAATATGAAGGTGGAGCCATTGGACCTTCCCACGCCTGTTTTCTTCCCTACACTCGGCTACTTTCCGGCGGAATGGATTATACAAATGGTATTTTTGATATCAAAAATAACGTCAAATACATCTCTACGACTCTTGCCCGTCAAGCGGCCTACTTTGTTACAATCTATTCGGGCATGGCAATGGCTGCGGACCGTCCGTTCATCTACGAAGAACGCTTCCCGGAACTATTTAACTTTGTACGAGAAGTTCCAACTAATTTTGAAAAGACAATCCCGCTTTCTGGAGAAATCGGAGATTTTTACGTAGTGGCAAGAAAAGATCGTTTTTCTCCAAATTGGTATATTGGTGGCGTTACAGACACATCTAGCCGTCACGTTCATATCAATTTAGATTTTCTCGACGAAGGAGTATATAAAGCACTTCTTTATATTGATTCTGAAGATGCGCACTTCCGCGACAATCCATTCGGTATCAATATTTCAGAAAAACATGTCGGAAAAAACGACACCCTGGACATTTATATGGCCCCGGGTGGCGGTTTTGCAATCTCGCTAAAGAAAATCTAAAATATTTATTTGGCTACGGCGGTTACAATCAAACGGTGTGTAGCGTCGTTTCCTTCCAGACTTTCCCCAGCACAAGTCATGATGACTAAAGTTTTTTCTTTAGTTTTGACAAGTAATTTTTTCATGTCAATATCGTCTTTTGCAAGAGTTTCTAGACTGGTAATTGTATATTCAACGTCACCGTAGGAAATCTTGTCACCAGGCTTGACTTTATATAAGTCCTTAAAAACCGTGCTTGAATGCCCGATTAAAAAGGTCTTGTTTTCCCCTCTAGTATAGCTCCCAACGATTGTGTCAGGCGTATTCAGACGATTGTCTGATAATTCAAGCGTTGTTACGCTTGATGTGAGATTGATACTAGGAATACTGATTTTCCCAGAAATCTCATAATGTGCAGCGTCCGCCGGCTGTAAACCAACGGTTAAATATATGGCAAATGCCAATACATATAATATTACAAATACCTTACGGTAATCACGTCTGTGCTTTAACTCCACTTAGCACCTCCTTTTGAATCTATTATACCACAAGCAAAATAAAAAGCTAGAGTTTTTTATACTCCAGGACTGAATAATTTTAGTTTTTTGTCATGAGCTTTATAATTTTTATCGTGCGTTTCGACTTCCGCCCAAAAAGCCTTTGAATGATCCATGTGATTTAAATGTGCAAGCTCATGTAAAATCACATAATCTCTAAGTGGTTCAGGCAGTTTCATTAGTCCAATATTTAGTGAAATGGTTCGTTTAGAAGAACAGCTTCCCCACCTCGTGTTTGCATGCGTTAATCTACATTTGTCATATGAATAACCATATAATTTTGCAAAATATTCTAAACGATAGGGTAAGTAATCTTTAGCCTTTTTCATAAGAACCTTTTTCTGATAGTCTCTAGTTCTTTGCTCGGCTGGATCTTTCAAAGGAAGTTTTTCGCGAATCCTTTCACGATTAGAGTTTAAATATCTTTTTAACAAAAAATCTGGTGTGTGTTTTGGTACGGACATCGCCAATCTGCCAGAAGTTGAAACGGAGAATTTTACACCCGTAGACCAAGCGTTTTTGCGCACCAAAACTTCACCAAATTCTGCGTCCTTTATTAGCATACCGACTACCGAGAAACTTCAGCAAGACCAGCTAGGACGTGCTTTGTTTGAGTTTCAAAAGTATGTTTACCAGAAAGAATAATTGGTTCTTCAAAATCCGAAGGAGCTTCCATTGCGCTCACCTCAGTATCATAAACTTCCTTTGCTTTTGAAACGGATTTGTACCGCACCTTCAAACGGTTACGAATCGTAGTAACATCAGTTTGAATCCAGATAAGTGATGGCTCGTACCCGGCCGCTCTAAGCAAATTACGAATTTCTTCACGGTCCTTTTCAGTAGAAAGACCACCTTCGATAATGATTGTTTTGCCAGTCCGAGCAATTAGTTTAATAATTAATAAAATATTCTTTCGAGTCAAACGATATTTGGCTTTTAGCTCTTCAAAATCATAAATTGCCAAATCAAACTTCTCAGCGAATTTTTCACTAAAAGTAGATTTCCCACTACACGGCGCTCCAAAGACGAGAAGAGCTCTTGGTTTAGATTTATTACCTTCCATACTACTTCTATTTTATATCACAATTTTAAAATTGTCTATATTTAATTATTCACGCCGTGGTGCATTGTTGGCGAATTAGAATCGAGCGGTTTAAAATCAAACCCGTGCGATTTACCGTATTCAATAATTCTATCGACCGCATCAACCGAAAAATCTTTTATATCATGTTGTAAAACCACATTTGCCCCTTCCCGTAGGCGCGAAGTAACATTGTTATATACCCCATCCGACGTATACGTTCCACCCGCGTCGCCAGATACCACATTCCAATCGAAATACGAAAACCCACGCGCCTCGACTTCACGCGTGAGCGTACTCATAAGACCACGTACATACTGTGCGCTTACTAAATTTGAACTTCCCCCAGGAAACCTTATCAGTTTTGACTCAACACCAGTAATTCTTTTAACTCTATCCTGAATCTTGTATAAATCAGCAAAATAGCTGTCCACACTACGATACACATCTTCATAAACATGCGACCAAGTGTGAAGTCCGACGGTGTGTCCTTCATTATGCTCGCGCAAAATCAGCGAATCATCACCTCTACCAGTTACGAAGAAAGTCGCCTTCACGTCATGCTTTTTTAAAATATCGAGCAATCTCCCCGTATAATCACCTGGACCATCATCAAAAGTTAAATAAATCGTCCCCATTATATGTTCAAAATTTTCAGAAATCGCAACATCAGGCTTATCCATTTCAATATTGACTTCCGTCTGGGTGTCAAAAGGGATTTTTGAAATATCAACTTTCCCAATTACCTTTGCATCGCCATCCATCCGACCAGAAGCAATCAAAATACTCGCCATAGTTACAAGTAAAATTACAAAACAACTAATCAGAGCGATAAAAGAAATTTTTCTGAGTCTGACCTTGAAATGCCGAAGCTCCATACTTTCATTATATCACGAGTTGTGCTAAAATAAAGTTACGCACCTAGGGGTGTAGCTCAGTTGGTAGAGCAGCGGTCTCCAAAACCGCGTGTCGTGGGTTCAAGTCCTGCCACCCCTGCCAAATCATATTATTTTCGCCTAGTAAAATTCAAAATAACTATTTCTTCGAGTCATTTAAAATTTCCCATATATTTTTTACAACTTCACGATTTTCGGACTTTGAACTTGTTACAAAGCCAAAAATCAGCCTGATGTTGTAAAAAATATCTTGGCGAAATTTTAACGATGAGAAAAACAGTATTTTGAATTTTTATTTTGCCATAAGTATGATATAATAATAAATGATGAAAATACTAATGCTAGGTTGGGAATTACCACCTCACAATAGTGGAGGACTTGGCGTCGCCTGTTTAAATATGGCGCACGCTCTTGCTGACTTAGGCGAAGATATCGACTTCGTCGTTCCCTACACCGCCAAGCATCCTGATACTGATTTTATGCATGTCCTAAATGCAACTCCAATTGATCCAATCCATCGCTACGGTGGCGGCGCCTATAGCTCGCTAGATGTAGAGAAAAAAATCATTCCATCAATCGATCGACCTGATATGCTTTCAATCCGCGACATCCAAGAAAGCTATCAAGAATTTGTCGATAAATATCTAATGGATTTTAAACCAGACGTTGTTCATGCTCATGATTGGCTAACTTACGAAGCAGGTATTTTAGCCAAAAAACATTACGGTTTGCCGCTTGTAGCACATGTCCATGCCACTGAATATGACCGCGCGGGCATGCACACTGGCAATCCTTTGATTCATGAAATCGAAAAAGAAGGTTTAATTTTGGCCGACAAAATCATCGCAGTGTCTGAAGCCACCAAAAATATCATCCACGAAAAATATCAAATCCCGCTTGAAAAAATCGACGTGATTTATAATTCATTAGACGAATCATATTATAAAACTGATTATCATTGTGACGAGCATATTTATAAATATATCACCGACTTAAAAGAATCCGGCTACACCATCGTTTCAACCGTTGGGCGTTTCACTATCCAAAAAGGGCTTGAGTTCTTAATGCAAGCCGCCGCCAAAGCCATTTCAAAAAATCCCAAGCTTCTCTTTGTTTTTGCTGGGGATGGCGAAGAAAGGAACCGCCTAATCTCACTCGCCGCCGCGCTCGGTATTTCAAAAAATGTATTATTTACTGGTTTTATCCGTGGTTCAAGGCTCCGAGATATCTACACATTATCCGACATCTTCGTTATGAGCTCAGTCTCTGAGCCTTTCGGTCTTACAGCGCTCGAGGCGGCCCACCACGGCGACGCTCTAATTCTCACCAATCAATCTGGTGTCTCAGAAGTAATCTGGTCTGCAATGAAGTATGATTTTTGGGACGAAGACAAGCTCGCCGATGAAATTGTCGCCATCTCTACGAGTGATGCTCTAAAAACATTTTTGCAAAAAAACGTCAGCCACGAGTACAACAAAATCTCTTGGGACAAAGTTGCGAGAAGATGTGAAAAGGTATATAATAAAGTAAAACATAAGGGTTAATCAAGGTGCGAGCAATTTGTTTATATTTACACATTCATCAGCCTGTCCGCTACCGACAGTACTCAGTTTTTGAAGTCGGAAACGATTCAAACTATTTTAATGATGATTACAGCGGCCGTCAGTCTAACAAGCGCATCTTCGAAAAGGTCATGAAAAAATCTTATCGCCCAATGTTAAATCTTCTCGAAAAAAACATGCAAGCCCACCCAGATTTCAAAGTGTCTTTCTCTATCACCGGCACATGGCTAGAGCAAGCCTACGCTTGGGCGCCAGATTTAATTGCTCAGATTCGCCGGATGGTTGCTCGTGGTCAAGCCGAAATTGTCGGCGAAACATATTATCATTCCCTAGCATTTTTCTTTGATAAAGAAGAATTCAATTCTCAAGTTAATTTACATACCAAGAAAATCCAAGAATACTTCGGTGTCACTCCAAAAGCCTTTAGAAATACCGAGCTAGCCTACAATGACGAGTTAGCTCACTGGGCCGAAGAAAAGGGCTATGATGTTATCCTTGCTGAAGGTTGGGACAAAATTTTAAACGGCAAAAGCCCAAATTACGTTTATCGCCCGACTGGTTGCAACAATCTAAAACTTCTTCTAAAAAACTACCGTTTATCCGATGACATCGCCTTTCGTTTTTCCGACCGAAGTTGGAAAGAATTTCCTTTGACCGTCAAAAAATACCAAAATTGGCTAGATATGGACTGCCTTCAGGGCAATCTTATCAATCTATTCATGGATTTTGAAACTTTTGGCGAACATCAATGGGTCGATACAGGTATTTTTGAATTTATGGATAAACTGATAGAATCGTGGCTAAAAGAATACGAAAACAAATTCGTAACTGTTTCAGAAGCAGCTAACCTTTCCGCTCCAGACGGCGAAATCTCAATGCCAAGCACCGTCACTTGGGCTGATACCGAGCGCGATTTATCAGCCTGGCTTTCTAATCCAATGCAAGAAAGTGCCATGAAAGAACTATACGCGCTAAGAACCCGAATTTTAGACACTAAAGACGAAAAAATAATTTCCGATTGGCGCTATCTCACCACCTCCGATCATCCATATTCTATGTGCACCAAATACTGGCACGATGGCGACGTCCACGCTTACTTTTCGGCCTATGCCTCTCCATACGAATCATACATGTATTTTATGAACGTCCTGAGAGATATCGCTTACCGTCTAAAACTAAAAGAAAGATAAACACACTATATAATATATAGACCAAAAAACACCTGCATATTCTGCAGGTGTTTGGTTTAACGCTTCTTTTCCTTGACTTCGTTTCGGCCAAGATTTTTCTTAGTCTCCGTAAATACAACATGCTTTCTAAGCACTGGATCGTACTTTCTAAGACTTAGCTTATCTGGGGTATTCATAGTGTTCTTCTTTGTATAATAAGCTCTAACACCAGATTCTTCCGAAACTAGCCCGACAAGTTTACGCTTTGTATTATTCTTCTTTGCCATAATTATACCTATTTTACCACAAATCTTTATAACTTTCAAGGGTAAAATTAAAAGAGCCCCGGATAGTGCTGGGGCTCTAGTGAAATATGATTTTCTGAAACGGCCGTTAATAGTTCTGTGTAAAAATAGCAAAGGTGTAACCTATGAACCACAAGATATAACATGTATTGCAAGCTGCATCTGTGTCAGGAACACTTTGCCACATCTCGGGCAAGGAAAATTAATACACCTTACCGGGACTCTAAATCTCGGACGCATATTATCACCTCCTTTCAAAAAATCATTTTAAGGTACTATCAACATATTTTACTATCATTGGGGATTTTTTGCAAGCAAAAGCGCGATGAAATCTTTAATATCTTTAATTTTGTAGTCTTTACTTGCCGGTATAAATATTTCTGGGTCATCCATAAACCGGAGCGAAGAAATTTCCGCAAAAACAGCCTGCATAAGTTCTAAAAGCTCTTTTTCGGCGTCAAAATCAAACTCATAAACCTTATCATATACTTCGCCGTCATTATCTGGTCGCACAAACAAGATATGCGCCTTTTCTACCTTATATTTAGCATAAGTCGGTGAATTATTTAAAAGTAATTTATAAAAGCCAAGCTGTAGCATGTATTTGTATAGGGTTGGATGCGAAGCCCAGCGTTCCTTATGATACTTTCCAGTCTTAAAATCAAAAATTTCAATAGTTTTTTGTTCTTCATTAACCACAATATGGTCAATTTTGCCCGTCACAGGTACTCCGCCAATGTTTAAATGCTCAAAAGAAAAATCTACTTCCGCTTTCCCCTTACGAATTACATTCGAAAAAGCAGAAAGCGCTATTTTTAACTCTAAAGGACCTTTTTCGCGAATTCGTGATTTTAAATTTTCGGGCAAATCTCTTTTTTCTAGCTCAGAAAGATAATATTCTACCGCCGCCGCGTCAGACATACCACTATTTGTCACCTGTTCAAAAGTCGCATGCATTAAATTTCCAAGCGCTAGTGACTCGTCTTCTGGCTGCATTTCTGCCCGCAGAATGTAGTTTCTAAAGAAATCCTGTGGACCAGCATTTACAATGTCGATAAAAGACGTAAGAGACGAGGCGGACATTCGATAATTTTTTACTCGTTCTTTATATACGCTTCTTAAGTCTAAAGAATTGCCCGCAAATGTCGTCAAATAATTTTTAAGACCGCGAGTTAAATTTTTATCAGTTATAGAAACCAAGTAGCGCGTCTCAACAACTTTTGTAGGCAAAAACGGCGAAGAAACAATCTCTCGGTTATTGTCTAGCTTCTCAATCTTCTCATCAAAATACTCTAGCCTATCTGGTGCTTTCCCCGCAAAATCATGCAGCGAATTGGTAATAAAAAGCGTTTGCTTTGCTCGAGTAAGCGCCACGTAGAGAAGTCGGATTTGCTCGCCATCAGAAACGCCCGTGTGGCGGATTTGCACCAAATTCTTTGGTAAACTAAGTAGATTGTTATTGCCCTTCCCCTTACCCCAACACATATGGTCAGCCGAAATAATAAACACGTATTCGAACTCAAGTCCCTTTGCTTTATGAGCAGATAGAACCTGCACCGCTTCGTCTGCATCTCTATAAGGGCTGTGCATTGTAAGCTGCATCCCTGCAGCAGTATAATCATCGGCAAGTTCAATCAGGTCAAGAACCCTAAGTGGTTTCTCTCCAGCATATTTTATTAGTTTTGCTCTTAAAGCCGCCAAATTTTCATAAAATCTAAACATTTCTACCGGGTCAAGATTTTCAATCTGCATTTTATTAGCGACTGTCTGAATCACATTTTCAAGCGGCTCATTTAAAGCCATTTGGGACAGCTTAGCAATAAAATCAACCGCATCTCGAAGCGAGTCAGACATATCGTCAAGATTCAAAAGGTATTCAAATACGCTCTTATGCGCATCTCTAGCATTTCCAACAAGTCTAATTGCTTCGAGCGTTGGCACATTGAGCCATGGATAAGACAAAATCTCCAAAATCGACACTGTTGGTTTTTTCTCACTTGCGATCTCCTGAGCCAATCTTAAAATCGTAATAATCTCATGCATTTTAGCGTCTTCTAACAAATTATCGCGTCTTTCGTAGGCAATTTTAATCTCAGGGTATTCTTTTAGAAAAGTAAGAAGTGGCATAAAATATTTATGTTTCGAAGAAATGATTGCAATTTCATTTTGACTAATTCCTGAATGAACCAGCTCGGCGATTTTCTCAGCTATAAAACTATATTCTTGGTCAGAAGACAAAAATTCAAATCTAAAAATCTGAGACCTGGTCGGATTTTTATGCTTAGCAATTAGTTTTTTATCATTCAAAAATCGGTTTGGCGCCTGCTCAATCACACATCTAGAAAAATCCAAAATCTCCTGCGTGCTACGATAGTTCTCAGTCAAAACCAAAGTCTCCGCCCCATAATGTTTTTGAAATTCCGACAAATTCGTCGCCATTGCTCCCTGAAATTCATAAATCGCTTGGTCATCGTCACCGACCGCCATAATTAGCGGCTTTTCATAATTAGTCAGTTCCTTAATAATTGCAAACTGCACCGGATTAGTATCCTGAAACTCGTCGAGCATAATAAACTGATATTTTTCCTGCAAAGTCTCTAGAAATGCTTTGTCTTCTTTTAAGGCTCTCAAGGCCTCCATAATCATATCATCAAAGTCAAATAATCCATTTTCTTCTAAATACTTTTGGTATTTTTGCATAATTACAGCAACAGATTTAAGCTTTTTATTGGCAATCCGATCGTTCAAGCGAAAATTCCCATCCCCGTCCTTTTCAAAATATGCATTCTTCCAACCCGAAAGCGGCGTGATTTTCTTCGTCGATTCAGCCTCTGAAATAGCAGTTTTTAGTTCTCTAGCCATTCCAGTAATAGAACGCTCAATATTCTTCAAAATCGGCGCAGTTTCTATATAATCCTTCAAAATCTCATAAATTGGAAGGTAAGCATTTTCATAAGATTCTTTAAAAGCTCTCGGAACGATATTTAGAAGTAGAGGCGAAATTGCGCTAGTTAAAACTTCAGAATCTTCGATGTTTTGTTTTGCAATTTTCTCCAAATCTTCTCCACTGAGCCCAGCTGATTTTGCCTCGGAAATAACACTGATGATATCTTTTACGTTATCCCCCGCCAGAATATCTGTAGCAGGCAAATCTGCTTGCAAAGATTTTACAATTTTATACTGAGCAACTTCATCAACTGGCGATTCCAATCTTCTAGTATAGTCAGCGGAAAAATTTTTATATTGCGCCAAAATGTTTTGTCCAAAAGCATGGTAAGTATCTACATTTACTTTTACTGACTCCTTGCCTATCAAAGATTTGAGACGCTCGCGCATATTTGACGCGCCCGACTCAGTAAAAGTAAGGCAGAGAATATTTTCTGGACCGGTATCGGTATTTTCTAAAATATATTTTACTTTATGAGATAAAAGCTGAGTTTTGCCTGTACCAGGCCCAGCTAGAACTAGAAGCGGCCCAGATAAATATTCGACAGCTTGTTTTTGACGCTCATTTAAACCCATTACTTTTCTCCTGAATTCCAGTCATCACTGGTGGTCATCAATTTACGAAGAATTAACGCAGTTTCAGGGACAATTATTTCGCCACGTTTAACTTTAGACAGCGCAGTCAACCCTTCCACAGTCTTTTCTGGATGGGCAGATGAATTCTCTCTCAGAATCTGTCCAAACTCGTAATTTCGAGAAGGATAGTCACAAGTTAGCCTTAAATCGCCCTTGCCACAAGACAAATCCACGGTTTTACCATCCGCCCCGTTAACTATAAGAAGCGCCTTCATTTCTTCCGCCACATCTGTTAAATATTTTTCGTGTGCCACATCTCCTGGTTTCAAATCTAGAAATCCAGCATAAAGCGCATAGATATTTTTAAGTGCCCCACACATCAAAACGCCTTTTTTGTCAGGCGTATAATCAAAGCTTAAATATTCAGTCTCAAACAAATCCTTGATTCTCTCATCTGTAGCAGTTAAAAGTGTAGGTTTATGCGCTTTAATATCGGCTGCAAATCCAGGACCGCTAAGTATCATGTAATCCTTAAAATTACGGAAGTTATGCTCGTCCAAAAAACCTTTTGTAGTAACAACTAATGGCTTTTCTGTTGGCAAATACGGCAAAAGATACGGCGCCGCCATCGAAGGCACCGCAAGCACAATATATTTTGTATCTGAAAGCACATGAGCAAGGCTCTCACGTTCTAGCTTTGAATCGTAATAATCAATGTCATAGCCTTTACCGGCCAAAATCTCGCCGAGCGCCGTACCAAACGCCCCTGCACCTAAAATCGCTATCTTCATACACTTATTATAGCATTTTTGTGATAAAATATAGCTATGGAGAGCCAAGATTGGGTATATTCAGACATTGTAAAGGATCATTTCTTAAATCCTCGGAATTTTTTAATGGGCGATGAGTCCAATTTCAAATATGACGCCGTTGGCTTAGTCGGCAACCCTATCTGCGGTGATCAAATGAAAATGTATATCAAAGTTGATAAAAAAACCGACACCATAAAAGACATCCGGTGGAAGACTTATGGCTGTGCTTCGGCTATAGCATCTACTTCTGCTCTCTCTGAGATAGCCAAGGGAAAAACTCTAGACGATGCACTAAAAATCACCGCCAAAGATATCGACGATTATCTTGGTACCCTGCCTAAACACAAATTTCATTGCTCCATCCTAGGCCACGACGCCTTAAAAGACGCAATCGAAAAGTATCGTACAGTAGAAGAGAAACGCTAAGTCGTCCTAAGGGACATAAAGACTCGGCCAGAGCGGCCCGGAGCGTGCCCGAAGGGCGCGCTTAGCGTTTCTCTTCTACTGACCGATAGTACTTATTTTTTGCAATCTATCAATAACACCAGGCAAGACTGTCATAGTTTTCTCAACGTCAGCCATCGTGTTCTCTGGCCCAAAAGAAAACCTAATTGACGAATGTGCTACTTCCGCATCGCCAGTCTTTGCCATAAGCACATGTGATGGCTTAATATCTCCAGCCGCACATGCCGAGCCAGTCGAGACAATTATGCCTTCTGCATCTAAATACAGCTGAATCGATTCACCTTCCGCCGCCTTAAACGACGCATTCAGAATATTTGGCAAGGATGCACCAGGGGTTATATCCGTGTTCAAGCTACTCCCTGGTATCTCCTTTAAAATCCTTTTTGCAAGAGCATCTCTTAGCTTCCGAACATCTGTATCATATTTTTCCCAGATACAATTATCTCGAGCGTATTTTAAAGCCTCTTTAAAACCAACTATAGAAACGGTATTATAAGTCCCACCGCGCCGTTTGTTTTCCTGTAAACCACCGATTATTAGTGGTTTAAATGGCGCATCTTTTTTGACATACAAAGCCCCAACGCCGATTGGCCCACCAATTTTATGCGCCGAAAATGTCGCATAATCTAGTCCTAACTTTTTAACATCAATCGGAATCTTGCCAAGCACTTGAGTTAAATCAGAATGGTAAAACGAATTAGGTTTTTTCTTAGGCAATTCCAAAATCTCACCCGTTTCGTTGTTTGCAAGCATAAAAGAATAAAGCGTAGGAGTTTTGTCTCCACCATACACCTTTGCCGCTTCTATAACCGAATGGTGCTCAAGCGGAGAAGTGATAATTTTGTGCCCTTCAAAAGTTCTCACCACGGTGTTGTTCGATTCGCTCGCTCCCGAAGTAAAAATAATTTCGTCAGGGTCCGCCCCAATCATTTCTGCCAATATCGCGCGACACTCTTCAATTTCATTACGAGACAAATGTCCAGGAGTATGAAGTGCCGATGCGTTTGCAAAAAACAAAGTTTCCGCTTTTCTCATCGCTTTGCTTACTTCAGGTAAAATCGGCGTAGTCGCCGCATAATCTAAATACACCATATATTATATATAGTATAGCACAAAAAGCCCGCTTTTGACGCGGGCTTAAAAGAATTTAGTCTACAAAACGATCTTACAATGTCACGATTGTATATCGCACCGCACCGGTGTAGGTGCCAGCCGCCTGGCTAGCAGACACATAAACTCGATAATCAGTTCTAAGCGTACCAGTAACAACAGCTGAAGATGAACCAGTATAAGTAACTAAATCATCAGCTGTTGATGGAATCACACGGTAAAGATCATCGCTAGCACCCCTCGAAGCATAGTCGGAATCAATCGCAACACCGGCCGAACCAGTAGCATTTGTTACCTTAAAAGCCCAGCTAGAAGTATTACCAGTGGTATTAAGTCCAGTCGCAATTGATAAGCCAGTTGTAGAACTACTCATCACAGTAGAGCCTTCTGTAGAGTTAGTATAACCAATAGCCTGAATCTTAAAGCCATTTGGGTTATTACAGGTAGTGTCAAAAATACCATTGCGAGATGTATCGCTTTCAGTATTTACAACGCTACCTGGCACGATACTTGAAAGAGTTGTGGTATTTGAGGTAATAGCAAATGTACATGCATCACCTACAGTCACCGTAGCATTAGCTGAAGATTCAGCAAACGCGCCAGGAGCAGATAAAGCCACGCCACTAACCACAGTAGTTAAAGTTAATATTCCGATTGGTAGATGTTTTAATTTGTTATTCATAATGTAGACCATATTTATAAATTAATTTTAGCATTAGTATTTTAAAAAAGCAATACCTTTATTCATCTTCTTTTGAATCTTGCACGGACTTTTCACGAAGAATTCGTGCTTTTTTCTTCTTTTTGAGATGAAGGCCGTAGCAAACCATTCCAACAATTGAAATAATCGTTGCAAAAACAAGAATAATAAACCAAATTGGACAAAGAATCATCACACTACTAATAAGAGATTCGTCACCCATATATGACACATCCTGCGAAACTTGATAAATGCCAAGCTCAGGCAAATTTTCAAGGGTACGGGAAACAACCCTAGTGCTCTCTGGCATAATAATCGACTCATAAATCGAGTCACCTTCTGTTGAGATCGCTTCTTCCTTGCCTGTGAAAACATTTTTTACGGTAATTTTGGTCGTTAAAGTTTCGTGAACGTTACCATTATTTTCAACTTTAACCTGAACCGTCGGTTTTCCAGAAGCCACAAACCCCGGAATCTTATTTTCAAGAATATGACCTTCGCGCTTTGTCACGCCTTCAACAAAAGCGTAAATCAAACTACCTACTCTAAACACATCCGAAACACCCGATTCATTTGAAGGTTTACTCGAAATCCCAATCATTGCATATTGACCACCAGCTGGGGCATCCGTTGGTACATTAATCGTGTATTTAATCCGCATGGTATCATTTGGCGAAAGCGTGCCTTCGCTGTCTTCTAGTTTCATCCAATCAACAATTCTAGACCAGTCAGATTTATAACTAAAATCGGTTTTATAGTCATCACCAGAGACCGAAAATGGGTTAATACTAGCTTCAAATGAAAAATCAGATGACGAACTAGAAGGGTTAGCCACCAAAACATACCCCTGATATTCTTCTCCAGGTTTTAAATTTATCACTTGTTTCATTGGCGAAACGGTGAAATTATTTGCCATTTTTGCTCCTTTACTCAATTGATAATATTTTCCCAGTAGGATATTCTAAACGGAGTAGTCTCTGATTTTTAGAACCACGAAATTTTAGTGTCAGATCCTTTTGTGATAATATAAACGGTCCGTCAATCAAAGCATCAAGAGACTTCAAAAATTCCCATGCATCTCCACCAGCTTCTTTTATCTGTTCATAAGTAAAACCAGAAAAACTCCAAACATCCCAATTGAATTCTTTTCGCACTCTGTCTGCGATCGCCTTACAAGCTCCCGGTTGGACAAAAGGTTCACCCCCACAGAACGTAATACCAGTCTGTCCGCGGAATTTTGACAGGCGCTCCATTACTTCATCAATACTGACGAGAAACCCAGATTCATAGTCCCAAGTTTCCGGATTTTGACAACCAGGACAATGGTTCGGGCAACCCTGCGTCCAGAGTACCGCCCTTAATCCATCGCCGTTTACGATATTGTCATGCTCTAAAGGTCCAGATAAGCGAATCATTCCGTCTGGCGGCTGCGGAGCGTTTTTTATGTTATTTATTACAACACTGTTCCAGTCTTTCAAAACTCACATCTCCTTCTAATCTTCCGCAATGCGGACATCTTTCACCTTTAATTATACCAGAGAATCCACAAACTGGATCGCGATCTACCGGATGATTTACAGAACCATAGCCAATACCTTCATCATGCATCTTTCGAATCACCGCTTCAAAGGCTGGCAAATTCTGTGAAGGGTCACCATCAAGCTCAATATAAGTGATATGTCCAGCGTTACACAAATCATGATACGGAGCCTCTATCTCAATTTTCTCAAAAGCTGAAATTGGATAGTAAACTGGCACATGGAAGGAATTTGTATAAAAATCCCTATCAGTTACACCCTTAATCTTGCCGAATTCTTTTCGATCAATTTTTGTAAAGCGCCCTGCAATCCCTTCGGCCGGAGTAGCCAAAACTGAAAAGTTCAGATGATATTTCTTTGTATATTCGTCACACTTTTCACGCATATGAGTAATAATATCAAGCCCTAGTTCTCTAGCGTCGGCATCTTCACCATGATGCTTGCCAACCATCGCAACTAGAGTCTCAGCAAGTCCAATAAACCCAATCGAGAGCGTACCGTGCTTAATGACTTCTCTTAAAGTATCGTTTGGGCCTAGTTTCTCTGAACCAAACCAGTTTCCTTGCCCCATCAAGAACGGGAAATTACGAACGTGCTGATTTGCTTGAAATTCAAATCTCTCAAGTAGCTCGTCTTTTACTAGTTCCATCTTTTCGTCGAGTTCTTTATAAAATCCATCCCAGTCCGCTTCTTTTCGCTCTTTCAAACAAATACCATGTTTGATACCAATTCTAACTAAATTAATAGTCGTAAATGAACAGTTACCGCGCCCAGTTACGATACCATCAGACTCTGGAAACACACTAGAAAATACTCTCGTCCTACAACCCATAGTCGCAATCTCTGTTCTATAGTCGCCCTTTTTATAATATTTCAAATTAAATGGTGCATCGATAAAACAGAAATTCGGGAATAAACGCTTTGCCGACACTTCCATTGATTTCTTAAATAAATCGTAGTTCGGATCACCTGGCTCGTAATTTACACCAGACTTTACTTTGAAAATAGAAATCGGGAAAATCGGTGTTTCACCCTTGCCAAGACCATTTTCGGTCGCTTGGAGTAAATACTTAGAAACTAGTCGCCCCGCCGGAGTTGTGTCCGTTCCAAAGTTAATAGAAGTAAAAGGCACCTGTGCCCCAGCACGAGAATGCATCGTGTTCAAATTATGAATAAATCCTTCCATCGCCTGAAGCGTTTCCCGCTCCACGTCTTCGTTTGATGCATCGATAATTTCTTGCGGCCATTTTTCCTTAACTAATTTAGCATCGTCACCGTAATTATATTTGTCTTTAACTTCTAGATCGAGCTTCTTACCAGAAAATTTATTGTACTTTTCGAGATTGCGTTTCAGAGCTTTTCTAAAAGATTTATTTACCCCCGGAGCCATCGCATAATCAAAGTTAGGAATCGACTGCCCACCGTGTTGCTCGTTTTGGTTTGCTTGGAGCAAAATCGCCGCTAGTGCCCCATAGGAGCCAATCGAATTTGGTGTTCTAAGATGCCCGTGGCCAGTATTAAACCCACCATTTTCAAAAAGCACAAAAGGATCAGACTGACAGCAAGTGAGCGTACCAGTAGCATAAAAATCAAGATCGTGAATGTGAATATCGCCATTATCATGTGCCGCGGCAATATCTGGACGTAGCAACAAGGTTTTTGCAAAAACTTTAGACCCTTCCGCACCAAACTGAAGCATTTTACCCATGGCAGAGTTACCATCAACGTTGGCATTTGAACGTTTTACATCAGAATCTTCACTCGCATCGGCGTGAGAAATGGTCTTATAGATGTTCATTAGGTCAGACTTAGCCTCGCGCACTCTGGAGCGCTCTTGACGAAATCTAATGTATTCTCTGGCAGTTCGTTTAAAAGAAGACTCCATCAAAACGTCTTCCACGATATCCTGAATTTGCTCAACTGAAGGCGTCCGAGTCTTTAATTCTTCCTCGGCTCTTTTTAGTACCTTCTCTGTGAGAGCATTAGCTCTATCTACCTTAAATTCTTCGGTCGCCGCACCCGCTTTAGCGATAGCATCAGCAATTTTATCAGGGTTGAAATTTACTATCTTCCCATCACGTTTTTTGATTTTCTTGAACATCTTCCTCCTTTGATATTGATATGCACCTAACCCCCATATTTAGCGTCTTAATAATATTCTAACACACTAAATATAGTATTTTCAAGGCTTTTATGCTAAAAAAGTAAAAATTACAACAATACCAAAGGAGACTCAATTAGTCATCCTTTAAGGCCTTTACCTTTTTGTCGACTTCTTTACTACCTTTGCTTTTAAAGAGACTCTTAAAGATGATGGAAGCGCCGATTAGTACTAGCAAGATAGCCAAAATCACCTTCCAGGCTACTTCGTAAGTGAAAACTTCTTGCGCAGCTAGAAGTAGCACCACACCTACGGACAAAAAGAAAAACGAACCAACCTTATGGTCTTCAGTAAAAATATCATACACACTTGGGATAATTATAAAAAGAGTCCACCAACCTTTAAAAAATAGGTCGATATTAAATAAATTTAATGCATTACCAGCGAAAATAACGCCGAGCGCAATTATTGCGATCCCCCAGATAATTGGTGTAGCTTTTTTCATAATTCTCCTTATTGATGGTGGACCCTACAAGATTCGAACTTGTGACCTCACGAATGTGAATCGTACGCTCTAGCCAACTGAGCTAAGGGTCCAAAAATATGTTATAATTATAGCATGGATTTATCAAAAATAAAAGCTGAGATGAAGGAGATAGAAGATTTCTTGTCATCCCCAGACGCTTATACACACCCAGATTTTGCGGCCAAGTCAAAGCGCGCCACCCTTCTTAAAGAAATCGTCGATCTATCTCTAGAAATCGAAAAAGAAAAAACCAACTTATCAGAAGCTAGAACCTTGGAATCAGACCCAGAGCTTGGTGAAATTGCTAAAGAAGACATAAAGACCCTTGAATCATTAATCAAGTCAAACGAAGAAAAGTTAGAAGAACTTCTAACTCCGCATGACCCCACTGATGACAAGCCAGCCATCATCGAAATTCGCGCTGGTGCCGGTGGCGACGAAGCTTCCCTTTTTGCCGGCGAACTCTACCGCATGTATTTAAAATACGCTGAAAATCATAATCTAAAATCCGAGCTAATGTCCAAAAACGAAAACGAAGCCGGCGGCATGAAAGAAGTAATTTTCAAAATTAGCGGTGATAACGCCTACGGCCAGCTTAAATTCGAAGGCGGCGTACACCGCGTCCAACGCGTTCCCGTTACCGAATCTCAAGGTCGGATTCATACTTCTACGGCAACCGTTGCAGTTTTGCCAGAAGCATCCGAAGAAGACCTAGAAATCAAGCAAGAAGACCTTAGAATAGACATCTATCGTTCTGGCGGTCATGGCGGTCAAGGCGTCAATACTACCGACTCAGCCGTTCGTATTACTCACTTACCTACTGGCATCGTCGTAGCCATGCAAGACGAAAGAAGTCAACAGCAAAACCGCGTCAAAGCCATGAATATTTTACGCACGCGCCTTCTCGAAAAGAAAAAAGAAGAAGAACTAAAAAACGCTTCCATTGCCCGGAAATCTCTCATTGGCACAGGAGACCGCTCCGAAAAAATCCGCACCTACAATTTCCCACAAGATCGTATCACCGACCACCGAATTCATTTTAACCGTAGCAACATCAGCGCCGCCATGGATGGCGACATCGAAGACATCATTGCGGAGCTTATTAAACATGAAAGAGAACTCGCCAAATAAAACCGTCAATTTCTACGGAAATGATTTTATAGTCGATGAAAATGTTTTAATTCCCCGCCCCGAGACGGAGCAAATCATAGATGAAGTTTTAAAATTAGTAGGAAGACCAATCCTGCCCGGCGTAAAACCAACTCCCGCGAAACTAAACCCCAAAGGCATAAAAATTCTAGATGTCGGCACCAGCTCTGGCTGCATCGCCATCACACTGAAAAAACTTTTAAAAGACGTAGAAATCTACGCATCAGATATATCCGAAAAAGCCCTAAAAATAGCAAGAAAAAACGCCGAAATACATCAAGCGCCTATAACTACCATTATATCACATTTACTCAAAAATGTCAATATAACCCCTGATATAATTGTAGCAAATTTGCCATATGTAGACAAAACTTGGGATTGGCTAGATTTAGATTCTTTGTCAAAAGAACCAGAAATCGCCCTTTTTGCAGAAGATGGTGGTTTAAAACTGATCAAAGAACTAATCGACACCGCCACTTCAAAATATCTTATTCTCGAAGCCGACCCATCTCAGCACAAACAAATAATCGATTACGCAAAATCAAAATATAGTTTAATAGAAGAAAACGGCTTTATTATAACTCTAAGCCTGCGTTAAAGTAGGCTTAAAATTACTTCTCTTTGTATCCCTCAAGCGTCACGTTAATGGCAATTTCTTTTCCGTCACGAATAACCGCAAGCTGTACAGTATCACCAGGCTTGTACTCTCCAATCAGTGTAGAAAGCGAGCCGGCCGCGCCAATCTTCGCTCCGTTCACAGCCGTGATAATGTCTTTATCCTTTAGCCCCGCCTTGCTCGCCGGACTATCAGCGACAATTGCTGAATACGTGCCACCAGAAGCATAAAGATAAGCACCAGCAGAAACTGGCAAATTATAAGTCTTTGCCGTATCAGCGGTAATTTCCACCGTGTAAACACCAAGGTATGCCCGCTCTGCCGAACCTTTATCCTTAAGCTGTGAGAGCATGCCCTTCACGGCGGCAATTGGAATCGCAAAACCCATATTCTCAGCCGAAGATGAAGTCGCAGTATTGATACCAATTACCTCACCAGCAGCATTAATGAGTGGACCGCCCGAATTACCAGAATTAATTGCCGCATCGGTCTGGATCATGTCAGAAAGATTTTCACTCATCGTTCCAGTAGAATCAGTAGCCGTGAGCGACCGACCAGTTCCAGAAACCACACCAGAGGTCACGCTGTTTTGATACTGCCCAAGCGCATTACCAATCGCTACCACCTGCTGGCCAACGGTAATCGTCTTTGAATCGCCAAGCGTTGCCGGCTTTAAGCCAGAAACATCGTTAATCTTTAGAAACGCAACGTCATTCAAAGAATCAACCGCCGCAACCTTTACATCTTTATAAGTAGTACCATCATCAAGCACCACAGAGATACTAGAAGCCCCTTCGATCACATGTTTATTAGTCAAAACATAGCCATCTTCCGTCACAATCACACCAGTACCAGCCGCCTGTGATTCAACGCTTCTACCGAAATAGCTAGTAGATTTTACCGAAGTTAAAATCGAAACCACACTAGATGACAAGCGATTTACCACGTCCGCAATCGAGCCTTCCGTAAAATTCGCCGAATTCCCATCCGAGCCAGAGCTAAGGAAGGTTAGGGGCGTAGAAGATTTTTGATAACTCAGCACCGAAAACACCGAACTCGTAACCGCCGCCACGAGCGCTACGGATGCAAGACAAATCGCTGCCTTGTTAGAGCCGCAGCCCTTCTCGGTCTTCTCAGTATCTTCAACCTTTTCAGCCTTCTCAACTTTTTCAGCTTCTGAAGCTTTTACGCTTTCGTTAGTTTTATTTTTTTCTTCTTCCATTTTCACCCTTTCTATTATTAATATATATTAAACGCTGGTTTACTAAAGAAAATCACCACAATGCCAATCAGAATTATCGCAAAAATCACCGGCCCAGCAATGTTTCTAAACCGAAAATCTTCTCGGTAGCGCACCATCGCCTGCCTAGCATAATTATAAACGAAAGCAAAAATCGTCAAGATAATCGCCGCCTGCGGAATCCGAATCCCGCTCTCACCAAAACTATAAATAATCGCCCAGGAATGACACAGCCACGCGATCTCAGCAAAAACCAGCCCACAAACAAGCGTCGTCAAAGTAAAATCTTCCGCTTCCGTTTGCACCAAAACATGCCGGCTCGCGGCATAGCCTACAAGAAACGCTAGTAAAGTTGCCACCACCGAATTTAGCCCCGCCGACATAATCGTAGTCGCCGAAATCCCGAGAAAAACCGCCACAAGCGATTGAATCTGCGTAGCGTTCTCAGATGACATCGGTTTAATAAAAAGTAGCCACACAACATAAAGAATCATCAAAACTATATGGACAGGAAGAAGCGAACTCCCCGCGTAAAACGACAACAGCACAACCGACAAACCCACAATATAATCCACCAGATTTGCCTTGATATTAATCCAAAGATACCGGCTCCTCACCGCAAAAACTCGCCATTTAGACATCGTGACAAGCACAATCCCAAGCGCCGGATTTGCACTAAAGACCGTCAGAAGCACTGCACCCATCCCGAGCAAAATATTTAGAAGTACATGTACCGCACTAGATGCGATATTTCTAGATTTTCTTGCTAATACATAGTCTGCCATACTTATATATTATATCAGAAATATTAAAAGAAACTTAAAATTACAAAATCAAAAGCGCAGTGTGCTATAATGAAGAAATGGAGCCAACATTTTTTCAAAAACATCCAATCGCCAAAGATTTGATAAGCTTAGCTGCGTTTGTTGTGGCGATTGTTCTCTGTACTGTCTTTTTAAACACTTATATTTATCGCTCTTATAATGTAGTCGGCTCAAGCATGGAAAACACTTTAGAAAACGACGACCGCGTCATCGTAAATCGCGCCGCCGTATCTTGGGCTCACTTTTTAGGTCAAGAATACGTCCCCGAGCGCGGGCAAATCATCGTTTTTATGAACGAAAACGAACGGGCAGTTCGTGATTACAAAGCCGCCGGCGTCGAGAATCCTATGACTTGCTCCGCCCCAGAAAGCGCCGCAGATCAATACATTATCAAACGCGTCATTGCTTTTCCAGGCGAACGCGTCATCGTAAAAGACGGCGTCATGACGATTTATAATGACGAACACCCAGATGGATTTATTTATGATACAGACTGGCGCGTCTCCGAAATGGAAGGGCCAAAGGAATACACATCTGGCGAAGTCGATACCATCGTCCCAGAAGGCGAGCTCTTCGTTTCTGGCGACAACCGTGAAGGTTCCAACTCTTGGGACTCCAGGAACGGTCTCGGCACGATTCCGTATTGCCGAGTTATCGGCCCAGTCATTCTCCGCCTCTTCCCGTTCAATAAAATCCGTGGATTCTAAAACTCTAAAATTATACTTTTAAAGTTGCCCTACACTTCGCCAATTAGTTTAACAGAATCAGCCTCTGGCAATTCTTCAACGGCTTTTAATTTTCGTTCAATTTGACGAGAAGTAGTCTTGGCAGATTCAATCTTATTTGCCGATTCTTGCAATTTCTTTTGTACCCCTTCCAAGAGGTCACCAAATTTTCCGAACTGCGCTTTCACTGCGCCCAGAATTTGCCACACTTCAGCTGAACGTTTTTCAATCGCCACCGTACGAAAGCCCATCAAAAGTCCAGAAAGCATAACCGGCAAAGTCGAAGGCGACGCAATCGCGATATTATATTTCTGCCGTATTTCATCCGAAAGCCCCGGAATCCTGATAATTTCCGCATAAAGCGACTCCGTTGGCACAAACATCATCCCAAAATCCGTCGTTTTTGGTGGGTCAAGATACTTTGTCGAAATCTTCTTAGCTTGCTCTTTTACGTCGGATGAAAGCGCCTTTTGATATTCCGCTATCTCTGTTTTATTGCCTTCTTCGTAAGCCGCCACCAGCCGCGAATAATTCTCCACCGGGAACTTCGAATCAATCGGCAAAAACACGTCCGTTTCCTTCCCCGGCATCTTCACCGCAAATTCTACACGGTCATTTGAACCACTTTTAGTAATAATGTTTTCTTCGTATTGATTTTTTGACAAAACATCTTCAATAATCGCACCAAGCTGCACTTCACCATAAATTCCTCGGGTCTTTACGCCTTCCATCACCTTTTTTAAATCACCGACGCCGCTAGCCAGCCCCTTCATCTCGCCAAGCCCCTTATAAACCTCTGAAAGTTGCTCAGAAATCGCTTTAAAGCTTTCGTTAAACCGTTTCTCCACCGAAGCCTTTAACTTCTCATCCACCGTTTCACGCATCTCCTCGAGTTTTTTCTCGTTTGAAGTCGTAAGTTGTGATAGATTCTTTTCGTTGCTACTCTGAAGTCGCTCCAAATTCTCCGCAATTTCCTTACGATTCTCACGAAAGTTCCTGTCAATCTCTGGATTAAGTTTACTAATCTCCCCTTCCATTCTAATCAACCGCTCTTCCATTTGCTTATAGTCAGCAGATTTCGCTTCTGGCTTTTTCTTCAGAATCAAAACAATTACTGTTATTAAAAGTAAAACAATTATTCCCCCAAAAACACCTAAAATTATCTCCATAACAAAATTATAGCATAATTTGAAAAGGTGTGCTATAATAAACCTATGCCGTGATAGCTCAGTTGGTAGAGCAGCCGCCTTGTAAGCGGCAGGTCGTCGGTTCAAGTCCGACTCGCGGCTCCATTTTTATATCTCACCTGTCAAATAAATCGGAAGATTTACAATTCTGTCATTTACCTTATAAGGAAGCAACGAAATCTTATAACCAAGCTTTAGCTCACCATTTTCTCTCATCACACCTGCAAAAGATTTGCTAGCAAGCGCCACGCCAGATTTTACTTCAATCGGTGTCGGCCCATCAGAAGTATCCACTAAGAAATCAAGCTCAACGCGCGAATTGTCTTTTGAATAATAAAACGGCGTTATCTCATGTGAAATTAGCTCTTGAAACACAAACTGTTCAGCCATCGCCCCCTTAAACTCTTTCAAAAAAGGCTCATCGGCAAAAATAGTCTCCGGACGAAGCCGCGCCATATATCCCAGCAGCCCCACATCTAGATAGAATAATTTAAAAATATCATGATTAGAATAAGCAGAAATCGGCAAAGCAATCTTATTCGCACAAGTTACCTTTGTCACAATTCCAGCATTTACCAACCAAAGCAGAGCCGCTTCATACTCTCGTGCTCTGGCTCCTTCTCTAATGGCGCCGAACATAAATTTTTTATTTTCTTTAGCCAAAATATTTGGCACAATATTAAATATCTCAATAATCCTTGGAATCTCATTAGTCGGCGCGTGCTTACCGAAATCTCTATTATATGCTTCAACAAGATATTCCTGTTCCTTACGCACTTCGTTAAAGCTTTTTGTCTCGATATACTTATTAACAACGGCCGGCATTCCGCCAGTCACGAGATAAGTCTTATAAAGGTCGATAAGCTTATCGTGAAAAGGCAAAGTAAACTCAAAATCTTTGTTAGAAATAGCTTTGGCAATTTCTTTTTCGCCTAAAGCATACAAAAATTCACAAAAATCCAAAGGATAAATATTTACAAAATCAACCTTCCCAACTGGAAAAGCTCCATCCACGTTCATGTAAACACCAAGCAAACTACCGGCAGCCACCACAAAATATTCCGGATGATCTTCGGCGAAATATTTTAAAGACTCTAAAGCCTTCGGACACTCCTGAACCTCATCAAGAAAAATCAAAGATTTCTCAGGCGAAATATCCTGATGCGTATGTGCAGCAAGACGGCTAATAATTCTTTCGATATTATAATCTAAATTAAAAATATTCTTAGCGGTCTCATCCTTATCGAAGTTAATATAGACAAGATTATCAAAATATTCTTCACCAAAAAACTTAACCAGCCAAGTTTTTCCCACTTGACGTGCACCCTTAACGATTAAAGGCTTATGAGACGAACTATTTTTCCATCTTTCTAACTCAAAAATTGCTTTTCTATACATGGCGACCCCTGTTTATACTTAATATTATACCACATTCTTCAATTTTTCTCACGTTTTTTGCGGGAAAAACGTGATTTTTCTCACGTTTTTTGCGGGAAAAACGTGATTTTTCTCACGTTTTTTACAGAAACCCCCAGAAACGAACCATAAGAACCCCAAAATCCCCATTTTTTGACACAAAAACCATAACCATGATATAATAACCATAACAAAAGTAGAAAGGAGTATATGAATACTTTAACAACATCAAACATTAACGATCTCACAGCCGCGGAAGCTGCCTTTGCCGGTGGATTCATCGGAACCTTCTTCGTCATGGGGCTCATTATCTGCGTGCTTCTCATCATCGCCATGTGGCGTCTTTTCGAAAAAGCTGGCGAAAAAGGTTGGAAATCCCTTATCCCAATCTACGACATGTATATATTATATAAAATCGCAGGCTCAAAAGCCATTTTCTGGGCATCGCTTTGCATTAGCATCATTTGTAGCATCGCGATGGGCGTAAACGCTCTCCCGATAGATTACACCGCATCCCAAGAAGTCATCACCGAGCAATTGAACGCTCTCGATTGGAACAACTACATTCCATTCATTGCCGCCGCAGTTATAAGCATAATCACCAGCATAGTCTTCTATGTCATCGTGGCCCATCGTCTGGCAAAAGCCTTTGGTAAAGGCATCGGCTACACTCTGGGGATCATCTTCGTCCCAGAAATCGTACTTTTAGTACTAGGATTTGGAAAAGCCAAATATAGCGCCAAAAACCTAGATAAGTAATCAAACAAATCAAAATCGGGGTCTTAAGACCCCGATTTTTGTCATTTCAGAGATTAAGTATATATAATATATACCAGAAGGTATATTTAGACTAAGGGAAGAGCATCAAGAAATCAAGCGCCAAATCTTTTTAAAAAATTGCGAGCAAAACATTAGGGCCAAGCTAAAAATCGCTGCTTTAAAATCCCCTTATAAAAAATATCCCTGAAGACGTAGGGGACTCTCAGAAAAAATCTCTCCCGCAAGGTCGAGCAAAACCTGAGTCAATTCATCTAAAAAGTCGCCGATAAACTCATAATGATTTTTTAGAATCTAATGTTCCCCTAGGATCCGCACGTGTGGTTTGGAGTGCCTAGTTTCTTGCTCGCCGGCAACTACAACAATAGTTCGTTCAACAATGGGGGCAGCAACGGCAACTATTGGTCGTCGTCGTCTAACTCGTCGACTAACGCCTATAACTTGAACTTCAATTCGTCCAACGTGAATTCGGCGAATAACAACAATCGTCGTAACGGATTCCCAGTGCGTTGTGTGCTGAGCGAGAGTTAGTTCTAGTTTTCCTAGTTCCCTCTCTCCATTTCTTCAGAGCATTTTGTATACCTTCAACCAATTCTTGATTCAATCTGTTCAATCGTTTTATCAATCACGAGATAAGCCGACATATTTCTACTCATCCCGATGTAAGATTTCGCCGTGTCAAACCCCGTCTTGCCGTCCACGTAGGCATTTAGCGCAATCTTCATATTCTTTAAATATCTTCTTCCTGGCGTCAAGACGAACGGTCGCACCACTTTCCCAAGAAACGGGCACCCTTTCTTCACTTCTTGGATATAAATCTTTTTTGGATGCATAGTTAGTTCCATGCTGCTCAGCTTCAGAGGAATTTCATTGAAAAACGCTTTTTTAGCCCGAGTCAATTCTTTTTCAGGAACCACTATAAAAAAGTCATCCACATACCGTCCATAAAAAGCAAAACCGAGTTTCTTTTTCACGTACCAGTCAAAATCATTCAACATAATATTCGACAAGAGCTGTGATGTCAAATTTCCAATCACAATTCCACGTCCATCAGGTTGATGAAACAACGTTTTGTTATAGGGCAAACATTCCCAATCCTTAAAACTCCCAACAATTCTAGCCCCAAAACACGGTTCATCAAAAATCACTTCGCGCCACAAATATTTACAAAGCCGATACAGCCACCCACCATTCGGAAATTGTTTCTTTAGCCCCCACATCACTTTTTCATATAATCTTTTTCTATCCAGGCTCATAAAGTATCCAGACAAATCTCCTTTTAAGACGTATGCCTTGTTTTTGCCATTTTCGCTCGCCTTCCGCATAAAACTTTGCATCCGGCTAATTCCAAAGTCCGTTCCTTTTTCTGCCCGGCAAGAATAGGAATCATAAATAAATCTCTTATCCCACCACGGTGCTACTACCGCATATAATAAATGGTGTACAATTCTATCTCTAAATTGTGCGGCAAAAATTTCCCTATCTACTGGCGTATGTGTCACAAAAGCTTTTGACCGGCTTGGTTTCCACTGTCGATTAATTATATCATGTGCAAGTTGTGACAAATTTTCTTCTAGATATACTTCAAATTTATGTTCGTCCGCCGTCCGTCTTTTACCACGCCTTGCCATAATATAGCACTCGAGTAAGGTGCTTTCCAAATCTTCATCTCGCTGAGGCAGACGTTTCAAAAAATTCCTATCATTCCGTCTCTTTTTCTTCGGCGGATGATAGGCGTTCATCTGAGTTAGAAAGTTCCTTAGATTCCGAACTCTCTTTCTTTTTTCCTCTTGACTTGGCATTTTGTCCCTTTCCTTTTTCGTGCTCTTTTTCAACTTTTTTGATTGCCTGTTTCTTCATTTCGCGCATAATTTGGCTTTCCACGTCGCGTATCTTCTTCAAGACTTCCCAATATTTTTTGGGCGTCATCATCTCTAAATCCGACATTACCGTTACGTATTCATACATCGTTTCGAGTTTTTCAAGTATCATTTCAAGACAGGTGTCTATTTCTATTTTTCTTCGCCCCAGCGCCACCGTCATCATGTCAATATCCACCGCGTTTCTTTCCATGTCAGAAAGAAACGCGATTTTAGAAAGCGCTTTCTGATTGGAAGTCACTTCGTGCACCACTCGTACCATTTCGACAACTCGCATCTTTAGCTCTGGCATGATAGCATGCGGCACCACCAGTTGATTCGCCTTCTCGGTGAGAATTTCGTCTTCATGGAGCATCTGCGCCATGTCTTCTTTGGAGATTGTTTCACCGAGTTCAAATTCCAACCCTTTCTCCCATTCACGCGCTAGTCTCAACTTTGCGCTCTCCATCCGCATCTTTAGTTCGCCAACCGAATTTTCCGGGATGGAAATACTGCCGATTTTATCACGCACCATGTAGTCATTGTCTTTGTGTAGTTTATACTGCCTCCCCACTCTGTGCATGAGATACCGAGACAATATCAACGCCGAATTACCAAAGATTTTATACCACCCGTCAAACGACCTGATCACGTACACCTTGGAATAATTATTTTTTTCAATTTGGAGCAATCGACGCTTGCGTTCTAGGTATTCTTCTTTTGCCCTCACCTTATCTGAGAGAACGGTTTTTTCCATTTTGCGTTTCTACCCGTTTATTAGTCCTATTATACACGATGTGCAGAAAATCCGCAAAGTAATTTTTCCAGTTTTGAAGACGTGGAGAGAGGGAACTAGGAAAACTAGAACTAACTCTCGCTCAGCACACAACGCACTGGGAATCCGCGACGACGACCGTAGTTATTCGCCGAATTCACGCGGGACGAACTGAAGTACAAGTAATAGGCGAGAGTCGACGAGCCAGACGACGACGACCAATAGTAGCCGTAGCTGCCCCCATTGTTGAACGAACTATCGTCGTAGTAGCCGGCGAGCAAGAAACTAGGCACTGTACCGCTAGAAATTGCCGAGTAAATAGTAGCTCCAGTTGGCGAAGTACTAGAATTAGCATAATAATTATTTCCATTCATACCGTAGGCTACAAGCATTTTATAGAAATCGCCTT
>JAFUAT010000005.1 GCA_017460625.1 Candidatus Saccharimonadota bacterium | reverse complement strand
GATCGCCCCGGGCTTGGCCCGGGGTTTTTCTTTTTAAATCCAAAAAGTTATTGCTTTTTTAAAAAGACCGTGATATGATGGAACTATGAAGGCCAAACATATTATAACAACTTGTGGAATAATCCTTGGCGGCGTCGTAGCGGTTAATAATGCTAGCGCTGTCGTAACATATCAAAAGAGCTCAGATGTTGAATTTACTTTTGATGCATCTTTGTCTCTAACACTAGACACCAATGCTTTTACTATTACAGATTTGGCGCCTGGTACTAACAAACTCAGTAATGACGTTGTGGCTACAGTTGCTACCAATAGCGTTACTGGATACACTTTGTCTGCTACCGTAGGCAATGCCACTACTTACAATACGACAAATCTAGTAATGGACGCTAATAATGTCTTTTCTATGACAACTGATGGGGCTACAGCACTTACTGCTGGTACCTGGGGTTGCAAGATTAAAAATGCCGGGAGTTTTAAAGCGCTTGACAGAAGCACCCAGACTATTCTGAACAAAACTTCTGATGATGCTGGCACTGCAGCCAGTGGTTATACTGGTACTTTCCAAACGACCGTGCAGATTGGTGCGGCGGCAGCTAGTACACAGCGTAGTGGTGATTACAAAAATGTGATAAACTTTGCAGTAGTCGCAAATCCTTCCACCTAGTATAATATATAATATGGAACAGACCTTTTTCTTTTATGATCTCGAGACTAGTGGGCTAAAGTCGCGGGAAGATAGGTTAATGCAATTTGCGGGTCAAAGGACGACCTTGGAACTTGAACCTATCGGGGACCCAGTTAATATTTTGGTGAAAATTTCAGACGACGCTTTGCCTAGTCCGATGGCTATAAATGTGACAGGGATTACTCCGCAGAGTACACTTTCTGATGGAATTTCTGAGCCGGAATTTTGTAAAATCGCCATGAATGAGATTTTTACTCCGGGGACTTGTGCGGTTGGATATAATACCGTGCGGTTTGACGATGAATTTATGCGAGCGACGCTTTGGCGGAATTTTTATGACCCCTATGAGTGGGAATGGAAAGATGGTAGAAGTCGGTGGGATTTGCTTGATGTTGTAAGAATGACCCGAGCGCTTAGGCCAGAAGGTACTAATTGGCCATTTGATAAAAATGGAAAGGCTAGTAATAGGCTCGAATATTTGACCAAAGAAAATGGGCTTTCGCACGAGCATGCGCATGATGCACTTTCGGATGTGTATGCGACAATTGCGGTGGCGCAGTTAATCAAAGAAAAACAGCCGGAACTTTTTAAATTTTTGTTTGATGCCAGGAACAAACGGGTGGTGATGAATATGATAAACTTGGACGCGTCTCGGCCAGTAGTTTATGTTTCTGGTAGATATAGTAGCGAGTTTAATAAGGCTACCGTGGTGGTGCCGATTGCGCCGGCTAAAAATGGCAATGTGCTCGTTTATGATTTAAGATACAATCTTGATGAGTTACTGAGTCAGGAAAGCGAAAATGGCGAGAAAAAGAGTTTTTATCCCATTGTAAAGGAGCTTTGTTATAATAAATGCCCAGCGGTGGCGCCAATCGTGGTTTTAAATAAAGGTGATGGGTGGGAAAAAATTGGTTTGACGCTGGAGAGGATACAAGAGAATCTCGATAGCCTTAATCGGCATCCAGAATTTGTAGAAAGAATCAGGGCGGAATTTTTGGAAAAACCAGAGTTTCCACCGGCGGTGGAACCAGAACAGGCGCTCTATGATGGATTCTTAAATGACAAAGACCGAATAAAAGTTGAAGCGGTGCGAAACGCAGACGAAAAACAGTTGGCGGATTTTCATCCGGATTTTGATGATCCGAGATTGCCTGAGCTTTTACTTCATTACAAGGGACGAAATTTTCCTAATACGCTTGATGAAAAAGAAATGGAAGAATGGGAAAAATATCGGCTAAAGAGACTTGAACGGCAAGTGCCGAAGTATTTGCAAGAGCTAGAACAGGTTTCTGATGATTTTGTTAAAGAAGAGCTGAGACTTTACTTGGAGTCTCTAGCTTCTTTTTAGGCTTAAACTTAATTAAATAATCTAGGCAAAAATTTGCCTAATTTAGGATAATTGGTCTTAACTTTTGATGCTTATGGTATAATATGTATTATGGATAATAATAAAATCATGATTGTCGGGACTGGAAACGTTGGGGCAAGCATCGCATTTGCTGCTTTAAACCAGAGAACGGCAATAAATGAAATCATTTTGACGGATATTGTGTCGGAAGACGCAGAAGGCGAAGCGATGGATCTTCGCGACGCTTTGGCGGTCGCTCCTTCGCATTTAAAAATATCAAATGGCACCTACAAAGATGCAAAAGATTGCGATGTGGTGGTGATTACGGCGGGAGCTGCTCAGAAACCAGGTGAAACGCGCATGGAACTTTTAAATAAGAACGTCAATATTCTAAAAGACATGATTCAACAAATTATGGCTAGTGGGTTTGATGGAATTATTTTGATGGTATCAAATCCAATGGACGTGATGACGTATTTTGCGCAGCAATTTTCTGGTCTGCCGGCTGAGAGAGTGATTGGCTCTGGTACTGTACTTGATTCGGCGAGACTTCGAGAAAGGTTATCTGGATACTTAAATATCAATCCAAAATCCGTACATGCTTATCAAGTGGGTGAGCATGGCGACAGTGAACTTACGCTTTGGTCGCTGGCTGATGCGGGTGGTCAAAAAATTGCAGAAATGCTTCCTGGCGATGTGCGGGACGGAATTTCTGAATTCGTAAAAAACGAAGCTTATACTATAATTGAGAAGAAGGGCGCAACGTATTACGGGATTGCTACATGTGTGATTCAGATTCTTAATTCAATTTTTAACGATGAAATGAGAATTTTACCAGTTTCTTCATTTGATAGCTTTTCTGGTGTATGCTTCGGCTGGCCTACGGTGGTTGGTAGAACTGGTGTGATTCGTCGATTAGATCTTCAAATTTCTGAAAAAGAGGGGATTGAACTTCAGAAATCAATTAATGTATTAAAAGATGCAATTAAATCGGTAATTATTAAGGTTTGATTTTTCTCAAAAAATGTTATAATGATAAGTAAGCATTAGAAATAAGCAATTAATATAAAGGAAAAGAAATGGATCCAACAAATACTACACCAACACAACTTGCGGCTCCAACTGGACCAACAGCTGGCCCAGCCCCAGTAGCTCCAGCGGCTCCAGCGGCTTCGGTGGCTCCTGCAGCTCCTGCTCCTGCGGCGCCTGCTAGTCCGATTCCGAGCCCAGCTAGTCCAGTAATGGGAGATGGAGCAACTCCGGCTGCTTCAGTCAATCCTGATGTTGCTAACGCGGCTCTCAATCCACCGGTAAATCCAGTGGTAGCTCCTGGTGCAGCGTCAGCGCCAGCTGGCGCGGCTTCTGCTCAGGCTGGCACAGTTCCGATGAATCAAATGTTTCAATCTCAGCCGACAAATCCTGGTGTGATTGACGATACGACTGCTATTACAGTTCCGGAAGGTCCTAAACCACCGGATCCTGTGGAAGAAGAATTAAAGGCGCCTCTCAAGGCGGCAGGTCCAGTACCTGGTTCTATTGGTAGCGCAGTTTCAGTACCTGCACAAGGCGGTGCTACCCCACAAAATGTAGCCTTTAATGATCCAGCCAATCCTGGCGCAAATCCAATGACAGCTGGTCCAGAGACTCCGTCAGGCAAAAAACCAAATTTCCTAGATAATTTGATGGCGAAGACTAAAATGAACAAATCTACTTTGATTCTGCTTTGTGTAGTGGCGGGTTTGGTAGTGGTCGTTCTTGTAGCTGTTATAGTAATGCTTGCAACTGGTTTGCTATAAACATACAAACATTTATCATGATAAGCCTGGTACGTTCGAAAGTGCCAGGTTTATTGTAATATTGTAAAAAATATTGTAAAATATATTTATGGAAAAAATTTATATTACTACTGCGATTCCGTATTTGAATGGTTTACCGCACGCTGGACACGCGATGGACTATTACCTTGCGGATGTTTGTTCGCGTTATCAAAAGATGCTAGGTAACATAGTTCGTTTTCAGGCGGGTACGGATGAGCACGGTAATAAGATTTACCAGAAGGCAAAAGAACTAAATATTCCAGTTAAAGATTATGTTGATGCAAATGCTCAAAAATTTAAGGATTTTATTAAAAAACTTGATGTAGAATATACTGATTTTGTAAGGACTACCGATACTGAGCACGAAAAAAAGGTGCAGGAAATATGGCTCAAATTGAAGGATCATATTTACTTGGCTCGGTATGCGGGATGGTATTGTACTGGCTGTGAGCGTTATGTAACGGAAAAAGAATATAAAGAAAACAACGGTATTTGTCCAGATCACCAAAAGCCATATGAAAAGCTTGAAGAAGAGAATTATTATCTTAGAATTAGTGATTTTAAAGAACAAATTCGGGAAGCAATTTTGTCAAAAAGAATGCTGATTTTGCCTGAATTTAGAGAAAAAGAAATTTTGAAACTACTAGATGAATCTCCAGATGTTTCAATATCGCGTCCAAAAGAACAGCTCACCTGGGGCGTGCCAGTACCAGATGATGATTCTCAAGTGATGTATGTTTGGATTGATGCGCTCGCTAATTATATAACCGTGCTAGGTTTTCCAGAAAAAGACATTTCTGATTTTTGGCCTGCTTATGCGCAATTTGTGGGTAAGGATATTTTGAGATTTCATGCAATTATTTGGCCGGCGATGCTACTTGCGCTCGGTCTTGAGTTGCCGCGAACTTTGGTTTCTCATGGTATGATTCTCTCTAACGGCCAGAAGATGTCTAAATCGATTGGGAATGTGATTGATCCGATTGAAGTGCTTGACAAGCACGGGACAGAAGCTTTTCGCTACTTCTTTTTAAGGCATGTAGATACATTTTCGGATTCAGATTTTACCTGGGAAAAGTTTGAAGATTCGTATAACAATGAACTTGCTAATGATCTTGGTAACTTAGTGCAAAGGCTTGCGACGCTTTGCTTTAAAAATAATTTTGAATTAAAGGATTTACCTGAATCTGAGTTGCCAAAAGAATATACTGAACTTATGGATAAATTTGAGTTTTCAAGGGCTTTTGATTTTGTGTGGGAGAAAGTTCAGGGAATTAATCGAAAAATTGACGAAGATAAACCTTGGAGTTTAGCAAAAGAAGGAAAACTTACAGAATTAAATCAAGTTCTGAGTTCGGAAGTGATGGATTTACTCGAAGCAGCGAAACTCTTAAGTCCGTTTTTGCCGGAAACTGCCGAAAGAATCGCTCAGGTTTTTTCTGGAAAAATTGAACCACCAAAAGAACCATTGTTCCCGAAAACAAAATAAGATGGTCTAGGAGCCATCTTATTTTTATGTGTTAAGTATTACTTTCTGTAAACTTTAGACGAATTATTCGTTTTCGCCGGAGAGTTTAGCAGTGAAATCTGATAGGTAGAAACCTAGTACACCACCAACCATTGGCAAGATTGCGTAGACTGAGAGAGCCTGGCAAATGCCGCCGAAGATTTCGCCAAAGTTTTCACCAGAGGTTGGGAAAATTTGGAACATAAGAGCTGCGGCTGGGTTGACGATAAAGTTACTGCTTAGGCTTAGGAAAGCTGCAGAAACTACATAGGAAATTACCATTACAAAGGCGAAACCGCCTGCTACAATAGCAGCGAAGGTGAAAATGCTGCGTTTGTATTTGACAGCACGAGCGTAGAAGAACGCAACGATGATGGCAGCCATAAATTCGATAGCTGTGACAATACCGAAGTTGCCTTCTGCGATTTCGCTCATAGTTGGGATAGCGTATGCGCTGTCGCCACCGGCTAGATGGAATGAATTGAAGATGAGCCAACCAATCCATGCGCCGATGATTTCGGCGATGATGTACATAACACCGCGAATTACGGACATGCGACGAGATGCCATCATGCCGGCGGTGATGATTGGGTTAAGGCATGCACCTGAAAACGCATAAACGCCAATAAAGATTGCGATTACTGCAAATGAATAGGTAGCAATGGTGGACAAACCCATAAGCGATAATGCAAATAGTAACAATGTAATTAGAGCTGTGCCAATGATTTCACCAAGTAATGCACCGTAAAATTTGTGATCCTTGAAGATAGTAAGAATGCTCTCGTTTTCTTCGTATTTTTTGGAGAAGAAACCCTTAAAAATCGGCTTTTTCTCTTCTGGCTTGCTGGTGATAGCTTCTGACTTGGTAGTAACCGCAGTCTTGGTAGCTGGAGCTTCGGACACGGACTTTACTGTGGTCGTGGAAGCGGATTTTGATTTTGTCGACTTTGAAGTCTTTGACTTTGAAGACGACTTTGGCTTCTTGGTTGCCATTTTTCCTCCTTAATTTATAATTATTCCTATTATAGCACAAAAATATATGTTATAATCAAAAAATAACTTATTTAGGAAAAATTATGGGAATTATTGTAAATAAAGAAGATAATAAAAATACTGATTTAGAGCGAAGAATTACCGCCGATCTTAGAGCTAAGGCTGTTGAAACGGCGCCAGATGGTGAAGTGACGGATTTTGCGGATGATTCTGAATATGTTAGAGATACAAAGAAGACAGGTAGATTTGCTTGGGTTTGGATTGTATTAATTGTACTAGCAATTATTTCGCTGGTAATTATTTTTATGCCAGTATCGAGAGATTGATTTTTTGGAAAAATAAGCATAATTGATATATAATATATAATATGGATGACAAAATGAGTGCCAGTAATCCATATAATAATATGGAATCTGCTGATGACGAAATTCAGCCAGATTTTTTGAAAGGGAAAAGCGGCAGGGCCCAGGAAGCACTCGGTCAGATTGAGCAACTTGCTAGTTTAGCGGGTGGCGTTAAGACTGGGGGTGCTAAGGCTGGTGGTACTAAAGCTAGCGGTGCTAAAGCTGGTGGTGGTCAGGTTAGCGGAGGTGCGACAGGTAGTAGTAAAGGCGGACTTAAAAATTCAGTTCAAGAAGGAGCAAACTCTGCCGAAAAGGCAAGTGAAAGAGAGTCTGGAGACAGCTTGTATTCGCGAAACAAATCTCAGAGTAATGAATCTGGAGATGAAAAATCTGGTTTTCATATCCCGAAGGGTTTAATTGCGGCGGCGCCGATTCTTTTAATTGTGTTATTGTTTGTTGGAATTATTGCTCTTGTTATTGGTGCTCCACTTATGATTATCGGAACGATTAATGCTAATCTGATAAAAGCACTTGGCTTTGATGATACAATTGGAATTCTCGAAAAACAAGGTGAATACGTGACGGCGGAGCTTGCGGCAAATGGTAAATTCCCAGAAAACTATGCAAAAGATTTGGCTCTTAATGGAGTTGATGTTGGACAAGTGACAGCAAACGGCGATTTTATTAAAACCAATAATTATATCGCTAATATTGAAGAAAAAAACGGACTGGTGGCAGCAGCGAGTGGATTTACTTATTCGAGTGATGATGAGGGTGAGCTGGCGTTTCTTTTTAAAGGTAATTTAATCAAAGCTGGCGATTTTGTGGCGAAGGTGGAGTCCGATCCAGAACTATATGCAGATTACAGCAAGGCGGCAGATATTTCGGCGAAGTTTTATTATGGTGAAGATGTAAATAAAACATTTAAAGAAATGGGGCTTTCGCGCGGGAATTTTAACAGTTGGGAAAAAACTGGCGATTATCAAGCGGATGAAGCATCATTTGTGGATTTAATGAATCAAGCACTTGATAATGACACGGATTTGTCTGTGGGTGGAAAACACGAAGATAAATCGCCTGTGGGGATTTTTGAAAGCTTGAAGCATGCGATTGCAAATTTAATAATGCCGAGCGAGAACTCATATAATACAGATGGTACTGGCGGTGGTTCATTTTATGATAACGAATCAAATAAAAGTGACGCAGATAGTATCGTAGGTAGTGTGACGAATGATACGAAAGAGTATATCGAGGATTGGCATCCCGCTGATGAAGATGAATCAACTACTGGTTCGAACGGGATTAAAACTTTCTTTAGACGGCTGATTCCTGATTATACGAGCAACGCAAAAAACCGAGCGGCGGAACTTTTGAATTCGTCCGTTTCTGCCAGTGAACCATATCTTGCGGCAAATTCGTTTATGGTAATTGAAGAACCAATACAAAGGGCAATGATTGATGGTGATGGGCCAGTAAATGAATTAATGAATGTACTTAACAAGAAAAAATCCGTGGAATATCAAAATGTAGAAACTGGTGGTATGGAGAGTGCTGAATTGTCTATTCTAGAAACTGAAAATTTCAAGGCTGCTGTGGGTGAAAGCAAATATTCTGCGGAAGAAGCGGCAAACTTTGGACGAGATAGAGTTCTTAAAGTTACAGGCTTATTTGATAAAGACATTGTAAATACAACTGTAGTTTCGGCGGATGGGAAAAAGACAGTTACTTCTGCAGTAAGAAATGGGATTGAAGATCCAGAAGATATGAGTGAAGTAGAAAAAGCAGATAAGAGCATTGATCTTGCAATGGTGCAAAAAAATTCAGATGTATTCCAAAGTGTGATTGGCGGGAATCGGGTGATCGAGGGGGGTTCTTTCCTTTCAAATACGATAAATATGCGTACAATTGGTGCAATGCCTTCAGATGCTTCTAAGATTGCAAGTTATGATAAAGTTGTCGAAGAAACTGTTGCGAGACGAGCGGAAGCTGAAAGAGCAACTCTTAGCCCGTTTGATATTTCATCATCCAATACTTTTTTTGGTAACATTGTTCATAATTTAGCTACGGCAATGCTTCGAAATTCTGGCGGTGGTATGCTTTCGGCGGTGAACACAACCGCGGATGTGGCTGGCACGGCAGTAGCAAATCTGATGGGCTCTGCGACCGCAGAAGGTGCAGACCAGAAATTCACTACTATGAGTGGATTAAATTGCGAAACGGCTGGAACTGTGAATGTGGAATGTGATCTATATGGTACGACGCACAATACTGTAAGTACTGAATATATGGAGTATACACTTGACGATTGGAAGGCTTCTCCGGCTGTAGGTAGTTCACTTGATGATGAAGGGAATATTTTGGATGGTAGCGATGAAAATATGTTTGTAATGCTTGGTATGAACCGTTATACTAGCGTAGGTGTAAAAAGTGCAGAAGTCTGCGATGTTTCTAAAAATAGTAAATATGATAAAAATATTTTTCACCAATTTTTTAAGAAAATTACCGACATACTAGGCGTAGTAGAACTTTATGATTCTTGCAAGGGAGTCGAAGATAATATTGCAACGGGCGCGGAATATACTTTTGGTGATTTAGGAAATGAAAATGTGGGGGAATATTCTGGGTATATATTATATAACGAAGTAAAGTCTTTGCTCTCTGAAGAACAAAGTGCGGTATCAAAGGTAGAAGAAAGGTATTACGCTAAACATCCGAAGGATAACTCAAGAGCTGGGATTCTGGCGAGAATTTCTGGCATGAATAAATGGGAAGTTGAACTCGCACTTTCGTATGGAGATTATCTTACTATGATAGCAAATTATGATTCTTCGGACAGATTTTATTTTGGAGATTTAGCATTTGAATCCAATGAGCCTATTTTAAAAGCGCATAACGATCAATTGTCGATGGAACTTTTGGCTTGGTATAAAAAAGAAACAGAATACCGAGCGCTCAGAAATCGTCAAGAAATTGTTTCTTAAGATTTTGTGGTATAATATTATACAGTATGGAAGAGTTGGAAAAGTTAAAAAAAGAGCTCAAAAAACTTAATGCAGAATATGCCAAAATAAAAGACATCGCGCCAGAGAAGCGGGGGGAATTTGGTCGCTCACTAAATGCTAAAAAAATGGCTTTGCTTGACCAGATTATGAAGGCTGAAGAAGCTCAATTCGATGCAGAAGTTTTGCCGCTTGATATTAGTGCGCCGTGTGCTCCGAATGAAAAGCTCCCAGAATTATATTCGGTACTTGAAGGATCTTTGCATCCCTTGATGGTGGAGCTTGATAGAGTTATTTCGATTTATCAATCTATGGGCTTTGACGCCGTGGAAAGTCGTCAGCTTGATGACGAATATCATATGTTTGACTCGTTGAACTTTGCAAAAGAACATCCAGCTCGTGATGGGTATGATACATTTCGGACCGAGGAAGGATTTATTCCGCCAGCACATACTTCTACAATGCAAAATCGAGTTCTGAAAAAATTCAAATCTCGTTTAGATGAAGGGAAAGAAATAGCTGTAGTAGTGCCTGGGAGAGTTTATCGAAATGAAGATGTAGATGCAACGCACGAACACACTTTTTACCAGTGTGAAGGCGTCTATGTTTCTCGTGATTGTACAATGGGGCAAATGCTTGGAATCTTAAGAGAATTTTTCGAAAAGTATTACGAACAAAAGCTAAATATTCGGACGCAGCCAGGTTATTTTCCATTTACAGAGCCGTCTCTTGAATTTATGATTGAAAAACCAAAATCACTTGGCGGAAAGAAAGGTGATTTCCTTGAGATGCTTGGATGTGGAATGATTCATCCAAATGTCCTTAAGATGGCAGGAATTGACCCAGAAGTTTATCATGGTTTTGCATGGGGTGGTGGAATTGATCGTTTGGTGATGCTTCGCTATGGGCTTAACGATGTAAGACATTTTGAGTCTGGCAATTTGCAATTTTTAAGGAATTTTAAGTAGGGAAAGGAAGGGGTAAATGAAAATTTCGTTGAACTGGATAAAAAAATACGTAAACCCGGAAGTATCTGACGAGGAACTGATTTCTTTAATTGGTGCGCGGTTGGTTGAAGTTGAAGGAGTGATAGACGAGACGAAAAAATACGATAATATATATATCGTTGAAGTAGTCACTGCTGAAAAGATACCTGAAACACATTTGACACTTTGTCAAATAAATGTTGGTGAAAAAGAGACTGTGCAAGTGGTTTGTGGTGCGCCAAATGTGCGTGAAGGGATGCTTGCGGTTTGGATTAAACCGGGTGCGATTGTGCCGGCTTCGGTGCATGAAGATTCGCCATTTGTGATTGGCAAGCGAAAAATGCTTGGCAAATATGAGTCTAATGGTATGCTTGCAGGGGCGGACGAACTTGATTTTGGCGATGACCATTCTGGAATTGTCGAGATTGATCCGGATATGGCGCGGCCAGGTGATAAACTGAGCGACATTTTTGAACTAAATGATAAAATTTTGGAGATTGAGAATAAATCACTGACGCATCGCCCTGATACTTTTGGTATAATAGGCTTTGCTAGAGAAGTGGCGGGGATTCTTGGTAAGAGCTTTGATTTTGAATATCAGGATACGAACTTGAAGCCAGGAAATGATATAAAAGTTCAAATAAGAGACGATGGTATTTGCGCTCGTTACTCAGCAGTTGTGCTTGAAAAGCATGGAGAAATAAAGAAGAAATACTTAAGTATCTTCGATACATTACTTTCTAAATCTGGCATGAAACCGATTTCGCCGATTGTGGATGTGACAAATTATCTGATGCTTCTTACTGGCCAGCCGCTACATGCTTTTGATTATGATAAATTTGTAAAAGTTGGCGGAAAAGAAAAACCAGAAATTGTGGTAAGGCTTGCGCGTGATGGTGAAAAATTAGTACTTCTAGATGACGCAGAAGTTGTACTGAACCATGATGATATTGTAATTTGTAGCGGTGAAACACCAGTGGCGCTCGCTGGTGCGATGGGTGGCAAATCTACAATGGTTGATGATACTACTCGTAACATTATTATCGAGTCGGCAACGTTTAGTTTATACAATATGCGTAAAACTCAAATGGCGCATGGGATTTTTTCGGAAGCGATTACTAGGTTTACCAAAGGGCAACCGCCATATCAATGTTTGAAAGTAGCAGAAGCGGCTTATCAGATGCTAGAAGACGGTTACAAAGTTGCGGCAGTGGCTGATACTTTGAAACGGTCAGAAAAACAAATCGAAGTAGAAATATCGACGGATGAAATAAATGGGTTGCTTGGGACAGAATATGAAGACGCACTGATTAAAAAGACACTAGAGAATGTGGGATTTGAAGTTGCGCTCCGTACTTCCTCGAGAACAGCTGCTTCAAGTCTGCTTGTCAAAGTGCCTTTGTGGCGGACGGATATTCATATTAAAGAAGACATTATTGAAGAGGTGGGACGCCTTCTAGGGTATGATAATATTACGCCAGTTTTACCACTTCATGGTACGCCTGGAAGAAACGAATCTTTGGAGCTAAAAACGAGAGTCCGACAGACACTTAAAAGTTTTGGGGCAAATGAAGTATTAACTTACAGCTTTGTGAGTGGAAAATTACTAGAAAAAGCTGGAGTCGATGTAAAAAATTCTTACAAAATTGTCAATTCGATTTCGCCAGAACTACAATATGTTAGACAGTCGATTGTACCGAGTTTGCTCGAGAAGGCTTATATCAATCAAAAATTGCCGGTAGATAAATTTGCAATTTTCGAAATAAATAAGGTCTATCAAAAGAAAGATGGGCTTGACAAAGAAAACGTACCAGTTGAAAGGATGCGGCTTGGCATGGTGCTTGCGGAGAGAAAAACCAGTGGCACAGCTTATTACAAGGCGAAGCATTACGCGGAAGAACTGTTTAATAGCCTAAATATACCTGTGAGATTTTTGGAACTTTGCACATTTAATAGTGACAAAGAAGTTTTTGCTTTGCCGTTCGAGAAGAAACGTTCGGCAGTAATTATATATGATGATAGAACGAATAGCAGTGATGATATCTGTGATAAAAAGTCTGTCATCTTTGGCGTAGTCGGAGAATTTAAAAATTCGGTAAGAAGAGCCTTTAAACTCGGTGACTTCTTGGCTGGGATTGAACTAGATTTTGATGCACTGGTAGAATTTTCGAATGCGACTCCTGATATAGACGTGAGACCAGTAGTAGACAAAAGAGATTTGACGATTGAAACTAAAAAATCTTATGAAGAAATTTACGATAGAATCTTTGAAATAACGGATTCTTATGACAACAGTGCGATTATCACACCGCTTGCGATTTATCAACCGGAAGAAATCAAACATATTTCTTTCCACTTGGAATTTAAGAAAAAGGTTGATGAAAAAATGATGCAAGAACTTGAAAAGATATCATAATTTCGGAATAAAACTTGAACTTTATATTGTTTATGCTAAAATATAAGTATGATTTTGCTCGATTCGGTAACGAAACGATATCCAGGTGACGCGAAGCCGGCACTTGATAATGTTTCCTTGCATATTGAGCCGAATGAGTTCGTGTTCTTAGTGGGTAAATCCGGGGCTGGTAAATCTACACTTATAAAAATGCTAACAAAAGAAGAAGTTCCGGATTCTGGTAAAATTATCATTGGTGGAATCGATCTTGATTATGTGAAAAAACGCCATATTCCGGGTTATAGAAGAAGGCTTGGCGTGGTGTTTCAGGATTTTAAGTTGCTGCCTAGAAGAACCGTTTATGAAAATGTTGCTTTTGCGCTCGAAATAATCGGTATGAGTGGTAAGGATATTAGAAAAACTGTGCCAAAAGTTTTGGAATTGGTGGATTTATCTGCGCAGGCCAAGAAGTTTCCAAGCCAGCTCTCTGGTGGGCAAAGGCAGAGGGTTTCGATTGCTAGAAGCGTGGCTAGACAGCCAAAGATTTTGATTGCAGATGAGCCGACTGGTTCACTCGATAAGTTGACTACGCAGGAAATTATAGATTTGCTTAGAAAAATTAATGATTTTGGCACAACTATCCTTGTGACAACACACAATGAAAACATCGTGAATAATTTACAGAAACGGGTCGTGACACTAAAAGACGGTCGAATTATCAGCGACCAAAAGAATAACGGTATTTACAAACTCGATGCAACTCCTGTGCCGGAAAAACCAGAAAGAATTATTCAGGCGCCAGGACATGCCTTGAAAGAAACAAAGGAGGCGCCGAAAGTGGCAAAGCCTGCTGCGCCAAAGATTACCACGGAAAAGATCACTACCGAAAAGATTACCGCGCAAAAGATTGCTACGCCAAAGATGGCTGCGAGTATGAGTCCAACTATAAAGAGAGCTGTACGGACGACACCAAGAAGAAAAATAGCAAAAAGTAATGTAATCTAGGAAAACAAAAAACGATGGGCGAAATAGATAAATCAAAAAGAGATGATAAACTTTTAAAAAAGGCATCAAAACGTGGCCTTAAAGTGATGCATCGTTCAAAAAAGCATCATCCGATTAGAAACGAAAGTCGAATCGTTAAATATGGCGCAAAAGGCTTTTTTAGAAATATTTGGCTGTCTAGTGCGGCGACTATTGTGATGGCGATTACGATGATTATACTTTTCGTGACGATTGTTGCTAGTGTTATTCTTACAAATACAGCCGAGATGATGCGTGACAAAATTGACATTACGATTTATCTAAAACCAAATGTTTCGGACGAAACTTTGACGGAACTTTCGAATATTATTTCTAAAGATAGTAATATAAAAAATGTTGAAGTATCAAATTCGGAGCAGGAATATGAAAAATTCTTGTCGGAGAATTCCGAGAGTAGTGAGATAACCAACATCTTGGACGAAGAAATGAGAAAACTCATGATCTCAAAAATGCAGGGAACGATGAGAATCAAAGTTTATAATATTGATAATATAGATAGCATCAAAAATCTTGTTGAAACGGATGCGCTTTTCTCGCAAAACTTAGATACTGAACTTTCGCCAACCTATGATGTAAATAGAGCTGAGATTGCTACTATCACTTCATGGGCGAGAATCGCAAGAACTGGCGGGATTATTCTTGCGGTGGTGTTCTTGGTGGTTTCTATTTTGATTGTTTTCTCAACAATTCGTATGGCAATCTTTTCAAGACGCGAAGAAATTTACATGATGAAACTTGTGGGAGCGGATAAAGGATTTATTCGTGGGCCGTTTCTAGTTGAGGCAGAGATTTGCGGGTTGATTGCTGGTGTTATTGCTGCGACGGTGAGCTATTTCGGATTTATGTTCTTTGCTCCAAAACTCACAGGATATGGTATTAATGTTAGTGCAATTTTGGATATTCTAGAATCAAATAAATTAATACTCGTCTATCTTGTGTTTATTGCTAGCGGACTTATTATTGGTAGAATTTCCGCTGGGCTTGCCGTCTCGAAATATTTACATAAAGCCTAGACTAATAGTTTGCATTTGTATCGCGTTTATGTTAACATGAAATTATGAAAGCATTTGTTTTAAATAAAAAAGTAAAACAGATATTTAGTTATACTTTTATTGTGACTCTTGCGGCTTTGATTGTGACTTTTGCGACAAGGACAAGTGCGTACAATTGTAAACCTGGCGACAGTGAATGCGAAGCGGCGAAATCAAATATGCAACAGAATCAAGCTGCGGCTAATGACTATATTAAGAAAGCGGATTCGGTTGGCGCGGTGATCGACCAACTAAATTCGGAAATCGGCACTTTGTCTGGTGAAATTTCTAGTAGTGAAGCAAAAATCAAGGAGCTTAAATCTCAAATTACGGAGACGGAGCAGAAATTAGCGGAAACTCAGACAGCACTTGCTGAGATGCTAATTAATATGCACTTTAGTGGTGATTCCGAGCCGATTACGATTTTGGCTGGAAGTAAAACTATCTCTGACTACGCTGAGAAGCAAGCACGTGAGGATGTAGCAAAACAGGAGATTGCTGCGGCGAGTGAGCGAGTTAAGGATATGAAAGACAAATTGCAAGCCAAGAAGGACGAAGCAGAGCAGACTTTGGAGTCTTTGACGAGTAAACGTGCGTTGATCGCCACAAAGCGTGAAAGTCAGCAATCTCTGATGGCGGAATACGAAAAAAACGCCGACGAAGCTTCGACGCTTGCTTCGTACTGGGAAGAGCAATTAAAGGCTCTAGCTTGGACTCCGCCTTCTAATACGGTTGGGTTTGGTTCTCGGTCTTGGAGTGCAAACAATACTTATCCATATCGTTATAATTGCCCGCAGGATAATGTGATGTATTCAGCTTATGGTGGTGCGGTTTGTCAATGCACTAGCTATGCTAGTTACAAAGCCCAAGAAAGATGGGGGATTGTGAATACTTGGGGTGGACACGCGTATTCTTATGTGAATGCTAGTGGCTACACTGTTCCATCTACCGGCATAAAAACTTACGTAGATAGAAATCCTGCAGCAAATACAATCGCAATTCAGACTGGTTCAGAATATGGTCATGTAATGTGGGTAGAAAGCATTAACGCCGATGGTTCGATAAATGTTACGGAGTATAATGTCAACTGGCCAGCGATTGGTTGCTATCCTGGCGATTTCTGTTCTAGAAATAATGTTGGTTCGGCGGGCACGTGGTTCCTACATTTTGATTAGCCTTACTTTGTGGTACAATAATATATATGAGTAAGGATTTAGAAAAATTTTCGCAGTTTAAGTCGAGTGATGAAAAGGAGAAAAACAAAAAGATGACAAATAAGCCAGAATGGAAAGAAAAACGCGTTAGCCTTGGTAATGCAATTATTATTGGTGCGGTGCTTGCCGTTTTTGGTGCCATAGTTGGAATTAATTTTCCATATTGGTTCCCGGGCGTTTCTCAATATTTTGGTGTTAGTGGGGGCAGTAATAACTGGTCTGAACTTGATGAAGTCTATAATAAATTATCCGGCTCTTATAATGGAGAAATTGATAAAAATGTACTGATTGAAGGCGCTAAATCTGGTATGGTGGATGCGCTTGGCGATATTTATACTGTCTATATGGATAAAGAAGAAAGCACGAGCTATGTTAATACCGCTCTTCATGGAAATGTAGGCGCTGGTATTGGTGTAGAATTTGGTCTAAGAGATGGGTACATGAGAGTGCTTAGAGTTTTGCCGGATAATCCTGCAATTCGTGCTGGTGTTATGATTGGGGATATTATTTATAAGGTTAATGGTGAAGTGGTTACTGCTTCTTCGACGACAGAGCTTGCAAGTGTTTTGCGAGGTGATGCTGGTACGGAAGTGACTGTTACAATGATTCGTGATGGTGAAGAAAAAGATTTCAAGATGCGTCGCGAAGAAATAAACAATGTATCGGTCTATGATAAATATGAAGGTGATACTGCGATTATTACAGTGACTCGATTTGATAACGATACTGGAACGGAAGTCCAAAAAATCGCTAATGGATTTTCGAAAAAGGGTATCAATAAAGTGATTTTGGACCTTCGTGGAAATGGCGGCGGCTATGTGTCGGCGGCGCAGGATCTACTTAGCCTTTGGCTAGATAATCAAGTAATGCTGACGCAAGAATCTACACACTTTGGTGAAGAGAAGATGACCACTAGCTCTGGTAAGGCGATTTTAAAAGACATGGAAACTGTGGTTCTAGTAAATGGTTCGACGGCATCTGCTTCAGAAATTACTGCAGCAGCTTTGAAGGAATACGGCAAAGCAAAGATTGTTGGTACGACGACTTACGGCAAAGGCGTAGTACAAAAGATGTATGATTTGTCTAATGGGGGGATGCTCAAGGTGACGATTGCGGAGTGGCTTACGCCTAAAAATAATTCCATTAATAAAACTGGTGTAGAACCAGATGTAGTGGTAGAGCTTACAGAAGAAGATATCAATAAAATGCGGGATCCGCAGATGGACAAAGCTAAGTCTTTGTAGGTCTTAAAAGATGAAAATTTTAATTGCCACACCTGTATTTTATCCAATGATAAATGGCGTAGCAATGTTTTCTTATAATTTGGCTTGCCAGCTTGCTCGAATGGGTCATGAAGTAGTTGTGATTACGCCGAGCCAGACTGGCAAAAAATCTACTCGTATGCTTGATGGTGTGAAAGTTCATTATCTCGATTCTACTAGGCTAATGATCTATCCAGACCAAATCCACCCAGTTCCAGAAAAAAAGAAAAGGTTTTATAAATATAGTTTAAGGGCATCGATTTTTCCTGGTAATCAGATTAAAAAGATTTTTCGGGAGTTTTTGCCTGATGTGGTGCATGTGCAGGGGGCTGATCCGGTCGGATTGTTCGTTTCGAAATACGCTAGAAAAAATCATATTCCAGTAGTAGCAACAGAGCATAATCAACCAGAGGTTTTGACTGAGCCTTTGCATCTTTTTAAATTTATTGAAAAGCCGACCAATAAGGCTCTATCTAAGTTTTTTATTAGGCGGCTTAAAAAGAGCGACTTTGCGACTATGCCGACGGAGTTATCGCTTAAGGTACTTCTTAATGGGAAAGATATCGGTGTTCCTGTGAAAGCTATCAGTAATGGGGTCGATTTAACGAGTTTTCGGCCAGGGAAGACCAGTGACAATATATATAATATATATAATATTCCTAAGGACGTACCGATTATATTATATATAGGAAGACTTGACCCGGAGAAAAAGGTGGGGACGGTGATAAAGAGTTTTGCTGATTTCCTAGAAAAGCATAAACTTGACAAGCTGTCAAAGACATTGTTTGTGATTGCTGGGGACGGGGTAGACAAAAATAATCTTGTGAATCTGGCACGGAAATTAAAAATTTCGGATTCTGTGAGATTTCTTGGCAAAGTGACAGGCCCTGATTTATATGATGTTTATAGGATGGGAGATGTTTTTGCGACTGCAAGTGAAATTGAAACACAAGGAATTGTGCTTATTGAGGCGGCGGCAACGGGGCTTCCGCTAATTGCTGTAGATGGTGGAGCGGTGGCGGAAGTTTGTCAAAATAAGGTTAATGGATTTCTGGTGGAACCTGGTGATATTCATGCGATCGCTCAAGCGATGAGTGATATACTTTCTAATGATGCCTTGCGCGAAGAGATGGCAAAAAGGTCAATCGAAATTGCTTCGGACCATTCTCTAGAGGTAACGGCTGAGAAATTTATTGAAATCTATAATAAAGTCATAAATAGGGTTTAAAAAAACATTTTTGTGTGCTAAAATAGTTTTTAGTAGTTACAAGAGGTTTTATGCATTTTTCGACAATTTTCCGAAGTTTCAAAAATAAAGACATGCTCAAGAGAATTTTGATTATCCTGGGTATTATTGTGGCGTATCGATTACTTTCACAAATTCCGGTACCGATGGGTGATGCTGCTACTTTCAAAGAAGCCGTATCAAATTTGCTTGAGAAGTCGGACTTTTCGAACTTCTTGAATTTGATTTCTGGTGGTGGGCTAGCTTCATTTAGTGTTATTTTGGTTGGGCTTTCGCCTTATATTACTGGTTCTATTGTGATGCAGCTTCTTTCAAAGGCGATTCCGCGTTTAGAAGAGCTCTCAAATGACGGTGAGACTGGTAGAAGAAAGATTAATCAATGGACTCGTATTCTTACGGTGCCTTTAGCGATTATCCAGTCGATTGCATATATATTTATTTTGTATCAATCTACTATTTCGGCAAATATTTCTACAGATTTTACACCTAGCGTTGGGGATTGGGTGCTTTCTGTCACAGCTATGACGGCCGGCTCCGTGATATTAATGTGGATGGGCGAGCTCATTACCGAGCAAGGTATTGGTAACGGTATTTCTACGCTTATCTTTGCTTCGATTATTTCACAGTTGCCTCATACCATGGCTCAGCTGGGTTCGGCACTTGGTGATACTAGTAGTGGAGCACTTAACTTGTTTGGAATGGAATTTCCGGTAAATGCGACGGTATTTTGGATTATTGTAGGATTTGCCATTGCGATGCTAGTCGTGATTTACTGTTTGGTGAAGCTAAACGAAGCGCAGAGAATCATTACAATTAATTACGCTAAAAGAGTGCGTGGTAATTCTAGCTATGGTGGAATCAAATCAATTTTGCCAATTAAGCTGATTGCTGCGGGTGTGATTCCGGTGATTTTTGCGACGGCATTTCTGTCTTTGCCGGCGCTAGTGGGACAGGTGATTACTTCGTTTGATTCTGGTAACGAAGTAGGAACATGGCTAGTCACGGTGTTTTCTGCTCCGTCGGCATCTAATTACTCGATTATGTATCCGGATGGTATTACTGGGCAATGGTTTGTATATCCTATAATGTACTTTATCTTGGTGTTTGCATTTACATATTTCTACACTTCTATTATTTTCAATACAAAAGAGATTGCAGATAATTTGCAAAAGCAAGGTGGGTTCATTGAAGGAGTACGCCCAGGCGCGAGGACTGCAGAATATCTATCTAGAGTAGTAAGGAGACTAGATCTCTTTGGCGCGCTAGCGCTTGGTGCGATTGCGATGCTGCCGTTTGCAACTGATTATGTATTTATCTTAACTACTGGGGCTCCGCTTGGTCTTTCGATTTCTGGTACTGGGCTTCTTATTGTAGTGACGGTGGCACTAGAGAATCTAAGGTCGGTAGATTCTAGAGCGTTAATGATAACTTACGACGATTTTAAAGATGAGTCTTAAGATTCGTAATGGGTGGACAATCGCTAAATGGGTGGCCATGGCCATCTTTGGCGTCATATTCCTAGTATTTTTGATAAGAATTGCCACCTGGGAGCATCAATATTATTCCGAAAAGGAAGGCAGCGAACGTGATGTGCAGATGGACATGGGTGATGAACTCGTAGAAGTTGCTCCGACGGCACAGGAAATTACCGAATACACAGTAGCGGCGGATCGGCCGAGATATCTCTCTATTGACAAACTTGGGATTAAAAATGCCAGAGTACTTCCAATGGGCATAAATCAAGCTGGCGAACTTTCGACGCCAAATAATATCTTTGATGTAGGTTGGTATTACGATTCTGGTAAACCAGGCGAGGGCGGGACGCTTTTGATTGACGGACATAATGGTGGACCACATGTGCAGGGTGTATTTAAGGATTTACCGACGCTTAGCGAAGGCGATATAATTACAATCGAAAGAGGGGATGGAAAGAAGTTTCGCTATTCAGTGGTAGAAAACATTGCAGTTTCGCTTAGTGATTCAAATGATTATATGGCTACGGCGATTAAGACGCCAACGGCAGGAAAAGAGTCTGTGACGTTGATTTCTTGTACGGGAGAATGGTCACAGGCGCAAAGCACTTATCTTTCAAGGCAGTTTACCAGGGCGATATTAGTAGAATAAAATATACTAATTTTGCTTGCAAAGGTGAAAATTTGAAAAAAATAATTTGATGGAAGCCTTCCGGTATTTCAGTACCGGCTTTCCATCACTATTTTTTCAAATTTTCAGCCTTAAAAATGCAAGCAAAATTAGTATATTTTATTCTTTACAAATGCTAGAAAATGCGATATAATAAAAGAGTAATTTATGGCTAGTCAAAAGGAAGTGATTAAACTCACTGGCATTGTTGCTGAAGCTTTGCCGAATACCCAGTTTCGGGTTGAACTCGAGAATGGTCATATTATTGTTGCCCACATGAGCGGTAAAATGCGCAAGAATTATATTCGTCTCGTGCCGGGTGATAGAGTTGAAGTGGAGCTTACGCCTTACGATCTTACGAAAGGCCGTATTTCATTTAGACTCAAAGATTAATATTAACCGCTGTGATTTTCAAGAATGTGGAGTTGCAGCATAATAGGAAAGGATATTTTGACACTATGAAAGTACGTGCAAGTGTTAAAAAAATCTCCCCAGATGACATCATTGTCCGCCGTAAAGGTGTACTTAGAGTCATCAATAAGAAAAAACCTAAGAATAAGCAAAGGCAGGGTTAAACATGGCTAGAATAGCTAGTGTGGTAATTCCGTCTGATAAACAAGTGTGGATTGGTCTCACTTACGTTTATGGGATTGGACGTACCACTTCTAAAAAAATCCTTGCGGAGGCTAAAATCGAGCCTACCACTCGGGTGAAAGATCTCACCGAGGCTGACGAACAAAAAATCAACGACATTATATCTGCTAAATATCATGTTGAGGGTGATTTGAAACGCCTCGTGAGCAATAATATTAAACGATTAAAGGATATTAATTCCTACAAAGGTATCCGCCACAAGGCTAAATTACCAGTCAACGGCCAGCGTACTCGTACGAATGCACGTACTCGTAAGGGTAAGGCGATCGCGGTCGGTGGTGCACAACCTAAGGCAGCAAGTAAGACTTAAGGATAGTGTATGGCAGAAGAAGAAGTAAAGAATTTGACTACTGAAACTGTTGCTTCTGAAACTTCAGAAGTCAGACCAAAGTCAAACAAAGGTAAAAAAGGCAAAAGAATTGTAAATGCTGGCGCAGTTCATATTCAAGCCACTTTTAATAATACGATTATTAGTGTGACTGACAAAACTGGTGCTGTGCTTTCTGCTTCGTCCGCTGGAGCCAATGGCTTTAGAGGTTCAAAGAAAGGTACTGCATTTGCAGCTGGTGTGGCCGCAGAAAAGGCACTTGATATTGCTAAGAAGAATCACGCGCTAAACTCCGTAGATGTTTATGTATCTGGGATTGGTTTAGGTCGTGATGCAGCAATCAGAGCAATTTCTACAGTTGGTATCAGAATTGATAGTATTACTGATGTAACTCCAATTGCACATGGTGGAGTTAGACCTAAGGGAGAAAGGAAACCGTAATGGCAAGAGATATTTCCCCAATTGTTAAACAGAGTCGACGCGAGAGTTTTGCGCTTGCTCCTAAAGCTCATAAGATTATGGCAAAAAAGCCAGGTATTCCAGGTGAGCATGGAGATAAAAGAGTCCGTGGTGGTAGTCTCTATTTGACTCAAATGCGTGAAAAACAAAAAGTTCGTCGTATGTATGGTCTTCTTGAGAAACAATTTGCTAAGGTAATGCGTGAAGCTACCAAGGCAGAAGGCCTAACTGGCGAGAAACTCCTTGAGTTCTTAGAGAGAAGAGCAGATAATGCAGTCTTTAGAGCAGGATTTGCTACTACTCGTCGTCAAGCAAGACAGCTTGTCTCGCATGGACATTTTACTTTGAATGGTAGGAGAATTGATGTTCCATCAATTCGCTTGAACCCGGGTGATGTTCTAGAAGTACGTCCAAAATCAGCAAAAACCGAATATTTCAAGAATCTTCCGAATATCATCAGTGCAGCTGGCGCTACGCCACTTTCATGGTTAAAGGTCGACGCGAAGAAAATGAAAATTGAAGTGACTGGACTTCCAAAGCGTGAAGAAGCGGAAGCCGGTATCAATGAACAATTAATCGTTGAGTATTACTCACGCTAAGGAGAATAAATGACTACAAAAAATATTCATGAAGCAAATCTAGCTGAAGTCAAGAAGACCGGCGAAAATAAGGCTGACCTTGTAATCCGCCCTCTTTACTACGGCTATGGAAACACGCTCGGTAATTCTTTTAGAAGAGTCTTACTCTCTAGCGTGAAAGGTGCTGCAATCACCGCTTTTTCGATTGAAGGCTCTACGCATGAATTTGCTGCCATTCCTGGCATTCGCGAAGATGTAGTAGATATTATGCTAAATCTAAAGAATATTAGATTTAAACTCCATACTGATAATCCAGTGGAACTTACACTTGAGATTAGAGGTGCCGACCAATCTTCAGAAAAAGATGGTGAAAAGCGGGTAGTTGCTGGCGATATCAAACTTCCAGCAGACGTAGAAATCGCAAATCCAAACCAAGTGATTTGTCATATCGATGATCCAAAGTTCGTTCTAAAGATGCGCTTTGTAGTAGAATCTGGTAGAGGCTATCTCACAATTGAGCGAAGTTCAGAAGAACGCGTTCACTCGGATATGATTGCGATTGATGCAGTATTTACTCCAGTCCTTAGAGTTCGCTACAAAGTAGAAAATACTCGTGTAGGACAGGATACGAATTTGCAACAGTTGACACTTTCGATCGAAACTGACGGTACTATCACCCCAGAAGACGCATTTGAAGAGGCTGCAGCAATTCTAGTAAATCAATTTACTGCACTTGCTGGTAAAACCAAGGTAGAATCTACCCCAGCTCCAGGGCTTAAGCAGGAAGATGATGATGGCGGTCTTGCCATGTCTATCGAAGAGCTTGATCTCTCGGCAAGAACAGCTAATGCTCTTATTAATAACGACATCAAAACCATTCGTGATCTCGTGACTTTGTCAGAGAGCGATCTCAAAGATTTGAAAGGCTTTGGTTCGAAGGCATTAGACGAAGTAAAAGAAAAGTTAACGGAGTTAAATATTTAATATGCATCGACATAAGTATAAAGGCCGAAAGTTTGGCCGAGAAACCGATCAGAGGTTGGCACTTAGTCGCGGCTTAATGTGCTCCCTTATCGAGTATCAGACAATTACAACTACTCTCGCGAGAGCGAAGGAAATTCGTCGTGAGACCGAAAAACTTATTACTAAGGCAAGAAAAGGTGGTCTAAATAACCGTAGATTGATTATTGCGCGACTAAATAGTCAAGAAGCGGCAAATCTACTTGTAGATGTGATTGCACCACAAATTTCTAGAGATTCTGGATACCTTAGAATCGAACACGCTGGATATCGTAAGGGCGATAACGCAGAAATGGGTACTATCTCATTTGTCGACGACATCGACCTAGAAAAGAAAACCGAAAAACCAGCTAAAGAGTCTAAAAAAGAATCTACAAAAAAGCCTGCGAAAAAGGAGGATAAATAATGAAAACTTATTCTCAGAAACAAGCAGAAATCAAGCGTGAATGGTGGGTGATTGACGCATCTACTCAGCCACTTGGTAAATTGGCGGTAATAATTGCCGATAAGCTAATGGGGAAGAGTAAAGTCACTTATACTCCACACATCGATAACGGCGACTTTGTCGTAGTAATCAACGCAAAAGATTTGGTAGTCACTGGTGACAAGATGCTGCAAAAGAAATATTATCACCATAGTGGATTCCCAGGTGGTTTGAAAGAGCTAAAACTCGAAGAAGTGATTGAAAAAGATCCTTCTAGAGTAATCATGGCGGCTGTCAAGGGAATGTTGCCAAAGAATAAACTAGCTCAAGATAGGCTAAAGAGACTTCGTGTATTTGCTGGTGCAGAGCATACACACGCAGCTCAGAACCCAAAGGAGATTAAATAATGGCTGACTCAAAGAAATATGTTTATGGTCTGGGCCGGCGCAAGGCGGCTACCGCTACTGCTAGACTTTATGCAGGTAAAGGCGAAATGACCATCAATGGCAAACCAGCGCTCGAATATCTTTCTGACAACAAAACTTATCTTGCGGAAATCACTGACCCACTAGCTATTGCTGAAAAGCAAAAAGCCTATGACATCACAATCTTGGTAAAAGGTGGTGGTTTGGCAGGTCAGGTGGACGCTATTAAACTAGCTATTTCTAAGGCACTTGTCTTAGAAGCTCCGGACCTTCGCCCGATGCTAAAGAAGGCTGGCATGATGAAACGCGATCCACGCGAAAAGGAACGCAAGAAATACGGTCTTCGTTCTGCGAGAAAGAAAGAACAATTCTCTAAGCGTTAAATTACTCCTAACTGGAGATTTAAAAAGAAATCAGACGTTTGTCTGATTTCTTTTTTTGATTTTGCGCCAAAGTGCCAAGTATTTTTGCGCCAAAGTGCCAAGTATTTTTGCGCCAAAGTGCCAAGTTACCCCTATTTTATAATATTTATGGTATAATGTTAATATGACAGGTAGTAAACAAGAATATTTACCAAGAATTATAGACCAAGAAATCAAGAATAAACTTAGTTTTTTTGGTGCTATTAGCATAGACGGCTGCAAATGGTGTGGCAAATCCACTACTGCAGAACAATTTTCAGAAAGTTTCATTAAACTTCAAGATCCTGCTAATAAGCCTATGATAGAAGCGGCACTTGGACAGCCGAATGTTATTTTGAATGGAGAAAAACCGCGGTTGATTGATGAGTGGCAAGATTTTCCGGAAATTTGGGATGCTATTCGTACTGATATAGATAATACGCATTTGTCGGGTCAATATATTTTAACGGGTTCTTGCACGCCACGCAAGTCTAAGCCTCGTCACTCTGGTGCTGGACGGATAGCTACAGTCAAGATGCGTCCGATGACTTTGTATGAGTCTAAAGATAGTAGTGGCACAGTATCATTGAAAAGTCTGTTTGATGGGGAAAATGAGATATCTGGTGTTTCTAGCTACGTTATAGAAGACATTGCTCACCTTTGTGCTAGGGGTGGTTGGCCAGAGAGTGTGATTAAAAATCCGAAGAATCCTACGCTAGTAGCTAGAGAATATATAGAGGCTGTTGTTGAACGAGAAGGTGGGTTCGAAGAATTAGAATATTACAGTCCTGGCAGAATGCGCGCGCTTTTAAGGAGTCTTTCTCGTGGGATATCTGAGCCAGCCAAGATTAGTACAGTTGTAACTGATGTAGCGCAGAATACTGGTGCTACACTTAGCGATGTTACTGTGGCAAATTATTTAGCAATTTTAGAGAAAATCCACATTGTTGATGATGTAGAAGCGTGGAGTCCTAAACTCCGAAGTAAAACAGATATCAGAACAAGCAAAAAACGTAATTTGGTTGACCCGTCGCTTGCCGTTGCATCTTTGTATGCTACGGAGTCGGATTTGTTAAAAGATTTTAATAGTTTTGGGTTGATTTTTGAATCTCTGGCGATGCGAGACCTTCGGGTGTATATCGAGGCTATGGAGGGGAATCTGTTCTATTATAGAGATAAAAACGGTTTGGAGTGTGATGCAATACTGCATACCGTAGATGGAAAATGGGCAGGCATAGAGATAAAATTAGGTGACGGCGTAGATATTATTGATACAGCGGCAAAGCAATTATTAAAATTCGCAAGCTTAATAGACGAAACAGAAACGCAGAAGCCTGTCTTTTTGGCCGTTTTATCTGGTACTGCCAAAATCGCCTATCGTCGTCCAGACGGGGTATTTGTCATACCGATTGGGTGTTTGGGTCCATAGCAAAGCTTATTTTGAGTTAATGATGAAATTAGTGGAAAATTATTCACACAAAATAAAAAACTTGTGCTATAATGAAAACATTAACATAATAAAATTAATTTTGGAGAGGTCATGATAAGGAGACTAATGGGTGTTTTAAATAAACGGTCTACATATATATTATATATAGCGACATTTTTAATGGTTGCGGGTGTTTTAGCTGTCGGTGCTAATACTGCATACGCAGCAGAAAATGATTTACACTATTCCGTTACCATCACTCCAGTCCTTAATGTCACCGTTCCAAACGCTATTTCTATCCCACTAAATCCAGCTAGTAAAACCTTCGGTACTAGCGACCTGAATGTTGATGTTAGCACTAACAACTCAGCAGGCTACAAACTCATTATGACGTCTCTTGATGATAGTTCAAAACTTACCAACGAAGAAGATTCTACTGTCTATATGGATACATTGGCCGATAATGGCGAAACCGGCTACACAGAAGAAACCTTTACTAACAAACGTTGGGGTTACCGCATTGGTACTACTGGCAACTATTTCCCATTCGTCTCAGACACCGTCCTAAAGACTACTGATACTACCGCAAATCATGATGTTACCACTCTAGGCTTTGCCGCAAAAGCTGATTACACTATGCAGTCTGGTACCTACAGCAACACTCTAAACTTCACTGCAGTAGGAAACGTCAAAACCATAGACATGCAAAATCTAGATCCTACTCTTTGTACTTCTGAGCCTATCACCGTATCAGACACCAGAGATGGCAACCTCTACACCATCGCAAGACTAGCTGATGGCAAATGTTGGATGACTAGCAATCTAAATCTTGCTGGTGGCACAGTGCTTTCAAGCGACAAGAGCGACGTACCGAGCGATAACTATTATACACTCCCAGCATCTAGCAAAACTGGCTTTGATGACAATACGAAAGCCTTTGTTTATAATTCTGGCAATATTACAACGAATCAAGCAGACTGTACTTCTACTCAGCCTTGCAATTCTTACTATTCTTGGCTCGCAGCAACAGCAGGTAACCAAACAAACGTTACTGGAAATGGTGTAGATGCACCATATAGCATCTGCCCAGCCGGCTGGAGACTACCAAGCTCAGGAAACCAAAGTGACTCCAGTGCCACCAGTACTACGGGTTACAAGAAAGGCGATTTCTATAAACTGGCTATAAAGTATGGCATGAGCTCCAGTAACTATTATGAGGATCCGGATAATGCCCCAACCTTCTATAGCCAGGCGGGTCCAGGTACAGTGCCTAGTTTCTTGCTCGCCGGCTACTACAGCAATAGTTCGTTCTACAGTGGGGGCAGCTACGGCTACTATTGGTCGTCGTCGTCTTACTCGTCGACTAGCGCCTATAACTTGTACTTCAATTCGTCCAACGTGTATTCGGCGAGTAACCTCAGTCGTCGTAACGGATTCCCAGTGCGTTGTGTGCTGAGCGAGAGTTAGTTCTAGTTTTCCTAGTTCCCTCTCTCCACGTCTTCAAAACTGGAAAAATTACTTTGCGGATTTTCTGCACACTGTCCAAAAAAGGATAAAGAGGCGGGTGGAAGCACAAAGTGGAAAAACGCTCTGCCGCCTCGGATTGTGATATAATAAGGAAAAGTGGAGGTAAAATGAGCAAATTTGATGAGCAGTACATTGACCTGTGCCGGCGGATTCTGGCTGATGGTGAGAAAATTTTAAACTACAAAAAGACGGACACTCGGGGGGTGGGAGTCAAAAATGCGATTCCGGACCACACGGCGCAGGCGAAATCTGAGTCGCGGACGATTCGGTTGCCGCATCAGGTTTTGCAATTTGACCTTGCGGAAGAATTTCCGATTTTGGTGTCTAAGAAAGTCGGGTTTAAGACGGCGACGCTGGAGCTGCTCTGGATATATCAGCAGGCGTCGAACGATGTAAGATGGTTAAGGGATAGAAATGTGAAGATTTGGGACGAGTGGGAAGTCGCAGAAGATGGGACGTACCAGGGGCGGAATTTGAATCAGATTTTTCACGAGAATCATCCGAACGAGCCAGCGGAAGATTTTGCCCATACGATTGGTACGGCTTATGGCTGGATAGTAAAGCGGTATCGTTTGACCCAAAATTTGATTGACACTCTGAAAAACAACCCAGGGAATCGGCGAATGGTTTTATCGCTTTGGCAAAACGAGTGGCTAGAAACGGCGGCTCTGCCATCCTGCGTGTGGAATTCGCAGTGGAATATGGTTAATGGACGGCTAAACCTTCTCGTAACTTCGCGCTCTACAGATGTGCCGCTTGGGTTGCCGTTTAATATTGCGCAGTACGCGGTGCTGTGCTACATGGTAGCGCAGTGCGTTGGCGCGAAGCCGGGGCAATTTACCTTCATCACGAACGACGCGCATATTTATGAGAATCAAGTAGCGGGAATTAAAGAACAGATAGAGCGGTACGACACGGCGGTAAAAAATGGTACTTTGCCGGATGCGCCAAAACTTTGGTTAAACCCAGAAATACACGATTTTTATAAATTTGATTCGTCGAAAGAGTTGAAAGATATAAAGCTAATTGATTACAAGAATCTTGGCACAATTAAAATGCCAGTCACGGAGTAACCGCTATGATTCCATTTTATCACACTTATGCTAATTTGTCAATTATAACAGGGGTGAAAAATGTTTAGTTTGATTGCATGCGTTGGGAAAAATCGGGAGCTAGGCAAAGATGGAAAGTTAATTTTTCGTTTGAAGACGGATATGAAGTTTTTCCGCGAAACGACGAAAGGGCACAAGGTGGTGATGGGGCGAAAAACTTGGGAGTCGCTGCCTGGCAAGTTGAAAGATAGAACGAACATCGTGATTTCTAGAAATCCGGTTCCGGGGGCGGATGAGAGCGTGAGCGAGCTTGGAGCTTTTATCGCAGAAAACAAGGATACGCCGGAAGAGATTTTTGTGATTGGGGGCGGGATGGTTTATTTTGAATTTTTGAAATATGCGAAGAAGATTTATCTGACTGAAGTAGATGCCGAAGCAGAGGCGGATACGGTTTTCCCGGAATTTGATAAAACTAAATATACCCGCCAAATAATTCAGGAAGGAAAGGAAAATGATCTAGCTTTCGAGATTTCATTATATACATTAAAATAAGGAGTAAAAATGAAGGAACTTGTACTTGATTTAATTGAAAATGAAAAAACTCGCCAGATGGAAGGGCTGGAGCTGATTCCGAGTGAGAATTATGTGTCGCCGAATGTTTTGAAGGCGATGGGGTCGGTACTTACTAACAAATATTCCGAAGGGTATCCGTCTTTTGAAGGAATTGGGTTTTCTGAAAATGAGTGGGGGGAAGAAAAAATCGCGACGGAGATTTTGCCAAATTATCGGTATTATGGCGGGCAAATGAACGTAGATAGAATTGAGAGATTAGCGATTGATAGGGCGTGTCGGCTGTTTCATGCGGACCATGCGAATGTGCAACCCCATTCGGGGGCACAGGCAAATACGGCGGTGTATTTTGCTTGGTGTGAGCCAGGAGATACGATTCTTGGGATGTCGCTTCCGGCTGGTGGGCATTTGACGCATGGGGCGCCTGTGACGCTTTCGGCGCATGTTTATAATTTTGTGGGGTATGGAGTTGATGAAACAGGCGACATTGACTATCAGGATTTAGAGAAGAAAGCGCTTTCGTCTGATCCAAAGGTGATTTTGGTTGGATATTCGGCTTTTATGAAGGTGCCGGATTTTCAGAAAATTGCCGAGATACGAAAAAAAGCGACAAAAAAATACGGGCACGAGATACTTTTGATGGCGGATATGGCACATGTGGCGGGGTTAATCGCTGGCGGAGTGCATCCGAACCCGCTAGATTTTGGGTTTGACGTGATGACGACGACTACACATAAGACTCTGCGTGGGCCACGCGGCGGGTTGATTCTCACCAAGGGGAAAGTCACTTCGCCGCTAAAAAAGCCAGCGCATACACTTGAAAACATTCCGATTTTGATTGATAGAGCGGTGTTTCCAGGGACGCAGGGCGGACCGTTAGAACATGTGATTGCAGCAAAGGCGGTGGCGTTTAAAGAAGCGCTCTCGCCTGCTTTTAAAGATTATGCGGCGAAAATCGTTGAAAATGCCAAGATATTAGCGGAAAAATTAAAGGCGCATTCATTTGTACTTCAAGGGGATGGAACGGAGAACCATTTGATTTTAATTGACTGTGTGAAAAGCTTTGGATTTGATGGGAAGATTTATGAAAAGGCGCTTGATGCAGTGGGGCTAACTTTAAACGCGAATGCGTTGCCACACGATAAGGGCGGGGCTTTTCGCCCGTCTGGAGTAAGGCTTGGTACTCCAGCGATGACGACGCGGGGGCTCTCTGGTGCCGAAATGGAGAAACTGGCGGACTGGATGAAAAAGGTGGCGGACATTTGCAAAAAAGCAGGCTCCGAAGAAAAATTGGCTGATTATGCGGATGAATTGGAGCCGATTCGGGCGGAGGTAAAGGAATTGGCACTGAAGTTTCCGATTCCGGAATAAATACACCCCAGCTTTTAGATGGGTCATCGATGCAATAAATGTGGTATAATAGAAGTGTGAAGTAAATATTTACTTTTGCGCTATGGGGTGTTAGCTCAGTTGGTAGAGCGACTGGTTCGCAATCAGTAGGTCAGGGGTTCAAATCCCCTACACTCCACCACGTTTTCGCAAAAAATATCCCTGCCTTGATAGGCAGGGATTTTTGTAGGTAGGGTTTAAGAAATATACGACTTTTCGCGCCAACGATACCAGCATTCGTTTGTCATTAAGGTCGCCATTACGATGATACCCGTAAAGAAAAACGAGCGATCTAGACTGACAAGATCTCTTAGCTCAAAGAAATCAATCGTCCACATCTCGCTTGCTTTATAGCGACCGTCTAAATTGGAATCACACATCGACATTTCGACTTTGTCTCTGTCGGAAGCATGTTCGTAGTCCATCGACATCGTCGGCGGTGAACCAAGCGAGTCTAGTGTCAGTGTGACAATCAGTGCTGCTACCTTGTCCGAAAGGTAGAGCAATTTTCCTGAAGGGGTGTTGTGCTTTTGCATAGCGCGAATCAAAGCGGTGATGTTTAGCTTGTTGAGCGGTGCGTTCTTCGGGTAGGTATCAAGATACTCGCGAATGAACTTAAGCTCTCGTTGATTTTTTGATACTTCGTCACGAGCGCCATTGTCAGAACTATCACCATATTTGATTTCTGCCAAATCGTGAACATCCATGGTGTCAACCAGGTCTCTGTACGTGTAACTGTCTATCGTATGAAGATTGTCCGGCAAATCTCTACCAAACATGTCTCCATAATGGTACATAATCGCTTCTTTTAATATGGCTCTGGCAAGATTTGTGTGAGCTCCTACGGATTCGTATACTTCATCGTCCGACAAACCATAGAAATGATTGTAGGAACGAGAAACAAACGACAACTGAGAATTCATAAAAATTCGATGAGTTGCTCCGTAGATTTCTGAAGTACTCTCTATGATTCTCTCGCCATAGGTCTTAGCGATTTCGCTTTCACTGCGAAGTGCAATCTCATTACGCATGATTTTTTCATACAGTAAAAATAGCGCATCTTTCTCCATTTTTCACCCTCCTTGTTAAACTACGCCCACCTACATCTGTTCATTATATCACATTTTTCCTTTAGACGGAAGTACGCCACGCTTAGGGGGCTTTTACCTGTAAAAATCTTGACATTTTAGCATAAGTATGATATAATGGGTTTAATATAACATTGGGAGTTATAGAGTGAAGAATTATATTTTAGTTTTATTATCTGTAATGGCTATTGGTCTTTTGACCTCTGGTACTTTTGGTGATACCAAGGCCGACGTGGTTCCTGATACCGATGAGACTGTTTCTTTGCTTCAGGAAAAAACTCCGGTAAACGAAGAATCTCTTGAGACATTAGCTTCTAATGCTACTTTTTCTTCTTATACTTATACTGCACCAAAGAATACCACGGTGAAAGCTTCTAATAATCCTGGTTATGATTATCAGGTTACTGCCTATAAGGCTACATTTGATGCTGTTCCACTTTCTTATACCGATGTTTATAAGACTAACAATTTGATTTACGCTCACAACTCTTCTAATTTGTTTGGAAATCTTGGCACTCATGGTATCGGTTCGACTATCTCTGTAAAAGAAAACGGCGCCATTACTACCTATCTCGTGAAGGATGTGCGGATTTTTAAGAAAACCAGTGCTACGACTTTGGAGCTTTGTCATAATGGTTATAATGACTGTACTGGTAGCCACATGGCTAATATCGCTCGTGCTAACCTTACTGATATTGTAAATGGCGTGAAATATTCTAGTAATTACAGTGTAGCCTTTATGACCTGTACTGGTACTAGTTATGGTAATGGTGATGCTTCTCACCGTCTTGTAATTTACGCTGATCGTATATAATAAAATCCCCCATTTTATCCCGCTTGTGCTATAATTAAATAAATAATCAAGGAACTATTTATTTATGTGCACGGGAATCCGTTTCAACAGCAAAAACAATGAAATGTATTTTGGTCGCAACCTAGATTGGACGATGGGTTATGGCCAAAAAGTAGTTATTACACCACGCGAATTTAGTTATCCGTCCGCGTTTCTAGGTGACCAATCGCCTCAGTATGGCGCTATTATAGGTATGGCCATCGTCGAGGATGATACACCGCTTTATTTTGATTGTGCAAATGAAGCTGGGCTGGCTATTGCTGGACTAAATTTCCCGGGATACAGCGCCTATGAAGAATACGCCGTCGATGGCAAAACTAATGTTGCCGCCTATGAATTTCCGCTTTGGGTGACCATGAACTTTTCTTCTGTGAATGAAGTTGAAGAGGCTTTGAAAAACACTGCCATTGTAGCTAAGCCAATCAATGATAAATTTCCAGTTTCCGAGCTTCACTATCTTATCGGCGATCGCGAACGCTCCATCGTTGTAGAATATACCAAAAACGGTATGGAAATTCATCACAATGACACGGATATTTTGACTAATCAACCTGGCTTTGGTTGGCATATGGAAAATTTGAGAAATTACATGAATCTTTCGCCAAAGCGCCCGGCTGATGTCAAATGGGAAAAGACCAAACTTATTCCGCTAGGTAGCGGCTCCATGATGCGTGGCATTCCTGGCGATTATTACTCTCCATCTCGTTTTGTTCGGGTTGCTTATCTTAACAATCACTATCCAGTAAAAGACAACGAAGACGAAAACGTTTCTCGTCTGTTTCATACTCTGACTGGTGTTGCCATGATTGATGGCGGAGCGCTGATGGACGAAACCAACTACGAAAAAACTATTTATACTGGTGGTTACTCTACCGCTTCTAAGACTTATTATTATAGTACTTACGAAAATCCAGCTATCGTTCATGTTTCTCTGGGCGATTACGACCTAGACAAGGCGGATTTAATCACAGTCTAAACCGTTTAAAAGTCAAAAAACACCTTTTTAAATAAAGGTGTTTTTGTTTCGGGTTAAATGTGGTGGAGTGTGCGAGACTCGAACTCGCCACCTCAGCTATGCCATAGCTGCGCTCTACCGGATGAGCTAACACCCCGTGGTTTTATTTTAGCATAGTCTGTGCTAAAATAAAAGTATGAAGACGATTTTAACTGGGATAAGAGCAAATTCGGTGTTGACGCTTGGAAATTATCTTGGTGCGCTTTTGCCGATGGTGCGTCTATCTAATAAACATTCCAAAGATTTTAATGTAAATATTTTTGTACCGGATCTTCATTCGATTATTTCGGAGATTGATGGGGATTTACAGAAAAACATCATTCGGACGCTTAAAAATTATCTAGCGGCAGGGCTAGTCGTAAATGAAAATGTGCATATTTACAGGCAGAGTTTCGTGCCGGCTCATTCGGAGCTTTGCTGGATTTTGAACTGTGTTGCTTCGATGGGTGAAATGGGTCGGATGACGCAGTATAAGGAAAAATCCGAGGGCAAAGCTAGCGCTAATGTAGGAATTTTTGACTACCCAGTGCTGATGGCGGCGGATATTTTGTTATATAGTGCTGAATATGTACCGCTTGGCGAGGACCAATTCCAGCACATTGAGCTAACGCGGAACTTGGCTGAGCGGTTTAATAATAAATTCGGTGAAGTGTTTACTGTGCCAGTCGAGACAGCAAAACAAGTGGAATTTATGGGTGTAGAAAAGCCGATTCGGGTGCGGGATTTGGTGAATCCAGAGAAAAAAATGAGTAAATCTACCGCCTCGGAGAATTCGAAAATTATGCTTGATGATGCGCCAGAAAAGGCGGCAAAGAAAATCATGAGTGCAACGACGGATTCGTTTGGAGAAGTGAAATTTGATTTTGACACGCGACCGGGGATTTCGAATTTACTGTTTATTAAGTCGCTGCTTACCGATACACCGCTTAGCGAAGTGGTGGCTGAGTGGGAAGGTGAGACGCGCTATGGCGAGCTTAAAAAATCCGTTGCGGATGATGTGTCAAATGCGCTTTCTAGTTTTCAGGCAAAAATGGCAGAGATTTCGGACGAGGACGTACTTGAACTATTTAAAAAGGGCGAGATTTATGCTAATGATGTTGCAGGGCAGAAACTGCTTGACGTTCAAAAGGCGGTCGGGCTGCGGTAAAAAATGAGGAGTTCTTATTTTAAATGATTCGGACGGGGAAGAAATTTAGCAAGCCAGAAATGTCTAGGGTGATCAATGGTGACACCGTGATTTCTGATGCCGAGCCTGAAAAGGAAGAAAAAATTCGTTTAGATGTGATGATGGCGAATATCTATAAGAGCTATAATCGTTCGACTTTACAAAAATTTATCAAAAATGGTTTTGTAAAAGTAGATGGAGAAACGGTTTTAAAACCAAATTTGAAATTTAAAGACGGCGTAAAAATTGATTTGAATGTACCAGAAACGATGAAAAATGCTGATGTAAAGCCGGAAGTGATTTTTGAAGATGAAAATGTGCTGGTTCTTAATAAACCAGCGGGGCTACTTTCGATGGCAAAGGGTGAATATTGTCCGGAAAAGACTTTGGAAGATTTTGGGTTACTAGTCCATCGGCTAGATAGAGATACGTCTGGCGTGGTGATTTTGGCTAAAAATCCCGAGACTCAGACGATGCTAAGGCGCCAATTTCAGGATAGGAAGGCACACAAGACCTACTTCGCGGTTTTAACAGGGGTGCCGAAGCTGAAGGAAGCGCGTCTTGACCTTCCGATTGCGAGAGATTTGAAACGACCGACAACTTTTCGGGTAGACCCTAGAGGAAAAGAATCAGAGACTTTTTATAAAGTGCTTAAATTTGACGATAAACATGCTTTGGTGGAATTAAAGCCGACTTCGGGGCGGACACATCAGCTCAGAGTTCATATGAAATATCTTGAACATCCGATTTTGGGCGACACAGTTTATGGCGAGGAAAAAGCAGATAGGCTGTTTTTGCACGCTGGCAAACTTGAGATTACTTTACCTGGGGGCGATAGGCGAACTTTTGAGTCGCCACTTCCAAAGGAGTTTATGGATGTTTTTTGACTCGCTAACTGATATTGAGAAAATTAGCAGTCAGGTAGGTACTGCGATTTTTGTTTTACCATCTAACACGGAGTTTTCAATTAAAAATGCGGTTTTTTATCAACCGGAAGAAAAAACCGTGATTTCGATAGAACAGATGCGAAAGATGATTGCTAGTTTATCTACGAAGCAACTTGAAAATCGGTTTGTAGTGATTCGGCCGGCGGACAAGCTTGGAATTGATGCCGAAAATGCGATTTTGAAGACTCTGGAAGAGCCGGGAGAGAATGTACATTTTGTGTTGGTGACGGATAATCCGTCAAAACTTTTGCCGACGATTCTTAGTCGGGGGGCGCTTTTTATTTGGCGGGGTGGAGTGAGTCAAATTGACAAAATATCTGCCGATAAAAAGGTGATGGAGCTGGCGCGGCGGCTTGTGATAGCACGGCCTGCTGATCTTGTGGGGATTGCAAATGATTTAACGTCAAAAAAAGATGGGGTGAGAGCATTCGTGCTTGAAGTTCTAGCTGTCGCAATAGAGATGTCTTATAAATCTTATTTTAAAACTGGAAAGGCTGGTTTTTTGACTAAAATCCCGAAATTAATTACTGCGTACGAGAATGTTGAACGAAACGGACATATAAAACTCCACCTAGTGGCAGATTTGATTTAGAAAAATTTTTGTGCTAATATGGATGTATGGTAGCAATACTAATATTGTTGGCTTTTGCCGCTTTTATGGCTTTCTTTATGCCGATGGAGCCTAGAGTAAAACCGGCTGAAGAAAAATCACCAAAATATAAAGCGCAGATGAAGAAACTTTGGCAAGTAGCGCAGACTTCAATGAAGGAGCATAAACCTTCGCGTGCGGAAAAGGCGCTTCTGACGATTCTAAAATTTGACGAAAAAAATGCGGCGGCATATAACCGTTTAGGGATTCTGTATGCTAAAAGCAAGAAATTTGATGAAGCGGTGGAATGTTTTGAGATTGCACAGTCGCTTGACAATAATCCTGCGTCTATTCATAATGCTGGTCTCATTTATTTGGAGATTGGGGCATATGAAAAGGCGGAAATGGCGTTTTTGCAAGCGATTTCTCTAGAAGGAGATGTGCCGGCTAGGTTTATGGCGCTTGCAAAAGCGGAAGAAAAGCTAGGGAACACGAAAAAAGCGATTGAAGCACTTGAAAATGCGTACGAGCTAGATCCGAATATAGCAACACTCAGGCAAATTTTGGCAATTTACGAGGCGTCTGGTGATACAGAAGCTGCTACAGCGACGACGGCACGTATCGAAGAGCAGGTGATAAAGGACAACACGGCCAGATTAAAACGAGCTAGAAAAGCCGCGATGAATAAAACTGCGGTGGGTAAGGCTTCTAGTAAGGTTACCACATCGGTGCCTGCAGCTCGAACCGCCCCTAAAACACCGATTAAAAGGTCTGCTAGGGTGGCGATGAATACTCCGGCGAGAACTACTACCAAAAGCCCAACAATTAGGCGTAGAGTGGCGGCAGGTAGACCATCTTCTACTAGACAAAAACGAATTTGATTGTGCTTATATTGACTTTTTTAAGGTTTTGTGATATAATGTAAGTATAGGCTCTTTTATAGGGTTTAGGTAGTTTAAAAGCAAGAAAAAAGGTTTTAGTATCTGTTGTTGCTACTTTTTTAGGGTGGCTAGTTTTTCTAAAGGAGGAAAACTATGAAAAAGAGTGTTTTTGCAATAATTGTAGCTGTTGTTTTGGTGTTTGGGCTCGTGAATACTCCTGCTTTTGCAGAAGATTTTGACGAGTTCGACGAGCTTTGCGTTGTAGATTCGGATGAAATTATCCAGGATTCAATTGAATCTGTAGAGATAATCCAGCCGGATTTTGAAGTTGAATCTTTTGAAGAAATTGATGCACTGGGAGGCAGTAGTTTTAAGTATTACAACCAGCCTGAGTGGTACACGGCTTCTGGTTATGACGCAATTTGCGCGTATATAACCGACGAAGATGGGAAATACGTACAGAGATGTTTCTTTATCTCCGATGGGGCAGAATGGCTGATGTATGACTACGGAGAAACTGCTTCATTTGAGTTTTTCTCGAAGACAGAGTACAAGAATGAATTATATATTCCTATACAAAAATCTTCTTCAAGAAAAGATAATACGAAGACCACTGGAATTGATGAAAGCAAGATCCCGACTATGACTAAGCAAGCTTGGGATGAGATGCTCTACGACTGGAGAACACTTTCGCAAGTGCCGTTTACTAGAGATTCTGCTGGCAGAATTATTTATGCTGGCGAAGGAACTCAGGGCGGAACAGAAGGCGGTGGTTCTTCGGAAGAAGAAATTACGCCGACGCCTGTGCCTATTCCCAGCGAAGAAGCAGCGGTAAATACGGTTACGATTAACAATAATGTCTACACCGTGTTTAACACCAGCTCCGTTGTTTACAACGGAAAAAAGCATGTGATATCGACTGCTAGCTCTAATAAGAGCCAGACTGCGGACATTAAAATTTCAGTCTATTGTAACGGGACGGAACTCTTGGCAAGCGATTACAGTGTAAAGTTTTTCAATAATGTAAACGTAAATGGTTACGGCGGAAAAACTCCGTATTTTACGATTACGCTAAAAAACGGAAAACTTAAAGCAGATAAGGCATTACTGCAGTCTAATAAATTTAGACTGACGATATTGCCGGCCGACATCAACTCGATAGGGTTGACCGTTAAGGGTGTCAAATATAATAATGGCACGCTCACTTTAACTTCGCCTGTCGGGAAAATAAACGATGTATCTGTAAAGCTGGTTCCGAGAGGGGCAAAGAATCGTCTGACTGGCTCATATGTGGCCGGCTATAAAGACGGAAACGTAATTGTTTACGGCGTAAACAATTACGCAGGAACTACGACAATAAGTTTATCGTCTGCAAAGACAATAAACTGGACTTTTTAACCTTTTTCTTGCGTACCCCCGGATGAAAGTCCGGGGGTAATTTTTGTGCAACAAAAATAAAAATTCGAAAATGAAAGGCGCCAGATTGGTGTTTTCTTCGCGCGAAGCGCGTCTAATGGACGAGCGAGCACGAAAAAACGCCGAGATGGCGCCTTTCAATTCGAATTTTGGTGCTGGAAGTAGGACTCGAACCTACGAAGGCCGAAGCCGAGAGATTTACAGTCTCTTGTCATTGCCACTAGACGATTCCAGCAGGTTGTTTCTATTATATCATATTTTTTTAAAAATGTTATAATTTATATATGAGCAAACTTTTGAAGCGCGGAATCAGTGTTTATCTCATTTTTATGAAAAACAAACTTGCGATGTCAATTATGATGTTGGTTTCTGGGGTTATGATGTTCATCGCGGCGCTTCAGGGAAAAGGTAATGACACGGTAGCGATGCCACTTGGTATTACAATCGCCGGCGCGGTAATTACCTGTTGGTCTTTTTATAAAATCGGCTATTTAAAGGCAGATTATGATAAAATTAAGGATGAAAAAGAAAAATCGCTCCAAAAGATGGCGATTTTTATGCAGGCGATGGAGAATATTATTTATTTGGTGGTTTTAGCGCTTGGGATTATGCTACTTTTAAATCAGGATCTAATGAATCGTGTGCTCAATTTGATGGCGGGCGGTTTTACTACACTAAATGGAGTGCTTGGAGCTTCTAACACGTTTAAGAAACGTGAGCATAGAGATTTTTGGTGGTGGTTTAAACTAGCTCTAACGGTTATTGAACTAATTTTAGGGCCGTATTTTGTGATTTGTTGCGACAGCGTTGAAGGTGGTTGGTTTATTGCGATGGGGGCGCTTACGATGGTGGCGGGAACGATTGAAGTAATTTCGGCTCTTACCCCGGAGTCGATTAGAAGTACAATGAATGACGGTAAGGAAATTGTTAGTATTATAAAAGACAAATAAGCTATTATAAGAGTAGAAGAAGCCAACCCGAAAAGTGCCCCGCCGAATATCCATCCAGCCGATACGCCAACTATTATGCCATAAACCAAAAATATGGTATAATTGGGTTGTGAGAAATATCGTTTATATTGACGGGCAAAATTTCCTTTACAAAGCGTCAGAGATTCTGGCTAAGCATGATCTAGTTATGGATAAGCAAGATCTTCATGCCATCAATATTCGACCCATGCTCTAAAAAATGTGGTAGATCGAATCATTCTAGTAAGTTCTGATACTGATTTAATACCTGCAGTATTATGTGCAAAGAGGGCTGGTAAAGATGTGACCTATGTCGGCTTTAGCGAAAGATTAACTAGAGCCTTGGTTGATGAGTGCAATGTTACGCAAGCGCTTAGGGATGATGAAATTATTGACGCATACAAAATCGCAAATAACTATTGACATTTTCGCATAAGTGGAGTATCATTAAAATACAGCGCCTCGGTCTGGATTCGTTCCCGCCGAGGTTTTTTGATTAGTTTTGCTAAAATTCGGGCTAATAACAAAAGTGTGGGCTAATAACAAAAAAGTGCGAATCCGGCCAAGTATCACCAAAATTCGCACTATTTTTAGCGGTCTACTCGGATTGGAAGAAGTCCGGCAAGATCCATTTGTTCAAGAGTAACGCGAGTAAGTTCGCATAAAAATGGAGCCGCGAACCGGGTTTGAACCGGTGACCTCATCCTTACCATGGATGCGCTCTACCAACTGAGCTATCGCGGCTTATATAATATATATTTTATATATTATATCATAAATAATTTTTTATACTAGATCTAGATTTTTTTCCTAAAAAATGCTATAATCTTTAAAAGTAAAAAAGGAGATAATACATGTTTAACTTAAAGGACAAAATCGCGGTAGTATCAGGTGCGTCTTCTGGACTTGGTCAACAAATGGCTTTAGCGTTTGCAAGGCAAGGAGCGACGCTCGTAATCTTGGCGCGACGGATGGAGCGGCTTGAAGAGTTTAAACCAAAACTAGAAAAAGCTGGTGCAAAGGAAGTTTTTCCAATTAAATGCGACGTTACTTCTACTGAAGATATTAACAACGCAGCAAAAGAAGTCGAGAAGAAATTTAAGCGTGTAGATATTCTTTTGAACTGTGCTGGTTCGTCTAAGGATAAAGGTGTCCTCGAGATGACCGACGAAGAATGGGATTTTACCATCGCTACAGACGAAACAAGCGTCTTTAAAATGACGAGAGCTTTTGCAAATATCATGAAGAAGAATAATTATGGGCGCATTATCAACATTGCATCTATGTATGGTTTGGTTGGAAATACCGAAATCCATACTGTGGCTTACCACGCATCAAAAGGTGCGGTAGTGAACTTCACTCGTGCGGTGGCAGCTGAACTTGCCACATCCGGGATTACCTGTAATGCAATTTGTCCAGGCTACTTCGAAACTGAGCTTACAAAGGCTGTACTTGATACTCCTAGATTTCAAGAGTTTGCCAAAACTCACGTGCCAATGCAACGTTATGGTAAGCCAGGCGAGCTAGACGCAGCGGCGGTTTTTCTAGCTTCTGAAGAAGCATCATACGTAACTGGACTGATTATGCCAGTTGATGGTGGCTATACAGCTATTTAATATAAAGGAGTGAAATGGAAACTATATATAAAGGTACCAAAACTGAAGAAAATCTAAAAAAGGCTTTTGCTGGAGAAAGTGAAGCGAGAAATAAATATACTTTCTTTGCTTCAAAGGCAAAGAAAGACGGATACGAACAAATTGCGGCGATTTTTACTGAGACAGCTGACAACGAAAAAGAGCACGCGAAAATGTGGTACAAAGAGCTTCATGGTGGGGCAATGGAAGACACTGAGACGAATTTGGAAGCGGCCGCGGAAGGTGAAAATTACGAATGGACGGATATGTACAAAGGTTTTGCCGAAACGGCGCGCGAAGAAGGATTTATGGAGCTCGCCGAGAAATTCGAGCAAGTGGCGGCGATTGAAAAAACTCATGAAGAACGCTACAGGAAGTTACTTTCTAATGTGCGCGAGAAAAAGGTATTTTCAAAAGATGGTGATGCGATTTGGGTTTGTAGAAACTGTGGTCACGTAGTGGTAGGAAAATCTGCACCAGAAATTTGCCCAGTTTGTAGCCATCCGCAAGCGTATTTTGAGCTAAAAGCCAGTAACTATTAGAAAACTCACAACGAAAAGTACTTGAAATTTTTATTTTGCTTGTGGTATAATGAAAGCATTAGGGAAATAATTTAACATGAGTTTTAAGGCTCGGGAGAGGTTATACAAGAGAATGACTACATTAAAATTAAAATCAAAAATCTTTAGTTTATACGGGAAGGGTGCGCTCGCAGTTTTTGCGGTTCTTGCGCTCTTTGCCGTAAGCAGTTCGTCAGCGTTCGCGGCGAATAATGGCAATATCAACTATAATGTCAACATCAAGCCAAGCATGACGGTGAATATTCCATCGTCTTCGGTGGCTTTGGCTCTTAATCCGTCGGGGACGGCTTTTTCGAGTCAGGCGCTTAATATCACCGTTGGTACGAACAACCCGAGTGGTTACACACTTTATATGTCTTCAAAAAACGGTACTTCTAATCTAACCAATGAAGATGGTAGTGGTAGCACGATTCAAACTCTCCCTAGCAATGGTACTACTGGCTACACCGAGTCTACTTTCGTTGATGACAAGTGGGGGATTAGCGTAGGTAGTGGTAATTATTTCCCGTTCGTTTCTGGCAATTCGATAAATTCTAGCTCTACGGCGGTAAATAATCATTTGACGGCATTAAACTTTGCCGCGAAGGCTTCTTATAACCAAGAACCAGGAACTTATTCTACAGATTTGAACTTTTCGGTTTTGCCAAAGATACTAACGGTAGATATGCAAAATTTAGACCCAGATCTTTGTACGGCTGAGCCAGCGGTAGTGTCAGATTCGAGAGATGGGAAATTATATACCATCGCAAGACTGGCAGATGACCAGTGCTGGATGGTGAGTGATTTAAACCTGGCTGGCGGTACAGTCTTATCAAATGATAAGAGTGACGTGCCGAGCGAGAACTATTACACTCTCCCGGCATCTAGCGAAACTGGGTTTGATGACGATACAAAAGCCTTTGTTTATAATTCTGGTAATATCACCACGAATCAAGCGGACTGTACTTCCACTCAGCCTTGCAATTCCTACTATTCTTGGCTCGCAGCTACAGCAGGTAACAAAACAAATGTTACTGGTAACGGTGTAGATGCACCATATAGCATCTGCCCAGCCGGCTGGAGACTACCAAGCTCAGGAAACCAAAGTGACTCCAGTGCCACCAGT
>JAFUAT010000004.1 GCA_017460625.1 Candidatus Saccharimonadota bacterium | reverse complement strand
CGGTTGGTATACCAGCAGTAGTAGTGGCAGCAGAGTAATTGGCACTAATGGTGCGCTAGTTTCTAGTGTCAGTGGCTATACAGATTCTAGTAGCCGTTGGATTCGTGAATCCGGCACAACTCTCTATGCTCAGTGGTCTAGTGGAACTTCCATCACTCTCCCTACCATCTCAAAATCAAACTACACTTGTGGCTGGGCTACATCTACTAATACTACATCCATCACTTATGCATCTGGCTATTCTGGACTAGCACCTACATCTAATTTAACTCTCTATGGTGTATGTAATCCTATTACCCGTAGTCTCAAGATCAACTTCTCTGGCTCTGGTGTATCTAGTGTACAAGTCAGAACAAGCTCTGGCACTGGTGGCACTTTGATGGGTACCGTCACATCTAGCGGCAGTAGTATATCCGGTCTAGCTCAGGGTACATCATACTACCTATATCCAGTATTTAGTAGTGGCTACGAATTTAGTAGCTGGGCTAAGAATGATTCCTACGGCACACTTAGCTCTACTTCTTCATCCAACCCATATTACACTATAGGTAGCGGCAATGGCTCCGTAACAATTTCAACCAGCGCCGTACCTACGACTACTTATATGCAATCCTACTCTAAGTCTACCTGTCAAAGCGAAGCATCTAGCTCTGCAGTAACCGTAGTGGACCAGCGTGACAACAAAGAATACACCGTAAGATACATCAACGGCAACTGCTGGATGACGAAGAACCTAGCTTTCGTTGGTATGTCTTCGGATTCAGCTGGTACTATGACGCTAAACCCGGCTACCACGAATGTCTCAACAACAAAAACGGTTACTTACTATGATTATACAACTGCGAGTGGTTCAGTATGCTATAGTGGCGAAAACCAAGGCTATGTCAACTCATGTCTCACGGCTTCTACAGATACTTCTAATGCCGATGCATATGGAGTTTACTATAACTATGCTGCTGCTACGGCATCTAATATTACTGGCTATTATTCAAACTCAACCAACAATCCAGCCAACCACGACATCTGCCCAGCGGGCTGGAGACTACCTACTCAAGCTGAAATGGAAACAGTAGTAGATTATTCATCTGCTTTCTCTCCAGTTCTCCAAGGAGTCTACGACCGATGGAAGATACTCAATCCTGGTGTAATCGGGGCTTGGTGGTCTGCTACTGCGCGGAGTGATCAGAATCGTTATGACTTAAACTACTCCACGTCCGGCACTCTCGATGCATACAGCTACCGCGGTAGATACTTCGGGAACGCGGTACGCTGCATCCGCAAATCCTAGCCCCTACAACCCCCAATTATTCATCCCTAGCGAATGGACTCGTCCGCTTATCTCGAGCATCGTGATAGACTGATTGAATACTTCCACCGGGAGCTTAGCCGCTTGCATAATCTCTTCCCCACTCCTTAAACCATGAGAAATACAGGTCAAAATCGCCGTTTCGACGTCGTTGCTGCCGATTAATCCACGTTTCCTAGCGGCTCTAGACTTCTTTATATATTCTTCTGGAAACAGAAGTCTAAGGACGTCATCAGGCTCTGTGTAAGGAGTCGCTCCCTGACGAATCAGCTTATTGCACCCCTGAGAATAAGGACTCGTGATATTTCCAGGCACGGCGAAAACTTCCTTTCCCTGTTCCAATGCGTGTGTAGCAGTATTTAAAGAACCAGACTTCTCCGCCGCTTCTACTACCACTACTGCGTCAGACAGCCCAGAAATGATTCGGTTTCTCTCTAAAAAGCTGCATCTCATGATAGGATTCTCATTAGGGGCGTATTCAGAGATAATCGCCCCGCCTTTCTCTATAATCTCCTTTGCAAGAGATAAATGCGCCCGCGGGTATATCTTATCTATCGCGGTTCCGAGCACTGCTACGGTTACCCCACCACCGTCTAGACACCCCCGGTGCCCGATCGAATCTATCCCAAACGCCAGTCCAGACACTACGATTACTCCATGCTTTCCTAATTCGTATCCGAGCCGATACGCTACCTCTTCGCCATATCTAGTGTTGTGCCTAGAGCCTACTATCGCGACCACCTTAGGGCGCTCCATGACGCCATTTTTCGCCACATTTTCGGGCATTTTACCATAAAAATACAACATTTTAGGCATAACCGCAATAGAGCTTAACTTCTCTGTAAAATCATGCTCTAGGGGTGAAAAATGGTTGATTTTTGTAAAAAAGTGTGTAAAAAGTGTTGACATATTTTCTCCTGTGTGATATAATGATAGCAGTTAGGGACAAAAAATCCCTACACCGCACCTAAATAAGTTATAATTTCAACGCTATACTTATCACAAGTATAGCAGAAATTGCGTGCTTTTGAAACCCTTTCAGGCTTAAAATTTCTTCAAAGGTTTTAAGTTATAAGTATTACCTCCACTTTGAAAGGAATATTTCGAAGGCATAGCAATCCCTCTAACCGGCGGGCCCCAATTTTGTGTGAGGTGGGTCGCGCTTCCGGGGTTCCTCCCGGTATAGTGAGAAGCGTTAGAGGGCCAAAAAGAGCTCAGGTAGTGCCCACCCATACCTGAGCTCTTTTTGGTTTAAGACTCTATAAACTCATCGATTTTGTCACAAACTTCCGACAAAATCTCTGGCAAGCGTTTCTTTTCATCAGGGGTAAGACGCGACAAAACAAAATCCACCGCGTTCATCTTTCCCTGTAAATCTGGGTTTGCAGTACCTATACGAAGTCGTGCATAATCAGTGCCCCCAAGCTCTTTATCTACAGATTTTAGGCCATTATTGCCACCGGATGAGCCTGAGGAGCGATACCGAATTTTGCCTAGTTCTAAGTCAAAATTATCACAAATCACTAAAATATCGGGATTTTTTATCTTGTAATATTTCGAAAAAGCCGCAACCGCCTGCCCCGACAAATTATAATAATCCTGCGGTTTAATAAAGAAAATATCGCCCTTACGGCCATTTATGGCCCCAAGACGCGGTTTTTCATCCCAACTAAGGTTATTACGCTTAAAATAAAAATCTAGCGCGAGAAAGCCCATATTGTGCCGCGTAAAGTTAAATCTCTCTCCTGGATTACCCAATCCTACTACTAGTTTCATGTCTAGATTATATCATAAAAAAGCCCTGCATAAGGCAGGGCAATTTTTAAAAACAGGTGGAAATTAATGTGCCAGTCTTTCAGCAATGTGCTTAGCCGCCGCAGAGCGTACAATCTCTCTGGTTTTATCAAACGAAATCACGGCGGCAAGTGAATCCCCAGCAAGCTTGCTCGCGGTATAACTAAGACCGTTACTGGTCTTGTTTAGATGCGGGTTAGTAGTTTGGTTTGGATCGCCCAGTATCACTATCTTGCTATTATTGCCAATTCTCGAGAGTAGTGCCCTGGCCTGACCGCGCTCCATATCTTGAAATTCATCATAAATCATAAATGAATTCTCAATCGAACGCCCGCCCATAAAGATCACTGGTTCAAATTCAAAATAGCGCTTCTGATAGTCTTCAACAAGCGTCTTAATTGGAACTTCTCTGCCAGCTTCTCCAGGTAATTTTTTGGGCTTCATATCGACCAATCTTAACACCGAACCGAGATTGTCGATTATCGGCGCAGCTTGGGGCAAAATTTTATCGAGTTTGTCTCCTTTTAAGAATCCAATCTCTCTTCCTAAAGCCCCATCACGCGGACAAACAAAAATCTGTTCGTAGTTTCCATTCATTACTTGCGCCAGCCCAGTTGCCACGGTGCAGAAAGTTTTTCCCGTGCCAAAAGTACCAGAAACTACCACAATGGGTAATTCTTCAACTGGTGCAAGCAGAGCATCAAACAGCATAGCTTGTCCAGGAGTCTTTGGACGAATTTTCGAGAAAGCTGGATTATTAATCCTGGTCGTCCGAAGTGGTACAATGGTTTCACCGTCAAAGCGTCCGATATTCTGAAAACCGCTATCTACCTGCCCGCTTTCACTAAACATGAGCTCGATATATTGGTTGACGATTAAAGGTTGATTCGGAAAAACATCATCCCAAACATCCTTTGGGATAGCATGCCCCGACCACCAAAGGCTCGCCAAATCATCCGGAAACTTCACCCTGGTTCGTCCAGTATAAACATCAGGATTGACTCTTGCAATATCGATGTTATTAAAAGCCGCCGGTGTAGCGAGCTGATCGCTACCAGTCATAATTGCAACGTTATCTTTGCCGAGTTCATCCTGCAAAACCTTTGCAATCGCAATTGCATGAAACTTCGAACTGTTGTGTTTTTCTACATCACCTTTCGAAAATCCCCTAAAAACCGGATTTTCTGGGAAATCTCGAAATTCCAGTCTCATTCCGTTCTCGAGCACGCAAGTTTTGCTATCACTATGATTCATTCTTTCAAAAATTTCACCAAAAATCATGATTAGCTCTCTTGCCGACTCCCCGCGATTCGTCTGCTCATTATAAAAATCTAGCAGACGATAAACATAGAACGAAGGAATATACAGCGTATCTGCTTTTCTCCTAGTGTTCTTTCCTGGGGTCAAGAAACTCGGATCGCTGATTAAGACATCAAGCCCTGGCACAATATAATTATGAAAACTTTCTTGGCTCATATAACCACCTCCTTTTAAAAGCACTTACTCCAATCAAAAAAGGAGCAAGCTCACTCCCACCTATCCCCATTTTACCAGATTCTTTTAAAAAATCAAAGGCGCCTACTTATCTTTGTCGTCACTCCTGTATGAAAACATAATCGGTGTCCCTATAAGCGGATATTTTTCTCTAATTTTTCGCTCCAAAAAGCGCTTCCACGACCAATGCAAAAGCCCCAGCGAATGCCCATGTAGAACAAACCACGGTGGGCAAGTATCAGTCTGCACTAAGTATTTTGGCTTTGGACGGGTGTTTTTTAGCCCCGCCGGGATATGTTCGCTTATCGCCTCGGCCAAAATCTTGTTTAACTCGGTGGTTTTTATCTCCGTATGACGCGCCGCGTCAATCTCAAGCGCGAGCTCAAAAATTTGAGTAGTGTTCTTCCCTGTTTCTGACGAAGTTAAAATCACCGGTGCATATGGCAAAAAATCAAAATCTCTCTCGAGTCCATCCAAAAGAAAATCTGCCGCGGTACGATTTTTGATATTTTCTTCACCAAAATAATTAGTTGGCTCAGCCGTCTCTAGCAAATCAGACTTAGTTACTACCATAATGATCCCCTTGCCCGATTCTACGATTTGTCCAGCCAAAGTCTGGTCTAGCTTAGCATGTGGCTCGGTAGAATCAACCAAAAGGCAACAAACATCAGCTTCTTCAATCGCTGCAAGCGTCCGAATAGCGGAGAATTTTTCAATCCCCACTTCCCTTTTTCCTGGACGTCTCAGTCCTGCTGTATCCAAAATCTCAATCTCCCGCCCCTTATACTTAACGACGACCCGATTTACGTCTCTAGTAGTCCCCTGTCTAGAACTTACGATTGCCTGCTGTTTTTTAGAAAGGGTGTTAAAAAGGCTCGATTTGCCCACATTCGGTCGCCCAATCAAAGCGAGCTTTAAAGGCGCTTCTTGATCTGATTTATTTGACGTCTTTAGTCCTGCTAAAGCGATAGCGTTCATAACGGCAGTCTTTAAATCATTTATTCCCTGCCCTGTAGTCGCCGAAACTCTAAGAGTCTCTGAAGGTTTAATGCCAAATCTCAAAAACTCTTCTGCAGGCAAAGACTCTTTAAGGTCGCATTTATTTAAAATCAAAAACACTGGTTTTTTTGATTTTAGAGCTTTTTTGGCGATTTCTTTGTCGTGATAATCTGGATATTTCGCGGAATCAAGCGTCACCAAAATTATGTCAGCCGAACCAATTGCATCTTCGATTTGCTCCTGAATTGACGCTTCAAAATCATCAGTAGGCTCCTTCAGGCCAGCGGTGTCAATCAAAACAAAAGAATTATCAATCGTAGCCATTACGTTGTCACGCGTAGTGCCTTCTTCTCTTGCTACGATAGCGATTTGCCGTTTTGCCAACCGATTTAAAATGCTAGATTTCCCAGCATTTGTTTGACCAATCAGTGCTACAATCGGCAATCGTCCCATAAAACCATTATATCATATTTTCCCTAAAAAATCAAGCCGCGCGCGGGGAAAGATTGTATAAAAAACCATATTATGCTATAATAAATCTTACAGTGGTCTCGTCGTCTAGCGGTCCAGGACTCCTGGTTCTCATCCAGGCAATCGCGGGTTCGAATCCCGCCGAGATCACCATTTTTGTTTGAAAACATCAAAAAAGGGGGATTCGTTCTTCGAATCGAATCCCGCCGAGATCACCATTTTTATTTAAAAACATCAGAGTCTAATAAACAACGCTACCATAATTTGGCACCGCTTCCACAAATGTCTGTCCCGGTGCTAATTTTATTTCTGCGCCCGACTCGTCAAAGAATCTGATTTGTTCAGCAACTGATGATTTTTTCCAAGTTCCCTTCGTAGCTGAACCATTTTGAAAAACATAAGCCGTCCCAGTACCTACGGTGGTGATATCTTCGTGATAGTTATCCGCGGCACGTTTTTCTGGCACCATCATCACCGCCACTACCGACGGCGACATTTGGGTTAAAGTACAGATGTCTTCTGGATTTTTTTCGCCCAAATCACCATCTGGGCAATCATAAACATTATGTGCAGCGCCCGTCTCATAATCTCTGAGATAAACATTTTTCTCTGCATCGTATTTATATTTGACGTTAAAGGTCGCCCATCCACCGAAATTCACCCCAATTTCGGATACTGCTGGTTTCAAACTAGCGGTCTTACCAGAAGACGGTTCCAAAATATTTAGTTTTTCCTCTGCGAGCGCATCAATTCTGGCTATCTCTGACTCTTCTGGCGTCATCCTAGAAAACCCTTTAATATCAGAAGAAGTATATCCACGGTCGTTACTCATCTTCTTTAGATACGAAGACGTAGTAAAGAGATTGTTCCAGAGCCTAGAACCGTAAGTCCCCCGGTACATATAAGCATAATCCTCTGTCAAATCCTTATATCCATGCGAAACCGCCGCTAGCGCGTCGCCAGAACCACCAGCATGCACAATCGTACAATCAAATGGAGTATCCCACTCAAGGTAATAAATCCTAAGTGAACGAATCGGCCCAATCACAGCCGAAGACGGATTTTGATAAATCGCCGCGAATCTCGTAATTCCCGCTTCTGCCACCGCTTCAAAAATCACTCCAGCTTGATTCAGTCCAGCTTGCGGCCGCGCCCCGTCAGTACCATTTGGGGTTTGAATACAGTAAACCGGCGCATTCACATCTGCCGCATTCGCAAGCGGCAGACCAGTTAATTTGCTATATGTAGCGTCCACTGGTTTTTTTAGACTTAAATCTGGAAACGAATCACTCCTGCTGACTTTTTCCGGAAGCAAAAATCCAGCCACCCCCATAGAAACACCACCAATTATTCCAAAAACACCAAGTACGAGCAAAAATTTTCCAGACTTTTTATGAGAGTTTTCCACAGGTCTTTTTGGTCTGTCACCAGACTTTTTAAGATGAGAATTGTGTTTTTTGGATTTTTTGGCCGTCATTTTTTACTCCACTTTTAAAATTCTTAATATAATTTTAGCACATTTTTAAAAGCTTGTGTTATAATAAGCTTATGGTCAGGTCAATACATAAACTAAAAATCGCAGGGCTTACAATGGCAGCAGTAGGCGCTCTTGCGATTTCAACAAACATTATTTCACCAATATCAAAAGCTGCCGAATCAGGCGAAACAGAATTCAGTGTTATTCTGGAAGAAGCCCTTACTGTTTCTATCACTGAGCCTACCACTTGGGCATCTGGTAATACAGATGATTTGCTTCGTAACAAAATTACAGTTACTGCGCTCACGAACAACAAAAACGGGGCGACCGTTTCAATGTATGCGGACAGTAATAAACTAGAGCATAAAACTCTATATAGTGCATCTGACGCAACGTCATATATTAACACCCTAGATACCTCTACTTATACCAAGGCTACTTTTCCTGCCAATGCCTGGGGTTATTCATTAACAGACACAGCAGCTGGCGTTGATAGTGCTAGCTATCTGCCAATTGTTACCGATACTGCTCACCCAGTAACTGTATTGACTTATTCTTTTGGCTCTGCCGATGCAGCAACTAAAGACGTTTTCTTTGGCGCTCGCTCTAGTTCTAGCAAAAAATCTGGTACCTATGGCCAAACCGTCAACTTTGTAGCCGTAACAGATACTATTGATACATCTACAAATCCAGCAGTTCCTGTAGAGCCTACAAATCCTGCTCCAGCTGAAGATAACACAACTAATAACGTAGCAGTCTACGATTCTACGAACAATAGAACTACTTACACCACCAGAACCACCACTACTGGTTCTGGCACCGGTAGCAGCGCAGGTGTTTCTGGCAACACCAAGACAACCACTACTACGGTCACTACTGGCAATACTACTAATACCTATCAACCGCCTGCAGGTGTCACCACATCTGGCATGAACTCTGGCTCATCCGTCGCTGGTGCTCTCGCAGTTGCCGCTGCAGTAGCCGCCACATCTGGTACACTATTCTTCATCCTTGCGAAGCGTCGTGACGACGATGACGACGAAGAAGAAGAAAAAGCCTAGCTAAGTCAAAACCTGACTAAAGCCCCCGAAAGGGGGCTTTTTGTCGGGAAATAATTACGCGCTTAGATTAGTCTGCTAGCCCAAAACGGAAAACCACAGGTATAAGATTTATAAGCTAAATACTTCTAGCCACGGCATTTAGTCGTGCCAGACTTGTCTCTCGACCTAGTACATTAAGTGTTAGATTGAGTGCAGGGCTAAACGGCGCAAAACTAATAGCAATTCTAATCAGAGAAAACAGTACGGCGGGTTTTTGTTCTGTTTCTTCGAGTAGCAAATTGAGAGCGTCTTGCAAAGTTTCTTCGTTCCAATCTTGAACACTAGAAAGCTTAGCGATAGATTTTTTCATCAAATCTTCGAGCTCTGCTTCGGATAATTTTTTCAAAAACTTGTTTCCCTTTAGCATTTCCGTGTCAATTTCTGGATCGTTAAAGAAATACCCAGTCATTTCTCTTAAATCACCTAAGGTTTTCAGACGGTCGTATATAATTGAAAGAACTTTCAACCGATATTCATCACTATAACTCTTTGCGGTTTCTGGCCAGAAACCTTCAGTTTTATTATAAAGCGCTTCAGCACCGTTTTTGTCAAAAATTCTCCGTATCCATTGCCCGTTCATCCAAAGTAGTTTAGTCTCGTCGTAGCGCGCGCCTGAGTTTTGGACTCTGTCAAGTGAAAATCTTTGAATCAACTCGTCTTTTGTATAGATTTCCTGTTCCGTTCCATCGTTCCAGCCAAGACACGCAAGGTAGTTTAGCATCGCTTCGGCAAGCACTCCGTCATCTCGGTATTCGGTGACAGATTTTGCTCCGTCGCGCTTTCCAAGTTTCTTGTTTCCAGTAGGGGCTAAGATATGTGGCAATGAAACCAAAATAGGCGCTTTCAGCCCCAATGCTTCATAAAGGGCCAAATAATTAGGGGTAGAAGATAGATACTCAACTCCCCGCATTACATGCGTAACGCCCATTTCAGCGTCGTCCACGATGTGCGCAAAGTTATAAGTCGGATAGCCATCTTTTTTAATTAAAATAATATCATCTTGAGTTTCTGGACCAGCAGCCATCTCTCCCATCACTGCATCCGTCCATTTCCGGTCTTTCGGGTCACTCAAAAACCGAATCGGCACCCCCTCTTTAAAAGAAAAGTCGAGCTTCTCTGGGCGAAAATTGCGATAAAGAAACGGTTTTTTCTGCTCATTACAGATTTTTCGGTATTCATCAATTTTTTCTGGGGGTGTTGGATCAGCATAAGCTCGCCCAGATTTAATCAATTTCCGTACGTAGTCGTGATAAATCTCCAGTCTCTCGCTCTGAAAATACGGCCCACTATCACCCCCTACAATCGGCCCTTCGTCCCATTCTAGCCCAAGCCATTTCAGAGTATCCTCGATTAACTCTGTCGCGCCTTCTACATAGCGTTCTCTATCAGTATCTTCAATTCTTAAAATAAATTTACCATTATTCTGACGTGCCAAAAGATACGGATAAATCGCACTCCGTACATTTCCAATATGAATATAGCCAGTCGGACTCGGCGCAAACCGTGTTACTACGTCTTTCATCTCTATAATTATATCACATTCAGAATGAGGTGGCGATGGTTTTCATTTGTTTCTTGGTGAGAGTTCCAGAAGTGATATTTAACTTATAAAGTATTCCACCATTTATCCAAGCTTCCCAATTTGTACCCATATAAATGGTAAGCCCTTGTTCACGCAGGATTGTGTATTCGTCGTCATCGTATTGTTCTTTAATGTAATTATCCAGAAGTCCATCAGAGTCCCAGTTAGATGATTCTTGAGAAATTGTGTAAGTTCCGTCTTCGGACTTGAAATTCATAGTTATCTTCCCTTTAGAAGAAGTTACATCAGAAAGATCAAAACCGCGTGGAATGTAAGATGGATACGACGCTTCAATACCAGATTGTACGGCAGCTACCTGCATAGACATATCTTTAGATGTAAGATTTACAAAATACACTATCGCAAACACTGCTGTCGCCATACAGGCTGTCGCGAGCGCAATTCTTGCAACTCCAAATCTTTTAAGCATGGATTTTTGTTTGCGAGTTTTAGAATTGCCCGGCAACTTTGTGGCGGTATTAATTGCTCTTTTAATCTCCCTTTCCTTGATTTCCTTAGCCGAAAGTTTTGGCTGTGCCTGGGCGCGAGGGGCTTGCTGAATAATCGTGGCAGGTTTTGGTAGTTCGATTGCAGGACTCTCGGTTTTTTTGCTAGATGGTTTTAGACTCTCTACTGACTGTTTTTCTATTACAGGAATTATCCGTGCCACATCACGCACGATAATCTTTGAATCCTTTTTTGTCTCCGAAACATCAATCTTTAAAGTTTCAAACTCATTCTTTTTTTGAGTATCGTCGGTCTTCTGAGCTACTTCCTTTTCTGGAATAATCTCTGTCTTCTTCTCGGTTAAAACCTTTTCTGAAACAGTCTCAGTCTTCTTTTTAGTTACTTCCTTCTTGCTAACCGGCTTCTTCTTTTTATTTGTATTTTTCTTTTCGGCGACGTTATCAATCTTTTTGGACGTTTTATCTTCAGACTTAGTATGAGTTTGACGCCCGATCGAAGCTTCTTCCTGAAAGACGCTAATATCAATTCCGCGTACCTTAGACTTTTCTGATTTATTATTATTCTCTGACATCATACCTCACTTGATTCTTATATATATTATATATGTTTATGGTAAAAAAACAAGCCCAAAACTATGATATAATGTGTATATGGATATAGAAAGGCGCGCGCGTCGTCAAAGTCTCCGAATTATTTTGTCAGAAGTTATTATGGTAATTGCCGTAATCGCCACTGTTTCGATTTTGGCTCTAGTGGTATCAGGCTATTGGGTCAATTCCGATTTTAAAATCGAACGTCAGGGGCTCTTGCAAATTTATTCCACTCCTACCGGTGCGGATGTAGAAATCGACAATAGCCCAGCATCTTGGCTCCAGCGTACCAATACGAGCAAAACCCTGTCTGCTGGCGAACACAGCATTAAACTTACCAAGGAAGGTTATGATTCCTGGTCTCGTACCATTAATATTACAGAAGGATTGCTCTACCGTTTGCACTATCCAAGGTTATTCTTAAACAATCGCACAGTGGAAGTTGCCTTTGATTTCCCTGGTAACTTTGCCACGGTTTCTCCAGATAGAAATACAATGTTACTTAGCAACAATACTACCACCTGGCAAACGTTTAATCTAGATAGTGACAGCGCTACGCCAAAATCTCTAGAGCTGATAGACATTTTGCCCTTTTCAAACCACGCAGAGTCGGCTACTACTGGACTTTTCACCGGTCAAATCAAAACTGCCGATTGGGCAGCGGACAACGAACACGTTTTATTAAGAATAGAAAACGAAGGAGCGGCTAGCTGGCTCATTTTAAACACCAAAAACCCATCTAACTCTTTTAATCTCACCAAAGAGTTTAATGCGAATTTTTCAAAAGTAGAAATTCTCGATAGCTCCGCAAACAACTTGTTAGTTATTTTGGATGGAAATCTCCATCGAGTGGATGTACCAGCCAAACAAATTTCTGCGATTCTTGCCGAAAATGTTAAATCGTTTGATTATTACAACCAAGAAGTCGTCTTTTCTACACCAGATGTCATCAGTATTTTAAAACTCGGAAACGGCGAAGTGACCAAGCTCCAAGACATCGATACTCCGTCAGATGTGATTGTAACTAAGTTTTATGACGAAGAGTATATCGGTGTCGTAAGAAACGGCAGTATTACGCTTTATCTCAAAAACAATTTTGAAGAAAAAAATAACTTTGCTTTTAATATCGAGCCGGCAAACATTAAAGTCGGTCAAGACGGTGAATTCATTGCAATATATAACGGCGGCAACGTTGCTACATTGGACCTTGAGTCGATGGAACTTACTGAATGGACTACAGAAACAGATAGTTTCGGCTGGCTAGATGGTAGTATGATTTATGCGGTTAAAGACGGTGGTTTAAATGTTTATGACTTCGACGGGCTTAATCATCGTTTACTCTCATCAAACGTATCATCTCATTTCCCTGTCACTATTACGGCCGATAAATATCTTTACTATTTCCGTGACGGCTCTCTCATCCGTGAGTATCTTTACGAAAAATAATACCACGGACTTATTTGTGAGTGCTACCATGAAAAAACCGCAGGTTACCCTGCGGTTTAGTTAAAAAATTGGTTCGTCTAGATCGACTTTGTGTATATGCCTGTAATCTACGGCTATCAAAATTGCTTCTTCTATGCCGTAAGCTGTGTATGCACGCTTAATTAGCATATCCGTACGATGCAGTATTACTGCATTTATGATAGCCCACACGATTATGAGTATAAGTACCAGAAAGAAATAGTCGCCGAGTACAAGCACTAGTGGCCAAAACATCAGGATAATCAAAATTGCGCAGAGAATAGTTTCTCTTATGAGTAGTTTAAGGTTTTTTATTAAATCCCTGATTAATCGCTTAAGCCTCACTATTCCATCCTGAGTCTTAAAGCGACCTATTTCTTTGTCGTTATTAGACAAGAGTAGCAAATCCATATTTCTTATTCTGCAACTATCGTACCCTTCCCTGCGGTTTTTCTCATAAACGGTCATACGTTCTTGAGCAATATTTTTTACCAAATTATCTAGAAGTTTCATTCTTGCCACCCCCTATTTTAAGAAAATCTAGACAAAACTTATTAATGTCCATCTGTTGTTAAAAACAAACCTATACTTGTATTATACCACATTTGCCTATTTTTTACAAGAGATGCGTATTATCTCACAACCTTTGCAACATAAATTGATAGCATCTTGCCATCAAAAAAGGTAGCATGGACCGCGCCATGCTACCGTGATACTTTAATACTGTATTTGGCTTATCTTCTGACTGATACGAGTGATAGTCTGCAAGTATTCTGTCAAATCCGAGCCGCTAAGGTCGCTCTTTTCCTTGTCAACTTTTTCGCTCCATTCAGTCATTTCGGTGAGTAGGCTGTTGTACTCGCTAAGCATATTGAGTTTTGAAGTAGTGTCGGTAGCGTTTTTATATCTAGCCATGAAGTCAATATACTTATCAACCCACGCTTCGTATTCTTTGAGTAGTTGTCTCCAGTTGGTGCTAGAAGAGCTTGCGCTTGGTGCTGGAGTACTTGGAGTAGCAGGCGTGCTCGGTGCTGACTGTTCTTCCTTTTTCTCTTCCTTAGGTTCTTTTTCAGGCTCCTCTTCTGGTTCTTCCTTTGGTTGTTCTTTCTTCTCGCCAAAGTAAATATCTACGGTCTTATTAAAGTTAAAGTAGTCATAATCAGTAACGGTTTTGTCGGTGTTGTAGCAATCAGTCTTATCGGAGTAGTCGCGCGATGTAACAGAAGAAACTCTCCAACCGGCTTTACGAGCTTTTTCGCAGGCTTCTTTGATGGTTAGACCTTTAAGATCGTATTCTTCAAAGCTTGGTTTAGTGATATTCATTACGACAACAATAATAACAATGACGGCTACAACCGCTGCTGCTATAATCGCGATAAGTTTTGTGTTGAATTTATTTTTTGACGGTGCGCTCTTGCTGGTAGCAGGCTTTTTCTCGGCGGTAGCCTTTTCGTTCGTATCGGTTACTTCTGGCTTTTCGGCCGTTATTTTTGTTTGGGTTGGATGAGTTTCCTCGCTCTTCATCCTTCGTCCTCCATTTAGCTAATGATAACTTCATTATATCACGTATCATTTAATAATCAAAAAATGGTAGGCGATATGCATCACTAAAAAAAGGTACCTTTAGGGCTAATAACAAAAATAAGTTGTTATCCACCCCCTTATTCTCTAGAGGGTAAACTAAAAAAGATTTTAATTTTAAGCTTTTACGCGATAAAATTTGGTGGGCGAGGAGGGACTTGCCACAAATCACGCAGTGATTTGTCAATAATCAAAAAAGAAAATCAGGACATGCGCCTGTTTTCTTTTTTATACATGCTTTCTTTGCTAAACTTTCTTTCTTGAAAGAAAGTTTAAGCTAATGGTGGGCGAAGTGGGACTTGAACCCACACTCTCTTGCGAGAACCAGATTTTGAGTCTAGCGCGTCTACCAATTCCGCCATTCGCCCGCTTCAAACCCCAAAAGGGGCTTGAAACCAACAACAATCGGACAACGGGTGTCCGATATAATTTTAACATATTTTCATAAATTATGCTATAATTATTTTATGGATTCAGATACTGGTGGGCAATTTTCTAATGGCTTTAGTAGAAGTGCATCCAGTGATGCAGAGAGACGTGCCGCGGTAGATATCGCTAGACAAAAGGTCTTAGCGGCTTATGCTTCTAGCGCCCAAAACGGCCCACTCAGCGGCCAAAACAGCGGCTACACAGGCGCTCGTCAAGGAATTTATAGTGGCAGCCAGGCCTCCACAGGTGGTTATTCTACCCCAACCCATTACAAGAACGTCCCGAACCCGTCCAGAGTGAATTCCGATTCTTGGCGGACCTACCACTCCGCCTGGCAGGATTATTACCAAAAGTATTACAGCGAGTATTATTCCAATGCCGCCCGAAATTACATTGCGAAGGAACGTTTAAAAGACGCGCGTGAGCAAGCCGAAGACGAAGAAATCACTTCTATGTTAAGTCGCATAGGAAGTCGCAACAATACAAACAAATCTGGCGAGACTAAACCAGGTCTTTCCCTAGACAGTGTTTCAAACGACCAGTATTCTGGCGACGAAACCGAAAGTATCGCAGACAGCCTTCGTCGCAAAATTCGCAAAAAAGCCACCGACAGCGCCAAAAAATCTCGTCGCCATCGTCGTTTTATTCCAATTATCGCTGGCATTACTGTGGTTCTGACGATTTTGTTTTTGCAATACAACCGAATGATTTTTGCGCCAATCATGGCCTATGTTTCTCCAGGAAACGCCCCAGCCACCGAAATTGAGGCTTTGGATCCAACCATCACTCAAACCGTTTCCGCGGACCCGCGCCTTATCATTCCGAAATTAAATATCGACGTGCCGATAAATTTCGACGTGCCCTTGTCTGACGTGATGGCGGCAATGAATCACGGCGTAGCACATTACCGGATTGCTGGCGCTAGCGCTTATCCTGGCGAAATCGGCAACTTTATCATCACCGGTCACTCCGCGGGCGATGTCTACAGCTCCAATCCATACAAATACATTTTCTCTGGTCTAGAGCGTCTCGAAGAAGGCGACTTGATTTATGTAAATTATAATTCCGTCCGCTATACTTACAAAGTTTCTGGCAAACAGGTGATAGAGCCAACCAACGTTGCAGCGCTGGTTGTTCAAACGGATCGCCCACTTATTACCCTAGTCACTTGTACGCCGCTTGGCACTTCTCGCTATCGCTTACTTGTCACTGGCGAACAAATCTCACCAAGCTATAGCGATGCTTCCTATGCTGGTGGTGGCGAAGAAACCGTCACGGTAGATGAAGCTACTGAACTTCCATCAAACGAGCCATCCTTCTTCGAAGGTATTTGGAATTGGCTCACCGGTCAATAAAGGTTTCTTGTATTTATCAAACCTTGACCACTCTCACATTTTAGGAATATAATAAAACCATGAAAATTGCGTTTTTTTCGGATTGCTATTTAGATCTTACAGGCGGTATTGTCACCACCATCACCGCGCAAAAAAAGGAACTAGAAAAACGCGGACACACCGTTTATGTTTTTTCTAGCTCCTATCCCAAATCACCAGAAGAACGTCAAAAGTTAGCCAAGGAAAACATCTTCCCAGTTAAATCTTGTTGTTTTATCGGCCGCGGTATAACTCCCATCGCACGTCGCCCTAAAATCATCGAACGCCAGCTAGAAAAAGAGCACCCAGAGCTGAAAGATTTTGATGTTTTTTACGTTCACTACGAGGCAGGTTGCTCCATCGCAGGCCTTAGGCTCGGAAAAAAATATCAAATCAAAACCATTCAAGTCATGCACGGCCGCGAAGATATCGGCGAGCAAAACCTCATCCCAGCCGGGCTAAGAACCATCACAGCGCTGCTTCTTAACTGGTTCCATTCTTGGTATCTTCCCCACCATATCAAAATCCCAAAAAACGAAGAGCTCGCCCCCACTATCGCCGCTTCCAAAATGTGGTCGCTTATGGTGAATCACGCTGCAAATGCCGACCTAGTCCTTACTCCGTCCGAACACTTTAAAATCAAATTGGTCAAAATGGGGTTAAAACGTCCTGCCAAAGTTCTACCTAACGGCGTAGAAGACAGTCTTTTCATTTCAAATCTCACACCAAAAGCCCTTCTTCCCGGTGAAACCATGAAAATCATCTGGCACTCTCGCGTGTCAAAAGAAAAACGAATTCTTCCGTTTTTGCAGGCTCTAGAGCTTGTAAACGGCAAATATCGTTTAGATGTCTATGGCGATGGTAACGACCTTTCTCGCGCCCAAAAATATGTAAAAGCGCGTCACTTAAATGTTAAATTTCATGGTCCAAAACCATTTTCAAAAATCTACCCAGAAATCATCAAAAGTCACCTAGATGTTTTGGTTTCATATCATTTTGATACTTTTGGCATGACTTTAATCGAAGCCGAATCGGCTGGCACGCCAGTCCTCTATGTAGATCCAGATTTAAAAGAAATCGCGCCGAGTGCTGGCTCTATTTTAACCAGCGGTCCTAGCCGAGAATCAATCGCTGCTTCCCTAGAGGAACTCATGAAAAACCCAGACCAAATCGAAAAAATGTCCAAGGCGATGCTAAAAAATCGTGACGTAGTGCGGGTTTCTAGAGTTGTTGACAAATTAGAAAAATATATTAAAATGTAATCATGAGATATTTGGCAGATATTCTAACTTTTTCTAGAATTATTTTAGCAATCATACTTTTTATGCTTAGTTTTACGCGTATAGAAATCGCAACGGGCTTTTTAATCTTTATCATTGGCGAATTAACCGACGCTTTTGATGGTACCTGCGCATCAAGGTGGCCTTTTCCAAAAAACAAAACCCCAAAATATCGTAAATACGCCGCCAAATATGACATGTTAGCTGACGCCTTGATCGCCTTTTCTATGATCATATTCTTTACCTTTAGGGTTGATTTCGTCGCCGGGCTAATCATCTTTCTTACCTATTCCGTTATTGCTTTAATTATCGAATACGCAGTATACGGCAAACTCTTAGGCCATCCAGACGATTGCACGAAAAATTCCTTGATGCGAAAAAATTTCAAAAAGGCCAAAAAAATCATCATGGCGCGCCGCATGTTTTATCTATTTTTAATCGCACTTGTAGCTACCTGGACACTTTACGCTTCAGGATGGGGTCTCGCCGCAAAAATCACCATTACAGTTATTGCGGTGATAATTTCAATCATTCTCTGGTTCTTTTTATCGCAGCGCCGTCACCACATTTCTAGAGACGCGGTAGATATAGAAAAGAAATTAGAACACTAATTATCTTTAAAAATCGCTGCCACCGTCGCCTCGATAAATTTATCTGGATTATAATAATTCATTGCCGCGATTTTCGATGCTAGTTCCCCGTTCCAAACCGTAATGGCAGGATAGCCAGACTTTTCAATTGGTACTACTTTTACCACTCCATTTTTAGCAATCAAAATCTGATTATCATGAAGTGTCAAAACTTGCACCGGAAAACTAAGCGTGAATTTATGAAAACTCTCAGCCACATTGATCAGCGACTGCGAAGGTTGCAAAACCTTAGGATAGTAAATCCCGCGAAAGATTTTTTGCCATTGCATGATGGAGCCAAAAATCGTTAAATTATCACGCATCAAAATTTGTTCAAGCTTTTCTCTAGCAACTAAATCAATCGTATCTCTTGTAATCAGCAAAGGTTTTTCGGAAGATAAAAACGCGCTAGAAAGCGCCATCCCTGTGACCTTATTTTTGGATAAATCACCTACAATCAGATTAAAATCAGAGCTATCAATCACTCCTTTCATCTCATCCACATCACAAAAACTACCCATATCAGTAGTTTTAAGAAAAACGAAATTATCTAGCGGTGGCAATTTTGACTTTAAACTATCAGGAAGAACGGTTTTTACCTCTTTTAGCGGAAAAGAGTTGGTTAAGTACTCAGCCGTTTTTATCACTGAACGAAAATTTTGACCATTTCCGCCAATCACCGCAGCCGAGCCAAATTTTTGATCGTCCGGAACGTTCCAATACAAATCTTTGTACGGGTTGCTGGTAATTTTTTCTAAAAATTCCACTTTAATGTTTCTCCGTTTCGGAAGAAAAAGACGCGCTTCCATTAGGTTTTAAATTCAGTTCAATCGAAATCGGGCAATGATCCGAGCCCATTATACTCTCGTAAATTTCAGCATCTACCAAACTTTTGCGGAGATTCTCCGAAATAAAGAAATAATCAATCCGCCAACCAACATTGTTTGCTCTTGCCTGCCCCCAGTGACTCCACCAAGTGTAGCGCTCAGCCTTTGGATGAATAGCGCGAAATGTGTCCACAAACCCAGCTCGAATTAAATTAGAAATACCTTTTCTTTCTTCGTCAGTAAATCCAGCACTATGGTGATTAGAATCAGGCCTTGCGATATCAATTTCATTATGAGCGGCGTTAAAATCTCCACAAGTTATGACAGGTTTTTCTTTTTCTAGCTCTTTTAATAGATTCAAAAACTCAGGATCCCAGCTTGTATATCTAAGATTAAGCCGTGATAAATCTGGCTTAGAATTTGGCGTATAAACATTCACCAAATAAAAGCACCCATAGTCCAGCACTAAAATGCGACCTTCGGAGACTGCGACACTGTTTTCTGAGAACCAGTGTATGATATTTTTTGGTGATAAGCCCCGCAAAGAAAAGGAAGCTAAAAATTTTTCAGAAACCAGCGTCGCAGTCCCACTGTAACCCATTCGTTCTGCTGGATTCCAAAATACTTTATATCCGTCAAATTCATAATCAACCTGCTCAGGACGAGCCTTGATTTCCTGAAGACATAAAATATCCGGCTGATATTCGGAGATGAAATCTTGCAAAGCCTTTTTCCGAAGCACCGCCCGAATCCCATTCACATTCCAAGAAAAAATCCTAACCTTTTGGACCATTAATATTTTCCCCTTTCGATGTCGCGTTTTTTAATGGTTTCGCGCTTATCGTATTTTTTCTTACCCTTGCCAGTCGCAATTACGAGTTTAATGTGTCTTCCGCCGCCAAGTAGTCTCACCGGCACAATCGTAGAACCAGCAACTTTTGCTCGCTCTAGACTCTCAATTTGCTTTTTCGTGGCGAGCAAACGAATGTTAGATGTAGTTTCTGCACCAAGTGTTAATCCATACAACCACAGCTCGCTATTTCTGATCGCCACGTAAGACCCTTTAAGCTGTACATGATGGTCGCGTATTAGTCTGACTTGTGGCCCAGTAAGAGACATCCCACAAACCAGTTCCTCGCCAAGTTGGTAATCAAAATGAGCTCGGCGATTCTCCGTAACTGTTGCAGGCACACTCTTTTTCTTCATACCTAGATTATACCACTTTTACATGGCTTTCACCAACAAGCCCCCTTAGTTCATCTAGAAAGTTTATGCAGATATCGACTTTAAACGGCATTTTAAGAGCGCGTTTTTCTCCCGCATCATAAAATACGATTATGGCCTCTTGCATCCCCATATAATTTGCAGCCGCCTGACGAATCTTGGTAAGAAGTTTTGTGTCATTTAAATCGTCCATTAAAATAAACAATCTCTCTTTGCGCGGATCCTTCGGAATATTTTTCAGAACCTTTGGCGCGTCAATTTCCGTTGGTCGTTTTTGACGCCAAAAGGCCGCCCCCTCTGGCTGCGCCGCCTTCCACGGTGCGGCAATTCTAGTGCCAGTAGCTTTGTAGTTTTCTAGAGTATCATCAGAAACCAACTCTACCACTTCGGCTTTGATTTTTACTTCGTTGCCGATATTCCCTTCCCTATCCGCTGCGTCAATTTCTCCCTGTACTCGAATCACGTTATCTACTTCTAGCTTCGCACCACAAGTGGCAAAGGTTTTTGGGAATACGATTATTTCTAGCTCGTCCGACTTGCTTTCAATTTTTACAAAAGCCATTTTGTCGCCTTTTTTGGTGTTGATCACTCGTACATTTGTAATAATCCCACCGACACAGGCTGTCTTGCCGTGATTTTCGGGATTTACTACGCTCATCGGGTGGCATTGCTCTTCAAAATAAAGATCGTATTTATCCAGCGGATGTGCAGAAAGATAAAGCCCCATCAAATCTCTTTCCCAAAGCAGTTGCTCTTTGTTGGAATGTTGAGTTGGCGCTGGTTTAATCTCTACATCTGGGATTTCGCCAGCTTTACCCATCAATGAAAAGAGATCCAGCTGCCCGCTTTTATTATCTTTCTGTGATTTAGTACCAAAAGCCTGAATTGCCTCTAGGTTAAAAAGCAAATCAGATCTAGAATAGCCAAAGCTATCAAACGCGCCAGTTTTAATCGCCGATTCCCAGGATTTTTTGTTAAATTTAGTTGAATCAACTCTTTTAGCAAAATCGCAAACAGATTTAAACGGACCGTTTTTTTCGCGTTCTGGGATTACAATTTCTTCAATCAAGGATTTCCCCATGTTCTTAACGCCAGAAAGTCCAAACCGAATCGTCTTTTCGCCACCTACAATACCAAAATCACCGTAACTTTGGTTAATATCCGGACCGAGCACTTTCATGCCCATTCTTTTACATTCGGCAATTTCTGGGGCGAGTTTTTCTGTCCAACGCATGTCAGATGTCATTAGGGCCGCCATAAAGGCGTCTGGGTAGTGTGCCTTAAGATAAGCAGTCCAATAAGCCACCAGTGCATAACACGCCGCGTGGGACTTATTAAAACAATAGTTTGCGAAATCTAGTAGCTGATTCCAAAAAGTCTCGGCAATTTCTTCGGTTGCTCCGCCGACTTTTACAGCCCCCTCGATAAACTGCGGTTTTACTTGCTCCATTAGTTTGACTTTTTTCTTCCCCACTGCTTTTCTTAGGGTATCCGCTTGACCACCAGTAAATCCGCACCATTCCTTAGAAATCTGCATGAACTGCTCTTGGTAAATCATGATTCCATAGGTACTTTTGAGTGAGTTCTCTAGCCCTGGATGAAGATAAGTAATTGGCTCTTCGCCATGTTTTCTTCTAATAAACGAATCAATAAACTGCATTGGTCCAGGACGATACAGCGCCACCATAGCGATGATATCTTCAAATGACGATGCCTTCAAGTCGCGCAAATATCGTTTCATGCCAGCAGATTCTAGTTGGAATACACCAGTTGTTTCTGCTCTCTGGAATAGCTTATAAGTTTCCTCGTCGTCAAGTGGTAAAGTGCTCATGTCAATATCTTCGTGGTAAACTTTTCGAATCATCCGAAGAGCGTTGTTAATCACGGATAAGTTGGATAGACCAAGAAAGTCCATTTTAAGAAGTCCTAGCTCTTCTACTTGAGTCATTGGAAATTGCGCAGCAATTGGTCCCTTCGCAGAAACTTCTAGTGGTAAGAATTTTACCAAATCGTCTGGCGCAATAATCACACCACAGGCATGTACACCGTGATTTCTGATAGTTCCTTCTAGTCTAGAAGCATAATCAATCACTTCTTTTGAAGTCGGGTTAGACTCGTACTCCGCCTTTAAATCAGGCACTTCCTTAATTGCGTCGGCAAGATGTACATGGTGCCCCTGAACCGGATCTGGTACCATTTTGGCTAGTCTATCTGCCTCTGCGTAAGGAACTTCTAGCACTCTTGCTACATCACGCACGGCGTTTTTGGCCATCATTTTACCAAAAGTAGCGATGTTTGACACTCTACCGTCGCCGTATTTTCGCGTACAATACTCAATCACTTCGTCTCGTCTTGTATCTTGAATATCGGTATCAATATCTGGCATGGAAATACGGTCAGGGTTCAAAAATCTCTCAAAGAGTAGGTCGTATTTTAAAGGGTCTAAATCAGTAATTCTAAGCGCATAAGCCAAAATAGAACCGGCTGCCGAACCTCTTCCTGGTCCATAGACAATTCTTTGTGATTTACCCCAGTTAATAAAGTCCTGCACGATCAAAAAGTAACCATTATAGCCCATTTTATCTACTACAGATAACTCATAATCAATTCTCGGCAAGATTTGATGCATTTCGTCGCGCTCTTTGTCAATCGTCTCAAGGATTTTGCGGCACTCCGGAACTGTAAGTTCCAATGTTTCATCTAGTTTTTTGTCACCATAACGATAAACTAGTCCCTGAAAAACTAGCTTATCAAGGTACGATTTTTCGTCTTCGCCATCCGGTACTGGAAATTTTGGAATCAAAATTCGCCCCAGTTGCAAATCTACATTGCATCGGTCTGCGATTTTTTTAGTGTTTAGAACTGCTTCTGGACAAGTTTCTTCCCAGTGAGAAATTATTTCTTCGGCCGGTATAACGTGTAAATCATAATCTTTAAGTGTCATCCGGTTCTTGTCAGAAAGATTCGCCGCCGTACCGATGCAAAGTAATACTTCGTGTGCGTCTTGATCTTCCTTTTTTAAATAGTGTGCATCACATGTCACTACGAGTGGCAAACCAAGTTCTTTAGCGTGCGCCATGTGCCAATCATTAACCTTCTTCTGCTCGGCTGAATGGGTCGAAGATAGCGGGTGACCGTGGTCTTGCATTTCCAGGTAAAAGCGATCCTTAAAAACGTTTCTGTACCAGTCGATTAGTTTTAGCGCCCTCTCGTCGTCATCGGCGCGAATTGCTTCAGAAATTTCTGACCCCATACATCCAGAAAGACAAATAATGCCTTCGTTGTACTTTTCTAGCATTTCGTGGTCAGTACGTGGTTTGTAATATTTTCCGTTTATCTCGGCATCACTCATAATCCGACAAAGGTTCTCAAAACCTTTATTATTCATCGCAATTAAAGTGACGTGAAAACGTCTTTTGTCATGTGTGGCATCCTTGTCGGTGCGTTTTCTAGCCGCGACATATGCTTCAAGTCCTAGGATTGGCTTTATTTCTGCAGCATTGCAACACTCATAAAGCTCTACTAGCCCGCTCATCGTGCCGTGGTCAGTCACCGCCACAGCTTCCATTCCGTCTTCCTTTACGAAATCAACAAGTTCCGGAACCTTCGTGAGTCCATCTAGCAGAGAATAATGAGTATGGTTGTGCAAATGCACAAAATCACTAGGTTTAAGCTTCATTTACCTAGTTACTTGCTTTTCTTAGTGGTTTCTTTAGTAGCCTCCTTGCTAGCCTTCGCGGCGGTTTTGGCTACTGTTTTTTCAGACTTTTCGGCTTGTTTTTCTATTTTTTTAGCGGCGTCTTCAAGCGCTTCGTTTTCTTTTTCCTCCTCTTCCTTTGCTTCGCGGGCTTTTTTAGAAATAAAATGACCAGCTGCGGCACCAGCTATGGCGCCAAGCGCGGCACCTAGAAAAAATTTGCCCTTTCCGCTACTCTTTTTGGCCTCTTTCTTGCAGTCACAGTTGCAATCGTCGCCACAGGTGCACTTACCGTCTTTGCATTCGCATTTTTTGTCGCAGTTACAACTCTTAGCCATATTATTTTTCCTCCTTTTTGGTTGATTTATTTTCTTTTAACTTTGGCTCTACGTATTTATCTACAAATGTTTGAACGACTCCACCAATAGAAGTCATCCCACGGACGTTTGACATTACGCCATTAGCATTATCGGCAATATCTTGACCGCGCACTACAATCTTGCGAGCTTCGTCCGCAATCCCAAGTAGCTTCACGATTAAGATAATCCCTACAATTAAAAATACTAATAAAGTTAGTGATAATATTACTACTAGTATCCATTCTGCTACATTCATTTGCTTTTCTCCTTAAGTCTATTATAACATACTTCACACACTTCATCGCCGTAGTCTGTTTGTTCAAATACATATTCAAGGAGCGTCATGAAATAGTTCTTTGGATCGCCAGTCGTCATCCACTTCCCTTCGCTTTTTGCTACAATTACATCGCCATTCTCGGCTAGTCTTGTGATAGCATCTACCGTCCACAACTCACCATCAAGGCCAGTATTTGAAGGAATCAAATATTCAAACACTTCTGGCGTCAATAGATATCGCCCATAGCTGGTTAAATTGCTTGGGCTCTTGTCTGGAGTTTCTGGTTTCTCGACGATATGAGAAAGCGTGCCATTGTCTTTCAAGGCAATCATTCCGTACTTATGCCAAACTTCCTCTGGCATTTCTTGTGCTGCAATTACAGCCTTCGCATCTTCGTGCTCATTAAACGCTTCTATTAAAGTCTTTACGTCGGATTTACCAAAAATCAAATCATCACTATACAGCACCACGAACGCCTCCACGTCTTTTACGAATTCCTTTGCGGAAACAATCGGCGAACCATTTCCGTATGGCAGGCTTGCGTCTTGCTCGATTACAGTAACCTTTGGAAAATCCAGAACTTCCTTTACCGGTTCGAAACGTTCTGCTTTACCCTGTTTTGCGAGAAGCGCCTCAACGTTTTTTGCTTCGTCATGGAAATAATTGTCATAAATCTCGCGCGCCATCGTGCCTGGAGTAGCGACGATGATGATTTCTTCGATTCCAGCAGCTACACATTCTTCTACACATAATTGCATGGCAGGCTTTGCACCAATCGGTACCATCGCCTTTGGCAAAGTTTTAGTAATTGGTAAATATCTACTAGCAAACCCAGCATCGGTGATAATCGCTTTTTTTACAGTTTTCATATTTCTCCTTAAAACCTTATTATAACACAACTATGCAGGAAAAAACCCAGAATCTATGATTCTGGGTTTCAAGGTGCGCGACAAGCGTTTTTTATGTGGTGTGTTTTTGGTTTTTACCAAATGCTCGAGCCGATAATGCCCGTTTTTTCCGAAATAGGAGCAATTGGAATTTCTCCATTTGCGCCTGAAATAGTAAAGTGGAAGATTCCGACTCCACCATATCCTATTCCTGAGAAATAAGAATGAGCAAGATGGCTGCAAGTATTGCTACTTTCAAATTTTTTTTCTGTCTTCTTGTCTACTACATAGTAGACACCGGTTTCTGATGGTAAATCTGAAAGATTACCATCGAATGGTTCCGGAGCAAGCTTTATCAAAGCTCCAGAAGTTCCGTAACACCACATCATTTGCTTTGTCAAATTGTGAATCTCCTGAACAACCAATGTTTTTGGTCGCTCATTGATGCTGCGTTGCATCCCCGACTTATAGATGTCGTGAACACTACTGCCATGAGTCATATAGTCACCCCCTTTTTAAGACTATCTTTTCATTATATCACACTTAAGTTAAAAAATCAAGATATCATTTCTATCTTAAAATCTAGGATACACCCCTGTTATTATTTCTTCTTTTTTGTGGTATTTTTCTTGGATTTTGCTGTATTTTTTACAATTTTCTTCTTGGCGGCGACTTTTGCGAGCTTTTTTGCGGCTTGGCTCCTTGCTACCCTGTCTTCTGCGTCTTGAGAACGGTTATGTACCCCATAAATCAGGCTTGTCACCCCTACAATTAGCACATATGCGCCGAAGAATCTAACAAAAGTAGTGATTTCGAATTCACCAGCGTTAAATATTACTACACCCATAATGCATCCAAGCACGCCAGCGAGCACACGGATGAAACGGTCGGTTGGATCCACCGTAGAGAGAAAACCATGGAAAATGTCGATAAGTCCAGACACAATCGTATAGACCCCGATAATAACAAGGCCAACCACTATATCTTGGCGCGCAAAGAAAAGTAGCGCCAGTGCCGCTGCGATGTCGATCAGAGCATCAATTACGGAATTTATCCATCCGTGTTTCTTAACTGAAGCATAAAGCGCACTTACCGAATCAACAATCCCCATTAGAAGTAGGAAAATCGCAATTACAGAAATCATTACTTCAAAGTCAGCCATTGAGCCAAACAAAGTAAAAAGCCCAAACCCAGCCGCCATTAATCCCCTTAGAATAAACACCATCCAGTGCTTATCGATAAATCTTCGGTTAATATGTGCCATAAAATTACCCTTTTTAAATACTTATGCTTATATTATATCACACTTATGCTAGACGTGTCGCTTTTTCTTGCGAGCGTTTTCTACTGCCTTCGTGAGCTGATATTTTAGTGGCTTCAGAATCATGTCATGTGCGGGAGTATATCTAAACTCTTCACAACCAAACGAGCGCTTAAATTCGCTCACGCCATAAAACCTGTGGTTTACCTCGTCTTTTTCTACAATTCCCCACAAGTTGTAACGGGTGCAACCGCGCTTTCTGGCTTCTTCCATTGCTTTTAGATGTAAAAGTGGTGCAGCGGAATACTTTGTCCCAAGTACCGAAGAAACGCCGTAATGATAACTAGCCTCTGGACCATAAAAAATTATAAAGTTTTGAGCCAGTATTTCCCCGTCCTTCTTCGCGGTATAAATTAAAACTTCGCCGCCCTTTTTAAAGGCCTCAAATTGTTTAGTAAGAAAACTACTAGAAAAGGCCACGTACTTTTGTCGTTCTGAATGTAACTTCTCTAGTTTACAAAAATCCCGAATCGCTTGGTTACTGTCCGATACTTCAACTTCTATATCATTTTTCTCGGCTTTGCGCAGCTTTCGACGAAAACCCTGGCTTGCCCCCTCGAGTATCTCGGCTTCAGTTTTTTCTAAATTCAAAATCCCAGCATATTCAACCGAAAGATACATCGGCGCTTTTTTAAGTCCTTCACGCTGCATTATTTCTAGAGATTTTTCCGACAACTCAAGCTGCGGGCGCACCCTTACGAAAACACACCCGGCCTTTTTTCCTTCTTTTCGTATATTCTCAAATACCTTATCGACTACACTAGGCTTATTCCAATCAATCAAAGGTCCACCAGCGATAGCTAAATATCTTCCGCGTTTAGCTTCTTCTACTACGCCAGCCCAGGCTCCTACGATTTTTTCTGAGTCAAAAACTAATTTTCTAACAACTTTATTACCTCTAGATAGATGAAATTCATAAAAATCCCAGGATTGCAAAAAATTTGACTCTGGTCGATTAGAGACAAAGTCGTCCCATTCTGTTTTGGAAGTGGCGTCTTTAATCAAAATCATAAATGTCTCCGTTTCTTGCGCACAGTTTCTATAGTCAAATTTTTAAGATATTTAACTTTAGATATTACTAAATCATGTGCCGGTACGTATTCAACTATTTCACCACCAAAACCAGTTTTGAAAGTGGTTACACCTGCATAACGGTGGTTTGGTTGGCCAGCCGGAGCAATTCCCCAAAGATTAAAACGCTTATATTCTTCTAACTTTAAATCCTTTATTGCTTGCCAAAGTAGTCCGTAAGCTCCCGGTAATTTACGATTCAGAAGCGTTGATGCGGCTTCATAATAATCAGCCTCGAATCCATTTTTTATGATTAATCCATAAGCAATTGGCTCTGATTCTGCTGTGACCGCCTTATAAATCGTGATTTTATCCTTAAAAGCATCTTTCTCGGCCATCAAAGTTTTAAGTGTTGGTGGTACAAAATTCTGTCTTTTTGCGGTTTCCGCCTGAATCTTGTGAAATTCTTCAAATATTTCTGTTTCTCTGCTATAGATCACCTTAATTCCCAATTTCTCTGAACGCCGCACTTCATACCTCGTCTGTCTTCGCATATCAGCCAGAAGTTGCTCTTCAGACTTAGTTAAGTCAATCATCACAGTATGTTCTGCCGCAAGATGCATCGGTGATTTTTTCAATCCTAAGTTTTCCAACATCTTTAAATTCTCTGTTGACGCGGCTAACTGTGGGCGTATCCTTATAAAAACGCATTTCAATTGGTGCGCGGTTTCAATAATCTTCTGAAAAACTGATTTCACAATTTCCTTGTCCTGCCAATTAATCAGCGGTCCGCATGGAATCTCTAGATATCTTCCGCGTTTTGCATTTCTTACTATCATTACGGCGTATCCATTGCCATCAAAAGTCTCTTCTACCACGGTACAGCCAAGTATTTCGTTCATTTTTGCATATTCTGGCGATTGCAAAAAATTCGCTTCTGGATATTTTTTTACGATTTTATCCCAATCAAAATCTTTACCCATAAAATTCTCCCACCAAATATGGTTTGATTATTTCTTTTGCTTTCTTTAAATCTTTCTCTGTGTAATATTTTGGAAAATTAATAATTTCGTTAGAAACTTTTACGGCGTTTGGGCAATCTTTTTCAGGAAATTTTACTTCTTTGTAGTAGCGAACCGGCGATACTGGCTTTTCGTACCAAAAACTATCAAAATAATATCCAGCGCTGCGTAGCTTTTTCAAAACTTCCGCTCTGTCTCGCACTAAATAAAAATCTCGGAGCGTAGCCTCGCCGCGTTTATGGAACTTTTTAAGCTGCTTAAGAGCTAATTTTGCTTCAAACTTCGGAATTCGTCTATTTAGACTCAGCCGATTATCTGCAGATTTTTCCACGAAATGAATTGTTATCAAAAAACGCATCAAAACCCCGCCAAGGTGAATATGGTTCAAAGCCCTACACTCAGCCGTAAATAAAGGATAAAATCTATCCCGAGCCACATCAGAAAAACGCGGACGTTTAGTAGGCGCTTTAATTTCATGCTTTTGCGGGGCTCTTAAAACCGCGACGCCACCAGAAATCGTGTTTATAGACTTATCCTTACCAAACGACAAGACAGTCGCTGCTCCGACCATGCCAGCTTCGGTTTTTAAATTATATTTAATTCCTGCCGAGTGCGCCAAATCTTCTATGATGGTAAGGCCATGTTCGTTGGCAAAACTCTGAATTTTTTTGATTTCTACGGGATTTCCTAGAGTGTTTTGTACGATTATCCCGCGAATTTGTTTGGTGGAATGATGCGTTTTTTCTAGTTTCTTCCAAAACTCATCCAGAATTTCTGGCGAAAAGTTTAAATTTTTTGGGTCAATATCTATAAATACCGGAGTCATTCCCGCTGCGACCACCGCTTCATAGACAGCATAACAAGTAAAACCATTTACGATGATTTTGTCTCCAGGGTCAAAATAAGCTTTTAAAGCTAGTGCAAGCGCTGAGCGACCATTTTTACATAAAATCGGAGCGCCTTGATATTTTTCGGCCAAAAACTCATTGAGTTCTCGTAAATCTCCGGCGTTGCCATGCGTAAAAAGCATTTTTCGAATGCTCGGTCCGCCAGCATTAAGCCCCAAATAATACCTTCTAGGCATTCTCTTTCTCCTGTGGTAGTGCTTTTGATGGCTCGATTCTCTTTAATTTTTCGACTAGTTTTGTTAGAGCCTTTGCCAAGCCCTCCGGATCAGAAATGTATGGCGCGTGTGTCCAATTAGCATAGAATTTCAGCTCTGCATTCGGCAATTTTTCATAGATCGCCGTAGCTTGGCGCGGTGGTGTAGTTGTATCTTTTTTCCCCCAAAGGATGAAAGTTTTTGTGGCTACGTTTTCTATCTTAAGATTTTTGTCGGACTCCAGCATATTTACTAAAGTTTTCTTCATGTTCTCCGGAGCTTTCGAATAATCAGTTGTGCCTGTAAATTTATGAAATGCCTTATTTACGACCGGAATCTTTTTAAGCGGGCGTCCCATTTTTGCGAGTTTTTCAATCATTCGCTTTTTGTAGGTTACTTCGTAAATTCCAGCCGAGTCAAGTAAAATAAGGTATTTTAGCTTCCCGGGCTTATTTGAACAGAGATTGAGCAAAATTCTTCCCCCGTTAGAATGTCCGAGAGCGATTGCACCGTCTGGAATATTTTCATCAGCCCATTTTGCATAATCTTCTATTTCATAAACTTTTTTGCTAGGCTCCGTTAAACCTGGGACATGTAGCATTTTTACATTAATCCCATTCTCTTTCATAATCGCAAGAGTCCTATTCCAAGGCTCTACAGTATAAGTCCATCCATGAATAATATAAAGATCGGGGGTTTCTTTCGTCATGAGTCTAGCCCCCAATTTTTTCTTCTCTGTACTGAGCCCTTGTCGCGGCGGCAGAGCTTACTTGCGTCTGCCGGGTCGGCCAATAATTTTTCAATAATCCATTCTAGATATTGGCTCCCCTTAAACACTAATGTTTCTTTCCCTGTGATGTGGTTTTCTATGTATAGAAGCGCCTTCTTTGGGTCGGTCGTTGCAACGGCAGATACTCCTAACTTTTTTAGCTCTGGAGCGGTGTATTTTTTGGTGCGTCGCCCCACTAAAATTACTCTATCCGGCTCCACATCGGCAATCAATTTTGCGAGTTTCTTGTGCTCCTCCTCTTCTAAAGACCCTTGATCAACAATATCTCCGATTACCAGCCATTTCTTTTCGGCATGCATCCGTCTAACCATATCTAGAACCGAAGCCATCGAAATCATATGGGCATTATAGCTACTATCTACGATATCAATGCCTTTTTTTCCTTTAAAATAGGAATTCCTACCTGGGATTTGTCGCACCGCCGAAAAATCTGGATCAAATTTAATCTTTAAATATTTCATTAAATCTTGCAAAACGAACAGATTAAATGCTATATCTCTTGGCTCAGGGTGGTTAAAATGAAAAGTAGTGTCGCCATAAGTAAAATCTGTGGAATCAGGATAAACTACGTATTTTTTAAGTAGCGATTTTTTAATTGGAATCACTTTTGCTTTAATATTTTCTGTGGCGGTTTTCATCAACTTGGAATCAGCATCTATATATACCAGTTTTTGAGTGTTTTCTGGCAAATTGGCAAACTCCGCCGTGATAGCACTCTTTAAGTCCTTATACTCGCCTGATTCCACCACCTTTTCAAACTGAGCCGCGTGGCTGAGCCCCACAGACACCCAAATCGTCACTTCTGGTTTTAGCCACTCAGCCAAAAACTCGGCTTCGTGTGGCCTTTCCCCGTCTATTTCTACTACATAAAATGGTTCATCGTGTTTAAAATAAAGAGACTTAATCGGCGCGGCTACAATTAGCCAAAGCCACTTCATTTTGGACGCCTTTACGCCCTTTAGTCCCAGTAAATCAAACGGCACCCCAAAAGCAGAATTCGCGTCATGCGAATAATGGGCCTTAACTCCCATTTCGTGCTCTAAGAGAGTCAGCATCGTGGTTTTTCCAGCCGAACCAGTTACCGCGATGATACGCGGATGCCATCTTTTTAGTGCTCGATTTGCTAGAGACTGAAAATACTTCGCTAACTTGAAATAAAATCGCTTTTTGAATGTCGCGAAACTCATACACCTATTATACTCTATATTGATTTTTCATGCAAAGTGTGATATAATAAAGATATCAATAATTAATTATCTACCCCTAAAAAACTTATTGCCTGACCATCTAAGCGTCAAGCTAAGGTTATAGAGGAGAAAGGAAAACAATGCCAGAAGCTAAAAAAACCGAAGGATTAACCATCCGTATTCGTCTCAAGGCTTATGATCATCGCGTGATTGATCAGAGTGCCCGCCAAATCGTGGATACCGCTATTCGTACCGGTGCTAAGGTTAGCGGTCCAATCCCTTTGCCTACTAAAAGGAGTAGCTTTACCGTGGTAAAGTCCCCACACGTTTATAAAACTGGTGGTGAATCCTTTGAAATGAAGGTTCACAAGCGTCTAATCGATATTCTAAACGCCACTCCAAAGACCATCGAAAGCCTTCAAAATCTTTCCTTGCCAGCCGGCGTAGACGCAGAAATCAAGATGTAATCAAGTAAAAATCCCAGAAATTGTTTCTGGGATTTTTCCTATGGCTATGGTATAATATAAAATATGTTAACTATTAACACAATAAAAGACGTGGTGTCTAAAATTGGTAAAAAATATGGCATTAAAAGTGCGTATCTTTTTGGTTCTTATGCTAAAGGCACGGCGAATGAGAATAGCGATGTAGACTTGGTGATAGACAAGGGCGAGTTACATACTTATAAAGACTATTTTCATTTTTGTGACGAGTTAGAGGCCGAACTGGGCACGGACGTGGATATCACTTCCGAAGACGGCATGTTCCCAGGCTTCTTTGATTTAATAAAAAATGACAGGATATTACTATATGGAGCCTGACAAAGATGCTTTTCTTCTGAGGATGATTATAAATTATTGCGACAATATTGCTGATGCAGTGAAAGATTTTGATTTAAGTCTAGAGAAAATCACAGAAAACAACGGATATAGAGCGATGCTGGCTTTCTTCGTTCAACAAATTGGTGAGACCGCAGGCAAATTAAGTGATGAGTTTAAGGAAAAACATTCAGACATAGAATGGAGAGCTATTATTGGATTTAGAAATAGAATTGTGCACGCTTATGGTAAAGTTATGCCGGATATTTTGTGGGATACGGTAGAAAATGATATCCCAGAGCTAAAAGATTATTGCGCTAATTTGATTCACGATTAGTCTTAATAATTCCCTACAAACAGGAGCTATTTTTAAAATTCTTTAAGGAGACAACGGACGGGACGGCCAGAAGCAGGTCTCCCAGTGTCTATTTGATGCTGCCGGTCCAACCTAATAAAGAAATCGTAAGGTTCGTAAGATATCTTGTTTGACATAGATTTAGACCAATAAACGGAATCTAAATTTATCCCCACCCCAACACCGTCAGTCCTATAATCACCCCCAAGCAAGAAACCAGGCATAGATGCACCATTGATATTTTCTGTACTACTTGGCGGATCAACTAGAAGAATGGGAGAAACTATTTCACTAGCTCCGCCATAAGCGTTTACTAATATTTCAAAATCGCCACCCGAATCACCTGAAGGTAGTATCCAATTAGCAGGACAAATACTATACGGCATATTTCCAGCAGCAGACGAGGTATTGCCACTTCCTGCTACAGCTGTATACCAATTATAATAACAACCATAATTATCGGTACAGTAATACGTAGAAATATTCACTTTCTCATCGATAAATTTTCCATCCATCAATTTTCCATCCAATGTGAACCCACTCGTACCTACATTCGAATTTTCGCTCGTGAGCGTGAGGCTATCGGTATACTTTCCAAGCTTCAGGTTTTGTGTCATCCAGCACTTCCCATCCTTAAGCCTCGCAATGGTATAAGTCTGCCCATCACGTTTGTCCATGACGACGCTTGGTTCTTCAGTACACATTTCTGGAGTGATATCTTGCATATATTCCTGAATCACATTCGGCAGCATCTTGATATTTAAAACCATATTATAAGTACCAGGTGATTGAAGATAATCTATTTTTGAGGCAATGTTTAGCTTAAACGTTTCACCGTTTGCGGTAGTATTAGAGCTTTTGATGGTGGCTCCAGAAACAAATGGAGTGTAGTTCCCAGAATCTATTTTGTATCCCCATTGGTTGATTGGAAAGTTAGAACTAGTATAGCTTCCAGCTGTAGTAATAGTAGGAATAGTTTTGGTGTTATCATTAATGTTTACTAAGTCCGAACCAGAAGTAGCAGAACTCATAGAAATCCAGTAGCCAGCCTTGTTGTTAGTACCTACTGTGATGTCGATGTCTTCGGACGCAAACGCATTTGTAGCAGGATCTAGATTAAGGTTAACACTACTAGCTGATACGTCTAGAGTCATAGATGGCCTGATATTGACTTCGCTCTTCATGGTCTCGGCAAAAACCGGAGTAAAAGTCCCAAAACTAAGCCCAAGAAAACTAAAAGTTATGATTTTAAAACTCAGGGTTATGATTTTTTCTTTCCCTGTTTTTTGCGTTTTATGTTTTTTGAAATGTTGGATTATGATTTTTTGCATGTTTACCTCACTTTATATTATATTATTCGCGAGGCCGCCTTTTTCCTAAACCAAAAACGGCACCACGAGGTGCAACAGTTATGCAATTCTACTAGCAAGTTGCCATTAGAGCACAACATCCTCATGATGCCGTTTCAATGTTCCAATGGCAATCTATTTACAATAAAATAGACTTGCTATTAGTAAAAATACATAACTGTTGCACTTTAATTATATCACATTTCTAAAAACCACAAGCCCACAAATTTATATTGAAAAAAGATAAATCTTGTGCTATAATTTATCCTATGGTTCTAGAGACCCCTTTTAAAAGGGGTCTAGTATATTTTACATAAGGAGGGTGACTACATATGTTTTTTGCGCAAGAAGTAAAGGTTGACGAAATTGGCAAAAGGGGTGACAAAAAAGCACCAGAAGTTGTGGGGGGAGAATATCGGTATGTGTACTGCTCTGAGAACCCTATGCGTCTTGCTCGGATAACCTATCCAGTTAGGATTGATTTGTCATGGCGGGACGACAGTATCTCATTCTTATTCCGAAAAGGAGAAAAATTTAGCAGTAATGTCTGCTATAGTTCGGAGATGATCACTCCTCGTATCTTTCGGAAAAAGTATCAGAAAGCCATCGAGCAAAGCCCGTCAGATTCATTCATAGTTTTGACGCCGTATCACGATCAGAAAAGGATGATATTCGACGACCGCTCCGTAAAATTTCTCGGAGAAATATCCGCATTTTTGTCTGGGGAGTTAGCGATTCTGCCTAGCAAAATCATCATCGATAAGCTAAGCTCATCTTATTTTCCCGGATTTACGGACATATGTCTACACAACTATGATCTTCGCATTAGCGGCATTAGAGTGCAGACTGAATATTTCGGTGAAGTATTATTGGGATTCAAATATGGCCCCAAACATGCTCCTTCCGACATCCATGGTTTTCACCCCAATGGCTATGATTTGATTGAATTTAAAGGAAAAGAAAAACTTCGGATTTCCTTTGAAAGGCCATCGGATTGGCGCCCCACCAGTTTGACATGATGTCTAAAATAGAACCATTGCACCTTCAAAAAAGACCCCCACTTCGGGGGTCTTTTTCATTTTCTAGTGAGTTTATTACTTAATCACCTTAGTGATAACACCAGAACCAACTGTCTTGCCACCTTCACGGATAGCGAAACGGTCTTGATCGTTCATAGCAACAGGGGCCAAGAGCTTTACCTTAAAGGTTACTTGGTCACCAGGCATGACGATTTCCTTGTCAGCTGGAAGTTCAACTTCACCAGTTACATCGGTGGTACGGAAGTAGAATTGTGGCTTGTAACCCTTTGAGAATGGGGTGTGGCGGCCACCTTCTTCTTTCTTCAAGATGTAAACTTGTGCTTCAAATTCAGTGTGTGGGGTAATAGTACCAGGCTTTGCAATTACCTGACCACGTTCGATTTGATCGCGTTCAATACCACGAAGGAGAAGACCTGCGTTATCGCCAGCTTGACCCTGATCCAAAGTCTTGTGGAAGGCTTCGATACCAGTAACGACAGATTTCTGAGTGTCACGAAGACCAACGATTTCAACTTCGTCGTTAATCTTTACGACGCCTTGTTTGATACGACCGGTAGCAACAGTACCACGGCCTTTGATTGAGAAGACATCTTCGATTGGCATTAGGAATGGTTTGTCAAGATCGTGTTCTGGAATGTCAAAGTATTCATCCATAGCTTTGACGAGTTCCATGATAGCATCTTCATTTTCCTTATCACCTTCAAGTGCCTTAGTAGCAGAACCCTTGATGATAGGAGCGTTGTCGCCATCAAAGCCATATTTGTTAAGAAGATCCCTTACATCCATTTCTACTAGTTCTACTAGTTCTGGATCAGCAAGGTCCATCTTGTTTAGGAAAACGATAATCTTTGGTACGTTTACCTGGTGAGCAAGAAGTACGTGCTCACGAGTCTGTGGCAAAGGACCATCGTTGGCAGCTACTACCAAGATAGCACCATCTACCTGTGCAGCACCGGTAATCATGTTCTTAATGTAGTCTGCGTGACCCGGCATATCTACGTGTGCGTAGTGACGGTTCTCAGACTCATACTCCTGGTGGGAAGTAGCGATGGTGATACCACGAGCTTTTTCCTCTGGAGCGTTATCGATTTGATCATATGCAACTGCTTTGTTGACATCACTTGGAAGTCTCTTTGCGAGAACGTTAGTGATTGCTGCAGTTAAAGTGGTTTTACCATGGTCAACGTGACCCATGGTGCCGACATTAATATGCGGCTTGGAACGGTCAAAATTTGCCATTCTTTCTCCTTTATTTGTTATTACGGTTGGAGCGCTAATAAAAACCAGCTCCAAGACTCTACATTACTATTTTAGCTTATTTTTTCAAAAAAGTAAAGGGATTTCCGGCGGAAAAGTATTACGCAAATAGAGCTGTCGAAAAATGCTTGCACATTTAAAACACGAGCGTTATAATATATATAATAGCTAATTGGAGGTAAAAATGGCAAGAAAAAGAATGCCAAGTGCCCTAGTGGCGATGTCGGTGCTTTTTGGTATGAACGCACCTCTCATCGCTAGCGCAGGCAATGTCTCAGCCTACTGGCGAGGAGGGGAAATCAGTGGTGACGACGGTCAAACATTATCAGAAATATACATAGAAATCGGCGATCAAGCCGGTTTGGATGATGCGGGTATTACTGAGCCTGCCGACTCTGTCTCGGTCAGGAAAACCTTAAGCGATACATCTATCATTGGCTACGACGAAAATGAAGACAATCGCTGTATTATTTCTGGTAAAAAAGTTGGGCGTGCTACGGCTATCTGCGAATATCTAGACGAAGACGAGAACGTCATCTACACTAATGAAGTGACCGTCCACGTCTTTGCCGATCCGAACGCTGACGCTAATCCAGCCACAGGCGAACACATCGATGTTTACCTACCTACTAATTCATCGGTCAAGCTTAGCGATCTCGTATCGAGCTATTTTGATAATCCAGAAGAAATCAAAGTAGCCAATTGGACTTATGATGACGAGGAAGAATCTCAGCCGTTCACGATTATCGGTGAGTATGTGTCGGATGCAGTCATCATGGCAGGTGATGAAGCTTGGGCAGACGATGTCTATTTCTATAATCCATTCTCTGGTGGCTATTATGATGGCCCAGCGGAAATGATTGATAGTAATGATGAATTTGCTAGATTATACGTCCAGGTCTATGAAGAGCCGTATCTGGAGAATCTCTACATGTCCGCTTATGGCACAGAAGACGTCAAGACTAGACACTACGAAATCGAAGATACCGGCAATTTGCCGTTTTACGAGATCTCATCTAGTGATGAAAATATCGTGAGTGTATCTGGAGATTGCATCGGAGGTTTTACCTTTGAAGCACACAAACCAGGCGAAGTCACTATGACGATCCATTATCACGGTGATAATGTCGAAGATCAATCTTTCTTGATTATCGTGACAGACACCCCAGAAGATGATGATTCATATACTACCGAGATTGAGTCAAAGACCGTCAATGCTTCTACTCTAACCGACGAAGAAAAATCCGCCTATCAGGCTATGATAACTGAAGGTATCGTCCTTGGCTACTATGATGTGGAGCTTATCGTCAAACAAAACGGCACACCAGTAGATAAAATCTCCGAATCCGCTACCACCCACAAAATAACTCTCTCCTTCCCTGAAGAGATGGATTTGTCGGAAGTACCCGAAGGTTTTAAGCGTATCTTCTATGTCGTGCGCGATCACAATGGGACAAAAGAGGTCCTTGATGCTACCGATAATGGCGATGGCACATTCTCATTCTACAGCGATAAGTTTTCTACTTATGCACTATTCTATCAAGAGATAGTAGACGAAGATTATGAGGAAGAAGTTATTATTATCCCAGACACCTCCGCTGATCTCCAAACTCCAGATACTGGTGTGGTCTCCACTGTGGGGTCTGCCTCTGCTACTAGTAGCAATCTCGTCGTAGCCATTTTGGTCGGCGTGACAGTCTCAGCGTTTAGTTTCTTCTGTTTATCTAAAAGAATTAGATAAACAAAGAAACACCACTAAAAAACTTACCCCGTAAGGGGTAAGTTTTTTAGTAGATATTTACTCTAGAGCGATTATTTAGAATTGCGCTTCTCAATAATCTCGGCCGCTACGTTTGGTGGTACTTCTTCGTAACCGTAAAGTTCCATCGAAGAAGCCGCACGACCCTGAGTCATACCACGAAGGTCACCAGTGTAACCAAAGAGATTTGCAAGCGGGCAGAAAGCTTTAATTAGCTTAGCGCCACCGTTCAAATCTTCCATTTCATCGATACGTCCACGCCTTGAGTTAATATCACCGATTACATCGCCCATGAATTCTTCTGGAGTAGTAATTTCCATCTTCATTACTGGCTCAAGTAGTACAGGATTTGCTTTTGCGATACCTTCTCTAGTAGCTAAAGCACCTGCCAAGGTAAACGCGAGTTCGGATGAGTCTACGTCGTGATAAGAACCATCATACAAAGTTGCCTTTACATCTACTACTGGGTAGCCAGCAATCACACCGCCAGCCAAAGTGTCTTCCACACCTTTTTGGACTGGTTTGCGGTATTCTGAGGCACCACACCGCCTTTAATCTGGTCGATAAATTCAAAGCCTTTCCCTGTCTCGTTCGGTTCAAATTTAATCCAAACATCACCATACTGACCACGACCACCAGACTGCTTGATATGCTTACCTTGAGCTTCCGCGGTACCACGAATGGTTTCACGATAAGCTACTTGTGGAGCACCAGTATTCGCTTCTACGCCATGCTCGCGCTTCAAACGGTCAATAATGATTTCAAGATGGAGCTCGCCCATACCAGAAATAATCGTTTGTCCAGTTTCTTCATCAGTATGGACTCTAAAGGTTGGGTCTTCTTCTGCCATCTTTGATAAACCAATACCCATTTTTTCTTGGTCAGCCTTAGTCTTTGGCTCTACCGCTATAGATACCGGTGGATCTGGGAATTCGATTGATTCTAGCAAAATCGGGTGTGCAGGATCACAAAGTGTAGTACCAGTGGTACAGTTTTTAAGCCCTACTACCGCAGCAATATCGCCAGCACCAATTTCGTTAATATCCTTTCGATCATTTGCATGCATCCGGACAAGGCGTCCAATTCTTTCCTTATCTCCAGTGGTTGCATTCATGATAGTGTCACCAGATTTAAGCTTACCAGCATAAACGCGGATAAAGATCAGCTTACCTACAAATGGGTCAGTTGCAATCTTAAATGCAAGTGCTGTAAGCGGCTCAGAATTATCAGCCTTTCGGATGATTTGATCACCAGTTTTTGGATCGGTACCGACAGTTTGACCTTGGTCGCGATCAAGCGGACTAGGAAGGTAATCGGTCATAAGATCGAGAACTTTTTCTACAATCACGCCTCTACCGTCACCGCCAGTTACTAGGAAGAAATCACCATCAAGCACGCGCTTTCTAAGAGCAGCTTTGAGTTCTTCAGTAGTAATGGCGTCTTCGCCTTCAGAGAAATATTTGTCCATCAAAGCTTCATCAGCTTGGACGGCTTCTTCTACGAGCATGGAACGAGCATTTTTGGCTTTCTCTACCATATCAGCCGGAATCTCACCAACGGTAAGTTCGTGGTCGGCATAATCTTTGTAAGTGTAAGCTTTCATGTCAACAAGATCAACTACACCACAGATATCCTTTTCAAAACCGATAGGGAGATGAATTGCAACAGCGTTTTTGGACAAACGCTTATGAATAGAATCGAGAGACTTGTAAAAATCACCACCAATTTGGTTAATTTTGTTTACGAAACAAATACGTGGAACGCCATATTTAGTTGCTTGGCGCCAAACAGTTTCAGACTGAGCTTCTACGCCCATCTTACCATCAAATACCACTACGGCACCATCTAGCACACGCAAAGAACGTTCTACTTCTGCGGTAAAGTCGATGTGACCCGGGGTGTCAATAATGTTAATCTGATGATCCTTCCAATAAACAGTCACTGCAGCAGAAGTAATCGTGATACCACGCTCCTTTTCCTGCTCCATCCAGTCGGTGTCAGCACCACCAGTACCACCTTTTACAAGGTCAATTTTGTGTTTAAGACCAGTACGATAAAGAATAGCTTCGCTAGTCGTGGTCTTGCCTGCGTCAATATGGGCGATGATACCAATATTTCGCAGTTTACTTAAATCGTTATTAGTAGCCATATGCTCCTTTTATCTGTTATTATTTATTGTCTTCTCTGTTACGAGTTCCACACTCAAAAAGACATACTGAAAGTATTATAACACATTCCTATTTGTTTTTACAACATTTTTTTAAGGCATAACTTGACAAAAATAAACAAAAATGCTATAATGGAATTATGAACTAGCTTAGGCTAGTTTTTTTCTTAAAATATCTTGCACAGCGGACGGGTTGGCTTTACCCTTCGATTCTTTCATTACCTGTCCAACTAAGAAACCAAGTACCTTTTCAGAGCCAGCTTTGAAATCTTCTTGAGCTTTCAGAGTCTCCGGCTTCTTAAGCACGGCATCCACAATTGCTTCGAGCGCGCCTAAATCATTTTCTTGTACCACACCTAATTCCTTTGCAATCGTGCGCGCATCCTTGTTCTTCATTTGTGGGTCAAACATCTTGAGAAATACTTCTTTTGTCGCTGTAGAAGAAAGCTCCTTTTTCTCGTTCATCTCGGCAAGCTCAGATAGCTGCTTGGCCGAAGGCAAATCATTTAAATACTCCGCCGACTTTTCTTCCGCAAGGAGCACAGACGCAAACAAATTAGCAATCAGTGGTAGAGCAACAGTGTCTGCTGCTTTATCGCATGCCATTTCATCTAGTTTCTGCATTAGCGCCGGATAATCTAGCAATATTTCCAGAATATCCTCTTTAATCACTTTACCAAACTTCTCACGATAATCAGCGGGCATCATCGGAAGCTTTTCAGACTCAGATTTAATATATTCATCCGACAAATGAATCGGTGGCAAATCTGGTTCCGGCATATAACGATAATCTTTTGCTTCCTCCTTTGAACGCTGCCCAGTGGTAACTCCCGTCGCATCATTCCAACCCAAAGTCTCCTGGATGACCTTTCCGCCCTTATCCAGAATTTTGCTCTGTCTAGATATTTCATACTCTACTGCTCTTTCTACCGAGCGGAAGGAATTCAAATTCTTTACTTCAGCCCTAGTTCCAAGTTCCTTGCTCCCCTCTGGCGCAATCGAAACATTTACATCAAATCGCATATTACCATTATATAAATCTCCGTAAGTCACCCCAGCATAACGCATCAACCGCCAAAGTTCTTTACAATAGTCATGAGCGTCCTTGGCCGAGTGAATGTCTGGTTCAGAGACAATCTCAATTAGCGGCGTATCTACCCGGTTAAAATCGACCAAAGAATATGTATCAAAATGAGTTAATTTACCTGCATCCCCTTCTAGGTGCGCATGGTTTATCCGTACGCTTACTCCAGATGGCAAATCTACATGCCCCGCTCCAATAATCGGCTGATAAAATTGAGTGATTTGGTACCCCTTTGGCGAATCAGGATAGAAATAATGCTTCCGATCAAAACGAGAAAACGCATTAATTTCACAATTCATGGCTCTTCCCGCCAAAATACAAAATCTAACCGCTTCTTTATTAAGTCGCGGCAGCATCCCAGGCAACGCATAATCAACTGGCGATACGCAAGAATTTGGCTCTTTGCCACGTGCGTCGTTATCTACTTCGGAAAAAAGCTTGGTTTTGGTTGAGAGCTGTACGTGGCATTCGATGCCGATAGTTGGGTAGTATTTCATTAGATGGCTCCTAAATCTTTTAAGGCTTGTTTATAAATAGAAAGTGCAGCAAGTGCTTGACGATAAGTAATCTCTAAATCAGACTCATGCGCCAAAGCATTGCGCAACTTATGCGCTCGCCACACGGCGTTTATATCAGAAAATCTATCTTTCGAATGTTTTAGCCTATCTCCCATTGTTTTTCCTGGGATTCCCATTTCTACCATTGCCTTATCTAGAAGTTTATCGCCATCGATGACGGTTTTCATGAAAGTCGCCGCATTCTGTTTATTCAAACCATTTTCAATTTTTAAAAATTTAGCCTGATATGCTTCAGTATTGAAACGGTATTGGCGCTTCTTAGTAATCATCATGGCTACAAGAACCATTACTGCTACAATCAAAATCGCAATCACGAAAGGTGCAGGGCCGTCGGTCATTCTTCTACCTCCCGCAAATTTTTAGAAAATTCTATAAGTGCTTTATCGCTTCTCCTTGGGCCAATTAGTTGCAAACCAAGCGGCAATCCATCTTTTGTTTTTCCTGCAGGAATAGTTAGTCCAGGCACCCCAGCCAGATTCAAAGAAACACTCATCATGTCTTCTAAATACATTGCAACCGGATCATTTACCTTCTCTCCAAGCTTAAAAGCTGGATTCGGAGCCACCGGCGTCAAAAGGAAATCGCACTTTTTGAATGCATCTTCATATTCTTTTACGATTAAAGTACGAACCTTGGCAGCTTTCAAGAAATAAGCATCATAAAAACCCGAAGACAGCACGAAATTTCCAATCATAATTCGGCGCTTATTCTCTGGCATAAACCCATCGTCTCTAGTTTTTGCATAAAGTTTATTCAAATCGTTAGAATCATCAGAGCGAAAACCGTATCTAATCCCGTCATACCTGGAGAGATTGGAAGTAATTTCCGCCGGCACAATAATATAATAAGCCGAAAGAGCGTATTTTAGGGCTGGCATCTCAAGCTCAACAATTTCAAACCCCTTTGATTTTAGTAACTCGCACTTTTCTTCAAGCGCCTTTCGAATCTCCGGCGCCACAGAATCATTATCAAACTCTTTAACTACCCCGATGGTTCTTCCGCTAGTGGTTTCCGTATTGTAATAATCGTCTAGCGTAGTTAAATCTTTGCTATCCTTTCCGCTGGCAATCGACATCAAAAGATCCATATCATCCGGATCTTTAGTAAAGAAACCAACACAATCCGTAGAAGACGCCATTGCTACTACGCCATACCTAGAAATACAACCATAAGTTGGTTTTAATCCGTAAATTCCATTAAAAGATGCTGGCTGCCGAATGGAGCCACCGGTGTCAGTTCCAGTCGCGAACTCCACGATGTCAAGTGCCACCGCTACTGCCGAACCGCCAGAAGAACCGCCTGCTACACGAGTCTTATCATGCGAGTTAAGTGTTGGACCAAAATACGAATTTTCTGTAGAAGAACCATGCGCAAACGCGTCCATATTCGTCCGCCCAATCATAATCGCGCCTTCGTCTTCAAGTTTCTTCACCGCAGTTGCTGTAACTGGTGAAGAAAAGCCTTGCAAAATATGCGCCGACGCAGTGGTTTCCCCTTCAGGAGTCAGAAAATTGTCTTTCAAAGCATAAGGCACACCAGCCAGCCGCCCCACCTTCTCGCCACGCGCAATCTTTTTATCAATCTCGCGAGCTTTTTTAAGAGCCCCCTCTTCATTTAAAAATGTAAAGATGTTATAATCAGAAAACTCATGCGCCTTTTTCAAAGCGTCCTGTACTAGTCTGACTGCGCTGACGGTTTTATTTGCTACTTTCATAATACTTTTGGCACCTTTACTTGATTATCTTTTTGCTCTTTTGACAAAGCCAGAAGCTGTCCTCTATTAGCCTCTTGTGGTAAGATGGCGTCTTCTCGCCAGACATTTTCCATTTCGAATACTTGATAAGTTGGCTCTACACCATCTACATCTACTTCGTCTAATAGAGAAACATATTTCAGAATTTCCCCAAGATCCTTCTTTAACGACTCGCATTCTTTTTCAGAAATAGAAAAATTAGAGAGTTCCGCCAAATGGTTAATTGTATCCACATCTACATTCACTTCTCTATTATATCATAAATAAAAATAAAAATCAGAATATAAAATCTTTTAAATCGAAACAATTTTATTTAGCGTTTTTAAACAAAATCTTTTTGAAATAATTAATAATAGGTGTAGCTTCGGCTAGGTTTAAGAAATAACTTGCCGCAATATATGAAGCGAAAGATACTACCGAAATCAAAAGAAACTTTGGAATTGTGATTACGAGTGATGTATCTGTAGCCATTAATGGTACAAATTTTGTCATTGAAAACGCTACGCACCCACATATTAAAGTTGCAAAAAGCATTCTGCCAAGCCCCTTCCAAAAACCAGCGTCCAGAATCTCACCTTTAGAACGTCTTTGAAGTATGAATAATAATATTACGATTTCAATTAATGCTCCGATTGACTGAGCGATACCTAGCCCATCTACTCCCCAACCTACAAAATAAGCTATCACAGATAAAGCTACCGTTAGTCCAATTGCGATGACTGACACGATAAACGGCGTTTTGGTATCCTGATAAGCATAGAATCCGCGCGATGCGATATGGAAAATTGATCTTGCAAAAATCGCGATACAAAGCGTCCCGAGAATCGACGCCATTGTGCCGTTACTATCGTTATTGCCAATGTTGGAAATAAATGAAACCACGTATCCGCGCCCGAAAAACGCAATCACAGAAACCGGTAAAGCAATCCATACAATCGTTCTAAGTGCCTGTCTAAAAGTATTATAAAAATCTCTCTTATTTCCTTTTCCGAGTTCCTCGGTCAATTTTGGGAAAAAGGCAGTAGAAATAGCCACGCCAATCAAGCTAACCGGCACTGTATGAAGTGTAGTCGCCTGGTCAAACGAACGCACCGCACCCGGTCCCATTCTGGATGATAAATTCGTAGAAACGATAGAATTTACGTAATCAATTCCCTGGTCAAGTGAGCGTGGTGGTAAAAGTCTTAGAATTGTTCTAAAACCCTGATTTTTCCAATTAATTTTAAATTCATAATCAAACCCCAGCCCAAACATCCCAATCAGAGCCACGATCAGCTGCAAAATCGCCCCAAGCACCACACCTAGAGCTACGCCCATGATACCGCCTTCAAATATTTGCACGCCAAAGAGATTTATCCCGTTCGTAAAACAAGTAATACCGATAATAATACCTATATTATATATAGTAGGCGCAAACGCATAAAATACAAATCTCCTTACCGCCTGTTGGATTGACGTTAAAACCGTAGCAATAGAAAACAGAAACGGATTAATCGCAATCACGCGAGTCATATTAATAGCAAGAATTGTCCCAGATTCATCAAGCCCTGGGCTTACGACGTAGCGAATTAAAGGATCTGCGAAAATCATAATAAGAATCGACGTAATCAAAGTCAAAATTGCAAGTAAATTTAAAAGTGACGACGAAAGTTCCCAGGCAGATTTTTTATTACCAGACGCCAAACGCTGATTAAAAACTGGAATAAATGAAACAGCGAGTGCTCCTGACGTCAAAATAAAAAACATAAAATCTGGAATCGTAAAAGCTGCCGTGTAAGCATCAATCCCGGTCGGATAAGTTCCAAGATAATACGAGTTTAAAAGCCGATCACGAAAAAGCCCAAGAAGCGCCGAAATCAAGCTAGAAGACGCAAGTACAATCGCTGCTGACTTCACTGATAGTTTCAGATTCGCAAGCTGCGTCACAGACTTAAAATGAAACTTTTTCATACATTCCATTATACCATGTGTTATAATATATGTATGGCTAAAAAAGTATTGAGTGGAGCAAAAAAAGCAGATAAGATTATTCCAGGCCACCAAAAGAAGTTTGGTCGCCGCAAAAAAATGAAATTATATACTAATCTCGCCGCTAAACATCAGGAGAAAAAGGACGCAAAGTCTCGTCGGCGAGCAGAAGAACTGGCAAAGTTGCCAAAAGACCCAGTCAAAAGATTTTTTGCGCGTCTGCATCCAAAGCGTGTATTCAAATGGTGGTTTTCTTGGCGTGGTCAAAAGGCTATTTTAAAAACTTTTGCTGCTCTTATTTTAATTGGCATTATTGTGATTGGCGGCCTTTTTCTTTATTACAAAAAGGATATCGAAGGCCTTCGCCTTGATGAAATTGATATCTCCGACACAGTCAATACTTATTTAGATCGCAACGGTACGGTTCTTTGGAAAGACACCGGTTCGGATAATTATCGCCTAGTAGTAAATGGCGACGATATTGCTCAGTATATGTATCAAGCCACAATCGCCATTGAAGACCGCAACTTCTACAACCATATTGGTGTAGATTTTCCTTCCCTTATTCGCGCAGTATTCTCTACCGTTGGCGGTCATGGTGTACAAGGCGGCTCTACTCTTACTCAACAGCTTATTAAGCAAGTTTATTTTGCCGACGAAGCACAAAGTGAAAACCGTGGTGGCATTGCGCGTAAAATCAAAGAATTAATTCTTGCTATTGAACTAGAAAGAATGTATTCAAAAGATGAAATCATTACGATGTATCTTAATCAGTCTCCATATGGCGGTCGTCGTAATGGTGTAGAGTCCGCAGCGAGAACATATTTTGGTAAATCCGCCAAAGACCTAGATTTGGCTGAATCTGCGCTCCTTGCGTCTATTCCAAATAACCCAGGTGTATTCAATCCATACAACGAATATGGTCATGATCAGCTTATTTGGCGTCAACATTATACTTTAGACGTTATGGCTGAAATGGGCTACATCACAAACGAAGAAGCCGAAGCTGCTAAAGCTGTTAATATTCTAGATCGCATTCAGCCAGAATCCAGTCAATACTCAGATATGTTGGCACCACATTTTGTCCTTGAAGTTAGAAAGCAGCTAGAAGATAAATATGGCATTTCTACTATGCGTGCAGGTGGCTGGACCATTAAAACCACACTTGACTATCGCGCTCAGAAAATCGCCGAGGAAGCCGTCGCTACTGGTGCAGCCTACACTTATGTCAACCGCAGTGACGATATCGCACTTGTTTCTGTAGACGTAGAAACATCGCAAGTTGTCGCCATGGTCGGTTCGATTGATTTCAACAATCCTACTTATGGTGAGCTTAATGCTACTACCGACTCTCTAATTGAGCCAGGTTCTACAATTAAGCCAATTCTTGATTATTCTGCATTATTTATGCAAAGAGAAGGTATTAATTACGGCCCTGGCTCCATTCTAAAAGATGAAAACATTAACAAATTGTATTGTGCAGGCTATACTGGTAGTTGTTCGCTTACTAATGCTACTGGTACATTTTATGGCAACGTAACAATTAGATTCTCCCTAGGCCACTCACTAAATATCGCTGCAGTAAAAGCACTATATATTAATGGTATAGATAATTCACTAGAAATCGCTCATTCTCTTGGTGATTTCACTTATTGTAAAGACCGCGAAGGATATGGATTGTCTATCGCAATCGGCTCTGGCTGCGGCGTAAAAATGGTTGAGCATGCCAATGCTTACGCTTCTCTTGCACGTGGTGGTACCTACAAAGATTTATCCTACGTTCTAGAGCTCAAAAATTCCAGTGGTGACGTCGTAGAAACCTGGACTGATACTGCTGGCACCCGTGTAGTTGATGACCAAGTAGCCTATATGATTTCTAGTATTTTAAGCGATCGCAACGCTCGCTGGTTCAACAACGAAGGTTTCGTAGTCCCAGGTGTTTGGACCGCTACCAAAACTGGTACAACCACAACTACTAACTCCGCCGTCACAAAGGATTCTCTCATGGAAAGCTACTCTACTGCTCTTTCAACTCTCGTGTGGAACGGCAACCATGACGGCTCAGGTCTTTCATCGAATTCCAACAACGTAGTCCGCTTCACGATTGGTAATTATATGGAACGTGTCCATAAAGAGGTTTATGAACCTGATGGTAGATGGCATAGTGGTGATCAGCCTGTCCAACCTGCCGGTATGCAAAGATTAACAGTAAACGGTCAAACTGATATCTGGCCAAGCTGGTACAATGCTAGTAAAAACTCCGGTGTCTCCAAAGAAAGTCTCACCTTTAACAAATACAATCATTTACTCGCAACTACTTGTACACCAGAAGATCAAAAGATTCAAATCGAAGTCACCAAGACTATTGATCCGATGACCGGCGCTGCTGTTTATTCCGTGCCAGAACCATATGATCGCGAAAAAGAAGACCCATGCGATTACAAGGCTCCAACTGTGTCGCTTTCTACATCAGGTGCCAATATTATCGCCACTATCAAGAAAGGTTCATCCGATATAGCAGGATATACACTATACGTAGATGGGATTGAACAGTCAGGTATTTCAATTAACAGTAAAGGTGTAGTATCTGGATATGCACTAGATGGTTCAGAAACATCTATTAAACTAGTTGTATCAGATTCTGCTGGCTATACGGCTACCGCCGAAGCAAAACTAACTCCAAAGAAAACTTCAGGCTCATCTAGCTCGTCCAAGCCGTCCGGCTCGTCTTCTAGTAACTAAGGATAAAAAAATGGAAATCATAACGCTAATTGTTGCTATTTTAATCTTATGTGAAACATCAATATTGGTTTTTCGAAAATTTAAACCATCTTTTAAAGGCGCTAAACGCAAGATTTACGTTGATACTTCCGCACTAATTGATGGAAGAATCGTCCCAATTGCAAAAACTGGATTTATGGACGGAGAGCTAATCATCTTAAAAAGCGTTCTTTTGGAGCTGCAGCTTCTTGCTGATGGTAAAGATCCAGAAAAACGGTCTAGAGCACGTGCTGGTCTAGACAACGCAGCGGAACTAGAACGGGTTATAAATATCAACACAGAGATAATTGATGATACAGGTGGTCTTAAAAAAGTCGACGAAGAGTTACTAAAAGTCGCCAAAGAAAACAAAGGCTTCATTATGACATTGGATTTTAATCTTATCAAGGTTGCCAAAGCCGAGAAAATCCCAACTCTAAATATTAACGATCTAGCTCTAAGCGTCCGTCATGAGCATCTACCAGGAGAAAAACTTTCTGTTACAGTCCGCGAAAAAGGCTCCAACCCCGGCCAAGGCGTCGGTCATCTGCCGGATGGGGCTATGGTTATTATAGACAAGGCTTCAAATCGAATTGGCAAGGAAGTTGATATTGAAATCATCAAAAACTTAGAAACATCTTCTGGTCGCATCTTCTTCGCAAAGATTGCCAAAAACCATAAATAGTATTACTTTATCAAGTCTTCACCAAACTTTACGGCTGTTGCATGATTCTCGTTTAGAAGATTATAGTATTTTTCTACAAGTTTAGTTCTGCCAAGTACCTTCGCAATATCCGCTGCGATGTCATAGCGCGAAGCAGCATTTCTGCGTAGCATTTCAAATGGTGTCGTGGTTGAACCTTCTTCATTATAACCATGTACCCGTACTCTTCCCCGTGCCGTGTAATTTTCAAAAATCGCAGCCAACGTTTCTGGATAACCATGGAAGCTAGCAATGATTGGCTTGTCAGCCGTAAACATTTCCTCGAATTGTGATTTGGTGAGCTTATTTCTAGTAGTGCCAATCGCACGATAAGAAAGTGCGGTAATTCCTACAAACTTAAGTCGGATTCCTGGTAAATCTTTTCTGAGAATTTTCATCGCCTCAAGAGTTTCAGTGGTTTGAATGTCCCCTGCTGCCGTTAAGACAAAATCAGGATTGTCATCAGATGCGAACTGATAAACGCTAGCACCACCATTTTCAAATTGAAACTTCGCATGTCTAGAATCAATATAGCGTGGTAACTCTACTTTGTTAAAAGTAGTCAAATTTACTACGTCGCGAGAAGCTAGCATAAATTCAAAAGCGACTTCGGCTGCTACATCATCTACTGGGAATAAACAGTTACAGAGATTTGTAGGCAGAGTTAAGAGCGTAGAGATAAGCGCAGGAGACTGATGTGTAAATCCATTATGATCTTGTCGCCAGCAAGTAGAAGTAGATAGTAAATTCACAGCAGGCATTTCGTCTCGCCATTCTATTTCGCGTGATTGTTTCATAAACTTTATATGTTGCAAAATCTGCGACGTAATCACTGGGTAAAATGCTTCATAGCTTCCCATCATGGCTTGCTCGCCATTGATTAAATGTCCTGCCATTACTGAAAATAATGTGTTTTCTGACAAAAGTTCAATAATTCTGCCGTCTGGGCCAGCAGGAAGGTCCCAAGTTTCTTTGGAAAGATCTCCCCATGCTCTTTTTTCAACGTCAAACACAGCATTGAAACGATTGGACGTAGTTTCGTCAGGTGAGAAGAAATAAAAATACGGATTTTTCTTAAATTGTTCAGCTAGAAGCTCGCCAATTTTTTCGGCTGGCGAAAAACTTTCTGCACCTGGGTTCTCAACATGTTCTATCATAGTGTAAATCCTTTCTCCGCATCAAATAGTTCGTTAAATTTATAGCTCGAAAGCCACTCTTCCAAAGTTCTTAGCTCATTAGAATCATTCATTGGACTCTTCAAAGGAATTTGGTGCGACTCATGGTGGGCATTTGGACCGCCAGCACCTTTAGCTGTTCTTAGGATATAGAATGGAGAATCAACTTTTTGTTTCAAAGCATTCTGGAATACTTCTGGATCATCTCCATCAATTAAAATCGGCTGGAATCCAAATCCACGAATCATTTCGTTTAGTTCTCTTTCTGACCTTCTGGCATAAATTGAAGGAGCAGATATTTTGTAACCGTTTAAATGAAGAATTGGAATCACTTTGCCATTTTTAGGAGTAGCGAGAAGTGAGCGTAGGTTTAATGAAGCAAGTGCAGTAGCGGTTTCGAGTTCTCCGTCTCCGATCAGTACGGTCAAGGTTTTTTCTGGATGACCTAGTGCTACGCCGTATGCACTACCAAGCGCATAGCCAAGCTCGCCACCTTCTACAATCACGCCAGGCGTATATGGGCTGGCGTGGGAAGGAAAGCCATCTGGCCAAGAGAAATTGTGGCAGACATAAGCAAGACCTCGAAGATCCCTACTGGCGTTTGGATCAACTTTTTCAAGCTCCCCATCCATGAATAAATTTGCTTGCAAAGCAGGAAAACCATGACCAGGACCAAGTACGAAACTAAAATTCGAGTCGCCATCGTAAAAGGCCTTGAGATTAGCATAAGCTACGTTGATGCCATGGCAAGTTCCCCAGTGCCCAAGCAGCCGCGGCTTAACATCGTCAAACCCAAGCGGTCTTTCTAGTAAAAAGTTGTCTTCCAGAAACAACTGTGCCACGCACATATAGTCACAGGCGCGGATTCTTTTTTTGATATATTCGGTTTTGTCTATGCCCACTCCACTCATGTTTATATTATAGCATAGTTTTTAAAAATCAAGTAAAAATATCAAAAAAATAAAAACGCGCCCGTATTTCTACGGACGCGCTTCACTAGGGGGTTAGAAAAGGTCATTGTCATGAAATTCATCAACAATTTCAAATATAACCTGACCTTTAAAGGCATGATACCCTAAAGACAGGCTAGATGTGTCTATTTGAAAATAACCATTTTTAGTAGGATCTACTGCTACGCTCTGATATGTATCCAGCACAGCAAAACAGAGCGAATTAGCTACTACTGGTATTTCATAGTAATCGGTCTTTTCATACCAAGTATAAAGATATTCCTCACCGTAATTTAGATCTCGAACGTCGTCAACTGATGCACCGCTTTTGTCAAGCAAATCAACGTTATTGACGTACACAGGCTGAGTATTCCAGAAGCCTGTGACACAATCAACTATTGGGTGAAATCCATCGAAAACTGCTGCGTTGATGGTATATCCGTAGAATTCTGCATCGAGAATCCGCTCTTGTTGCTGTGGTGTACTTGCATACACCCTGATTGGTTCTCCTTTTTTAACTTGGATAATCGGAAAATTCCCAGCAGTTGTTAGTGTGCGTCCTTTAATATTCGTTTGCATGCCTATATTTCTATCATCGTCATAAAACAGGAATGTTTCATTGATCGGATCAAAAAACGCAATTTGATAACCGACATGGTATTTAAGAAGATTGTCGTCTGGTATTTCGCGAGATAGAGTATATAACTTTCCGTCATGTTCTACCGCGTAATGCGGCCAGGAAGAATTAGCTTCGTTATGAACCCAATCTTCGGTGATGACATACATCCCATATGGATCAAAGTCATCTTCCGTCTGTTCCATTACTGGCCCTTCCGAGTTATCGTCGCTTGTTTCCACTGCTTCTTCTGCCGATCCCACATCTTTTGAGTCTGTTTCAAGAGCAGTATTAACTGTTGCATCACTACTAGATTCAGATGAATTGTCTACTTCTTTCGTAACAACCGGAGAAATAGACTCAACTGAAGAATCAGTAATGGGCTCTTCTACCGCCGTGTCATTTCGATGATAAATCGACGCAAAAAAAGCAATCAAAAGAACCATTACCAAAAGTGATAATGCTCCAATTATAACCCAGAGCACAGTCATCATAACTTTGTCGTTTGTCCTATTTTTCATTCTTCCACCTCCAAAAATTTTGAAAACGAACTTCTGTCCCCTAGTTTTTAAACTACCAGTGCAAAAAGCACCCTATTCTTTTATTATATCACGAATCGTCAAAAAAGTCAAGCTTAAAACAGATAGCCCTTAGGGTAGCCTAAAGCTCTGCTTTAATTCTCTCTATCTCGTCTCTCAGCCCAGCGGCTCTCTCAAATTCCAGATTTGCCGCTGCTAGCTGCATTTCTGAAGATAGCTGCTTAATTAGTGCAGGCAATTCATCTTTTGGTATTTTTCTGATATCCAGTTTGTTTTCTACTTCTTTTTCTGGTATAATCGCACGAAGTCCTAAGCTAATCTCCTTCTTAATCGAAGTAGGCACAATATGATGTTTTGAGTTATATTCCTGCTGTATTTCCCGACGACGGTTAGTCTCGGAAATAGCCTTTTCCATGCTTTCCGTGATATAGTCAGCATACATGATTACCTTTCCTTCTACATGCCTTGCTGCCCTACCGATAGTCTGAATGAGCGCCGACTCGCTTCTTAAGAATCCTTCCTTGTCTGCGTCTAAAATCGCAACGAGCGACACTTCAGGTAGATCCAAACCTTCCCTTAGTAGGTTAATCCCCACTAACACATCGACCACTCCTTCGCGTAAATCCTTTAAAATATCACCGCGCTCCAAAGTGTCAATGTCGGAATGGATATAGGCGGTCTTTACTCCACGTTCCTTCAAGTGGTCAGTTAAATCCTCCGCCATCCGCTTGGTTAAAGTCGTAATTAAAGTCCGTTGGTTTTTGGCGATTCTCCGGTCGATTTCTTCCATCAAATCGTCAATCTGGCCATCAGTTTTTCTTACCTCAATCTCTGGGTCTAGAAGTCCGGTCGGTCGAATCACTTGCTCGGCTGGTGCTGGACTATTTTCTAGCTCATACTCACCAGGTGTAGCTGAAACGTAAATTGCCTGACCAACTTTACTCTCAAACTCCCCAAATGTAAGCGGTCGATTATCAAGTGCTGATGGTAGTCTAAAACCATAATCTACCAAATTTAATTTTCTAGCATGGTCACCATTATACATCCCCCGTACCTGCGGCAGTGTCATGTGCGATTCGTCAACAATCAAAAGAAAATCTTTCGGGAAAAAGTCTAAAAGTGTTGAAGGCGGTTCGCCAGCCTTTCGTCCTTCTAGATGCCTAGAATAATTCTCAATGCCTTTTACAAAACCAGTTTGTTCAAGCATTTCCAAATCATATTTTGTGCGCTGAGACAATCTCTGGGCTTCCAAAAACTTTTCGTGCTCATTAAAATAAGCCAGCCTTTCCTCGTATTCAGCCCGAATAGAAACTAACGCCTGCTCCAACTGTTCACGGGGTGTGGCATAATGGGTATTTGGGAAAATATGAACTTTTTCGGGCCGTTCACGCACTTCAAAAGTTAGCGGGTCCACGATTTTGATTTCGTCTAGCATATCAAAATCAAATTCAAATCGATAGCCGTATTCACCATTTGCAGGATAAAGATCAATCGTGTCTCCCATCACACGAAAGTTCCCCCTCTCAAACACCAAATCATTGCGATGATACTGCATACCGACTAAATACTTAATAAAATCAGTCTGAGAAACCGCAGTACCAAGTTTCAACTCCAGCGACATTTCTAAATAGTTTGCTGGCGAACCAATACCATAAATACAAGAAACCGATGATACGACGATTACGTCTCTTCGCGTTAGCAAGGCTTCAGTCGCTCCGTGCCTTAGCCTGTCAATCTCATCGTTGATAGCAGAGTCCTTCTCGATGTAAGTGTCAGTCGATGCAATATATGCTTCCGGCTGATAATAGTCAAAATAAGAAACAAAATAATGAACCTCGTTTTCTGGAAAGAAATCTCTAAATTCCGAATAGAGCTGTGCTGCAAGAGTCTTATTGTGCGCTAAAATCAAAGTCGGCCGCTGAACTTCATTTATGATATTTGCCATCGTAAAAGTTTTTCCAGAACCAGTCACGCCAAGCAAAGTTTGAGCTTTTTTACCCCGATTTAAACCATCCACTAGCTGGCGAATTGCTTGCGGCTGGTCTCCTGTCGGTTGATAATTAGATTTTAAATTAAATCTGTTCATCTTCTCAAGAATGTTTAATTAGCGGGAATGGCACAGCTTCTCGCCCCGATACTCCTTCGAGCAGCCAGAAATTCCGTTCCGAATTACCCCATCCACAGGCTGGCGGCATGCCATACTCTAGCATTTCTACGAAATCCATATCTAACATCTGTGCTTCTGTGTCACCCGCATCGCGTGCAGCCTGTTGTTCTTTAAATCTAGTTAGCTGATCCAATGGATCATTAAGCTCAGAAAACCCATTGCCCATTTCTGTTCCAGCAATTACCGGATGAAATCTTTCTGTTACCAAAGGATTGTCGGTAGACTTCTTAGCAAGTGGCGAAAGTGACAAAGGTTCTTCAATCACCCAGTAAGGCCCAGCCGAAGTCTTTCTAATTAATTTCCAGACATCGTCAATTAAATGTGGAGTAGTAGTATTTTCGAGTTTCTTGACAAACTCTTCACGTTTTAAATCTTTAGCTTCCCAATTATCAAGTAGCACCTGGATAATCTGCTCGCGGTCAGGGTTAAAGACATCTACTCCAAATTTATCCATTAAAAGATCAGCGTATTTTATTCTTGGCCACTCGCAGTCAAGATTAATATCAAAACCACCAACATGAAACTCCAAAGTACCCCAAGTCTTTTTGCAGACATATTTAATCATCTCTTCGTAGAATTTCATGCCATCTTCGTAATTCTCATAAGCCCCGTACGCCTCGAACGCAACATGCTCCGGCAAGTGTTCGTCATCAATCCCCTCATTGCGAAACCGCGGCCCGATATCGTACACCTTTTCAAAGCCTCCCCCGAGTAGCCGTTTCAAAGGCAGCTCGTGCGAAATCCTGAGATAAAAATCTTCGTCTAGGGCATCCATGTGCGTCACGAACGGGGTTGCATCCGCGCCACCAGTTGTGTGCTCGAGAACCGGTATATTCACTTCTACGTATCCATGCTCATTCATATATTCACGCGTTGCCTGCCAGAATCGTGACCGCCTTACCAACCGTTCCCTGACCTCTGGATTAACATTCATATCTACATAACGTCGACGATAGCGCTCTTCCTTATTAGTAAATACCTCAGGTATTGGCCTAAGCGTTTTCGTAAGTAGCCGCACAAAATCCGAAAATACCGAAATTTCACCAGTTTGAGTCTTATCTACTAGCCCTCTAGCTTCCACAAAATCGCCAGTATCGAGTAATTTCACATCACGTGCTCCAAGCATTCCATCAGGAGTTGGTTCCGTCGAAGCCTTCATAAAAATCTGTACTTCGCCACTAGCATCGCGGAGTTTCAAAAATACCAATTTGCCAAACGAACGAATCGTTACAATTCTCCCAGCCACCACAACCTCTTGGCCTTGTTTTTCATCAAAATGATTTACCACATCAGCAATCTGCGTGTTCCGAAATGATTTTGAAGGATACGGATCAATTCCCCGTTCTTTCAAGGTTTCTAGTTTTTTTAATCTTTCGTTTCTATAATCTTCTAGTATCATTTTTACCACTTTTTAAATTATTGCGTTTACTTGCGGCACTGGCTCAAGTGTCATTAAGCCACTTCTAAAGCGCTCTACTTCACGCTTAGAATCTTTACTTTCCTGCCGTTAAAATCTAATTCCTCGCCTTCTTTATGCCCCATTATAACTTTTCCAATCGGAGATTCGTTGGAAATCTTGCCTTGAAGCGGATTAGCTTCGGTTGGTCCCACCACAGTGTATTCCAACTTTCTATCGCCAAGTTTCAACTCGACTTTAGAGCCAAGCCCAATCGTGCTTCTATTGCCAGAACGAATCACCTTAGCATTTTTCAAAATATCCTGAATCTCGAGAATCCGATTCTCTGCCATCTTTTGCTCGTTTCTTGCTGAGCTATATTCTTCATTTTCAGATAAATCACCAAAAGCTCTAGCAGTCGCGATTTTTTCTGCAATGACTGGCCGATTAGCTATGAGAGTTTTAAGCTCTTCTTCAAGCTCCTTCTTCCCGTCAGCGGTCAAGTTAATTTCTTTTTTTGCCATGTTATTGCTCCACTAATTCAATAAATATTCTACATGATTATTTCTTTTAAGTCAACCAGTTTCGTCTCGAAGGTAGCTCTATTTGTTATCTCCGCTTTATTATCGGCCAAAGTTTTATCAGAAATTACAATTCTAGTAGGTATACCCATTAGCTCTGCATCAGCAAACTTTTCGCCCGGTCTTACATCTCTATCATCAAATAGGATTATATCTTCGTGACCCTTGTATAGCTCTTCTGCCGCCGCTTGACCTTTTTCGCCAATTCCAACCAAATAATATTTATACGGCGCGACTGTTTCTGGCCAGACCAAACCTTTCTCATCCGCAAATTTCTCGGCAATCACACCCATCAGTCTAGATACTCCAATTCCGTAGCACCCCATATAAACAAATTGTTCGGAATTCTTGTCATCAGTATATTTTAATCCTAGCGGCTCACTGTATTTGAATTTTAACTTAAAGATATTTCCAACTTCAGCGCCCTTGTCTTCGGTAAAATCTTCTTTTGAGGCATCAAAATCCGCCAAAATCTCGTCTTCAAACACTTCCTTATTAAAGACCAAAGATTTGTCGCTATTATAATATATAGTGTCTTCACCTACTGGCAAAATAGTCTGATACTCGTGCGAAAATTTAGAAAAAATTCCGCCACTTGCAAATGTCTTATAAGTACAATCTCCAATGCCTAGTCTTTCAAAGATTTTGTTATATGCATTCTCGACTTTTTCATAAAAATCATCCAAATCTTTTTCGCTAGTATGAAAACTATAAAGATCCTTCATCAAAAATTCGCGTCCTCGCATTACACCAGACTTAGCTCGCAGCTCGTTCCTGAACTTAGTTTGGAATTGATACGCATAAAGCGGCAAATCTTTATAAGAAGATACGTAGGTTTTTAACATGTTTGTCATTGGCTCCTCGTGAGTCGGGGCAAGCCCAAGCACGCCACCAGATGCTAGCTCTGTCTTAAACCAAATATCGACTTCTTGATCGGAAAATCTACCAGTAGCTTCCCAAAGCTCCGGATTTTGCAAAGCCGACATCATAACTTCTTCGCAACCAATTTTATTTAATTCTTCTCGGATGATGTTTTTAATATTTTCAATTACTTTAAGCCCAAGCGGTAAGTAATCATAAATCCCAGCTAGCTCCTTATGTATATACCCCGCACGTGACAAAAGTGCTCCGTTTCTAGCAATTTCGTCCTTTGGTGCGCTTCGAAGCGTCTTAATAAAAGTCTTAGAAAATCTCATATCAAAATTATACCATAAAACCCCAGTTTTTAGAAATTCAATCTGATATTGCTACTGCAAATGGCCATATCTAGGCATAGCCAACATAGCCCCACCAGGTGAAAATATTGACAATTCAAAACACTTGTGATATAATAAAGATATACCTAGTAACTTTTTAGATTTTTTGCCTATATAATTGGAGGTGTGATTATGGCAATCAAAAAATTAATTTATCACCTGTGGCCGTTGTCATGGGGGAAAATCAGAACCATGACGGCATTTTTGCCGCGGATCAAAGCTCTTGGTGCTGACTATGTATGGCTTAGCCCAATCTTTTCGTCTCCACTTAAAAATAGCGGATACGATATCTCCGATTATTATTCTATAAATAGTCGGCTAGGCACCATAGAAGACTTTGAGGAGTTCATGAGTACAGCTCATACCCTAGATTTAAAAGTCATTCTAGAAATAGTGATTGACTCGACGTCAACCAGCCACCCTTGGTTCAAGCAAGACCCCAGTAAATATATCTGGGCCAAAGAACCATCGCTTGATTACCAAAACTTGGTGGATCAAGACACCGCTTGGGAATATTATCCAAAAAGAGGAGAGTATTATCTCCATTTGAATCTTTCTTCTCAGGCAGATTTAAATTGGTGGCCCGGCGGCGTAGTGAACCGAAATCTAGTTCGTTACTTTAAGGATGTCATGTATTACTGGGCGTCTAAGTACGATGTAGATGGGTTCAAAATTGGTTCGGTCGAATCGCTCAATAAAAACATTTCTCAGGATATGCACTTCCATAAACTCCTGAAGGACAAAAGAGCAACGACGATTCTAAACGAATTAACCAATGTTTATTCAAAGACGGCTCCATATATTATTATGGAGTGTATTGACAACACAGGCAGCGAAATCGCGTATTATGAGAAGGAAACTGACGTGGAGTGCATCAGTAATACTATACTTAAAAGCATGGCCGCATTTCACAAAGGAAACACTTTGGATTATATTAACAAATACGCAAAAGATTCTAGATTCCTTTTGGAACTTGAATCTCCAAACAGCCCGCGTTTCACTTCTCGTTCAGAAATGAGCGGCAAAGCAGTGATAAACATGATGTTTAATTCGGAAGCGACAAACATTGTTCTCTATCAAGGACAAGAATTGGGATTGACTAATCCCACCGCCGACGAACTAAGCATTGCTGATATGCTGTCGCTTGACGCTAAATCGGCGTCGTGCATCGAGAAGAACATCATTGCGCCCGAATCATTAAGACAGAATTCCTGCGCAAACTGCCGTCTTCCGATACCCATGGAAGAATATGCACTACAAGAAAAAAATGAAAATAGTACATTAAATTTAACTAAGACTGCCATCCAGAAATGGAAGGCTTATTGATAGTCACCCTAAAGCCCCACGACCATCACGGTCGTGGGGTAACTTTTTTTAAAAAAATCACATACCAAGCATAAAAACCATAAAAAACGCCACGCAGTTATTGATCATGTGAACTAAAGTCCCCGCATAGATTGTACCAGTTACTTCCCTAAGAGAGCATGTAATTATAGACATTGCAAACACGCTTATCCCTACATTCCATTGAAAATGTACCAGCCCAAATAAAAGTGACACAATCAAAACCGCAATCGCCTTTGGAACTTTAAGCCTTAACTTTCCATAAAGCCATCCTCGAAATACTAATTCCTCTACAATCGGAGCCAATATTACTAGGGATATAAATGCTAGCACTCTTTCCCCGCCCTGCATGTATAAATTATATCCAAGTTCCTGTACTTCATCGGCATTAAACCACGGAAAAAGCGAAAAAAGCAATGTAATTCCCGCGGCAATTAAAATCGATGCGACATAACCAATTGGCGCCAAACCAATATCTGTCCAAGTCGGAAGTCCATTAAGTCCCATTCGCTCACGTGTCGAACGCATGATCTCGCTTTTTTTAAAAATTTTTGGCGGTACATACACTATAATAAATAGTGCCAGCCCGTAAGAAATTACAGAATAAATTGTGGTCACTAAAGGAGAATTAAATGTTTCAGGTGGCAAAGCCCATGCCATGATAACCCCAATTAAAAGCTCGGTGGAAATTAAAACTACAAACACCCACGCCAAGAGAAAAAGTACTAATAAAAAGGTTCGCCACCCCTGCTTTTTCATCTAAAAAACCTCGTGATATCTAGAATTGTAACAATAACAATTAAAGCAAGTAGTATCATAAAGGCCCTTGCGACAATTTTTTCTTCAATTTCTTTTGTTAGTTTTTTCTTTCGAAGTTTAAAGATAGCGATAAGCACCCATCTACCGCCATCAAGTGCTGGAATAGGCAACACATTCATGCATGCCAGCGATACCGAGATTACGCCAGCAAGGAACGCTAAGTTCGCTGGACCTGCTGATGTAAATGACGGGAATAAAACTCCAATTATCCCTACCGGACCAGTCACGGAATTGCCTACCGTTTCAATTGCTTCACGCCCGCTCTCGCGCACAGCCCCATCAAAGCTTAGTTGTTGTCCTACTCCTGAAATTAAATTCCAGACCAACTCGCCAAGGCCTTTAAATGTTTCACCTGTCAATTGCAAAGTTAGTCCTGCTCCAGTAATTGGCGCACTCCAAGTGGAATGAGACAGAGCCTGTGAAGATTCCATAGTCACGCCAAGTAGATATTCGTCATCTTTTGAATTTAATTTTGCTGTAAGCTCTACAGTGTCAGTATATGATGGGGCATTGCCAGTGCCATCCATACCTACAGTTTTGCACTGTTCAAAATCTGGAGTCTCGTTACAACTAATCGTTCTTTCCACGAGATACGTCACTTCTTCTCCTGCATGCGCATCATTGATTTTCATAATTTCGCTACCATAGCTGACCGATTCACCGGCAACCTTCAAAATATAATCTCCATCGCGAAAACCTGCTTCATCGGCTGGCGAACCTTCATGCACAGCCTTTACTTTTACCGGCACTTGATCCACCACAGTATCGGATTCAATTGTAAATTGATTATCCATAAAATTTGGCATCCCTACCCAGGCCAAAATCGTAAATATCACCCAGGCTACAAGCCAGTTCATTATGACTCCGCCAAACAGAATCTTGGTCTTCTTCCAAAAACTCGCTTTTCCAAAGGTACCAGGCCTAGAATCTTCTGCAGATTCCCCGTCCATCTGACAAAATCCGCCAATTGGCAACCAGTTGATACTAAAAATCAGACCCTTCTGGATGATTTTCTTGTCATCATTATCTACTGATTCCTCTTTTTTACCTTTTTCAACTCCAACAGTTTTTGTGATATTGGTTTTATTCCATTCGGTTTTCTTGAGTCTTCGCCATTTTCCGGTTTTTTTATCCTTAATCCAAGCAATCGCGCGCGGCGGAAAACCGATTCCAAACTCGAGTACCCTAACTCCGTTTCTTCTGGACATAATGAAATGCCCAAACTCATGTGCCACCACAAGCACCATAAGAACAATTAAACCAACTACAACGCCTAAAAATATATCCATAAATGTATTATACCACATAAGGAAGGTGAAAATGTATGGTATAATTTAATTATAAATAAGGAGTTACTATGTTTGACACCAGAAAAGATCGTCAAAAAATGGAGGACGTTTTAGAACGTTTTCGCACTGAAATGAAAAAAGTACGTACCGGGCGTGCTCACCCCGATATGCTAGCTGGTATCAAAGTAGAAGTTTACGGTCAATTCATGCCATTAAATCAGGCTGCAAACATTACCGCCGCTGATGCAACTCTCTTGGTAGTCACTCCATTTGATCCTACCAATATTGCCGCAATCGAAAACGCCATCCGTGCCGACCAAGCTTTAGGATTAAATCCCGCTGATGATGGTCGAGTTATTCGGGTGCCAATTCCAGCTCTTACTGAAGAGCGTCGCAAGGAAATTGTTAAAACCGCTTCGGCAAAAGTAGAAAATGCTAAAGTAGCCATGAGAAACGTCCGCGAAGATGCCAGAAAAGCTATCAAAATCGCCGAAGATTTAAGTGAAGACATCAAAAAACGCGCCGAAAAAGATATCGACGAGCTAACCAAAGAATTCTCAGATAAAATCGACGCAGAATTCAAAAACAAATCAGACGAAATAATGAAGATCTAGTTATGGGTATTAATCATCTAGGAATTATTGCAGACGGCAATCGTCGTTGGGCCAAAGAACGCGGCCTTCCCACTATCGAAGGACACAAAAAAGGTCTCGACGCAATCGAAAAACTTGTTTCTGCAGCCGACTCGGCAGGCATAAAGTATATAACTTTTTATGTATTTAGTACCGAAAACTGGGGTCGCAGTAGCGACGAAGTCGGCTATATTATGAAGCTAGCTGAAACCAGACTTTTAAAATACGCCGAAAAGTTAGCGAAAAACAACGCCAGAATGCTAATACTAGGTTCTAAAAATCGTGTTTCAAAAAGCCTGGCCGAGACCATTCTAAAAGCAGAAGAAACGACTCGCGGCTGCACTGGCATTACGGTTTGTTTCTGTTTTAACTATGGCGGCGAGCAAGAAATCGCTGATGCTGCGAATCTAGCCATAGAAAATAATCAAAAAATCACACCAGAAACCATTCGGGCGCATTTGTATCACCCAGAAGTCCCTGATATCGATATGGTAGTAAGAACATCTGGCGAAGAACGCATTTCTGGCTTCATGCTTTGGCGCTCTTCCTACGCCGAGTTTATGTTCATTAAAAAATATTTCCCAGAAATGTCCGCAGATGACATTATGAAAATCATTGAAGAATACGACTCAAGAAGTAGAAGATTTGGCAAGTAGCCGAATAAGCTTTTTGATAGCATAATGAGATTTAGACCAGATTTGTTTGCGTAAAATTTACAACCTAACAATGAAAAAATGTCCCAAATTTAAGGACATTTTTTCTTGACTTTATGTTGTAAATTTTACAAGCAAACAAGTCCAAGCTATCAAAAAGCTTATTCGGTTACACCAAGCTCAATTCTCTTAAATTGACGAATAGTGATATTTTCGCCAGTCTTAGCAATAGCTTCTTTGATAAACTGTTCCACGGTCTTAGTGTCATCCAAAATATATGGTTGATTCATTAGTACCTTGTCAGAGAAAGCTTTCTTGACTTGTCCTTCAAGAATCTTTTCCTTCATATTTTCTGGGCCTTTAAAGTTTTCTTCAAGTTCTTTAATCTTTGCTTTCTTGTCTGCTTCTGGGATATCATCTTCAGAAACATAAAGTGGCGCCATAGATGCAATTTGCATTGCAATTTGATGAGCCAAAGTCTTAAATTCGTCAGTTTTGGCTACGAAAGACGTCTCGCAGTTTACTTCTACGATTGCTCCTAGGCGACCGTCATGAATGTAGGATTCTACTAGACCTTCGCGAGTTTCGCGATCACCACGTTTTTCAGCCTTAGTTAAGCCTTTCTTACGCATTGCTTCAAGTGCCTTGTCAAAATCACCATTGGCTTCGACTAATGCCTTTTTTGCATCAGTGAGCCCTGCGCCAGAAAGCTCTTTTAATTTTTTGATTTGTTCAACTGTTACTTCAGCCATTTTTTTGCCTCCTTTTTAAAATTTATTTACGACCTTCTTTGATAGCCTCAACGAAATAATCAAGAACCAGCTGGGTGGCCTTGATGGCATCGTCGTTGCATGGAATGAGATAATCAATTCCAGATGGATCAACGTTTGTGTCAGCAAGTGCAAATACAGGAATCTTTAGAGTGTTTGCTTCCTTAATTGCGTTTCTATCCTCATTGGCATCGACAATGATTACAGCGGCAGGCTGTTCGCTCATGTTTTTAATGCCACCGTAGCGTTCGTTCAAAAGATCGATTTCTTCTTGGAACCTCTGGACCTCGAGCTTTGAATAGCGATTTTCGAGTTCACCAGAGGCCATCTTTTTCTCGAGATCTTTTAGTTTGCGAATCTGACGATTGACTGTTTCGACGTTGGTTAGTGTGCCGCCAACCCAACGAACTGTCATATAAGGCATTTCAACGGATTCCGCTGCAGCCTTTACGATGTCTTTCATTTGTTTCTTTGTACCAACGAAAAGAATTTTCTTGTCACCTTTTGAAATCTCAGTGATTTTTGGCAAAGCTTCGTTTAAAGCTTCTACAGTCTTTTCGAGATTGATAATATGTGCGCCTTGACGCTTTGAGTGAATATATGGTGCCATTTTTGGATGCCACCGGCTTGTCTTGTGCCCAAAATGAGCACCAGCTTCAAGCAGAGCTTTCATATCGACATTTACTGTCATAATATGATTTCCTTTCCCTTTCCCTGTAGGATCAAATAGACTTCTAGTCTAAGGAAATCCCCTACAGAGTGTTTCATTAATTAATATATAATCTAATTATATCACACATAGCCGCAAAAATCAAGACTAAGATAGATTGAAACACGTACGCAACCCCCAATTTTACAAAGAACGAAGTTCTCCTTTTCTCTTTACATTTTTATAAATCTCTGATATAATAAATAGCAATTATGAGTAAAAAAGAATTACACCCTAAAGATTACCGTGCTGTCGTCTTTTCAGACGAAGCTGCTGGTTTCTCATTTTTGACTAAATCTACTGCCAAAAGCGAAGAAACCATCAAATGGACCGATGGAAATGAATATCCATTGGTTAAAATTCAGATTTCTTCTGCTTCCCACCCATTCTTTACTGGCGAAGAGAAGATTATCGATACGGAAGGTCGCGTGGACCGCTTCAAAGCTCGCGCAGAGCGCGCTGCTAAACTTCGTTCAACTCTAGGCAACAAAGCTAAAAAAGCTGCTAAAGAGGAAGAAAAGAAAGAAGCAAAAGCTAACGCAGAAATCGTCAAATAACAAAATACCGGCACCCTCGCAGTTTAAACGGTGCCGGTATTTTTTTATATATAATAATGTAGAGTGTAGGCTACATAGGTAACACACCTATCCTATGTAGCCTTTTTTCTAGCGACGATTCTTTCCGCTAAACTTCTTTGTGTTATGGTTCCTTTTTACGATTCCAAATGCTACTACACCAATCACGGTGAATACTATAATACCGGTGATTAGATAATCTTGTCTAGAGATGTTTAGTCCCTGGAAGAAGCTACCAGTGTCTGGTACGATGATTGCTTTACCTGCTTCATACTTGATCTTTACAGTCTTAGTGTTGCCAATCGTCTTGCCATTCGCATCTTTGTAAGTGATTACAGCTGTATAGTTTCCAGAAGCAAGACCATCTAGGTCGATTAATATTTTGCCATCTTTGTAAGCGTCAGGGATAGTGTATAACAAATTTCCATCTTTATCATAGACATATGCTGTTCCTGTTTCTCTATCGATAATGATTACTCTGTCTAGATTACCATCTTCGTCATAAATGTCAATTTCGATTTGTGTTACTACATCCACTTCTTTGTCGGTTTTGATGGATATCTTACCATCATCAGTCTTAGTGACAGGAATTACTTCGCCACCAACCTTGTTACCGTTTCCGTCATAGTAATCTACGTTGATATTATAGTCTCCATCTTCAAGACCATCTAAATCAACATTTATCTTATCGCCAGGCGTAGGATTATTGATTACGATTGGATCTTTTACGATATTACCATCTTTATCTGTAACGGTAATTTCTGCTTTTACTACATCTTCGCCGTGGTCTTCGATGGTTACTTCTGCTTCAGAATCACCAGCATCCTTGTCGACCACAACGTCTATAACTTCTTTCTTAATGACGTTATTGTCTTCGTCACGACTAATGATTACGACGGTATATTCACCATCAGGCAAATCGCTCAGATCAATTTCTTCATCGCCAGTTGGGTTATCGTAAATAATTGGCCCCTTTACTAAATCACCATCCTTGTCATAGACTTCTACAGCGATAGTCTCAACTTCAACGGTTGGAATATCGGCATCGACATCTACTTCAGAGTCGCCTGGCTCTGGGTTGACTTCGCCACCATCATCGCTACCGCCTTCTTCTGATTTATAAACCACCTCCAACATTTTTTCAATTGGAGTACCATCATGTCCAACACCTTCGGCTGTGATTACATAATGACCACGTCCGCCAAAGTTATCTAGATTTAACTCAAAAGTTGGGAGAACACCACTTTCGTAGTCCAAATCATCACGGTCAAAGACGATCGTACTCTTAATTAGATTACCTTCCGAATCGTAGTTGCTCACGGTAATTTTTAAACTTACGAGTGTGCTATAAGCTACATCGAAAGCATATTCAGGGCTAGTGATTTCACCAGCGCTAGTTGTGCTTATTGTGATATCAGAATCATCAGATATCACCCGAACCTGAATGGTGTCGGTTATGCTTGATACCGCTTTAGCCATAGGAGTTGGTAAAACTGCTGCAACGGTAGTAACAGCAGCCACCAAACCAAGACCTGTAAAGCCGAGTATCTTTTTGTGTGTTTTTCTCATACACTCTACTTTCTTTTTTATGTTGATATTTTTATTTTGGTTTTACAAAGACTCTACTCCACTAGAGTGTCGATCTATACCATGAATCTGGATCGGCGTTCTTTGCGCATCCTAACCATGATTATAATCCACACAATAACGATTGTCAATAGCAAAATTGCAACAATTATTATAACTGCAGGAATTATTACAACAAATTTCGTAATGGTTTCGGTTGCTTCCCCATTCACGTAAACGGTCCACTCTGTGTTGAACATGCCAAAGAATGGCGTATCATCCCAACTGTCGGATACGACTAACTCGGTTTCCGGAATAATTGAAACGCGCGATTTCGTAGAGTCGCTGCTTGTTTCGTAATATGTATTGCCAAATACACCAGTAACCTTCAAATTACCATTTGCCATAAAGTCTACGTTACCAGTGTTTTTGACTTTGCTACTTGCATTGATAATCGACTTTTCCTCGCCGTTTACCATCATTGTCTGTTTAATTTCTAGGTTTGATGCTTCACCAGAAATGATTGTTTCCCCATCGGAACGTCCATATACCACAAGACCAGGGCTGGCCTCTGTCTTTATGCCGCTTCCATCAGAATCTCCAGAAAGTGTATGGGCAAAAAGTACAGCGTATTGACCGCCACCAGGAATATTGTCAGGGGTAGTAATACGATAAGCTACTTCAATTGACTCATTCGGACCAGCAGTGAATGTGGCTTTTTGCGCGTAGTTACCGTCAGTGCCTTGGAAAGTAATCCATCTAGCAATCTGTGTATATGTGGTATCTTTGCTAAAACCGAGCTTGTAAGTGTCTTCATCTTCGGAATAGCTGAAAGCATAAGGGGTAGCATATACCTCGAACTTCATCGGGGAATCACTGTTATTTGATACTTTAAAAGTATCATCATAAGTAGAATTAGCCGAAATCTGCATGATTTTGTTTACAGGGCTAATACTAATACTTGTTCCATTTGATCCATCTGCATAAACAGACGCACCGGACATAAAAGCCGCCGCCGTAAAAGCCGACAGAGCAACAACTAATATTTTTTTGAGAAAACTCTTCATCTACCTCCTTTTTGATTAAGACCATTATAACACAGTAAAAATATTTTTGTAAATGTTTTTATAAAATCAAAAATATGATATAATATATATACAAGCGCGCGTGGTGGAATTGGTAGACACGCTACCTTGAGGTGGTAGTGGCCACATTTACGGCTGTGCTGGTTCAAGTCCAGTCGCGCGCACCAATATCGCGATGAACTTTCAGTTCATCAAAAAGCGGACGCGCGGGCTTCGCCAACGCGCGCACCAATATTTAACAATATTGCACCATAGACCTTTGAAGGTCTATTTTTTTATTTGTCTTATCAATGTGCAAATTATGAGCATAATCAAATTGACAATTACTACTGTTGCGCCAGTTGGAGTGGCGGCAAAATACGAAATTAAAAGACCCAGTATAAAATTCACTACTGATATAGCTACAGAATATATCACCACACGTTTAAACGATTTTGAAAATTGCATTACAATCACTGTCGGAAAAATAATTAAACTAGAGATTAGTAGAGCGCCAAGCAATCTCATCCCGAGTACCACAGTAACAGAACAAATCACTGCAAAAACCATATTATATAGTTTTGTCTTAATACCAATCGATTTTGCAAAATCCGCGTCAAAAGTAAGTGCAAAAATCTTGTTATGAAGGAATAGATAGAATGTCACTACAACAATTGCAAGTAATAAACTAAGAAACACGTCGGTCCAGCTTACAGACAAAATACTACCGAATAAATAACTGTTTAAATCTATATTGACGCCTTGTGATACGGAAATCGCCACGACTCCAATCGCGAGGCTAGATGCAGATAGAAGCGCGATCAAGGTGTCCCCACTAATTTTTTTATTATTACTTAGATTCAAAACTAGAAACGACGTAACGATCACTGTAGGTATTGCAAACCAAAGTGGTGTGAGATTTAGCACCGTAGCAATCGCAAAAGCCCCAAAAGCTGTATGTGAAAGTCCGTCACCAATCATAGAATTTTTTCTGAGTACCAAGGTCACTCCAGTAAGAGCTGCAGGGGCAGCAATTAATATACCAGCTATCAGCGCGCGTAGCATGAAGCCATAGGATAACATCTCAAAAAAAGGATTCATTTGTATCTCCTTAAGAATTTATCCGTAGATTCACAAGAAACCTCACATTCTTTAATACTTAGTACTTTATTTCCTATCAAATCGTCCGCATCTAAATCATGAGTGATCATTATAATCGTTAAACCACTATCATTTAATTTTTTTAACATCTCATAAAAATCTTTACGCGATTTATAATCTAGACTGTTTGATGGCTCATCTAGAATCAGAATCTCGGATGTCGCCACAAGTGCCCGTGCAAGCAAAACTTTTTGTTTCTGGCCGCCAGATAAATTACTAAAACTTCTTTCTTTTATTTTTAAAATACCAAGCTGCCTCAACGCGTCCGTTGCGGCTTTTTTGGCTTCTTCAGAATAAAAAAACCTGTGCTTAAAACGTCCAAGCGTACCAGACAAAACAATTTCAAAAACCGTTGCGGGAAAATTCTGCTCAATCTTTGTTTCCTGAGGCAAAAAGCCAATAGAATTATGCTTTATATCTTCTCCATACTTAATCTTTCCAGAAACCGGCTGGATTAGTCCAAGCAAAGCTCTAATCAAGGTACTTTTACCAGAACCATTTGCGCCCACAACGCATAAAAAATCTTTCCGAAAAATTTCAAAAGACGCAGACTTTATCACTACATTTTTGTCGTACGACACGGTTAGATTTTTTACAGAAATAACTGGATTATTCATTTTTAAGTGCCTCTCGTAAAACGGAAATATTCTTTCTCATTATATCAGCATAGGTTACTCCGCGGTCAAAATTTTCCTGAGAAATATTATGCGCCGCGTTTAATTCAAGTATTTTAGCTCCCGTTTCATCAGCAATTGATTTAGCTAATTTATCCGAAGTTAGTTCAATTTTTAAAATGGTTTTTATATTATTACCTTTTACCTCGCCAACCAAAGACGCAATCACGTTGCTACTGGCTTCGGTTTGTTCCGCGCAACCCGGAAAAGCCGCAAAGTAGCTAAGTCCATACTCGTGCGTGAAATATAAAAATGGAAAACGGTCGGCAAAGACCAAAAGTTTATTTGTACTATTATTAGCAATGTCGCGAAACTCGTTATCAATTTCCTTTAATTGCTCAGTATAAATTTTGGCGTTTTTAGTAAATATTTGCTCTTTTTCTGGGTAAAGTCCAATCAGTCTATCTCGAACCGCCTCTACTAGCTTTACTGCGTTAACTGGACTAGTCCAAATATGTTCATCCTTTTCTTCAGGCGCGTGCTCATCTTCTTTTGTGTCTTTCACGAACTCTTCAGCTAACGGACTCACGAATTCCATCATTCTAAAATTATTCTCTTTTTTTATCTCATTATCGTTAAGTAGCTTCTCTACCCAAACATCTGATTCCCCACCAACATATATAAACAAATCTGCGCTTAAAACTTTTTTGATATCTTCCGGCGTCGGCTCAAAATCATGCATTTCCATTCCCGGTTTCAAAAGTATTGTAATATCACTAGAATCGCCTATCACCGCTCGAGCAAAATCAAACGCAGCGAAATTTGTGGCAACAATTTTACCCGAACCCTTTTTATTCATAATTCCAGCGCCAAATAAAAATACCAGCCCAATTACTGCTAGTATTAAAACAAAACAAAAACTAAGGCGTTTGATTTTTGGTGCCACGGTTTACTCCCCAATTATTTATATCAGCAAAGCGGTCCAATGTTGTCACCAAAACATTAGACTCGTCAAAGGTTCTCACATTCTTATTATAGATATATGTCATATTTGGTTGATATAAACCAATCGCCGGTACATCAGTTGCCCAATATTCCAAGAAACGCTCGTATTTGCGTGCTCTAAGCGCTGTATCCACCGTGCCTCGCGCCCCCACCAGTAAATCATCCACAAGTGAATTTCGATAGTTGGAAAGATTCAGCCCTGCCGCTTGCGCTTGCGATGAATAATAATAAGCCAATGGATCCGGATCTTCACCAAGTTCCACACTATATATTAATATATCGTAATTTCTTCTTGATACAATATTTGCTACAAATTCCTGACTCTCAGCATATGCAGAAACGCTACAATCAATGCCAAGTGCTTTTAAATTGTCAGCAAATTTTTCGGCTACAGCTGGCAAATATCCGGAATCAACCGTTGCAATTTCTAAATGTAATTGTTCGTCGCCGAATAGCTCAGCAATCTTTTCCTTCGCAGCAACTTGGTCACCAGACGGGATTGACGGATAATCGCTAAGTTTTATTTGTGACTCCAAAATCGGAAAATCCAGTGGTGTAGTATTTGGTGCAGCAGAACGAATCTCTGCGAGATTTAAGCCCTGGCGAATTGCCCGACGCATATCTGCACTAGCTAAAATTGTCCTGGAATTATTCAAAAAAGCAAATACTCCGGAATTAATTTTGGTTAACCTTTTGTCATAGCTACCCAAATTAATATCTTCAGCAGCTTTCCCGTCTAATTCCGCAGTCGCCGTGACTTCATTTGTAGAAAGTGCGTTTTTAATATCGTCTTTGGTTTCGTACGTATGTACGGCGAAACTGTTTACCATTGGTTTGCCAAGATAATAATTTGGGTTAGCAATTAGATAAAATACTTTCTCGTCTTCACTTTTAGCCTGCGAGGCGTTAAACGTAAACGGGCCGCTAGTAACGGGTGACTTAGAAAAGCTAGCTTCGACCAATGTCTTTAGCGGTGCATCCTTTAAGATATGTTCTGGTACAATTGGGAAATTTAAAGCAGAAGCAAAATCCGCATATGAAGAAGGTAACCTAAATACAATATCGCCATTTTCGTCTTCACTGATTTTTACATTTTCTAGGTTTGCGGTAAAAATTGTGCTAACAGCTGGATTTTGAATTAACTCGGTTGTAAACAATATATCGGAATTCGTAATTGGTTCTCCATCTGACCATACTAAATCATGCCTCAAAGTGATTACCCATGTTTTACCGTCGTCAGTATAGCGCACACTGCTAGCCAGTTGTGGTCCAGGATGGCCAGAATAATCATCCGCCACAAGAGTTGCAAACATGAGTTTACTTAAAACCTTTTCGCTACCAGTAGTAGCAAAAAGTGGATTCATTGAATTAACTCGACCAATCGTTGCTTCGATATAATTACCACCATCGACATAAGTATCAACGGCGTAAGAGTCGCCAAACCAAAAAGCTTGCGCCGAAGCTATTAGAACCAGCGCCACGACTAAAAGTACCCACTCTAAAACCAGTAAACGAATTTTCCGTACATGAGAAAGACGCTGGATGAAATTTTCCTTGATATGCTCCTTGCTTTCATTACTAGCCTTAATAGAAGCTTTAGAAAACTTTCGTACAAATCTTTGCCCACGTTTTTTGATCGAACCGGCCATCTTACTCCGTCGGTATAATTAATAAAGCCAAGATAGATACTACAAAAATCACCGCAAACACGATAGTAGTTATAAATAGTGATTTTTCTAAACCCCTTCTCGTAGTATAAAGCTCGCCGGAGCTACCAAAACCAGCACCAAGCGAAGCTCCGCGTTGTTGTAATAGAATTAAAAGCGTTGTAATAATTGCAGAAATCAGTATAGTTGCCTGTAAAAAACTTCCTATTTGCATAAATAACTCCTATATCTACTTTAGCATAGATTTACGTTTTAGTAAAGAATGATAGGTGATTGCAAATCGGTGTGACTCCTCGTCTATTCTAGCTATCAATCTGGCAATATGTGAGCTTTTGCTAAGCCGCACCATCTTTCCATCAGACGTTACAATCTTGACTTCGGCATTTCTTGAATGATCTCCAGATTTATCTCTCCCGATTACAGGAATGCCAAATGGCTGAACGAGAGGCAAAATTGCATTAACCTGTGTAATTCCGCCGTCTAGTATTATTAAGTCTGGAAAATCCCATTCTTTGTGTTTAAATCGTCTAGTCAAAACTTCATGCATACTTTTTAAATCGTCATTTGTAGATGAGCGTATTTTAAATTTTCGGTATTCACTACGCGCTGATGCCCCGTTAATAAAGACTACCATGCTTCCGACAGTATTGGTTCCGGATTGATGTGAAATGTCGTAACCTTCGATGCGTCGTGGCGGTTTTTCTAATCCAAGTAGCCTTCTTAGTTCGTTTAAAGCCTGGTCTGACGAAATATCCAAAAATTCCTTGTCCGAAAAAATGATTTTTTTCTTAAGTTCTTTTAGACCAAATAACTGGTCTCTTGCTTCAGCGGCTAACTCAAAGTTCCCCGCTGCAGCCTCTTCTCTCATAGTTTTGTCGAGTTCTTTTATCAGCTTATCGCGATCTCCTTCTAGATACCGTATCATTTTTCTTAAATTTCTTTTATAATCCTTTGGCGTGGCTCGTCCAATTTCGATACCAGGAGTAAGCCCCAAATCGCTATCTAGAGTTTTCTTGCCAGTGTATGGCTTACTATAATACGGGAAAATTTTTCGAAGCGTTCTTACTGCTTTTTCTACCGCCGATTTACCATAAAAAGGTCCGATATATAAAGCGCCATCATCAACTGGATTTCGAGTAAACGAAACATCTGGTACTTCTAGTTGCATAGTGATTCGTACATACGATACTGTCTTATCGTCTCTAAGCAGTATATTCCATTTAGGCATATACCTTTTTATCATTTCGGACTCTAGAAACAAAGCATCCATTTCGGTATCGACCTGAATCCAGTCGGTATCAAATATTTCCCTAACCAATGCTTCGGTTTTTATATCCTTTTTGGACTTTTGGAAATACTGCCGTACTCGGTTTTTTAGGACTGCGGCTTTACCAACATAAATAATCTCACCCTGTTTATTCTTATGAAAATAAACCCCCGGACTAGCCGGGAGTTTACTAAGTTTTTGTTTTAACCGAGCATCCATATTTTTATTATATCACACTTATGGCAAAATGTCAATGTTGCCTGGGGTACCTATTCCGATTTGATTTGGACGATCCCACCAGAAAATACATTCGTCATCATTGTAGATAAAATTGTGGACATATCAACATATTCTACTGGTTCTGCGATTGTTACCTCGCTAGGATAAGACAAAGCTAAATCGGCTTTAGCAGAAATTGCTCCATTTTCTGAGCCACCAGTTGTTTTTAGATATACTCTAGTAAAGTCATTATTGTCGTTTATTTCAACATAAACAATTGGGAAATTGGAAAAGATTGACTTAATCGCGTCAGCATCTATTGAAACATTTGTAGCGTTCTCGTCCACGCATGCCTTCAGTTCGTTAATAAAACCATTATTTCCTAACGAATTGACAAAGGCACTCATTTTTCCATCATCAATGCCAAGTTTATATAGATTATGCTTCTTTTTAGCAATTTCTAGATTGTTGGTGGAATAAGTAATGAACGGGTTTGCCTTGTATTTATTTGCAATATCCTTAGCATACTCAGGTAAAGTACCAAATGCGTTGATGAGACAAGTGCTTGAATTATTGAATACTACAAGTCCACCCATCGTATCGGCAAAATCATCCGAAATTAAAATCCACTCATCATCTATAGTCTCAAAGATTCCGCTATAAGAAGAGAGCGCACTGGCTGCAACATCAGCCGCTGTGCTCTCACAGCTTACACAGTTTCCCTCGTCGTCGCAAGCGATGCTGTCACAGTCTTCGTCAACATAAAGAGACGTACTTTCCTCGCCGACTTCTAAGACGTTGGACCCACCAAAAATATCCATAAGTCCTGAAATTTTAAAATAGGTATCATTGTCTTTGGTTCTCATTTCGTCAACGCTAAGTGAAAATTCAGTTCCGTCACTAGCCTCGGCTGTAATTTCTGCAGAGACCTTGTTCACTAGCGAATTTACATCAAAAGTACCATCAACATTTACATTTGCAGAACTCAGTGCCACTATTTCACTACCGAGTGAATTATTGCCGCCAGCTAGCGAAATGTCACCCTGGACATTTACGATGCTTGACATTCCGCCATTAAGAAGTTTATCAATTGCTTTAGTGACTCGATCGTCACTATTCCCAAGTACGAATATCGCAATGGCAGCAGCGCCACAAATAATGGCCGTCATTACTAAAATAATCGCACCAATGATTAAAGCTTTTTTCTTCCCGCCTTTTTTATTAGCTGGCTCCACAATGGAATCCTTAGCGACAAGATGTGGCTCATCATTTAGTTGTGCAGTGCTAGGGCTATTTACTGAAGGGGAATTATTGAAACTAAGCGAACTAAAATCTTCCGCTGATAATATGCCATCACTTACTAGATCGCCGTTATTAGCCGACGCATCTTTTGATACTGGAGTAGTACTCGTTTCAGGGTGATGCGAAACTGGGCGCATCATAGGATCTACAACACTTTTGTTCACATATGGTATAGATGGAGTCTTCGTCTCGGTCATCTCCGGCATATTGTTGCCAGACTCTACTGGGACAGCAGGTTTCGCAAAAGAAGCCGGCCTTGCAGGAGTATTTTCATTATCAAAACTATTTGTTACTTCGTCAGAAGCCGCCACTGATTGCTCGTTTGCCTCCGTGTTTACCGTCTCCGCATCACTACTACTAAGAGAATCCATTGAGTCTCCAGCCTGAGACATTGGATTTAGCGGATTTGGTGTCCCTTCAGGGTTCCCATCCATATAAAAAATCTCCTGTTAATATTTATTAAGACCATTTTAGCATAAGTTTTATATTTTTGGTAGATTTTTTTGTTATAATATTTTTATGGATAATTTTGTAATTTCAAATATTAAGGCTCGTCAAATTTTAGATTCTCGCGGTAACCCCACAATAGAGGCGGAAGTATTTCTAAAAAACGGCGCGTTTGGTCGCGCTGCAGTTCCTTCCGGCGCATCTACTGGCTCAATGGAAGCTTGGGAGCTACGTGATAAAGACCCTAAATTTTATAATGGCAAAGGTGTTATGAAAGCAGTTTGGAATGTAAATTCCAAAATCAAAGACGTTTTAGTTGATAATTCGTCCGATCAGACTCAAGTCGATGCAATTTTACGTGAATTGGACGGTACAGAAAACAAGTCTAGCCTCGGTGCCAATGCGATTTTAGCAGTTTCGCTAGCTAACGCAAAAGCAAACGCTAGAGCTCGCGGGATACCGTTTTATCAGTTCGTAGCTGAGCTTGCTGGTACGACCAAAGAAATGTCTATTCCAATGCCCATGATGAATGTCATGAACGGCGGCGAGCATGCGTCATTTGCAACTGATTTTCAGGAATATATGATTATTCCATCATCAGCCGGAACAATCGAAGAGGCCGTTCGCATGGGAGCAGAGGTTTTTCATGCCCTGAAAGACGTCTTAAAAGAACGAGGCTATCCAACTACGGTCGGCGACGAAGGTGGTTACGCGCCAAAAGTTCGAGACGGAAACAATGAACCTCTAGACTGTATTAAATTAGCCGTCGAAAAAGCAGGTTATAAATTCAGCAGCGATATTAAAATCGCTCTAGATATCGCCGCTACGGAATTTTACGTCGATACCCCAGCCGACCCACCTTACGAAAATGGCCACTACGAGCTAAAGACCAACGGTGATTGGAAGACCGCTGATGACATGATAAACTGGTATGAATACCTAGTGGATAATTATTCAGTCGTATCCATAGAAGATGGACTAGCTGAAAATGATTGGAAAAACTGGCAAATTCTTACTCGTCGTCTAGGATCCAAAACCCAACTAGTCGGTGATGATTTGTTTGTCACAAACACAAAGCTCTTAAGTCGCGGCATTAAAGAAAACGTTGCCAATGCAATTCTCATTAAACCAAATCAAATCGGTTCGCTCTCAGAGACTATCGATGCCGTCAAAATGGCAAAAAAAGCTGGCTATAAAACCATTATGTCGCATCGTTCTGGCGAAACCGAAGATATATCAATCGCTCATCTCGCGGTCGGTCTAGGCACTGGCCAAATCAAAACTGGTTCGCTTTCTCGTTCGGAAAGAATTGCAAAATACAATGAATTGATTCGTATTGCAGAATACAATCCAAAACTTAAGCTTCAGCGATCGCTCTAGCTTCCTTGAAACCATCATAGAAGTTCTCGGAAATTTTTGGATGGCCGATTTTATTAGCGGCATCTACCACTTTTTGAAGATCGTCGGTAATTTCAAAAATCTTAGTGTCATCTTCATTGACCAACTTTAGTTCAACCATTTTACTAATTACTTGTTCAAAAGCACTCCAATAATCCGTACCAATTAAAAACATTGGCATTTTTGGCATTTTGTTTTCCTGCATTAAACAAAGGATTTCCGAAATCTCATCCATCGTGCCAAAACCGCCTGGGAAAAAGACAAAAACTTTAGCTGCCATAGCGAGCGAAACCTTCCTAGCAAAGAAATACTCAAAAGTATAACATTCACTAAGATATGGGTTTGGGAATTGTTCATGGCTGAGTTTGATATTAAATCCAACCGATCTGCCACCAATCTCGTATGCGCCTTTTGATGCGGCTTCCATAATGCCAGGCCCACCACCTGTAATTACGGCGTGTCCATTTTTTGCAAGCATCTCGCCAAGCTCTGTCGCCATTTGACAATATTTGTCATCTTGTGGCAGACGCGCTGAACCAAAGATTGTTACGCCTTGTGGGAAGGAACGAACCATCTTAAGTCCCGTCGACAAATCTTTAGCGTAAGCATTAATTCTTTCCAAATCTTCTATAGTTAATTTTTTAATCAATTCTTCTTCTGCTGGCAGCATAATTCCTCCATATATTATATATTATTATACTATATTTTCTGTATCGGCATCGGGTGGAGTTCTTTTTTACTCGAAAGAATACCTTTATTTGCGCCAATTTTAGTAACCACGGACGTAGAGTTAGCCGAAGCAAACATCAACGCTTGACGGAAACTTTTCTTTGTCGCTATGGCGGCCAAAAAACCAGAACCAAAAGCATCGCCAGCACCAGTCGCGTCCTTTATCTTGACATCTTCATAAATTCCGAAACGATAAGTTTCTTCCCCATTTGTCGCGATACCGCCCATAGCACCGTCCGTAATTATTACGGTTTTTGAATACCCTTTCAAATGATAAAGTAATTCTTCGAGCAAAGCCCCCGGGACCATTTGTGCCGCTTCTTGTTTATTTACAAGAAGAACATCGACGTACTTTAAAAGTGGCATCAATTCCTTTGAGTTTTCTAATTCTTTTACTCCAGGATTAAACATGATTTTAATTTCTTTTTCCTGGGCTTTCTTAAAGAAATTAGTCAAAGTTTTCATGTCACCTCTAAGTGTAGTTACATAAATCCAATCTGGACGAATCGTGTCAAGGTCTTCCGGGCTAAAATCATCAAATTTAGTGCTTGCGCCTCGATAAGTCAAAATCGTGCGTTCGCCACCACACGAATCTAATAATATTACTGAAGATCCAGTAGCTCTTTTCGTATCATAACTGATAAAACTCGTATCAACGCCTTCCTTATCTAGAGTTCTGAGAATTGCATCGCCAGCTGCGTCGTGAGAAATATTTGCCATTAGAATTGCATCGTGGCCATGCCTTGCAAAAGAAATTGCTGAATTCACCCCGCCGCCACCAACTTCGTAACTTAGTTTATCAATATCTACCTTGCTCCCGACCAAGATTTTTGCAAAAATAGACTCTTCACCTATTTCAGTTGGAACCAAATCATCGTGATCAATTAAATATATATCGTTAAGAGCCGAGCCAAGACTTAAAATTTTTGCCATTATAAGACCACTCCGTTTTTATCAATTTCTGACACTAATTCATGATAAGCCTCAGCCGGATTCTCTACTTTAGACAATGCTGAGCCCACATTGATGACATCGAGATCCGCATGCGCAAGGGCGCGCATCGTGGATTTATTAGCGCCACCATCCCATCCAATTTCAAGCTCTGGTTTCATACTTCTGACAATCCCAATTTTTTCCATTTGCATCATATCGGCTGGACTACCTTGTACGCCAAGCTGACCTGCAAATATCAAAACATGATCAACCACATCAATATATTGCTTCACAAGTCCTGGATAAGTGGTGGGTAAAATTGCCAGCCCAGTCCTAATGCCACTTTGTTTTAATGAACCAAAAATCGGCAGCAAATCTTCACTTGCTTCGGCATGCAGAATACATAGCGATGGTGCCAGTTTTAAAATAACGTCCAGTTGTTGGGATGGATACGCCGCCATTAGATGAATGTCGGCCTTCCATTCTTTTGGCCACCAAATATTCGAAATATCGAGTGTAGTCGAAGGGGCAAAAGCTCCATCTGAAACATCAACGTGGATTCTTCTTGTAAAATTACTAACTCGTTCGACTTGTTGGCGATATTCCAATTTGCTTTGTGCCAAAATCGCTGGCACTACGGTGACTGTTCTAATCATAGTCTTCCCTTTCGTCTAAACGTTTTATTCTGCGCTCTCTACGCTCAAGCTTTTCAAAATTTGTATTAAGAAACGCAGTGATTATTTCTTGCATCTTTGCTTCGTCCATAAAATGCGCTGACAGACAGAGAACATTCGCATCATCATGCTCTCTAGCAAGCTTAGCTGATTCCTTTGAGCCACAATGTGCTGCTCGGATGCCTTTGAAACGATTTGCTTGAATTGTTACCCCATGTGCAGAATCGCAGATTAAAATCCCCTTTGCATCTGGATTATTTCTTACTTCCAGGGCGACACGAATTGCCGGGTCATTAAAATCATCGCCTTCATTGTATTCGTAATCACCCATATCAGCTACTTGATACCCAGCATCTTCCAAAAACCGAGCTACAGAATTTTTCTTTTCAAAACCACGATAATCTGCACCAATAAAAATCGACATTCATTCCTTTCCAAAATCTAGGGCAAGCTCTGCTAAACGATTAGAATAACCCCATTCATTATCGTACCATGCTACAACTTTGATCATGTTGCCGCAGACCACATCAGTAAGTGGCAAATCAACGATACATGAATGTGAATCACCCACAAAATCTTTAGAAACTAATTCTTCTTCAGAAACACCGATAATTCCATCATAGCGTTCTTCTTCGGCAGCCTTTTTAAAAATATCGTTGATTTCTTCTTTAGAAGTATCTCTTTTTACGATTGCCGTAATATCTGAAAGAGAAACAACTGGGGTTGGTACCCGAATTGATAAACCGTTAAATTTGTCTTTTAGAGCTGGAACCGTGAGCGCCGCTGCTTTAGATGCACCGGTCGTGGTTGGTACAATATTCTCGGCTGCGCTTCTTGCTTCTCTTAAATCTTTAGCCGGGGCGTCAAGAATTCTTTGTGAACCGGTGTATGAATGTACGGTGGTCATCATCGCCTTTTCAATACCAAGAGTGTCTTCTAGAACTTTCATAATTGGAGCAATGCAGTTAGTCGTGCAGGATGCATTAGATAATATCTCATCAGAATCTTCTATTAGTTCATCATTCACGCCAATTACAATCGTCTTAGCGCCTTCGCCCTTTGCAGGGGCAGAGATAATTACACGCTTTGCTCCAGCCTCTAGATGCTTTCTTGCGTCTTCTGGTTTTGTAAAGAATCCAGTAGATTCAATTACCACATCTACGCCTAAATCGCCCCAAGGAAGAGCGCTCGGTTCTTTCTCGGCTAAGATTTTAATCTTTTTACCATCAACAACGATTTCATCATCATGTGCTTCCACGGATTTTTTATAAGTACCATAGCTAGAATCGTGCTTCAAAAGATGTGCTAGGGTTCTTGCGTCAGTAATATCATTGATCGCAACAACCTCTGCTCCCCCACTCACAAGCAAGATCTTGAGAACATTTCTGCCAATTCTTCCAAAACCGTTTATCGCAATTTTTACCATTTAACCTCCTAATATACTTACGTTAATTATATCACAACTTTAGCAAAAACAAGAAAAAACCTGTATCTTGCAGTTTGAGTAGCAATTTATCGATAACCAAAGAAAGATTCAGACATCAAAAAAAGCTGTTAATAGGGATGCCACGCAAGGAAGCGGGAGTAGCGGAGCGGGCCATATTAGGCATACGGCGAGCGAGCAACGCACCCGCTGACGAAGCGTGGCGCTCTATTAACAACTTTTTATCTCGCGAAGTGTGCAAATGCGCGGTTGGCTTCTGCCATTCTATGACAATCTTCCTTCTTCTTGAAGGCTGCACCTTGCTCATTGTAGGCATCTATAATTTCTGCTTCTAGTCTCTTCGCATACGGCATGCCAGAGCGAGCACGTGCACTTTGCACTAGCCAAGTGAAGGCAAAATGCATTTGGCGATGGCCAGCAATAGGAAATGGAATCTGGTAGTTAGCGCCACCAACACGGCGTGATTTAACTTCAAAATCAGGTGAAACATTTGCAATTGCTTTTTCTAGTACTTCAACTGGGTTTTCAGAATCTAGCTTTTTTGCAGCACCTTCAATTGCTGAATATACTGCTCTTTCGGCGGCCTGTTTTTTGCCATCAAGCATAGATTTATTGATTAATCTTTGTACCAAAATAGATTGATATCTGCGGTCTGGAGAAACTTTACGCTCCAGAGATTTGGTAGTCTTTCTAGGCATAATTACTTATCCTCCTTTTTAGCACCGTATTTGGAACGGCCTTGCTTACGACCCTGTACGCCTTGAAGATCTAATGTCCCGCGTACAACATGGTAGCGCACACCTGGAAGATCAGGAACTCTTCCGCCACGGACTAGCACCACTGCGTGCTCCTGTAAATTGTGCCCCTCTCCACCAATATAAGCCCAGACTTCCTGGCCATTAGTAAGACGAACACGTGCAACCTTACGCATAGCGGAGTTAGGTTTCTTTGGGGTTTTGGTAGTCACCTTAATACATACACCACGTTTCAAAGGTGCAGCAGTCTCGATTCTCTTAGTCTTCAAAGTGTTCACAATTGAACCAAGAGCAGGAGATTTTGATTTTTTAGCCGCTTTCTTACGTGGCTTTCTAATCAACTGATTAATAGTTGGCATTAAAATTTCCTTATATTAAAAATTATTATTATTTTCTTGTTTGCAACACAGCAATAGCAAACAAGACGAAACTCTTTACACTATTATATCACTATTTGTTTATTTTTACAAGATAATCAAGAGTCTTTTCGATAATCATACGATTTTTAATATCCATCTTTACATTTGGGTCTTTGAGACTTTTGATGGCTTCAGGAGATTTTTCATAAACTTCTTTAAGTTCGGCAATTTTAGCTGCTACTTCATCGTCAGGAACGGTGATTTTTTCGGCTACAGCTAGATTTTGGAGTGCCATAGAAGCTTTAACTCTGGATTCAGCAACCTTTCTGGCTTCCTTTTCCCAATTCTCCATAGTTTCACCAGACAATTTTACGAACTCTTCTAGAGAAGAAATGCCATGAGAAGCAGCGTTTCTGGTCATATCGTCTTTGATTATCTTGAGCTGATCTTCGATTAGAATGTCCGGAGCAGGGATAGTAGACGCCTTTACAAGAGCATTTATCAAATCATCCTTGAACTTTTCGGTAGCACGATGTTCTTCCTGGGCGGAAAGATTCTTTTTAATATCGTCTTTTAGCTCTTTCAAAGTTTTAAATCCGCCGCACTTTTCAGCGAGTTTATCGTCAATGGCAGGCTTAGTAACTTCATTAACTTGTTTCAAAAGCGTCTCAAATACTACTTTTGCACCAGCTAAATCTTTTACGCCGTAATCCTTAGGAAAGGTTAGGTTAAGATCAAATTTATCACCTGCCTCATGTCCGACGATGCCGTCTTCAAAACCCGGGATAAAAGTCTTTGAGCCAAGTACCAATTTATAATCTTTAGCGGAACCGCCTGGGAATGCTTCCCCACCTTTTTTGCCAACAAAGTCGATTATTACTTCGTCATCTAATTTCGCAGCACGCTTAACTGGCTTCTTTTCGGAGAAGTTATTTGCCAAATTATCAAGTACTTCTTTTACTTGTTTTTCAGAGATTGTGACCTTTTTTAGCTCAACTTTTAACTTCTTGTAGTCGCCAAGTTTAACTTCTGGAATAATGTCTGCAGCTGCAGTGTATTCCAAAATTTCATCCGGGACATATTTTGTTACATTCACGTTCGGAGCCACAAGTGGCATCTTTTCGTGTTCACGAAATGCACTAACTACCGTTGAGCGCACAGCGATATCGGCTGTTTCTGCATTTAGATCATTTTCAGGGATAAACTTTTTGGCAACTTCTGCCGGGGCTTTTCCTTTGCGGAAGCCTTCTACGCGAACTTCCTGAGAGAGCCGAGAAAGAGCTTTTTCTCTAGCGGTCTTTAGGTCGTTTGCATCTAGTGTCACGGTAATTTCTACGCGTGCATCAGAAATCTTCTTAAATTTAGTTTTCATAAAAACTCCTATATATTATATATATTATAACACGACTTTCGAAGAACTTGTAGTTCTAAAATGTGTAATAGTAAAGCGAGAATCCGCGCCAAGTTTAACCGAAGGATTCATTATCCCCCTTGGGTCGAAAATTTGTTTGATTTCAGAATACAGACTCTTTTCGTTCGCTGGCATATTTTCATTTGTGGCTAGAGCCTTCACGCGACCTTCTGGCGAACCTCCAGTAATAGAACCGCCCTCGCGCTCGATAATATACGCGCCAGCTCTCAGGAATGAAACAGCTTTTCTGCTAAATTCAGGATCGTCAATCTTAAAACGCGGCCTTAAACTATAGTTAGAGGCAGAATATGAGCCAAAGAACGCCAAGTCAAGTTTTAGACTCTTTTCTAAAACGCCTAAATCCAAAATAAATCTACTCAAACTTTCGGACGGCATATAGAAATCGGTAAGAAGAGGGACTCTTTCGCCACTTTTTGCGCTATTTAGAAAAGCAATCAATGAATTCTCGAATTCGTCGAGTTTCGGTATATTTTTTGGCGATTCGGTGATAAGTTGAGCCGTACCAGGAAGAAGTTTTCTAATACCAGATATTTTTCTAATGCAGGATTTGGTTCGGTCGTCAAATTTCGCGAACACCACAAATCCAGTAGAAAGTTTGCGAGTAATCTCGCTCAGTCTCTTTCCAGATTCCTCCGCTATTTTAATAATCCTTACATCATAAACATTCAATTCCTTTGGATGCATCGAATTAGCAAGATCTAGAAATCTTTTTGCGGTCTCAAAATCTTCAAAAGTCGCGACTACGCGCCGAACCTGCGATTTAATCGGAACAGCTCTTAGAATCACCTCGGTAATTACGCCAAGCGTGCCTTGTGCACCAAAGAACAGTGGGGCGAGATCAATAGAACTACCGCGCCTGGACTGTGCAATCGTTGGATACCCTGCCGAGCCGGTGTTGTTTTTCTGAATATTATTAATCAAATCACTATTAGACTTTACTGCCTGGGACAATTTTTTGTAAATACTCCCCTCGAGAGTCTTTTCCTTGGCTTTATTTGCAACAGCGCGTCCGCTTAGGCGGTTTGTCTGGAGAATACTACCATCCGGAAGCACGACTTCAATTCTTTCAACATACCCCATGATTCCACCGTATTTTCCAGAAAAATCATCACTCGGGCAGTTAGAAATTAACCCACCGATTGTCTCATTGTCATGACCACCAATTGGAATCGTTAGACCATTGATAGAGAGTGCTGTGTTTAGCTCCTTTAGGGTAATTCCAGCTTGCACGCGCACTAATCTCTCACGCTTATCCGATTCTAGCAAGCGGTTTAATTTTTCAGTAGAAATAACTAAACTATTAGAAAGATCTGCTCCCATTTCGTCAAGACCAGAGCCACGTACTGTAACCGGAATCTTAATATCTCTCATTGCAAGCTGATAACAAAAACGCATTATTTTGCGAATGTCTTCGGTGGATTCCGGTAGAGCTACTAGTTTTGGCTTAACTTTTAGAGCAGAACAATCATTGGCGTATGTTTCGAGCACGTCAGGCGTGTCAAAAACATTGCCAATAGTTAACTGATTCAAATACTTTGCAACCTTGCCCATCCTGCTTACGATTATATCACACGATTTTTTAAAATGCTACAACTTTTTTATATTTTTTGCGCGAAAACAAAAAAGACCGAGAAACCGGCTTTTAAATATCGTGGTGCCCCTACCACTATCGAATTGGAACCTAATCTATAAGGAGTTATTACGCTGGCAAAACCTACTAGAGGAGTCCACGCTTACCAAACACATCCCCTACTCCCGTGGAACCAGTATGTTGTATGCAAGTGGACAGGAGCGGATGCGGGAGAAGACAAACACGAGGGACTGTTCACATCACCAAGCGAAGGGGCAGAGACACGAGAAACCACGAACGACCAAATCTGATGAAGAGGACGAACACGAGGACTCGGACAGCACGCACGAACGCATAAGCGGAGAGCGGTCTCCGTGAGGCAGGTGCAAATGCAACTGACGACACAAAACGGGAGTTTTTAAGTTGCGGCGGACGCTGATTTTTACAAATTGCGACCGCCTTCTACCTCTATAGTAACACATATTCTGGAGTTGTTTTTTAGAACTAGGACTTTTTCCACAGTTTGGCACGCTCATCCCTGTTAACTTCAAAACTAATCTGGGGTAGGGTTGCTAAGAGGAGGTGTTTTACACACGACTATCTGCACCAACACTAAAAAAAACGGGTAGCAATAAGGGGTGATAAGTGATATAATCAAGCAATGAAGAAACGAGGTAAAATCACTCCTAACGGTGTAGTCTTAAAGACTCACGAGAACGCAACTGCGGTTTTTCTGACGGAACAGGGTTTTGATGTTGACCTCATTCCCACCAGCAACATTGAGGGAGTGCATACTCCTGATATTAAGATGGGTGGACTCAAGTGGGAGATGAAGGCTCCACTGGGCGAGGGCAAGTATCTAATGGCGAACACTATTCAGAGGGCAGTAAAACAGTCTCATAACGTCATTGTTGACCTTCGCCATACGAAGCGGCATCAGACTAAATGTCTCAGAGAGTTAGAAAACGAGTTCAAGAAGTCAGGAAGTCTAAAGCGGCTCAAAATCATCACAAAGAGCGGAAAAACTCTTGATTTTGAGAAGTAATTGGAGTATAATCATAAGTAATGAGGGCAGGACCTGCATTGGATATATGCGGGACACCGCCCTCTTTTAGGTTGGCTCAAAGCCGCCTTTTTTGATGAAAAAACAAGCCCACATCTAATGTTACAATCAGAGTATGAGGGCAACAAAATATACTGATGGCACAAGGGCGAAACTACTAAAGCATATCAGAGATGGTAGGACTGTTAAAGACGCTTGTTCTCTTGTCGGTATCAGTGATATGACTTTGAGCCGTTGGCGAAGACGTTTTTCTGACTTTGACGCCGAATATCTGGAAGCCGTGAGGCTACAAGAACTAAGTGTGAACAATCTGAAGAAAAGCGGGGTGCGGACTTACCGCAGAAGTGCCACAAAACTCCAGCAAGAAGCGGAAAAACAGGCAGAAAAACAGAAAATCAGACAAGAGGTAGAAGAAGCCAAACAGAATGACAAGCCTCTTGTTTATGATGGGCTACGCCTCAGATACGGAACTATTGCTGACGACCATCCGATGGAGCCGTGCATCAACGCTAGCAACGGAGCAGTGGAATATCTCAAGCCGCAAGGCGGGCATCTTGTTCAGTTCAGCCTCTCCCTTGATGTATTTAAGCGGAAATACCCCGCTTTGCACCGTGAGTTGACGGCACGAAACTCAGTCTACAATGTTGGTGATTAAGCCACTGTTCACGTAGTCCTACCTCTGTTGCTGGCTTTAGATAGAGTAAGTTCAAATGTTGGACTTTTGCAAAATTGAAAATAGACAGATTAGACAGAAGTGGAGTTTCTGAACAGATAAACGTTTTTTGCCGACCTCATATAATATACTCGCCAAAAAATGCGAGACCCATAAGGAATATAATGGACTTATGGCTAGAAAAATCAAACTAACTGAGAAAAGGGCACAAATTATCGTAGGGGCTATACGAGACGGCTACACTATCACTGATGCTTGCGAGATGGCTTGTATCGGGCGAAGCACTTACTACAAGTGGTTAGAGGAGTTTCCCGACTTCAACAAGGCGGTTGTTGAGGCGACAGACTTGCAATGGAAATATGCAACTTGGCGAGTGCGACACGGCTACAGAGGCTACGAGCGGCACCATCTGAACCGCCCATCTGTTAACTATAAAAGTCTAAACAATATGCCTTTTGCAATGCCGCCAGCGGAAGGCTTCAGCCTTAATACGCTGTCCACTGAGCGCTAAAAGCGACTAACTGAGGACGCTTGTTTTTGGTTCCAAACGATGCTTTGGTATGATATAATTAAAGTGTTCCACCATTCAAATCTATGTGCAAGTTTGCCCCTGACGAGGCAAGTAAAGAGTTAGACTCCGAGCGGAGCACCCGCTCCAGTCAGCCTAACCGCTTGCTGTAGAGAATGAGTGGTGGAACACCCATTGCGGGTGTTCCGCTTAGTTTTAGGGAAACCCCGTGCTTATATCAAATATAATGGCGGGTTCCCCGCTGGAGGAAAAATGGACAATAAATTTGAAGTGGCGGGTAATACCGACCAAAGCAACACCGAAACTGGATGGGAAGGCGTAGCAGCGATGGCGAACGATTTTCAGGTCAATAAGTCCGTAGCGGAGACAGTCTCACAACCAGAAAAAACTCTTACTGCTGACAACAATGTGTATCGCGAAATTGCCAAAAATGCACTAAAGAATTGGAATGGTTTGTCTGATGAAGAAGCCTCAGAAAAAGTTTCTGGTGCTTCCGTGGAAGAACTGGAGGGGCAAGTTTATGCGGGGGACTCAATCAGAGCAGCAATCTCTGGAATTGGGAATGCTTTACAAACCAGAGGAATTGACTGGAAGAGCGACGAATCCTTAAAAGACTCAGTTTTAGAAGGCAACAAAGATGATGCGACTTTTTCTGTGCTATCCGAATGTCTAGAAAGGGTTGACGATAAAGAAGATTTTGTAATAGATGTGCTGTCGGACATCCATAAAAATTGGTCGGAAACAAATCTTAAAAAATACTCTGATGAAAAACGCAGAAATAAACAATACCAGTTTTTACCATTAGAATTGATTGGTAATAAAGAGGCTAGAGCAGACTTGTTGTTTTTGGAGCCAATCTTGAACGCTGGCAACTTCGGAAGCGAGCACTTCCAAGAGCAGTTAGACCAGAGATACGCAGAAAGACAGAACGAGTTTCTTGAAAGAAATAATTTGCATAAATTTGAAGATGTCGTGTCTGCCATCCAAGAACCTGAAACGTGGAATGGTGGGAATAACGAAGTTCTTCCAGAGTGGTGGGGGCAACTTCCAGACACTCCTGTAAAAATAGGCGGATGGATTGGTGATACTCCTGCAGGGATTGAGGAAGGCTTAAGACTAGGCAGAAAGGCAAGCGCAATCAGAATTGCTGCTCAAGTTGAGCAAAGAGTTCCAGCCTTGGCTGATAATACCCCTGTCAATAGTGAAAAATACCCGTGGCATTATAACGGTGGAGACCGTGATACTTGGCAAACTGGAACGATGCCAGAATGGGTGCTTGGAAAAGTTCATAGGACTTGTGAAGCCTATGAGCAAAATGGACAGACGTTGACTAAAACTGAACTTAGAAAATCCGTATTAGAAGAGTTTAATTATAGCACTGGTTCTGCGATTTGCACCAATGCTATTGTGTAATACAGAATAAGCGCCCTTGTAGAGCCTCTCAGAGGCTCACAGGGGCTATTTTAGTGCTACGGGAGTGCACTTTTACAAATAGTTTGGTGGAGGTCTTGACGTTGGTTCCAAATGGACTATAATATAGGTATTGACAACTTGTTTTTAACTAAGCCCTCTACTACATCAGAAAGGAAGTAAGTAGCAGAAAAAACAAACTCTTGTCCCACTTCGGCAACTGGGAACGACACCTCGTTTTATCTAAGCACTAATGAAGTTGTTAGTGCAGAAAAATGGCAGGTTTTTTATGGCTTCTGTAGCCGATTTGCCCAGCAAACTCACTGCGGCAACAAAAACCAAGTCTCAAGCCGCCAATTTTATGAGCGTCAAAGAACTGAGAAAAGTCCTCGGTAAAGACGCTGACGGTATTGACGACCGACACCTCTTAGAGATTAGTGTCGCCATCGGCAAAATCTCACTGATGATGACGACTAACCCGGAACTGATTGAAAAAATCACTAAATCTTACGAACCTAAGGAGGGTTCAGACTATGAGTAAGCAGATGACTCCCGAACAGGGAGAAAAGAAAAAAGCAGTTGGCTATACCCGTGTGTCAACTGAAGAACAGGTGGACGGGGCTTCTAAAGAAGTGCAGAAACAAGCGATTTTGGAGTATGCAAAGAAACATAACCTAGACATCTCAGAGCAAGATATCTACTGGGATGGCGGTTTCTCCGCTAAAACGGCGAACCGACCAGAACTCCAGCGGATGTTGAACGAGATTGAAGATGGCACCATTAAGCCAGACGTGTTGATTGTTTATAATCTATCACGTATCTCTCGTAACCTGATGTCGTTCTCTGGGGACATCGCCCCTACTCTGGCAAAACATAAGGTAGAACTTCGCTCTACCTGCGAGGACATCAACGAAACCCCTCAGGGGAAGTTTATGATGAACTTGTCCATCGCTCTTCATCAGTTAGATAATGACACGAAGAGTAAAACGACCTCAGATAATATGAAGATGGTGGCGTCTGAGGGTTACTGGCAGAGTTACCCGCCTCTGGGGATGATTAACGACCACGTGCAAACTGGTTTAAAAACCAAAGACGGCAAGCCACGCTACCGCACCATCTTGAAGCCAGACCTAAGAGATGGCACTGCCCAAAAGGTTAAAGATGTGCTTAATTACTACGCACAAGGTGATAAAACTAAGGCTCAGACGTTGAGATACGCAGATAAAATCGGACTCAAGACTAGAGCGGGCAAACCTCTAACTCTTCAGTCTCTGATTGAACTACTCCAACAACCCGCTTTGGCTGGTTATATCTGTTCCCCAACCTTAACTGATGGACAGTATGTTAAAGCCCAGTGGGACGGTCTTATCTCTCTAGAGCAACACCTACTGATTTTAGAGTTGCTCCGTGGAGGAAGCGACCCTGATAAGAAGCAAACCTATCGCAGAAATAACCCAGACTTCCCGCTCAAGGGAACGCTCGTCTGTGAGAACTGTGGCTATGCGGCACGTGGTTCCTGTCCACGATGCGGAAGTGGTGCTAAAAGCCCACGCTACCACTGCTCTGAGTGCGTTGGTGCTGGCTCTATCAAGCCAGAAAAGATGCACGAGAAATTTATTGACCTTCTTACTAATATCACACCTGTCAAAAGCCTTCTAAGAGCCTTCGGGCTCTCTATGGGGCGAGCAATGAAACACAGTGTAGAAAAGGCTCAGAAAACGATTGAGAAGCAGGAAGCGTTGATTAAAGAGTATGCAGAGCAGGAAGAAGAGTCGTTTTTCTTAGCCAGCACACATCAACGCTCAGAAGTCGACCACAACCGCCTTGTTGCCATCTTGCAAAAGAAAACCAAACAGGCTGAGCAAGCGATTGAAGAGGCTAAAGAACTGAAGAATATCAGCGAGCACAAGATTAAGTGTCTTGTAGCCCTAATGGAGAACCCCGCCGAGTTATGGCGGGGGGCTTCCCTTGAAGTGCGACAGATGCTCCAAAAGATGATTTTTCCAAACGGCTTGAGCGTCAATCTGAAGACTGGAGAGTTTGCGGAAATTGGAACCAGCGACATCAGCCCACTTTTCTCTGTTATTTGCACGAAAAATGGCCCAAAAGAGCCAGATTATTCAGATTTGGTGCCCGCGACTGGACTCGAACCAGCATGCTTTATCGGCACTAGCTCCTAAGGCTAGCGTGTCTACCAATTCCACCACACGGGCTTAGCACTATTATACCACAAAAAACCGAGAAATGAAATCTCGGTTTTTAAAAGCCACCTAAGAGCTTTAAAACTTCTTAGAGCGAGACATTATATAAGCCGTACCCGCAGTGGTCAAGCTACCTAGCGCAACAGCCATTGGAAGAGCATCTTCTGGGCCAGTAGTAGGGATAGCGGCAGCTGTAGCTGAAGTACTTGAAGTAGGCTTAGTAGATACTACAACTGTTTCTGTGGATTTATCTGAGCTCTGTTCTGGTTTCTTCTCTTCAGACTCTTCTTTCTTTTCGTCTATCGAAAAAGTAGCGTTTTCGTTACCACCAATGTTTTCGTTGCTAGACTTTCTAGTAGCTACAACGATGATGGAAACGATAAGAATAAGAACGACGACTACAATTATAGTAGCAATAGTAATCACCTTTTTCTTGTCACTTTTCTCAATTTCACCCTGATAATACATTAATAAAACTCCTTATACCTACCATTATATCACACTTTTGCTAAAAAATCAAGTATTATCAACTAAAAACAACAAAAACGCTAGTCCTTAATATAAAACGAAAGTGTTGCCCCGGCGTATTTGCGGCTATCTACCAATCTTACGCCACGAAGTTTTGGCGCTTCCCCTGGATGGGAAATAATCAACATCCCCCCATCAAACACGACTCTCGGTAGATATTTAACCATTTTTTCATCATATGTATCGTAAGGGGGATCGGCAATTACAATTGAATATCTATCAGTAGCCGTGCGCATTACTTTCGGAATGTCATTTTGTACCGCTCCGCCACCAAAAGCTCCTGGAATGCCTATAAGTCCCAAGTCGAGCAAATTTTCATTCGCCGTCATCACGGCATTCTCGGATATATCGACTCCTAGAGCCCACCTTGCTCCCCTAGAGAGAGCCTCTATCATCAGCGTCCCACCGCCACAATAAAGGTCCATCACGTAATTCCCTTTAATCCTGTCACCAATAATATTAAAAAGCGCAATTCTCTCTCTTTCTCCCATTGGGTGAGTTCCCCCACCCGGAGTGCGAATCTTCCGGCCTTTAAACTCTCCGCCTGTGATTCTTACAAAACTGCCGTGTTTTTTAATCATATTTCTCCTTAGTTTAGCGTTGTTAATTGCTGGTATTTAGAAATCCCCATCATCAGTTCTTCATATTGTAACATTTTATCGCCCAAACTCAAAAAAATATCAGCATCTTTTCTGGCTCGCGCAATTAATTTGGTGTCAGAAAGAGACGCAATTCTAAGATCCAAAGCTCCATGCTGCAGAGCCCCATAGATTTCGCCAGGCCCACGCAACTTAAGGTCTACCTCCGCCAAATAAAAACCATCCGAAGATTTTTCAAGCTCGCGTAAACGTCTAGACGGTGTCGTGTCGCCACTAGTCAAAAGAAAACAATCTGATTTAGCCGTGCCTCGCCCCACTCTACCTCTGAGCTGATGAAGCTGCGCCAGGCCATAGCCCTCGGCGTTTTCGATTACAATAACCGTGGCATTTGGCACATCAACTCCTACTTCTACTACAGTAGTAGAAACCAAAATGTCAATTTTGCCACCAGAAAATTTTTCCATTATTTCGTCTTTTTCGGCTGGCTTCATTTTGCCATGCAAAAACTCGATCTTAAGTTTTGGAAAAATTTCCTTAAGTCGCTTGGTTCGCGATTTTACAGAGGTAATATCCGCCGCACTTGAAGTTCCTGCGCTTAAACTCCCCGTGCTTCTTGCATTCGCTCCATCATCAATTGCCTTGCAAATCCAATAAACTTGCTCACCAGCTTTTACTCTATCTAATATTCGTGGATAAAGTTCATCGCTAATCTCGACTTCCGGCATAATCTTGGTTGTGATTGGCTGGCGTCCCTTTGGCAGTTCATCTAGAATCGAAACATCCAAATCCCCAAATACTGTCAATTGTAAAGAGCGTGGTATCGGCGTGGCTGTCATCGATAAAAGATGCGGTGCTAGCCCCTTCGGTGACTTTAAAGCTAATTTTTGCCTCTGTTCGACACCAAAACGATGTTGTTCATCAATAATTACCAACCCCAAATTTAAAAATTCAGTGTCGTCAGTTAAAAGCGCATGGGTGCCAATAACGACGTTAATTTCGCCACTACGAATTTGTTTTTTTAATTCGGTCTTTTTCTTTGTTGCGCCCGTAAGAAGGGCGGTTTTTACTCCAAATTTAGATAACAGCTTCGAAATTCCTTCAAAGTGCTGTGTCGCTAGAATCGCTGTTGGAGCCAGCAACGCCACCTGTTCCCCGCTAGCAAAAGCTTCGTAAGCGGCTAACGCAGCAACCATAGTTTTACCAGAGCCCACATCGCCTTGTAAAAGTCTGTTCATCGGCTGGCCTTTCTCCATATCTTGGAAAATCTCCCATGTTGCTCTTCTCTGTGCATTTGTAAGCTTAAAAGGCAAGCTCCCCACGAAATCTCGAATTTTTTGAACATCAAAATGAATAGGGGTAGATTTTAGTTTCTCATTTTCAAGCCGGTTCATCTTAGCCGCCAAAATCAGCTCAAATAATTCCTCGTAAGCTAAATACTCCCGGGCTTTTTTAATTGATTCATTTGAATCAGGAAAATGCGCTCTAAATAGTGACTCTCTTCTAACACCAGGGTCAACAAAAGGCAGCAAATCCGGGATTTCAGCAAATTTATCCCTGGCACTATTCAAAAATCTTCTAAAATCCGCCGTTTTTAGCCCACCGTGAGCTACGTAGATAGGGCTAAGACCGCTTTTGAGGTCTACATCGGAATATAGCGCACTCGAGGGTGAAGTAAGCTGAAAACGGCCATTTTTTAGCTCAAAAGTACCAGAAAACAGGTACTCCTTATCTGGGGTAAATTGTCTTAACCTGTAAGTCTGATTAAACCAAACTACCCTAATCGAGCCCGTATCATCCTTTATTGTGCCTTCCACTATAGACAAATTTCGGCGTCTCGCCCTTCTAGAAGCCAAATTCTCTATTTTTCCCTTAACTACTACTTTTCCTGGTTTAACTTCAGAAATCGAAGTAGCCGCCTGGAAATTTTCGTAGTCTCTTGGTAAATTATAAAAAAAATCCCTTACGGTCTTTATCCCAACTTTTTTAAGAATTTCCGCTGTTTTAGGCCCAATCCCTTTGAGTGTTTCGACGGAATCGGTTAAAATCACATCTCCGCCTTTCTGGAATGTTCCTTGCGCCACTTATCAATTTCACCATGGTTTCCAGAGAGTAAAACATCAGGCACCTTCATTCCCCTGAAATCATAAGGCTTGGTATATTGTGGATATTCCAAATTATCTCCGTCAGAAAAAGACTCGATAAGGGCAGAACTCTCACCCCCAAGCACCCCTGGAATAAGTCGTACCACAGAATCAATGATAATAAGCGCAGGAAGTTCACCGCCAGTCAAAACGTATTTTCCTAGCGAAATCGGATAATCCACAATCGACATAATTCTTTCGTCATATCCCTCATAATGCGGGCACAAGATGATGTAATGGGGGGCTGAATTAGCTAAAACCTGCTCTTCCGGGACCGTAAGCTTGGCCGAGCGGTCTTGAGTGTGCCCCAAGGAAGCAGGTTTTAACCGCTCTATCCCCCCTGCCATCTTTCTAGCCATCTCTTGTGTCCAAACTTTGCCGACAGGTGTTGGCAAGATAACCTTCGCAGACGAATCCTTCGCTTTAACCGACTCAATCGCATTAAAAACCGGTTCACATCTAAGCAACATTCCATCTCCACCACCGTATGGCGTATCATCTACAGATTTATGTGGCCCCAAACCAAATTCTCTTAAATCCACAAAATCAAATGAAGCCAGCTTCTTTTCCTGCGCCTTCCACATCATGGAAGTATTAAGATATGGCTCCAAAGCCTCCCGAAACAATGTGATGATAGTGAACCGAATCATATCTATAATTATATCACTTTTTATGTTATAATATTAATTATGTTTGTAGATGTGGCGAAAGTAAGTTTAAAGGCCGGTAAAGGCGGTGATGGCGCCGTTTCTTTTCGTCATGAAATCTATATTCCTAAAGGTGGTCCAGATGGTGGTGATGGCGGTAAAGGCGGTGATATTATTTTTAGAGCAGACAAAGACACTGACACCCTGATAGATTTTCGTTTTACACCTATTCTCACCGCAGAAGATGGTAAAAACGGTTCTGGACAGCGTTCTGCTGGTCGTTCTGGCAAAGATTTAATCATAGATGTCCCAATCGGTACCGTCGTATATAAAAACAGCGATGATTCGTCGCAGGAAAAAGTTTTATTGGCGGACCTAGACCACGATGGCGATGCCGCTGTTATTGCAAAAGGCGGCGATGGCGGTTTTGGCAATGCTCATTTTAAAAGTTCCACTCGTCAGGCACCAATAGTAGCCGAAGTCGGTGAACCAGGCGAAGAGTTCGAGGCAATTTTGGAACTAAAATCTATCGCAGATATTGGCCTTGTGGGGCTTCCAAATGCTGGCAAATCTACTTTTCTCTCTGTCGTCTCTAATGCTAAGCCCGAAATCGCGGATTATCCTTTCACTACTATTACCCCAAATCTAGGGGTGGCTACTATCGATGGTCACGATTTACTCATCGCTGATATTCCAGGGTTAATCGAAGGTGCTTCCGAAGGTAAAGGTCTAGGCCATGATTTTCTTCGTCATGTCGAACGCACCAAAGTATTACTGCATTTAATAGATGTTTATAACGATGACGCTGGTGCAGCTTACCAAACCATTAGAAACGAACTAGAAAAATACGCCGATCTTGCTTCTCGGCCAGAAATCGTAGCGCTTACTAAATGTGAAGGCGTGGACGTGGATATTATTAAAATACAAATGTCTTCAATTCTCGCCAAAAACCCTAATGCCAAAGTTCTCGCCATCTCCGCATCCGCTCACATGGGATTAGATGAACTTTTAAGAGAATGTTTTGCGAGCATAAGTGTCAAAAACCCTGTAGTAACAGGAGCTTTGGACGCGGCTCAAGAAAAATCATATTCAGATTCTCCAAACGCTAATATGCCTACAATCTCTCTTAACGCCAAACTTTTAAGAGATTCCTGGAATATAGAAGAACAAGACAGCAAATTCATAGTAACAGGTGAAAAAATCGAAAAATTTGCTCGTCGTACTGATATGAATAATTATGCTTCCATCAACCGATTAAGGGATATTATGAAAAAAATGGGCATCCGAGCGGAATTAACCTCGCTTGGCGCCACGCCAGAATCAATTATTTCCATAGCCGGAAAAGAATTTACCCTAGTAGAAGATTATTAAAATAGCAAGAGCTCCCTTTTTCAAGAGAGCTCTACCCACGCTGATCCGCGCCCACCCTGGGGCACATTGGTTTGTTTTAATCCGCTGTTTGTTTTTGATTATTAATGTAAGTCTCCACACTCCACTAACTTTCTATCAGTGGAACCCCGTGAAGCGTACCAGCTTAATTTAATAATAAAGCATAAGCAAAATGTTGTCAAGTATTTTTTAATGAATATAGTTAAAATTCCCTACTGCACTGGCTGGAATCGTTGCTCGAATCACAAGATACGGACTGTAACCATAATTCATTTCGGTTACCGTAATAGAGCCATCACCATTTACTGCTTCTACATACCCAACGTGACCATACCAACCAGAAGAAGTCTGAAATACAGCACCTGCAGAAGGGGTACGATTAACCACATATCCCCTAGCTGCAGCGTTTGCAGCCCAAGCATTTGCATTGCCAAGCGTAGAAGGTAGATCACGTCGCTTTGACCACGCCCACTGAGTACATTGACCAGCTCCATATGGCCCACCCAAACCATAAATCCTACCCACTACAGTGATATTCTGTCTTTCTGAAGTATTACCAAGATAAGAATAATAATAAGTACTAGATGAACGATAAGTAGTAGTTGCCGGGCGCGGCGCCACGTATTCTGGTCGCTCTGTTTCTGGCAAAGAACCGTTTTTAATGACGATTCGAGCGCCTTCCTGAACTCCGCTTACTTCTAGGTCATTTAGCGCAGTAATCTCGGCCGCGGTAGAACCATATTTGGCGGCAATCGACTCAACGCTTTCACCAGATTTTACTGTATAAACAATTCCAGGGACACTTGGAATGTAAAGTACATTTCCAACTGTCACGTCTGTAGTTTTTAAATTATTGGACCAACGAATCTGGTCTGTAGTTACACCGTGCTTAGACGCAATCGACTCCATAGAATCGCCTTCTGCCACCACGTATTCGACAACGCCTCGAGATACGATGATGTTTGTAATAGAAGGCTTCTCGAGCTTACCAGTAGCAGTTTGTCCTGCATCATACATAGATGTAGTAACCACATAGTTAGACGCCACATCAGACGCCGAAGCTAACCCCAGCGAATTAGATAGATCCGCCACTACATACATTTCAGATAGCTGGTCAACAGAAATATCATAGTCACTCTTTGCAAAAGAATCAAGACTGAGTGTTACCCCTGTTTTGTCTTTATCAATTGAACCAAATACAGCAATTAAAATCGTGAAAGCCCCCGCCAAAAAATACGGCAGAATGTGCTTTAGTTTTTCCCAAGTTTTATTCGATTTACTTGTCATAATGAAATATTACAGAGATTCTGGCAATGGGTAGCCGCATTCTGATTATGCTCAGACTCTGTATAACTATAATACATCAAACCATCGTCCCCTGTCAAGAAGTACAGATAAGAACTCTCAGCCGGCTCAGCTACAGCAAGTAGCGATGCAAGATTAGGATTTGAAATAGGCCCGCAAGGAAGACCAGTATATAATCTCGTATTATAACAGGAATCAATAGAAAGAGCGGCCGCATTATCGCTATAAATGTTGCGATTCGGATCTTTCTTATCAATCGCGTAAGATACGGTTACATCGCTTCCAAGTTTCCAGCCGTAATTTAGCCTAGATAAAAATACTTGGGCCACGGTAGCCTGCTCGCCAGCCGGAGATTCTTTTTGCACGACGGACGCGAGCGTTATACCTTCAAATAGGCTTAAACCCCTGTTAGCGTATCTTGCCTCGAGATTGTTTTCTGATATCACTTCCCCCATTTTTTCGAGATATTTTGTCAAAATATCCTCAACGGGCACGCCCTTGTAAAATTCATAAGTCTCACCGTATAGATACCCCTCAAGCGTTGCTTCATCCGGTCGTTTTTTCAAAAAATCAAAATCATACTCGGCATTAAACGCTTTTTCTACTTCTTCAGGGGTATAGCCTTCTTTTACTAGAGCGTCTTGAATATCAAAAATGGTCTCACCTGGTCTAATCGTAAAATTAAAAACTTCAGCCTTCATTTCTGCTTCAATTCTGGCATACTCTTTGCGTCTTTCCTCGGCGTTTTTCTCCCTAATCTTTTGAATGATTATAAAACCACCTGCTGCTCCAGCAGCAATTAGTACTAAAACTAGAAAGATAGGCCATTTTTTCATCTTGTGTTTGGTTCTTTTTGCGGTCATTTTAATTTTGTCGGTCTCCTTTTTAGTGATTGCTTTTGTAGTCTGTATAGATGTTTTAAGAGAATCTTGAAATCCATCTCCAGAGTTAGTAGAGCCTAAACTCTTATTCTGTGGTAGCTCCGAAGAAAATGTTTTAGAATTAGAAGAGAGAGTTTCTAGGAAATCCTGCAAAATAATCGCAGCTGCTTCAGCGTCAATATCGCCCCTTTCATATGACTTTTTACGGGATTTTAGACGATTTTCTGCCTCAACAGAGGTCAAAGACTCATCCTGAAAGCGGATTTTTGCATCCGGCATGTGGGTTAGTAAATCCTTAGCAAACTGCCTGACATAAAGAGATTGTTTAGTCTCATTCCCTTCGTTACTTCTTGGCAGGCCTAAAACAAACCAATTCGTATTGTTTAAACTAGCGATTTTCGCGATTTCCTGCCATTCTGAGCCGTCTACTCCAATAAACCCTACTGGTACGGCTATCCGCAAAGAAGAATCCGCCTTGGCCACACCAATACGTCTAGTACCCACATCTAGGCCAATAATTTTCAAAATTTACTCCTGAGTCTCAATATTTATAGTGATTTTTTCGGTGTTATTCGGAACAGATGTTACCCAAGGCACTGAAGTATCGATAGTGATAGTTTTGATACCTTTAAAGTTATCAGATAAATCTCTCTTAGCCGAGCCAATTCCCTTACCCTTGATTGTCTCTACGACGTCGTTTTCTGTGATAGTAGAACCAGCGGTGTATGAAGTTTTAAGCTTGCCAACGTACCCGTTCTCACTCTTCATGAAATTTTCAATAAATGGATCATTCATGTCGTAGATTTTGTAGCCTTCTTGAAGCTTAGCTTTTTCGGCGATAAATTCCTTCAATTTTGTTTCGTCGATTACAAAGATAGAATCAGTCGTAGTGACAGAGAGTTTAGCCTTCTTGCCAGATTCTACTTCTTCACCAACTTTTGGCGAAGAAACCGCTTCGCCAGTTTCTTGCTTAAAGCTCGAAGCGATAGCGAACTGGTCATCAGATAAAGTATCAAGTAATTTTTCCTTATTCACGGACTCATTTTCGCTTGAAATCTTCTTCATAGCCTCGTCAATATCGGATTGTTGCACTACGGTTACGGTTTTGTCGGAACCGCCCACCATGGCTTCACTAGATATTACATCTAGACCAGACACCGATGACGACCAGCCAGAAGATGTACTTGCAATATTATAATTTGCTCCAGAATCAGAAGCTGTTACAGTGACGGTTGCGCTCACAGCACATCCACGGTTTTTCCAACCTGTGGTGGCATAGTTTTCACAATCTTTTTCCGCTGCAGTTACATCTCCATCCCAGGAAATTTGCGCACCGCTAGTCACAACAAATGTCAAACCAGAATTCGTAAAGGTTGTGCCATTATTAACGGCGACAGTGCTAGCTTCGGTATCTAGTGGGAAATAATGCGTAATTCTAATCTTCCCAGTCGCCTTTTCCCCAACGTTCTTTTTGCCAGTCGCATCAAACTCAACTTCTGCCTTACTTTCAATCTTCTTTTCCTCAATAAAGAACTTGCCTTCAGAGACTTTCTCTTCGGCGACATTCTGAGTAAATGAAATTCCTTCGGAAAAGTTCCCAGTAGTAGTTTCAAGTTTTAAAGTTACAGTCACAGCTGGCGCAATCGCAAATGCCCAAATTCCAACAATAATTAACAGTACAAGCCCGACTCCAATGCCAGCAGTAATTTTCTTGTGATTTCCAATCCAACGGAGCACCGGATTCTTACTATTTGCGAGCCCAGAAGTCTTTTTATCTTTCTTAAGCTCTTCTTCTTCGTCATCATCAAGTAAAGATGCTCTTTTATCAGCCTTCTTAGCCGATTCCTTTTTAGACGATTCCTTTTTAGACGATTCTTTTTCGTCATTTAACTTTTTACTGCTATCTTTTCCTTCGTCATTCTTACTATCGTCTTCATCGTCAGAATCGTCAGAATCGTCAGAGTCATCATCGTCGGATTTATCGTCCTTTTCTTTATCGGACTCTTCATCAGACTCATCATTGGATTCGTTCTCGTCGGATTTTTTGCCAGACTCACCTTCATCAGGCTCGTCATCTGACTCAACTTCCTTAGCATCGTCTTCTACATCAACAACTTCCGTATCGTTGAAATCATCATCAGGAGAAGGGATTTCTGGAGCAGTTTGAAGGTCTTTCGTCACAGGCATCTTGGTTGCGGCGGCAAGTTTAATAATTGAAGCATCCGTAGTTACGAGCACTATGGTCTTTTTTGCGTTTGCGCCAGCCTTAGTGATAAGTTTAATATTTACAATACTTCGAAAAACACCAGCTTTTTTAGGCGGCACCAATGCCACAATTTTAGACTTAGAGCTTTCGATTTTTGTGATGATATCAGTGATATCTTCTTCCGGCTCAATATAAATGACGTCTTTATTCATACTTCTACTATATCATATTTTTATACGCTTGTGTTAAAAAATATATAATAACTATGGGGTTTTTAAAAGAGCAAACCTACCATTTTTGAGTCGCTTATGTTAAAATGATAATAATTATGCTAAATATTTTTAATAGAAAAAAATCTGATGATTCTGCCAGTCCTGTCGCAAATATACCAGCAGCCACTACTCCTATAGCTACGACGCCTATTGCTCCAGCAATGTCTGTCCAATCTAATATAACCACACCACAAGCTCAATTAGCCGAAATCGCACTAAACAACATCAATGACGGCGTTATTATTACTGATAAAAGCAATATTATTAAATACATTAATCCAGCTGCGGTCACGATGGTAGATTGTAAATCTCCTGAAAACGCCATCGGCCTAGACTATGCGCTTCTTCTAAAAATAGAAACTAAAGAAAGTCGCGAATTAACCCCAGAAGAAAATCCGCTTGTCCGCGCGATGCAGTCAAATCAACCACTCGAAAATTACGGCTGTGCGCTCATTTCTGGAAATTCAAACAAACGTATTCCAATTGCTATTACAGCGCTGCCAGCCAGCGGTGACAATAAAATTATCACCTTTAGAAATATCACTAAAGAGCTAGCCGAAGAAGGAGAACAGACTGAATTTATTTCCACGGCGTCACACGAAATGCGTACTCCAGTCGCTACTATCGATGGTTATATTACTTTATCATTGAATCCACAGACCGCAACTATTGATGAGCGTGCGCGTGGCTACCTAGAATCCGCATCAAAAGCAGCCAAGCATTTAGGTAAGCTATTCCAGGATTTATTAGACGTAACCAAACTGGACGACGGACGCATCCGCCCCGTATTTGTCCCAGTAGAAATGGTTAGTACGGTACGTCAAATCGCTGAGGACCATGCCATGAAAGCTAAAGAAGCAAATATTAATTATACTTTTGGTGTTGATGAGTCAGACCCAGCCGACGGTCATCGTCTAGAGCAAGTCGTGTACGGTTCTGTAGATATGAATTTCTTACGCGAAATCATGGATAATCTTATTGATAATGCCATTAAATACACTCCAAGCGGGGGTTCAATCTACATCAATGTTCTCGGTGATGGCGATCGTGTTCTTATCAACGTCACAGACACCGGTATTGGTATTTCGGCATCAGACCTTCAACATATTTTTCAAAAATTTTACCGCGCAGACAATTCCGACACGCGTGAAATTGGCGGCACCGGACTCGGCCTTTACATGGTAAAGCAACGCACCGAAGCTATGGGCGGGCGCGTCTGGGCCGAATCCGGATTTGGTGAAGGTACAACGTTCTATGTTTCCTTGCCACGCATCAGCGCCGAGGAGTATAATAAACGTATGATTGCAGTTTCGAATGCTCAAATGATAAACAATAACGAAGGAGGTATAACTAGATGAGCAAAGTAATGGTAGTAGAAGATGACGCAGCCTTGCGTGAAATATATAGCATTCGCATCACTGCAGAAGGCTATGAAGTCGTGACGGCAGGTGACGGCGAAGAAGCTCTAGCGGTAGCAGTGGAGCAAAAACCAGATCTCATACTAAGTGACGTCATGATGCCAAAAATTTCTGGTTTTGATATGCTAGACATTCTCCGCAACACACCAGAAACAGCCAATATTAAAATTATCATGATGACTGCCCTGTCTGCCGACGACCAACGTGCTCGCGGCGAAAGGCTCGGCTGCGATCGCTATTTAGTTAAATCACAAGTTGGTATCGAAGATGTCGTGAATGCAATTCATGAAGTACTAGGCGACAAAACAGCTCCAGAAACTCCGACTCCGTCATCTACGCCTGAGACTGCTCCTGCTCCAGATACAGCTGCAACATCAGAAGCGGCTCCTGCGCCTGTAGCTCAAGAAATACCTACTGCGCCAGCAGCTCCAACCCAAGAGGTTCCAAATGTCCCAAATCCGGCTCAATAAATTTCTCGCCGAACGTATTGGCGTCTCTCGACGTGAGGCAGACGAGTTAATCGAAGCAGGCAAAATAACCATAAACGGGAAACTAGCCAAAATAGGTGAAAAGCTTGACAAAGGCGATAAAGTATGCTATAATAAGAAGATAATCCCGTTTGAAACGGAATACTTATATGTTGCGATGAATAAACCAGTGGGTTACGTCTGTTCCAGGCGCGCTCAGGGCGCTGCACCAACCATCTATAATCTTTTGCCAAAGGAATACAAAAATCTCAAGACCGTAGGTCGTTTAGATAAAGATAGCTCTGGTCTAATTTTGCTTACGAATGATGGTGATTTTGCTTTTAAAATGACCCACCCTAAGTTTAAAAAAGAAAAAATCTATTATGTAACTCTCGACAAACCTTTACAGCCCTTGCATCAGCAAATGATTTCCGACTATGGCATCATGCTCGACGACGGCCCCAGCAAATTCACGATCATTAGAGCCGAAGAGTCGGCAGATGGCGCGATGTGTCCTAAGGGACATGAGGACTTGGCCAGAGCGGCCCGGAGCGTGCCCGAAGGGCACGCCGCGCCATCTGCCGACTCTTCACAGTACATAGTCAAACTTTCCGAAGGCCGCAATCGTCAAATCAGAAGGACCTTTGCCGCTCTCGGCTATCACGTTGTTAAACTACACAGAGTCAGCTTTGGTGCATATCATTTAAATAATCTAGCTCCTGGCAAACATCAATTAATTGACAAAAATTAAAATGGAATTCACTTCCATTTTAATTTTCAAACTAAGTTTCTTTTGTTGGGGTTTTCTTTGCAAAGAAAACCCCACTATGCTATAATTAAACCATGAGTACTATCCTGGGATTAGATATTGGTACAGAATACGTCAAAGCCGTCCTTGCAAAGTCCAACAAGAAAAACGACATCGAAGTTTTGGGTGCAGCAAGAATCAAGCAAAAAGACGGCAGTATGTACAACGGTGCCATTGCTGATATTCCTGCAGTCGTATCGACCTGCGAAGAAGCTCTAGTGAGAGTTGAGGACGAATCAGGCGAACGCGCCAATCTTACCGTTGTCGGTATTGCCGGTGAGCTAATCAAAGGAAACACCACTACTGTGCATTACGCGAGAAAGGACCCAGGAAAGCCAATCTCGGAAACCGAAATGCAAAACATCATTAAAAAAGTCCAAGAAAAATCCGGCGAAGTCGCAAGAAAAACCGTCGCACTAGAAACTGGCAACAAAAACGTAGAAGTTCGCCTTATTAATTCTGCAATTGTTTCCCTGATGATTGATGGTTATAAAATCAGCAATCCAATCGGCTTTAAAGGCTCAGATGTAGTAATTCAATTTTATACCGCCTTTGCCCCAATGATTCACGTCGCCGCCATTGAAAAAGTTTGCGCCGAACTAAATCTAGATCTCCTAACCGTGGCAGTGGAACCATTTGCGGTCTGCCGCGCGTGTCTAGGCGACGATCTTGATTCTAATTTTTCTGGTGTGGTCATGGATATCGGCGGTGGCACCACTGATATTGCAATCATTGATGATGGCGGAGTTGAAGGCACTAAGATGTTTAGCATCGGCGGCCGCAGTTTTACTCATCAAATCGAAGAGGGACTCGGCGTAGATTTTGATACGGCCGAAAAATACAAATTAGAATATGATTCCGGCGAACTCGACGATCAGCTAAAAGCCAAAGTAGAAACAGCGCTTTCTCGCAATTTATCCGTTTGGTTCGCAGGGATAGAAGTAGCATTGGAAGATTTTAACACCATTGGTAGCCTGCCTAGAAACATAATCCTGTGCGGCGGTGGCGCCGGACTCTCACTTCTCCAAGAAGAGCTTGCCACTTCCGATTGGTATACTAGTCTGCCATTCTCGCGTCGCCCAGTTATTAATTTGCTCGAAATAAACGGTTTGCCAAATTTGATTTTAGGAAAATACGCTCACAAATTAGACCATTCCTTCGCGACAGCAGTTGGTCTACTCCGTGTTGGCACAGATACTTTAGCAGGAATCCCAGAAGATAACAGTCTCCGCGCAAAATTCGCCAAGCTTCTTCAAAATTAGCCAATTTTACTTGTTAGCTATTCTATTACAGCTTTTATTCTGCGCACTCCAGCAGCAGAGGACTCTTCTTTTTTAATCACAAATTTACCAATCACGCCAGTGTGTTCTACATGTGGGCCGCCACAAACTTCGCGCGAAACCGGATTTTCAAAATCACCAATTGTATAAACCTTTAGAACTTCTGGATATTTATCCCAGAATTGCCCGTGCGCTTTCAAAACATCTCGAGCATAAGCCTTTTCGTATTCATCAAACACTACTGGCAAATCAGCCTTAATCCATTCATTCACCTGATTCTCTACCGCGGTAATTTCCTCCGGTGTTAATTTATGGTCGCAATTAAAATCAAACCGAGTCCTTTCAGCCGTAGTGTTCGAGCCTTTCTGAACAATATCAGGAGAAATCACTTTTTGAAGCGCAGCCAAAAGTAAATGCGTAGCAGTATGATATTTTACCGTAGTCTCACCGTGGTCAACTAGCCCGCCCTTAAACATACCCTTAGACGCGGTCTGGCTTCGTTCCCTTTGCTCTTTCAGGGCAGCATCAAACTCCGCTCGGTACTCCGGCGTAAGCTCAATCCCTTCACGGAAACATTCTTCTACCGAGAGTTCAAACGGAAAACCGTAAGTATCCTGAAGCATAAACAAATCCTCGCCAGAGAGTTGCTCAACTCTCTTCTCTCGGCCCGCGTCCGAAACCCCTGTCGCCACAGGGGTTTCGGCGCTTAATCTCGCACTGCCGCGCTCCGAATGACCTCGAGTAGAGAGTTTGCGCAACTCTCTTAGCCCACGATTTAAAGTTTTTCTAAACGCATTTTCTTCTTTTAAAAGCACATCTAGCGCCGTCTCGCGATGAGTCAAAATTGAATCCGGCAAATCCTTGTAATTCTCGGCCACAATCGGTACGACTTCCGACAAGAAGTTATTCGAAATCCCGAGATCGAGCGCCCGCAGTATTGCTCGGCGCACCAAACGCCGCATTGCATAACCCTGAGTTTTATTGGATGGAGTCAACCCTTGAGCTGCCAGCAAATATGCCCCACGAATATGGTCAGCAATTACTCGCATTTCGTCGGTATTATTGTCATAAGATTTTCCAGAAATCTCCTCTAGCTTATCTATGATTGGCTTCATCAAAGAAATCTTAAACACGTCAAACGAACCAATCGCCGCGGCGGCAATTCTTTCAAGCCCCCCACCAAAGTCTACATTTTTCTTTTCAAGCTCTTTAAAGCTGCCGTCTTCCGAGTGTTTGTATTGCATAAACACCTGGTTTCCGATTTCCATAAACCTTGCACCATCGGAAGCCGGATGCGAAAGCCCGTATTTTTCTACGTCCTGTTTATCTTCACCAAAGTCATAAAATACTTCCGAATCTGGCCCGCAGGGATCTCCAAGTGGCGTCGAATCGATTCCGCCGCCCCGGCTCCACCAGTTTTCTTTGTCATCATAAAAGAAAATTCTTTCCCCTTCTTTTATTCCGCGCTTGTCGCCACTAGCAGCCGAGCCAATCTCTGCAATTTTCGCGTCAATTCCAGCTTTTTTGAAAACTTCTTGCCAAATTTCTGCCGCCTCAGTATCCTTCGGAATCCCGTACTTTTCGTTTCCGATAAAACAAGTCACGTAAATCTTTGAAGGATCAAGCCCAACAATCTGAGTCAAAAATTCAAAAAAATTCTCAATCTGCTCTTTTTTAAAATAATCACCTAGCGACCAGTTTCCGAGCATTTCAAAAACCGTCGTGTGTCTCGGATCACCTACATCTTCAATGTCTTGAAGTCTCATCGATGGCTGCGCGTCTGTCAACCTGGTACCATCTGGATGCTCTTTGCCAAGTAGGTAAGGCAAAAGCGGCTGCATTCCCGACCCAGTAAAAAGCGTGGTCGGATCACCCTCGAGCACAAGTGGCGCCGGTTGAATGATTTTATGCCCCTTAGAAACCTGAAAATCTAAAAATTTTTGACGAATTTCATTTGCATCCATAGCAAAAATTATACCACAATTTGACAAACTATGCTATAATGGTGATAAGCATAAGTAAAAAGGAGTTATATGCCCCAAACTAAAAAGAAAAATTCAACCAAAACCGCAAAAAAGACGACCGTGTCTTCAAGAACCCACAAAAAGGCTTCAAGTCGTACTGCGTGTAAAGCCAAAGGCGTCAGCCCAACCGAAAAATGGCATGTTTATATCGTAACTGCCCTAAGTATGGTGGCTACGATACTGCTTTGTACAGATATTGCGATGATGGTAGCATAAAATATAATTGACACAATGTCAATTATATTATAATGCCCCCACCAAGACAAACCTCGTCCTGGTAAAATACAGCAGATTGTCCGCTGGCTGGTCTTTTGATTTTTTGTTCAAAACGTAGCGTATCCCCATCTAATTTTGCTGGCATCAACTGCCCAAGATGTCTTAAACGCACTAGAACATCAGAAACCGGTTTTCCGCCATAGTCACGAACGATTATATCTTTCAATTTAAGCTCGTCCGTCCAAATATTTGCATTATTCAAATCCCTCGAAACATACACGATGTTATTTTTTAAATCTTTTTTAACTACATAATACGGTAGTCCGGTATTTATTTCGCCAACATTCCCAGAAATATAAAGTCCGTGTCTTTGCCCAATTGTATAAAAGACCGCGCCTTCATGATGCCCAACCACCTTCCCTGTTTCAATTTCTTGGATTTCTCCAGGAGCAATGTCGATATATTCTTTCAAAAAGTCTCTCATTCCAACTTCACCAACGAAACAAACCCCCATTGACTCCTTTTTATAGGCATTATGAAGACCATTTTCTTGGGCAAACTTCTTTACATCTTTCTTGAGCATACCCCCAATCGGAAAAATCGTGCGAGAAAGCGCTTCATCAGAAATCCGATAAAGAAAATACGTCTGATCTTTGCTCTGATCAACAGCCATCATAAGCATCGGCGAGTTTGAACCTGCCTTTCCCGAATCGTAAATTTGATTTGAATTTTCAACACGTATATTCCTGACGGACCGGACAGGTTCGTCCCGAAGGGACGGTTCTGTCCGCGTCCCAGTGTATGACGTGCTTGAAAATTTAAGTCCAGATGAAGGAAAGGCAGGTTCAAACTCTGATACTCTAGCATAATGTCCAGTAGCAATAAAGTCAGCACCCCTTTCCATCGCCTTTTCGTAAAAGAGCTTAAATTTTATTTCTTGATTACACATAACGTCAGGATTCGGCGTATTTCCAGCTTTAAACTCCGAAATCATATATTCCACAACTTTTTCATAGTACTCTTTTTCAAAATCCCAAACTTCAAAATCAATCCCGAGCTTCACTGCAACTCGTTTCGCATCGGCAAGGTCTTCCGCCCACGGGCATTTCATACCAGGCAAATCCTTTGACCAATTCTTCATATAAATGCCTTTGACGTTATATCCTTGTTGTTTCAAAAGTAGAGCCGACGCACTCGAATCCACCCCACCAGACATCCCTACGAATACGGTAGGTTTGGTACCCCGGAGCGCTAACTCTGAAGGGTTATGGGGCGAAATGGATAGCTTTTTAGAGTTAGTAAGACTTGGGCTTTTACCCCGGAGCGCTAACTCTAAAAAGCTATCCATTTCGCCTCCTCTCGATATTAGCTGCTTCATTAATCAGTCTTGCAGCCTCGTGAATCTGCTCTTTGGTATTAGTCTCGCCAAGAGTCAATCTAAGCGATCCAGCAATTTCCGAATCCGACAGCCCAATCGCTTTAAGCACATGCGATTTCACCCCTTTTGAAGCAGCGCAAGCCGCCCCAGTAGACACATATACACCCTTGTCTTCAAGAAGAAAGATTAATCTCTCTGCATCTATACCATTGTAGCATATAACAACGAAATTGTCAAGTGTATGCTTTTTATTAACTAGCTCATATCCTTCAAGTTCCGACAGCAAAATTCTTTTAAGCTCGGCATATTTTTTGCGATTCCCATTCAGGTGTTCATACGCTTCATTCACTGCCACAGAGAATCCAATCACGCCCGGCACATTTTCTGTCCCAGAACGAAGTCCTTTTTCTTGTCCACCACCCAAAGTAACAGGGCTAAGCTTTACGTCTCTCGATACATAAAGCGCCCCCACGCCTTTAGGCCCATAGACCTTTGCGGAATTAATTGTCAAAAGATCCACCCCGAGTCTTGCGATATTTACATTCAAAAGATTCATTGCTTGCGAAGCGTCCGAATGTAAATAAACCGGCCGCTTGACTCCGCGCGCCAGTCTATCCATTTTTACTTCTCGAAGATACGCGGCGATTTCAGAAAGCGGCTGTATCGTACCAATTTCATTATTACAAAGCGCTACCGAAACAAGCATTACATCGTCGGTCATTTTTGCCTTCAAATCATCAATTAAGATCCGCCCATTTTTATCCACACCTATCGGTTGTCCGCCATACGACTCCGCCACCTTCCGCACCGAATCATGCTCGGTTTCTAGATAAAGCACAGATCCTTTATCTAGGAAGGAAAACGCCAAATTGTTCGCTTCGGTGGCTCCAGCTGTAATCACAATATCGGTACCCTTAGCTCCAATCGCATGCGCTATTACGTTTTTAGCGTTTTCATAGTCTGCCGCCACCTTTTTAGCGGGCAAATATGCCGCTGAAGGGTTAAAAAAATCATCAGAAAAATAAGGCTCCATCGCCTTTAAGGCTTTTTTTGACACCGGCGTCGCCGCCGCATGGTCCAAATAAATCATATCAAAATTATAACATAAAATAGCAGATTATAAAAACGCTTATGCCTATTACTCGGATATCTCTATAACATCTGGCGCACTAGTGTCTTCTCGTGCTTTAAAAGTTACTTCTACGCCTTTATCGGCTCTAGTAATAGTCAAAATCCCAGCGTTTCGGTCAATCTTGTAGTCGAATTCGTCATTCAAATCATACAACCAATCAGTTTCGATTGTAAGTTTTCCGTTCTCGATTGACCAAGAAAAAGCATAATTATTTAGGTGTCCATCAGTAGTGAGTCTACCATTTCCAATGTCGGTAAAGTCCCAAATAACCGTAGAGTTGTCCTCGCGTACCCATTCACCTTCTTGAGTCAGATAATCACCATCAGAGACATCTGGACCTGAATTTAAACGAATAATCAATACCACCGCACCAATAGCTAACGCTAAAAGACCGATAATGAAAGCTACAAGTGGCCATTTGTTTCTTTTATTAATACGCATATTTTCCATAAATCCATTTTAACCCTAATTGGAATAAAATTCAAGAAAAACCCACCCCCGCTCTAGTATACAAAACGCCAAAATCGCAAAACCTAAAATTTAAACAGCTCGCAGGCGTTTTTGGTTGTCTCTTTTTCCACCAAGCCAAAATCAACCTCAAGTTTTTCACTAAGCCACAGAGCAATTTCGCGAATAAAACCACTCTCATTTTTCTCTCCCCGAAATGGCGCCGGAGTAAGAAAAGGCGCGTCGGTCTCAAGCAAAATTCTATCAAGCGGCGGCGTAGGCAAAGTCGAATAGGTCGCCATTCCGTTTACCCCCACATAAAAATTCGTTTCGTTTAAAATTCGTTTCAAATTTTTCTTATTGTCAGAAAAAGAATGCACCACTCCGCGAACCCCAGGGAAATTTTGAATCACTGGAAAGAAATCGTCAAACGCTTCTCTCACATGGAAAGAAAGTGGTAAATCTCGCTCGCGTGCCAGTTGTAACATTTGTTCAAACAACCGAATCTGCGCACCGCGGTCGTATCCATCATAATGATAGTCAAGCCCCACTTCACCAATCGCCACCGGCCGAGCATCAGAAGCCAGAGTCATTAAATCATCCACGCATCCAGCGTTTTCCGGGTGTATTCCATAAGTCCAATAAACATCATTATAAGACTTTGCAAATTCTTGCGCCGCAAGCGAATCAGCATGCGACGTCCCAATGCAAACAATTTTTAAAACACCTTTCTCGCGAGCCCGGATTAATGCTTCTTTAGCTTCCTTCGCCGAGAAAAACTCTTTGTCATGTAGATGCGAGTGACTATCTATCAGCACGATTTTCCCGTTTCCTTTTAATCGGGTCTAACTGGCGTTTCCTTAGCCGAAGTGATTTAGGCGTCACTTCTAGAAGCTCATCATCCAAAAGAAAGTCAAGACACTGCTCTAGTGATAGTTGCGTATAAGGCGTAAGTTGAATTGCCCCATCCGAAGCGTGCGTCCTCATATTGGTTAATTGTTTTTCACGACATACATTAAAGTCGAGATCGTCCTTCTTATTGGAAAGCCCCACAATCATACCTTGATACACTGGAACCTGTGGCGGTATATATAATATACCACGCGCTTGCGCCGCATCAAGAGCATAAGCGGTAGATACCCCATCTTCCGATGCGATCAAAGCCCCATTTCTTTCTGGTCGATATTTTGAATCTACCGGACGATACCCAGACGGAATCGAAGACATAATTACGGTACCTTTAGTTGCTGTCAGTAAATTATTTCGAAGCCCAATCAAAGCCGCTGTAGATATTTCATAAACAAATCTCGTGTCACCCGTAGAAGTTAGTTCCTGAGATTTAAGCTCCGCTTTACGTATCCCAAGCTCCTGCGAAACAGCACCCACGAATTCTGGCGCCACCTCCACAGTCAAAGATTCAATCGGCTCTTGTTTTACACCATCAATCTCGCGATAAACTACTTCCGGCCGACCCGCTTCGAGCTCATAACTCTCTCGGCGCATCGTTTCAATTAAAACCGACAAATGTAACTCACCACGTCCAGACACTTTATAGCCTAGTCCATCAGGCTTAATCTTAAGAGCAATATTCGTTTCAAGCTCTCTTTCAAGTCTTTCAGCAATTTGCCGTGAAGTCGTAAATTCACCTTCACGCCCCTTAAGCGGTGAAGTATTTGGCCCAATATAAATAGAAAGAGTTGGCGCTTCTAGCTCAATTGTCGGCAAAGCCTCTGGTTTTTCACCAGTCGCAATCGTATCGCCAATACTCGCATCACTAACTCCAGTAATCGCCACAATATCCCCAGCAATCGCCTCCGACACTTCCTCTTTTCCAAGTCCTTTGTAAATAAACAAATTCTCAATTTTCCCAGGCTTAATAGTAAATGCGGCGGATGAGTCAGCGGCCCGGAGCGCTAATTCTGACGGCCCATTAGCCACCTTTTGAAGCACCTTAACGCTCTGTCCTTTCTTTAATTTACCATCAAAGATTTTACCAATACAATATTTCCCTAGATAATTGTCAGATGCTAGTGCTGCCACCAAAAGTCTTGCCGAAGAGGCATCCGAGTCTACCGATGGCGCCGGAATATCATTAATAATCGAATCAAAGATTACATGCAAATCATCATCAAGCTCGGTGGTCTTCCCGGCTTTTCCTTCCCTAGCAATTGCATAGTAAACAGGATAATTTAATTGAGATTCATCAGTCGCCAGCTCCAAAAACAAACTTTCGATTTCCGACAAAACTTCGTCAATTCTCGCCGCCGGCTTATCGATCTTATTAATCACCACTACCGGCTTTAATTTCAAATCAAGAGCTTTCGACAAAACAAATTTAGTTTGTGGCATCGGACCTTCTTGCGCATCTACGATTAGAATCACGCCGTCTGCCATGTTCAATGTCCGCTCGACTTCACCAGAAAAATCTGCGTGTCCCGGAGTATCAATAATGTTGATTTTATAACCATTATAATATACGCAAGTCTGTTTAGCCGTAATCGTAATACCGCGTTCATGTTCTTGATCCATCGAATCCATGATTAGCGTTTGACTCATTTCGGCTTGATTATCACGAAAAGTATGTGACTGCTTCAAAAGCCCATCGACAAGTGTAGTTTTGCCGTGGTCAACGTGGGCAATGATTGCCACATTTCTAATCATCTCTTTATTCGAAACCATAACGTTAATTATATCACAAGACGAATAGATATTCAAGATATAAACTTGACATATTTTCTAACATGTGATATAATAAAAATATATGGCAAAAAACACAAATCTAAACCAAATTTACGAGCCAAAACGTTGCTGGGTTGGCGACCAACACAAGATTTGCTTTGATTCAAAGGAAGAAGCCGAAGCCGCCGCTCGCGTGGCCGAATACGACCATCATCTAAACTTCAAACTCGGTGTGTACAAATGCGAATACGGCGACCACTGGCATCTAACTGGTAGCACTAAGTAGCTAGCGTCTCCCTGTATTTGGCGCCTTCGGCACCAGAATTTTTATTTCACGCGCACCATCGTCACTATTTATATTATCAATATTTCCTGTAGCGCCAACACCACTCACACCACTATTGCCGTCGCCATCATCCTTTGTCCGAATCTCCACATTTACTCCATTTCCTCTCCGTGTCTCATTAATAGGCACCAGCCGTACCGTGTTTGGAATTTTACGATTTAGACCGTCAATCACCACGGAATCGTCTTGTGTCACACCCAGAAACGCATCGTTTAAAAACACCATCACTTTGGTACCACTATTTAGAAACCGCACCATCACCGAATCGTTATTATCTACCACTTCGCGTATCGCCACGACTGGCAGTTCCCCGTCGAATTCTTCATCTTCTTCTACTCTTGGCAAGCTATCATACCGATTCACCACCATCTCGGTCAAAAGTGATAAATCGCTTGCAGATGAAACCGCCGCTCCGTCTGTCTGACTTGCCAAATCCTGGTAAAATGGTATATTTTTCTCCGGCGTGATAATATAAAAATTCACCGGGTCGATTTGTTTGCTTAATTTCACCACGTCTCTAAGAGTTGTTCCATCTGCGTCCATAGTATGATATGTCGCATCAGTTAGAACAATCATCGATTTTGTCGCTCCAAGACTCCAATTCAGCTTCCGCATTACATACATACTCCCATGAAGTAAAGACTCAGGGTCGTCCGCCCCACCGCTTAGAGTTATCGCATTAAGTCCTCGCTCAAACGTTTCAAGTGTACAAGTGTCAAAGTTGCAATACTCGTACGGGTTTACGTTATCAAAGAATTTATCTTTGTAATCAAAAAGCGCTACCCTGCCACCGCTATCAAGTGTTTTTCTTGCAAGGTTCAGGGCCTCTTTTTTATATTGTTCGATTAGCTCGGTCATAGAATTCGTAGAATCAATCATAAACACAGTATCGTGCGCAGAAACGTATTCGTCTTTCACGCCAAATTCAGCGCCAACTTTTTTCGCAATCACCCGCGATGCATCTTCGTACAATTTATCAGAAATATAAGCTACATGACTAGAAACACTAAGATACGACGAACAAAAAATATCAGTTTTATTACACCAAGTTCCTAGTTTCCCGCTATATCCCGCAGGCTCATATGGCTGATACGAACCAAGCAAGCCTTCGTACGTATAGCAATCTGGCACGTACATTCTATAATCTGACAAATTTTTATTCTTACAGGCCGCCGGAATTATCCCCGTCCGAAACACATTTTTACTTGACTCCGTAAAAGCCTCAAACGGCGTTAAAGCTCCCCACGCCCGACCTTCCGGCAAGTAAATTTTTGGGTCACCAAACGTCGCCGCATATATAATTTTTTCGGCAGGCAAACTATGAATTGCGCGCGACACTACCATCGCTCCTTGCGAATATCCGCCTAGCACGAATTTACTATTCGGACAAGCACTGACCAGTTTTGACAATTTCTCCACTCCGTCATCCACACTCGCACCAAAATCATACGCTTCCCCCGCCCCAAAGAACGCACCAATCAGCGTATCAAGGTTATCCGCTCCCACACCAATTGCCGTGTAGTCCAAATCCGTGTAGTCATGCGGAATTCCCCACCCGCCAATCTTTTCTTCAATCGTCTTTTTAAATTCGAGAAAATTGTCATTTGTATCTTTCTCGGCTCCCGACCCCCGCGCAAATACGATTTTGAGCTCCGGGCAACTCAGAGCAGACGCATTTTTCGTTGCCGGCATGCCAAAAATAGCTCCAAAAAATGCTACTATTCCCACCACAAACATTAGCTTTTTCTTCAATAAAACACTCCTTTCTTTTTAGTTTCAAAATTATAGTCACAAATCTTTTGAAAAATCAACCCCCCACCTTTAAATTCGTGCTATAATAGGGGTAAATTGGAGGAATTATGGATAAAAAGACACAAGCGTGGGACGAATATTTCATGAAAATCGCCGAAACGGTTGCGCTAAAAAGTAAAGACCCATCGTCCAAAATGGGCTGTGTTATCGTAGACGAAAACAAGCGCGTCGTCTCACTCGGTTATAACGGCATGGTTCAAGGCGCCGACGAGTCCAAAATGACCTTGAGCGAGCGTCCAATGAAATATTATTTCGCCATCCATTCCGAAATGAACGCTGTGATTTTTGCCCGTCGCGATTTAACCGGTTGCACAGTTTATAACCGCGTTGCCACATGTGAGAATTGTCTGAAATACTGTCTCCAGGCCGGCATCAAACGCTTTGTTTATAAAGAGCTTCGCGTCCATTCTCATTCCACCGACCCAAAGAAGTCTATGACCAACATAGAAACAGACGAGGCCATCGTGCGCTTGCTCGCATCCATGCCAGAAGTAGAAACTCTAAACATTTCAAACGGCAAAACCTACACTCAGGACATCCTAGATTCCTACGACAAAAATTCCGATGAATATAAACGTCTTAAAAAATGGGTCTAGGCACCTATCTGCACCACACCGGCACGAAGTACCCAAGCGTGATTAGTCCCACAGCTATCAAGACTGCCACTACCGTGCACCAAATTATCTTTGGCATAGTGTCGAAGGTCTTTCCTGGTTTCAAATGAAAAAACTTAGAAAAGCACGCATAAGAAATCAGCGCACCAAGTATCACGCTCCCCCCGCCAATCGCAAGATACGCCACAGGATGTAGCACGCTGTCAGAAGAAGCAGTAACTTGTCCTAAGAACTCGCCCCTTCCCCCAGGTCCCATTCCGCCCTGCATTTCCGGTCTTTCCCCATTAAAACCTTCTGGTGGTTCCTGCATTTCGCAGTTTTCATCATCAATCTCGCACATCACCGGCGTTTCGCAATCACCGCTACTAATATCACACATATCCGAAGGCATTTCCGGCGGGGTTCCACCGCTCTCGCTACTTTCGCCGCTGCTACCTTCCCCATTTTGCGCTACCGGCATCCTTTCGCGTTTGTCGTTTTTAGAAATAATTTCGTTCTCGTCCATATTTTCCTTTCTAATTAAATTATAAATCATAAACCTTAAAACAACCTAAAACAAACAAAAACCAATTTTAGTCCCAAAATCATATTAAAAACTACCAATTAATCGGCTCTTTTCCTTGCCGAGTCAAATATTCGTTGCATTTTGAAAAATGTTTGCACCCAAAAAATCCATTATAGGCAGACAAAGGCGAAGGATGCGCCGCTTCAAGAATTAAATGTTTCGACCCGTCAATTAAAGATTTTTTATTTTTGGCGTCTCTGCCCCACAACATAAAAACCAGCCCACTACAATTAGTATTTAGATAGGAAATTACCGCCGTAGTAAAAGTCTCCCAACCTTTCCCCCGATGTGAGCCAGCCCTATGCGCCTCGACCGTAAGTACGGCGTTAAGAAGCAGCACGCCCTGCTTCTGCCACGACCGCAAACTGCCAGTGGTATTATTATGCCGTCCGATATCCGCATCAATCTCCTTATATATATTAACGAGCGATGGTGGCACGGGCTGACTCGCCGGCACCGAAAATGCCAACCCCTCCGCCGCCCCTGGCGTGTGATATGGGTCTTGCCCCAAAATCACTACCCTTACCTTATCAAGCTCCGTCGTAAAAGCCGAAAACACCAATTTCTTTGGCGGAAAAATCACCTTTTTCTCATACTCATCGTGCAAGAATTTCGCAAGTTCCTTAAAATACGGTTTATTAAATTCCGCATTTAGAAACGCTTTCCAAGAATCATCCATAAACCAATTATACCAAAATTATCAGCACAATATAAATCCCCACAAACAATTATCCAAAAAACTATCCAAACAATCATCCCAAAATCACCAAAATTAATTCACTATAAAAGAGTGGTATAATATATACAATATGGCAAAATTATATTTTCGCTACGGTGCGATGGGGTGCGGCAAAACCATGCAACTACTCCAGGTCGCTTTTAATTATGAAGAGCGCGGTCACAAAGTTTGCGTAATCAAGCCAGCCACCGACACCAAGCACGGCACCAAGTTGTTTACTCGTATCGGCCCAGAGCGAGAAACCAATTTTTGTTTTGACAAATCCACCAATCTTTACAACATAATCCTAGAAGAATATAAAGATGTCCAATGCGTCCTAGTAGATGAATCACAATTTTTAACCAAAAAACAAGTTGATGAGCTGATGCTCGTTACCATTAATCTCGATATCCCAGTCATGTGCTATGGGCTTAGATTAAACTTTAAATGCGAAGATGGCGGGTTCGAAGGCGCCACTAGGCTGCTTCAGCTTGCACACGATATCGAAGAAATCAAAACCATCTGCGAGTGTGGCAAAAAAGCCACTTTAAACGCTAGATTCTTAAATGGCAAACTGATGACGGATGGCCCAGACGTCCTAATCGACGACGGCAAGTCAAAAGTCGAATACCGTGCACTTTGCCCAGCATGTTTCGAAAAATACAAAGGAGAAATTTAATGTATATCGTTATAGAAGGCCAAGATGGCACTGGTAAATCTACCCAGGCAAAACTCTTAAAAGATTATTTCGAAAAACAGGGCAAAAAGGTCGTCGTCATGGACGAGCCAGATGGCGATCTAAAGCAGGCTCATGATATCCATGATTTAATTCTCGTCCGCGGCAAAGATTATAACATGGAACCAATGACAAATGTTTTACTTTTTACTGCCGCCCGTTATGAGCTTTGGCGCAAAATTGCCGAGCCAACCTTGAGAGTCGGCGGCGTCGTAATTTCCGCTCGCAACTGGTGGTCTACTCTTGCCTATCAAGGTTACGGCGAAGGTGTATCTAGAAGCAAAATCATCAAAATCACGCACGAATCCCTGCCAGAAAGATATTATAAACCAGACCACGGCTTTATTTTAACAGTTTCAGATGAAATTCGAGAAAAACGTCAAAGCGGTCGCGGCAAATCCAAGGAAACCTTCGAGCTAAAGCCAGATGACTTCCAGCAAAGAGTTAATCACGCCTATCTAAAAATCGCCACCGAATTTAACGTCAAAACTTTGGACGCATCCGGTACCATTGAAGAAGTCTTTAAGAGCATTATCACCTCTTTACAGTTGCCGTTAAACGGCTAAAAACTAAAAAGTTCCTACTAGTTTTCTGCAAACTGTGAATTATATAGTTCTGCATAGAATCCGCCGAGCTTCAAAAGTTCGTCATGATTTCCCGACTCTACAATTTGACCATCCCTCATCACTAAAATCAAATCAGAATTCCGAATCGTAGAAAGTCGGTGCGCAATCACAAACGAAGTTCTGCCATCAGTTAATTTTTCCAAAGAATCCTGAATTAGTTGCTCCGTTCTCGTATCTACATTCGACGTAGCTTCGTCTAAAATCATCATCGGCGGATTTGCTACCATCGCTCGCGCAATTGTAATCAGCTGTTTTTCACCAGCCGAAACGTTATCAGAATCTTCTGAAATCTCCGACTTATAATTTTTAGGGAGCGCTTCGATTATATGTTCCACATTAGAAGCTTTAGCTGCGCTCTTTATCTGCTCAGTGGTGGCATTTTTCTTGCCATAGCGTAGGTTTTCTTCTACTGTGCCAGAAAACAGCCAAGTGTCTTGAAGAACCATTCCAAACATTGCTCTTACATCCGAGCGCTTCATCTCCCTAATTGGCGCACCATCAACCGTGATATATCCAGAAGTCGGCTCATAAAACCGCATTAAAAGGTTAATAATCGTGGTTTTACCAGCCCCAGTCGGGCCTACAATTGCCACATTCATGCCCGGTTTAACCTTAACAGAAAAATCTCGAATCACTGGCGTACCTGGCAGATATTCAAAGCAAACATCATGAAATTCTACTTCGCCAGCTACCTTAGGTAGCACCAAAGCCGTTTCTGGGTCCGGCTCTTCTTCTGGTTCAGACAAAAATTCAAAAATTCGTTCGCTCGCCGCAAGTAGCGCCTGAATCGTAGCCGTAGTAGAAGCAATTTCTGTAATTGGCCGGTTAAATCTCGACACATACTGGATAAACGCCTGGATATTACCAATCGTAACTCTCCCCTCGATTACTGCCATCCCACCAAGTACACAAATCGCAATGTAGCCTAAATTAGTAAATACATGTGTAGCTGGAAAAGAAAGCGACGAAAATACTTGTGCTCTTGTTGCGGCTTTTGCTAGCTTATCATTGGTATCGCGAAAACTACTAGTCGCTTCTGCTTCGTACGAATTTGATTTAATAATAATATGTCCAGCGTAGTCTTCCTCAATTTTTCCGTTTAGAACCCCAAGCGTCGCCTGCTGCTCGCGGAAATATTTCTGTGCAAAATTCGTAATTTTCCCTACTACTAACACCGAAATCGGCACCACCACAAATGATACTAGTGAGAGTTGCCAGCTAATCGAAAGCATCATCACCATCACGCCAATTAACGTGGTCAAACTAAGTGACACATCCGCAATTTCTTGAGACATCGAGTTAGTTAAAACATCGACATCGTTAGTCATCCGAGATAAAGTATCGCCATATTTATGTTTATCAAAATAAGCAATTGGCATCCGCTGGATTTTTTCAATAATCTCATTACGTAAATCTTTAGTGTAGTTTGCCGACACCACCGCCAAAATAAACGCCTGTGCATAGTTCAAAATTGCCGCACCAGTAAATAGACAAATGACTAAGATCGCCTTGCTACTAATTTGCCCCCAGTCAATATCTGGATAAGAATTTACTGCAATGTTCGTCATGTCGCCTAGGATTTTAGGGATGAATAGCGCGAGCATCGCTGACCCAATCGCGAGAATCACAGAAATGATAATCGGCGGCATATACGGAGCAATGGAACGCTGAAACTCTTTCCAGGCAAATTTTTTATTTTTTACATTCCCCGCCGTATTAGTGTGTGGTCCCATGCATCTCCTTTCTCCACTCAGTATCAGATAGCTGCGACTTTACAATCGATTGATATACCTTGCAAGATTTTAGAAGTTCCCTATGAGTACCCTTGCCCACCATCTTGCCCTGATCTAATACGATAATCTGATCAGCATCTTTGATAGTGCTGACTCTTTGCGCTACAATTAACACCACTGCATCAGTTACAATCGGTTTCAACGCTTCACGAAGCTTTGCGTCAGTTTTCATATCAAGCGCCGAAAAGGCATCGTCAAATACAAAAATGTCAGGATTTTTGCAAATCGCTCTTGCAATCGAGAGTCTTTGCTTCTGCCCGCCGGAAACATTAGTGCCACCCTGCGCAATGTGCGCAGAAAAACCGCCCGGTAACTTCTCGATAAATTTAGTCGCCTGTGCGATATCGGCCGCTTTTTTTACTTGTTCGTCAGTTGCGCTAGGCGCACCAAATTTAATATTCGACTTTACCGTCCCCGCAAACAAAATTCCGCGTTGCGGCACAAGCCCAATTCGATTGATTAAGTCATCCTTCGCCCAATCTTTAATTTCTATCCCATCAATCAAAATCTCGCCACTGGATGCTTCATAAAATCGTGGTACTAAGTTGATCAGTGTAGATTTACCCGAGCCAGTTGAACCAATAAATGCCGTGGTCTGCCCCGCTTCAGCTTTAAAAGAGATATTATCAAGCACTTTTTCATTTGCCCCAGGATAGCAAAAATCCACCTTCCTAAATTCGACGGATGATTTTTTATCTGGCACACCCTTGGTTTTAGACGGAAAGTGAATTTTTTCTTTCGTCATTAGAACGTCGTTAATCCTGTGCGCAGACACATTAGCACGCGGTAGCATCACAAACATAATTGAAAGCATCAAAAACGACATCATTACGAAAGTAACGTATTCAGAAAACGCCGTCATATTGCCTAAATACGCAAAATCTTGATTTAGAAGTGAAATCCCTACCCACGAACAAAGCAGCGAAGTCCCGTTAAAGAAAATATTAATCAAAGGATTCTGAAGCTCTAACATTCTATCAATAAAAATCAAAAGTTTTGTTAGCTCGTTATTAGTCTTAGAAAACTTTTTCGTTTCAACCAATTCATTATTAAAAGCTCTTACAACTTTCAGACCCGTTAAATTCTCCCTAGTAACTAGAGTAATCCGATCGACAAGTGTCTGAAAAATCCTAAATTTTGGACCAACAATCGAAAGAATGATTGTAGCTGACACCACAACCGCGGTTATCCCAACGACGATAATCCAGCTCATTTCTGGAGCGGTACGAATCGCCATCACGAGACCCAAAATACAAAACAGCGGCGCTCTTAGCATCAAAGACAAAATCATTGTAATAATCATTTGAATTTGAGTTACGTCATTTGTAGTTCGAGTAATCAAGCTCGCGGTACTGTAATTTTTAAGATCCGACATGTTAAAAGTTAGTACTTTAGAAAAAACAGCAGCTCTTAAATCTCTTGAAAAATACGCACCAATTTTTGCGGAAAAATAACTACTAAGAAACGACGCCACCGCCGAGAAAACCACTACGAGTAGCATCCATCCACCATCCTGCCAAACTTTGTCCATATTGCCCGGCACGATACCATTATTAATAATATCAGCCATGAGCGCCGGTAGCTGCAGAGTAGCATAAACTTGTCCAAGCGTTGCAAGGATTAGAATCAAAACCTGCCACCAGTATGGCTTTAAGAACCGCATCAGCTTTAGCATATCTATTATTGTACCATAGGATTAATGTCTATTCAATAAATCCGTAAGCAAATTTCTAGCTAACAAATAATGTTCCAAAGAATCATACTCGCCATTATTATATACACCTTGAGCAATCTCCGTCGCCGCATAGACGCCAACATAACGATAATGCCAAGTCTCGAATAATCCAGTAGAACCTTTAGCATCCACATTTATAGGCTCGTTCATTGATCCGCCCGCCCAAGCCTCCGGGAATCTGTCTATAAAACCATATTTGTATGAATTTTCTCTTAGCCACTGCCACTCTATATGTTTGTCATACTGGTCGGTATCTAGTGAAGTTCCATACACTGGGTCAATCAAATCGCAGGTTAGCCCAGTATGGTGGTCGGAAGTCCCAGTAGCCGCACAAAGCCGTCCGCAGTTAGTTCCAACCGAACGAAAACACGAAACGGTTTGCATAGAGTGTCCTGGGTTGGAAATACTATAATCATCAAGCATCTTACTTAGATACGAAGCGGCTTCTGGGTCGAGTAAATTATCGCCATTATAAGAGTTTAGTTCCAAAATTCCATAAGTCGTATAAAGACTAATTAACTCACCCTTTCTTGCGCTAATAAAATCATCTTCAACTGTGTAATTTGGATTGATTAGCATTAATCTGCCGTAATTAATTGTTGGGTTATTGGAGATAGCAGCAGTAATCGGCTGGATACTTTTTGTGCCATCATCAAGTTCGCCAGTCTCTGAAGGGATAATTTCTGATTCCCGATTTTCTTCTTCGTATGATTGTATTTCCTCTTCGGATGGCATTTCAACCGAATCATTTGCAGGCTCGCTGCCTGTATGCCCAATAATTCCAAAAGATTTTAAAAGCATAATTATTCCAAACGTTATGCCGGCTACTAAAACTAAAAGCAGTGGCAGAATAATAAACCATTTTTTGTCGCTAGGCCTTTTTGCTCCCCAATCTTTGGTAGTTCTTTTTGCTTTTCCAAATCCAGAAGTACTACTTTTAGATAATTTATTTTTTGTAATCATTTGTTACCTCGCTTTTTTTCTAAATGCTGCGAAAGATAGATAAATGGGCCTACTATAATATATATATAATATGAGAAAAATCGCCAAAGCATCATTGCCCAAAATACATATCCCGTAGACAATCTAGAAAACACCATATAAAACGTTCCTTCTGCCACGCCAGAATTGCCTGGGGTCGGGATAAAGTAAACAGCTGCCTCCACTCCAACTGTCAAACAGAAACATTCAAAATATCCAATATCGCCACCAAAAGCCTTCAAAACGAAATATGGAATTGAAGAAGCTAAAGTATTAGAAATCAGTGACATCAAAATTACACCACCAAATACAGCCGGACGCTTTGTGAGTCGCTTTACGTTTCTTGCATAATCACCAACTTCCTTCTCAACGGTCTTTATTACAAGATCGCGATTTTTGATAATTCTAATCTTTGCAAGAATTCTCACCACAAAATTAATGAGCTTTGCCGTTGGTTTTGGCAAAAACATTGTTCCTACTACCATCACAGGCCAAAAAGCATAAAATATTAACCCCACCCAGGCAGTGGCCACGAGCACTGGATATCTGCTAGCCACATCCGAAAACAAAAAGACCGGAATTGCCACCAGCATAAAAGCAATTTGCCCAGAAATCATTGAAAAAATAGGAATCGCTGTTGCCATGCCGTTAGAAATTTTGCCAGTTTTTCTCATTTGCATAATTTGTGCTGGCTGACCGCCTACAGCGGCTGGAGTAATCTTGTCATAATAACGACCAATCATAACCGTTCTAAAAGCAATTTTAAATAGTTCCTTTTTAGAAAAATCACCCTCGTTCGAAGATTTTTTCATCATCAGCATACATTTTCCGTATTCAAGATTAATCATTACGAGAAAACAAAGCGCCGCCGGCAAAACTAGCCAACCATCTATATGTACTTCCGCGAGCTCCGCCGCGTTTTTATTGTTGGAAAATTCATTTACAGCCGTGGCAATAATAACGCCAGCAGAAAATCCAATAAATAAAATCGTCGTGAGTATCTTACGAATTTTTTTCTTGGAAAAACCAGATTTTCTGACCGTGCCGCCCTGCATTCTTGCTACCTATTTGCGGCCTTTATATTTGGATATTCGTCAATAAGTATTCTGATGCACCCAGCGATTGGTATTGCGATAATTGCGCCAAGTAAACCAAACATGTACATACCGATTACCACTGCAGAGAGAATGAATACCGCAGGAAGGTTTAGTGCATTTCCCTGAATCTTTGGCGAAATCAAATTGTTTTCGATTTGTGCATATAATATATATACAACTGCAAAGATCACGCCAGCTAGCGGATAAGTCGAAGCTAAAATCAGCGTCACCAAGGTCCCGCCAATAAATTGACCAAACATCGGAATCATATAAAAAGTCATTGTGATCATTCCCATTGGTATAGAAAGCGAAGACGAAATATCCGTAAATAGCGACAAAACAAACACAAATAGTGCTGCGGCACAACCGTCAATTACCGCCACAATAAGCTGTCTAGAAACATAGGTCGAAATCACATTTGCCATCCTGGAAAATACTCTTCTCGCCACGACAATCGGTTTTTTGTTTGGCTCGCCACTACTGATACTTTTCCAAAACATATCAACAAGCGTTGGCCCTTCCAGCAAGAATAGCAAAGTTAGAACAAGCACTAGTACTACTTTCATCACTACATCTGCTACGCTACTTACACTTGCGACAAAATTTGAACCAAGGTGCGTCATCAAATCCTTCGATAAATTATCAAGCGCACTAACGATGTCGCTATGAAGATTCTCTATGCCAAAATTCCTTCCGATATCATTGATGCCGTCCCAGCCGCCAAAGTTCTTTTCAAACATTTCTGGAGCTTGTTGAATAAACTTATAAGTCTCCGTTATAACCACTGGTCCAATTACTGCCAAAATCCCGCCAATTACCACTACGACAATCACATACGCAAGCACCGCAGAAGCAGTCTGGTGTTTCTTCTCTGTCCCAAAATGTTTAGTAAAGAAGTTATTAACTCTACGCACAAGCGGTTTTAAAGCCAGCGCCAAGAAAATCGAAATACCAATAATGATTAGCCCAGCAAGCGCCTGGTAGATAATCATAATGACGATAGCAATAACTAACGGTACAGACCAAAATTTCACAAAAGTTTTGGTGTCCGTCTCAATAAGTTTAGACATTTACCTCCTCCATAGACTAATTGTAACATATTTGGTATAATAATGGTAAGAATTATTATGAAAAAAGTTCTCATGCATACCTGCTGCGCGCCATGCAGCGTTTATTGTATTGATTCATTAAGAAAAGAAGGCATAGAGCCGACTATTTTTTGGTATAATCCAAACATCCATCCATATATCGAATACAAAACTCGTCGCGATTGCCTAAAAGATTATGCAAAAACAGTAAATATAGAAGCGATTTTTATCGAAGATTATGGCCTAGACGAATTTTGTAAAAACGTCGTTTCTGATATTAACAATCGTTGTATTAATTATTGCTATAAAAAACGCCTCACAGAAACTGTACGCTTCGCCGCTAAGAATGGTTACGACGCTTTTACTACCACACTCTTAGTTTCTCCATACCAAAAGCATGACGAGCTAAAAAAAGTCTGTGAAGAATTATCCGCACTCTCTGGTGTAGAATTTCTGTATCGTGATTTTCGCGTCGGCTTCCGCGAAGGACAAGCAAAAGCAAGAGAACTCGGCCTTTACATGCAAAAATACTGCGGCTGCATTTTTTCCGAGGAAGAGCGTTATCAAAAACAAATAGAAAAGGATAAAAATGCTAGTATCTGATTTTTTGTACGATTTGCCAGAAGACCGCATCGCCAAATACCCGCCAAAAGTGCGCGGCAGTACAAGGCTCTTAGTTCTTGATAAAAAAACCGGCGCTATCAAAGATTCGTATTACAAAGATTTAGCTGATTTCTTAAACCCAGGCGACGTATTAATTTTAAATGACACACGAGTGATGCAATCGCGATTATTCTGTACTTTACCAGATGGTCGCAAACGCGAGCTTGTAGTCCTAGAAAAACACAGTAGCAAAATAGAGCGTGTCATGTATCGTGGGAAACTCCATGCAGGCGATATTTTGACCGTTTCGGATGAAAGAATCATTGTAAAAAATATTCTTGATGGCGGCATCGCAGAAGTAGAATCAAATACTCCACTGTCCGAACTTGCTGAAAAATACGGTACAGTGCCTCTTCCCCCATATCTTCACCGGGATGCTACAACAGAAGACAAAAAACGCTATCAGACCGTCTGGGCTAAACACATGGGATCCGCCGCCGCTCCAACCGCCAGCTTGAATATGACAAGTGAGCTCATGGAAAAACTAGAGCAAAAAGGTGTTATTATTAAATATCTTACGCTCCACGTTGGTCTCGGTACCTTCCTGCCCATCAGAACTGACAACATCGAAGACCACAAAATGCATTCCGAGTGGTACAGCATCCCAGAAGACACCTTATCTGCTAGTGCCGCAGCTCCTAGAGTCGTGGCACTAGGTACCACTGTCGCGCGTACTCTAGAATACTATGCGAAGACTGGCAAAACCGAAGGCGAAGACGATATTTTCATTTACCCAGGTTTCAAATTCCAAATTGTAGATGTGCTGATTACTAATTTTCATGCCCCTAAATCCACCGTACTGATGCTAGCAAGCGCCTTTGCCGGCTGGGACAACCTAAAAAACGCTTACGACCACGCCATAGCAGAAAAATATAATTTCCTAAGTTATGGAGATTCAATGCTGATATGTTAAAGTTTGATATAGAAAAACAAGATGGTTTGATGCGCGCCGGCATCATTCATACTCCTCACGGCGACATCAAAACCCCGTGTTTTGTTGGTGCCGCCACTCGCGCAACGGTCAAAGCTCTAACTATGAAAGAAATGCGTGAGTTAGGTTCTCAGGCAATTTTAGCCAACACCTACCATCTTTTGCTTGCACCAGGCACGGATTTAATCAAAGAAGCCGGTGGGCTCGCTGAATTTGCTAGCTGGCACGGCCCTACCTTCACCGACTCTGGCGGCTTTCAAATCTTTTCCCTGCCTGATGTTAAAATCACCGAAGAAGGTGCCAAATTTAAATCGCATATTAATGGTGACAAATTTGAGATGACTCCAGAATCGTCCATGAGAGCCCAGTGGGCTATCGGCGCAGATATTCATATGGCGTTCGACCACCTGGCCAAATCGGATAGTCACGAAGACATGGAAGAAGCCATGGCTCGTACCCACCGCTGGCTCGACCGCTGTATAGAAGAGCATAGTAGACTAGGGGCAGGAATAGTTTCTACGTGCTCTAAGGGACATGACAAGTTGAGCGCGAAGAACAGACAGTTCGAGATCGTTTGCGACAACGGGAGCAAATTAGCGAGCGAACCCCGTAACGACGGGCGTGAGCGAAGCGGATCGAGAACTGTCTGTTTGAGCGCCCCAACGGAGCAATATCTGTACGCCGTAGTCCAAGGCGGCACATTCCTAGACTTACGTCAAAAAGCAGCCGAGCACTGCGCCACCAAAGCCGTCGATGGCTTCGGCATTGGCGGCGTATTCACCGCAGACGGCATGGATGAAATGCTAAGAGTTGTAAATTCGATTTTGCCAAACGAAAAACCACGCCACTTACTCGGCATGGGTCAAGAACCAATAGATCTATTTGTCGGCGCCGAGCATGGCTGTGACACTTTTGACTGTGTCGCCCCAACTAGAATGGCTCGCAACGGTTCCCTTTATACTTTGGATGGTCGTATTAATATCAAAAACGCCAAATTCAGAAATGATTTTACAGCGCTCATGCCAGAATGCGAATGTGAGTGTTGTAAAAATTACAGCAGAGCATATTTACACCATTTATTTAAAACCGACGAAATCACCGCCAAAGTGTTAGCTTCAATTCATAATGAGTATTTCGTTGTGAGCACTGTTGATAAAATCAGAAGTTCAATTCTAGACGGAACATTTAAGGAATACAAACAAGAATTTCTTACTCGTTATTATAAAAATCATACTCCCGCAAAATAACAGGGGTGCGAAAAATCATACTCTTAAATCTAGGAAACATAATACCAGACGGCACCGTTTACGCCATCATTTAGGCCAATTCCCTGGCTAAGTAGTTCATCACGTATTTTGTCGGACAAAGCAAAATTTTTATCCGCTCTGGCTGTATCCCTCTCATGGATTAAACCATAAATCTCACTAGAAACATCTGGCGTATCAGCAATAAGTTTAAGTCCAAATAGCTCATCAATTTTTTTCCAATCATCCAGACTAAGTTCCAAATTATCAATAAGAGCTACAGCCTTTGCAGAATTCAAATTATCCGAAACCGCATCTAGAATTTCCGCGAAATTTTTATCATCATGTTTTATGTCATTTTGATAGCATAAAGCAATTCTCTCCCGCCAATTTTGTCTACGGTTATGCGCTGCTTCGAGACTCTCGAAAGTAAAATTCCTAGTTCCCTGGTAATGTCCGGACAAAAGCCACATCTTAAAGTCCATAGCCGAAAAACCTTTCCCCTCCAAATCTTCTAGCGTGTAAGTGTTCCCCAGCGATTTGGAAATTTTTTGCCCGTCAATCGTAATAAAATCACAGTGTAACCAAAATCGCGCCAGTTTCGTCCCGTAGGCCGCGTAAGTCTCTGCAATTTCGTTAGTGTGATGAATCGGAATATGATCAATACCGCCAGTATGAATATCAATCGGCTCGCCCAGCTCCTTATGTATAATCGTAGCACATTCTAGATGCCAACCAGGGTAACCAGGTCGCCCCAAAAAGTCCCAGCGCATTGCGTGCTTCTCACCCGGCTGAATAAACTTCCAAACAGCAAAATCCGAAACGTTTTTCTTTTCATCAGAAAATCCAACTCTGGCCCCCGCCTTCAAACCTTCTAGATCAAGCCTTGCGAAATCCGCATATTCAGGAAACAGAGATGTATCAAAATAAACACCGTCACGAGTTTCGTAAGTATAGCCGTTTTTTGTCATGAGCTCCACCGCTTCCATGTCTTCCATGATATAATCGGTTGCCCTAGCAATTACGTCAGCCGGCAAAAATTCCATCTTTTTGTAGTTATCTAAATACACTTTTGCATAAAAAT